>CAYGWX010000120.1:0-2727 GCA_964353855.1 uncultured bacterium | reverse complement strand
CATCGCCCAATTCCTCCAGACGCAGGACATCGTCCGGTGCCATGGGCCGCTGTTGGGCCGACGCCGGGGCGGACGCTAGCAATGCGCAGAGCGCGGCGCCGAGGCAGAAAAGGAGTCGACTTGGCCTCAGGATATTCATTGGGGTTCCCCCTTTACCTTCTTCTCCGAGATGAATCCAGTGTCAACCAGATCCAGACGCGGGCAGGTCTGCACCTGGCTCGGGATCTTGAGGATCCACGGCATCGCTTCGGTCACGGCCCCGGGGGCGGTGAGAGTCAAGCGCCGCGGCAAGATCGCGGTTGTCACGCGCGAGAAAGAGCACAAACTCCATCATGGGTTTCCTCTCACCGGCGAAGCCGGCCCACCCTTGGCGGCGTCCCTATTCGAGGCGACACGATCCCCCTGGAACACAAGATGGCCTTCCCCGTCCCGTTTCAGGTCGAGATGCCCCTCGACCCACTCCAGAACCGCGCCCATCAGGTAACGCTGGTTTGCCACACGCGTGGTGCCGTGCCCTTCGTCTGGAAACAGGATGAGCTTCGTATCAACACCCCTTCGCCGCAGCATCGTGAAGATGTACTCGTTCGTCATCCGATCCACGGCACCCAGCTCCGGAGTCCCGGAGATCAGCAGCGTGGGTGTGCGGATCTCGTGCAATCGTGACATCGGATCCTCGGCGAACCACGGCTCCGGGTTTTCGGCGCGTGTCGTACGGAAGAACCACTCCGTGATGGGATGCTCCCACCTTCCGGTCATGGGGCCGGTCGAATCCGAAATCCAGCCGTTGGCCCAGCCCTCGTTGGAAACCGCCACCCGGAAGCGCGTCGTCGTCGGGAGGAGAACGTTGACCCGGTGCGCTCCGGCGCTCTGACCGAGCAGCCCGATCCGATCCGGGTCCACGTATCCTTGCGCGACCATGAAGTCCACGCCCGCCATGATGTCGCGGGTGTCCGTGACGGAGTAGCTCCGGCCCCGCATCTTCTCAATCACGCCCGGCCCGTACGCCGTCGCCGCCGACCGATAGTCGGGAACGAACACGACGTAGCCCCGGCCCGCCCAGAGCTGACGCTCGAGCGAGCTGCCGATCACGCCACCACTCAGGTAGAGACGGCTGCCCGGCCCGCCCCCGTGCACGTCCACGAGCATCGGGTAGAGTTTTCTCGGATCAAAACCCACGGGTCGTATCTCGAACCCGTAGATGCGCATGCCGTCGAAGCTCGGCCATGACATCTCCCGAAACTCCCCCATCGCGAATTCTGGTGTCGGATCGTCGATAGTGAGAAGAACCCGGGGGTTGCTACCGTCCGAATTCGTCAGGCGCAGCTCGTGACGGCCCTGACCGTCCTGGGTGAGCGAGACGTACTTCGTACCGTCGGGCGCCAGGGCGAATGCGTCGATGTACCGCTCGCCCCTCTCGAGGATCCTTACCGAGCCGTCCACCCCGAGTCGCCGTATCCCATTAAAACCTCCATCGAGCGCGCGAGCGTACAAGGCGCCCGAGTCCCGCGACCACTGGAGGTCCTCCCCGACGTGCAGCTCCGGCGCCAGGGCGCGCTGGGCGCCGCTCGTCGTATCAATGAGAACCACGTTGTTCCGGAAGTCGTAGACGACGTTCTCGTAGTCGTAGGTGGTCGCGACCCACCGTCCGTCCGGGGAGAAGTGACTGCGCAGGCTCTGGCTCCCCCCGGCGGTTCGGAGGACCTCACGGGTTTTCCCGGTCTTCGGGTCGAGCGCGAGGATCTTCGAAGAACCCTGCCTTTCGTTGTATCCCCAAAGGCGGACGGTGGCGACGTGCAGCTCCGAGGCGTGGGGGTTCCAGGTCAGGTCTCGAATGTCTGCGTCGACTTGGGCCACTCGGCGGCTCTCCTTCGTGCCGAGGTCCAGGCGGAAGATCTCCAGAGGAAGCGGAAGCTCCGCGTACGGATCGAAATCAACAGCCGTGGGCTTGTCGTCTCGGGGCTTGGCCTTCGGAGGTCTCTTTGGCCGTTGGGTGTAGTAGATCGCACGGTCCGCGTCGCCCCAGCAGAAGATCTTCGAGTCGTCGTACGCCTTTCCGAGTGACAGATCGAGCTGGGCAATCCGTTCGGGCGCCATCTCGCCCCGCAGCGGCACAACCCACAGCCATCCCTCCTTGAGGTAGGCCAGCCGCGTGCCGTCTCCCGAGAGCTGCGAGCTTCCACCGAAGTTGACCGTCAAACCGCCGATCTCCTTGCGCTCGCCCGTTCTCGTCGAGAGGATGACCGTTTTCTGCGGTTCGTAGTACCGCCCGAGGGTGAGCACGATCCTGTCCGAATCCGGCAGCCACATGAGGTTGGGGAAATCCGCGCCCGGGCGCTCGAGAATGCCGTCCAAGGAGACGGGCGGCCTGCCGCGAACCGTCGGCTGTGGCGAGGCTGCAGAGGAAGAGGCCGTGCTCCGAGCGTTCTCCACCAGGATCCCTCGCTCCTGTTCGGCAGCGAGTCCGATCGCCGGCATCAAAGCCGCTCCCACAAGGAACCACAGTCCCACCCTCGTTTTGTTGCGGGCAAGAGGCGCGAAGCAGTCTGTCTTCATTCTGTTTGTCTCCTTGGAAGCCAACCCTATTGTATTGTCGCGTCGTGGGGCTCATGGCAGTTGCACGTTTCTGTATGACCTCGCCCGGGCTGGATCGTGCGAGCAGTTCCTTGCTCATGACTTTGTCTCCGCCTGCCACTTCCTCAACGTGCCGATCAGACCAAAGGCCCCAAG
>CAYGWX010000119.1:0-2799 GCA_964353855.1 uncultured bacterium | reverse complement strand
CTGGCGCGAAAATCTCCGGCGTTATCCCCGGCGGCTTCTGGCCGAGGTAGGGGCCCTTGAGAACCGGGAAATCATCCCTTTGAGTGCCATGAATTCTGAATTTTTCTATGATCTTGGCGTCCACCCAATAGATATCGCCGCCGGATTCAAAGAAAATGTACTTGCCATCCGGTGAGATGGCCGGGACAAAGCATTTCCTGCCAAGATCGTATCCTCGGCTCCATGTTCCATCATCCCGCAAGAACGAGACAAAGGTGCTTTTTGTTCGATCGAACAGCATGTAGCTCCCGTCGGGAGAGGTGATTCCATGCGCTTCCCATTCCGCGGTGTTCAGCTGGCCCGGAAGTCGCACCGGGTCAGAAAAAACACCGTTATCAAAGGCGAGTTGCCCGATATCTCTTTCGGTTCCCTCGGTGGAAAAATAGAACGTCCGGAAATCATGGGTCGTCAGACAATAGGCATCGAGAAAGAAGCGCGGTTCACTCCAGGAACTTCCTTTCCTGTCGACAATCCATGATCCCATGCGTGTTTTGTTCTCTTTGTTGTCCCTCCGGATAAAAATCAGACGTTGTCCGTCGGGCGGTATGAAAGGGTAAAAATCCCGGTATACGCCGGAGAACGAAACGACGCGCGGGTCGGTCCAGACGCCGTCTTCCTCTCGACACTGCCAAATAGCCCAATTCGAGCTCACCTCAGAGGTTTCGGACCTGGCAAAATAGAATTCCTTAAGGTCGGGCGACCAGGTGCACCCCATTTCGATGTGATCTTTTAACGATACAACACCGGGCGCGAAGATCTCCGGTGTCATTCCCGGCGGCTTTTGGCCGAAGTAAGGGCCAGTGAGTTTGGGAAGATCGGTTTGTCGGGCATTAACTATTACTGCAAGGAGAAGCATGTAAGAAATCAGAATCATTTTTTTCATTTTGATTATTCTTTTCATAATTATTCTCTATTCCTTCGGCCTCAATTTATTGATGATTCTTTAGAGTAATCCAAAACATTTCCGGCTCCATCCTTCAGTCATGAAAAAATGCTTGAGCGGGAATGCCCTGTCTTCCGATCCCCGGCCCCTCCCAATAGAGCTCCAAAACGTGGGATGGCTGTAGAAACATATCCGTGACGATCCTGATGGGATGGTAGCCCGACTCCAGGCATATGTCCCTCGCCGTTTCTTGAGGAGCCAAACGGCGGTCGATATACATCACGGGATCCTGATCCAGGAACAATTTCGCTCTGGTGGCCCTCAGGATCAATCTGTACCTACCGCTCTTCGGCACTTTTACATATCCATCATATTCAATCATGTAAAGTTGATTTCGGTCACGGACGTTGAGATCGATCGTAGGAACCACGCCAGACTTCTTGGGTATGCCGTCAATCCGGTCCGGGAGAAAAAAAATCTGTTGTTCGAGGTACTTGAACCTCAGTCCCTGGCGCAGACCACGTACACTCCGGGACGGGCGAAGACGGTCAACCACCTGGAATTGTGCTTCGGCGACTCTCGTTTCCTGCAAACCGGGACGGATCGACCTTGCTTTCAGGGTGGTGTTTCGGTGGATAGGGATGGGTCCGGAATACACCGCTGAGCGAGCGGACGGCTCTTCACCGTTGATAGTGTAATGAACCGGGTCGCTCCCCCCCAGGATCTCTACAGTAAGGATCGTTCCTTTCAAGAATTCCCCCTGAGAGGGACTGATTGTGGGCTGCAGGACAGGCTTCCATTCCGGGTATAGCATCATCATGAGCTCATGGAAACTCTCCCGGGGGACATGGGTGCCTTCGACCGCTTTGATTTTCCAGGTGAAACCCTGCGGCGGGTTCTTCTGGATAATGGCTTCCAGCAAGGGAATTTTCTCCGTCACACTATGATAATCGGTTGTTCCGTAATAAATGAATAAGGAATTGTTCAAAGTTTTTCCGGGCTGGAAAAACGCCTCGGCCTTGTCCAAAAGGAATCGATCCGAGTATCCAATGACCGGGCTGCTTGCCAGATATGCGTCAAAGACCTCGGAATCGGTTAATAGAGAGAATAGAGCGAATTGAGCACCGGCGGATTGACCGTAGATCGTTCGTTGCGCAGTTGTCCGGTAGTTGGTATCAATAGAGGGGATCAGTTCCCTGGATAAGAAGCTCAGAAACCGAAGGGCCCCGTCCTCTTTGGTATCGGGAAGGCCTTCCACGGCGGTGGCGAACAGATCCCGGTTTCGATTGGTATTCAGGACACCGACGATGATCATTTCGGGAATCCGATGGGGGCTGAAGAAGCGTGCTATCCCGATGAACGAAGCCAGAGTGAGATCTTCGCCGTCCAGGATATAAAGAACCGGATACCGTTTTCCCAACTTGTTATATAAATAGGGCAAAGAAATGGCGACCGTTCGTTCTTCGTTCAGTATTTTAGAATAGATCTTTCGATACGTCGCGACAGATAACGGGTCGCCGTCATTTTGGGAATAAACGGTCCCCCAGCATAAAATGAATAATGGCACAAAAACAAATAGCATTTTTTTAATTTTGATTTTTTCTTTCATTTCTTTTCCTTCGGTCTCAGCTCTTCGATGATTTTTGCGGAGACCCAATATACATCGCCAAATCCGCGAACAAAGAAAAGACATTTTCCATCCGGCGATACCCATGGAAAACGTTCAATATTATCGGTGTTGATTGCATCACCCATATGGACTGGTATTGTCCATTCATCATCGGAATTCTTATAACTGATATATAAATCACATGCATTATAACCAACTCCCTTGCCTTTTCTGTCGGAAGAGAAGACAATATAGGATTCATCGGGAC
>CAYGWX010000118.1:0-2800 GCA_964353855.1 uncultured bacterium | reverse complement strand
GAGAGTGTACTGCAAGTTGCAAGAGGGATCGTGGATTCGGAGCGGACGATGGCCGGCATTGGCCGGCGCCGGGACACAACGGGTCACCGTCCGCGACGTGGATGCCTTCATCCGCCGGGCGGGTGAGCATCTGGGCGTGAGCGGCGATGTCCTCGGTGCGAGGAGCAAGGCGCCGGCGACGGTGCGCGCTCGCGAGATCATCGCGATCGTCGGCGTGGAGCGCTTCGGGGTGAAGGTCAAGGACCTGGCGGGGCGACTGGGCAAGAACCCGGGCAGCGTGAGCCGGTGGATGGCGCGGGCGGCGCAGAGGCGAGAGGCGGACCGGGAATTCGAGGCTTGCTGTCGACGGCTCGAGGGGCCCTCACGCAGAAGTCGAGCAAGCGCTCAGCAAGATAGTGAGATGGTGATACACGGTACCAATGTGGCCTTGTGGGCTTTCTCCTCTGGACGGTGTACAACTCCTCGCAACGTGTCTCGTGGTACGAGCACTTAATCAATCCGCACAACGAAGAAGCACTTCTGCTTCTTGAATTGGCGGCACGCCAAACTCATGTCAAGGTGCTGGTCTTTGACTCGCTGGGGAATCGGGTCGTTGACTGGTTTGAGTTTGCCAACAACTTCTGCCTTGGCGAATTCGCGGATCGCCTTTGTGAATTGCGCGCGGATCAGACTCCTGGCGACTTTGTGGCAGCCCAGGCCGATTTTCAGAGGGAGCATGACATCGAGGAACTGCTTCAGTCGGAGCCCGGGAGTTGAGCCCAGTCCCGCTCCTCATGCTGCACGCCCCGCTCTCAACTGGCGGCGTCAACTGCTGGGGGTAGCGGCCGGACTGCAAACAGGGTGGCCGTGCGAGCCCGTTTGAGCTAATCCAAGCTACGGATTAGCCTGCTGGTAGGCGGCCTGCAGCAACTCCTGGATGAGAGCCTGGTTTTCTTTGAATTCCTCATGTGTGAGCCGAACCCAGTACTTACCCCACTTTGAATCGTACTCCCCACCGCCAAGCGCGGCCTGCTCGAGCTTCTTTTCCACCTCCTGAGAGCGCTCTAACCTGAATCCCAACCATATCCAGTCTCGCTTCGGCGTGATGCTAACGAAGTTGTTGCTTCGTCCTCTCTTGGTGAGGCCGATGTAAGACTTGTTGTACTTGGGCGCGATTTCGGGGTCTAGCTGCTGGAGGTGAGCCAGCACCTGGTCCGTGTATTCGAGAGTTGTCTTGCTAGCTTGCTTCTCCCAGTACGGGCGATTGGCTTCTTCGGTTACTTCGTCTTCCTCAACCAGGCCAAGACTCATCTGATCAAGGACCTTGGTGAATACCAAGGAAATCTGATCGCCCAATCGATAGGCCTGCATCTGAATGACAACGAGAGGGATGAACCCATTGAAAAGGCTAATGATGTTGAGGAATCGGCTTGTGACGTCCTCGGCGACCAAAACCGCGATGTGGTCATACTGCGGATAGCGCTTGCGCTCGATGTCCCAGTACTCAAGGGTTCGAATGATGTGTGCCTCGTCTGTCCTTCCGAGTTGAACCTCTACCTCGTAACGTTGGGTCGAATCAGCCGCTTGGAAAAGCAGATCGAGGCGACCTGCGCGGGGTTGAAGGCGCTCCTTGTCTTTCAGGATAAGGTGGCCGAGTCCGAGAAGCGTGGCGTCCTCCGCAAGGCGCTCCTGAACCCAGCGCTCGTTAAACTCAGGATGAGACTGGAGCAACAAACGTTCTGGTTTGGCGTATTTCATCAGCTCTCCTCCTCGTGGCAGGAAGCGGGTGGTGGAGCCTCAAGCTTTTTTGAACGCGCGGCGAAAGTTGGGCGACGTGGCCGCCAATCCACCAGGGTGGCGCCCCGAAACCCTTCGACGCGGAGAGGTCGACAGAACGTACTCTGCTGACCCCAAAGACCCCGGCGGGGCCTTCCACTGCCCTGTGCTCAAGATCCATGCTGGGCATCAGTATACGTTGACGGGCAGTTTCTGGGACTTCTGCCGCCCACGGCGGCTTCAGACTGACCAAGAGTGCGGAGCGCGAGTGCCAGGCATCGGCAGAAGTTGAGATTTCGTATCAGCTAATTGTTCGTGATCTGCTGGTGCGGGAGAAGGCTGTACGGGGCGAATACCGCGCACGGGAGCGACGAGGATGACCACTGGGAAGCGACTTCTCGGAGCTGGCAGTCGGGTTGATCGCAAGACTCCCCTCCGTGCCGTCGGCCTTGACCTCGGGACGACGAAATCGACGATTGCGGGGGGTGCACTGCCGTACTCGCCGTGGTGGAGCCTGCGAAGTTCGACCCGCGCGGAAGGCCGATGTGGCCCACCGCCTACACCGTGCTGCTGCGGCCGCACGATGCCGTGACGGCCGCGCCCGGGTGGGCGAAGAGGGGGCTCCGTGGCTCCGGCGGACATACCCCCACCACCCGGGGGGCGATCGCCGGTCCTGGGGGCGCCCGGCGCTTCATGAGGCCAGGAAGTTACCCCGGTGTTACCCCGACCTGCCAATTAACTTGCCAACGTGCGCATAAGTTGTTTGCCGGAGGAGGGATTCGAACCCTCACGCCCTTTCGGACCCGGGATTTTAAGTCCCGTGCGTCTGCCATTTCGCCACTCCGGCACGATCACTGTGGACAGTTTACGGGAGTCGGCCGGATGCCGTGAGACCCTTCGTCCCGCCGGAGGCGGGACTCAGGGTGACAGGGATTCGCGGAGATCCTTCAGCCGCGAGGCAGGACCCTCGATCGGCCTCCCCAGTCGGGAGTCTCTCCGGTGCCATGGGATCCTTCGCAAGGCTTTGCCTCGCTCAGGATGACAT
>CAYGWX010000117.1:0-2887 GCA_964353855.1 uncultured bacterium | reverse complement strand
TGGTCGTGATCCGCATCCCGGTCTTGATGCTCCCGTTCGGGGGAGGCGTGACCGGGTTGGGGGCGAACGAAACTGTGATCGTCGGCTCAGCCGGCCGGATGGAGTCCAGGGTCATCGTCACCGGAGAGCTGAAGCTGGACATCGAAGAGACCGTGACCGAGTCCACCGTCACGGTGTTCGGAGCCACGGTGTCCGCGGCCTGGGCGCCGATGGCGAACTGGGCGTACTTCGCGGGCGTCAACTGCACCGCGCGATAAGCGTTGAGCCGGCCCCAGCCGTAGTTCTGGTTGGGATAGGGACGGCCCGCGGCCGGAGTGTCCACGCTCTGGGTCAGGACCCGCCAAATGGTGGTGTCCCTGATCAGATCGTTCTTTTGAAGCATCAGGGCGATCGTCCCGGTCACGTGCGGCGAGGCCATCGAGGTCCCGTCCATGCTGGTGTAACCGCCGTTGTTGTAGGAGGAGCGGACGGCCACGCCAGGGGCGGAGAGGTCGGGTTTCCGCCGGGAGGCGGCCCAGTTGGGATCCAGGTATTGCGCCGTGGACTCCCGGCCCGCCGGAAATGCCGGGGAGGGACCGCGCGAAGAGAAGCTCGCAATGGCATCGCTCACATCTGTGGCACCCACGCCGATGTTGAACGGCATGGAGGCCGGCGCGCCCACGGACCCGGAGCCGGGGCCGGAGTTGCCATTGGAATAAGCCTGATGGATGCCCAGGATCTGGCAGTTCCGCGAGGCGGTCCAGTAGGAAGTGTCCGCCCCGTTGGAATTGCCCCAGGAGT
Source organism: uncultured bacterium (assembly GCA_964353855.1). Taxonomy (GTDB): domain Bacteria; phylum Edwardsbacteria; class CAYGWX01; order CAYGWX01; family CAYGWX01; genus CAYGWX01. The sequence goes on along the minus strand of CAYGWX010000117.1, from coordinate 2,107 downwards.
TCCCGAAAATATGGGGGCGGGAGGTCCCGGCGAACCACTGGTAGCACTCCAGGATGTCCACGGTTGAGCCGCTGCCCCCGGAGTTGAAGGCCTTGGCCGCCACGAAGGTCGCCGCGCGGGCCACGCCGATGGTGTCGGCCGTGGAGCCGCCGCAGATCGTGCCCATGGTGTGGGTGCCGTGGCCGTGATCATCGTAGGGGGTCGTCTGGTTGTTGACGGCATCTAACCAGGAGTTGTTTCCCCCGCGATAGCGGCCGCCGAAGGTCACGTGGGTCGTCAGCACCCCGGTGTCCATGTTGCCCACGACGATCCCGGTGCCGTTGTAACCCAGCATCAGCCAGACGCTGTCCGCCTTGATCTTGATGATGCCCCACTCCTTGGCGTTGATGCGGGGGATATCCCTGGGATGGGTGTCCTCGAGCTGGATGATCCGGTCCTCATCGATCCGGGCCACGTCCAAACGCATAACCAGCTCCCGGATCACGTCCGGAGTGGCCTCCATCCCGATCACATTCGTGATCCAGAGGGGGGTGACCTTAGCCACCTTGTCCCCGTACTTGGGCAGGGTCGCGAGCAGGTCACGCTGCTTGTTCGCGGCGAAGTCCTGGAGCTGTTTGACCATCGCGTCCTTCTGCTCCGGAGGGAGAACGGAGATATCGGTCTCGCCGTTCATATAGACGATGACCTTGAGCATCTCTCCGGGAGCAGCCTTCTCGACCTTCGCCTGAAGGCCGGGGGTCAGATAGCCAGCCAGAGCGCCGGTGGTCCAGATCGCGGTCAGGGCCAGGGCCAGGCCCAACCAAAACCAACGTCTCATCGCGTTCTCCTTTGCTTGATCGGATTCCTTTTGCCCGGATCCACGGCCTGCGTTTAAGGTCAACCTCACCTCCTCAAGTTTTTCATGTGGATACGGCCTTACCCAAAGGACTAAACTATATGGTAAGCTAAATGAGGGGACTTTGTCAAGACAGAATCCCCTGGGAGGAAAAAAAGGGGCGCTGTTTCCAGCGCCCCTAATGATAAGGTTAGAAGATTACCGCACGACCACCATCTTCTTGGTCGCCGTGAACGAGCCGGCCTCCATCCGGTAGAGGTAGACCCCGGGACCCACCAGGGCCCCACGGTCGTTCCGGCCGTTCCAGGTCACGCTCTTGTAGCCGGCATCCTCTTTGGAATCCACCAAAGTCCTCACCGCCTGCCCGGCCACGTTGAACACCGTGATCCGGACCGGACCGGAGGTGGGCAATTGATAGCGGATCTCGGTCGTCCCCCTTAAGGGGTTCGGACGGGCCGACGCCAAAGCGAAGATATGGGGCATGTTCCTGATCGGAGGAAGGACCTCCACTCCGCTCTCGTTGCACAGGCCCGCGGCCCAGCACATCGTGTTCAACATCATCCGGGCCCAGTGGCCGCTCTGAACCACAGCATACTCCCAGCTTGTCGGGAAGAATCCGAGCACGGCGGTGCGGTGCCCCAGGGTGTCGAAAGCACCCGCCAGGACATGGCTGTTATTGAAGGCCGCAACCCGGTACCCATGCTGCAGGGTGGTGGCGCCGGTCAAATAGTTCCCCAACGAGATCGCCGAAACCCCCTGCATGATGGGGTGGGTCGGACGGTCCACCGTACCCAAGTTCCCGGCCAAGTAGGAGTTGGCCGTTAAGGGGACGGGCATGTACTGAGTGGCGTAACGTCCGCTGATCCCCCAGGTTGTCGCTTCGCCGAAGGGCATAATGACCACTCCACCCCCCTGTTCCATGAACGCCGCCAGGGTGTCCCCCAACGCCGTTGCGTTAAGGTAGGGGTAGTTGGCGAAAGTCAGCACGACCCCGTACCCGCCGGTGATCAGGTAACTCAAGGAAAGGTTACGACCCCCGTTCGAGCTCACGTTGATGGTGTCGATGACGCTGAAGGTGCTGCTTGAATCGTGCATCACCAAGGTGTCGCGCAGCTCCCAGGAGTAATCCGGCTCGTCCCCGAAAGCGATCAGGGCCTTGCTCTGGTTGGAGGCCTGGGTGGCCACCCGCAGGGTATCGTTGCTGCGGATGGGGTCCGAGAAGGTGTGGAAGAAGGTCAGGTTGTAGGTCGCTCCCACCGGGCCGGTGTTCCA
>CAYGWX010000116.1:0-2946 GCA_964353855.1 uncultured bacterium | reverse complement strand
CTGTCAGCTTCGGCTCAAGTATCACTGTCAACTCCTTCACGGTGGACAGTGCCACGCAGATAACAGCCAGCATCACCATCAGTGGTTCCGCGGCTACCGGGGCCAGGGATGTCTCGGTAACTACGCCGGGAGGCACTGCCACCAAAACAGGTGGCTTCACGGTGAACTATGCCGCGCCTACCATCAGCACCGTCAGTCCCAGCAGTGGTATCCAGGGGCAGACCATAAGCAGTGTCGTCATCACTGGTACCTACTTCACCGGGGCCACCTCAGTGACCTTTGGCTCAGGGATAACGGTGAACAGTTTCACGGTGAACAGCTCAACGCAGATAACAGCCAGCATCACCATCAGTGGCTCGACTACCACTGGGGCTAGGGACGTCTCGGTGACCGCCCCAGGGGGCACTGCTACCAAGACAGGCGGCTTCACCGTCAACGCGGCTCCTCCCACCATAAGCTCGGTGAGTCCCAACAGCGGCATCCAGGGGCAGACTCTGAGCAGTGTCGTCATTACTGGCACTTATCTTACTGGAGCTACATCTGTGAGCTTTGGCTCAAGTATCACTGTCAACTCCTTCACCGTCGATAGCTCCACACAGATAACCGCCAATATCTCCATCTCCGGCTCCGCCACCACAGGTGCAAGAGATGTCTCAGTAACTACACCAGGTGGCACTGCCACCAAGACAGGTGGATTCACCGTGAACGCAGCTCCTCCCACTATAACCACAGTGAATCCCAACTCTGGCATTCAAGGGCAAACTCTTAGCAGCGTTATCATCACGGGCACCTATCTTGCCGGAGCTACATCCGTCAGCTTCGGCTCAGGCATTACTGTGAATAGCTTCACCTTGGATAGTGCTACCCAGATAACAGGTAACATCTCCATCAGCGGCTCTGCCACAACTGGCGCAAGAGATGTATCAGTGACAACACCAGGTGGCATAGCCACCAAAACAGGTGGCTTCACGGTGAACTATGCCGCGCCTACCATCAGCACCGTCAGTCCCAGCAGTGGTATCCAGGGGCAGACCATAAGCAGTGTCGTCATCACTGGTACCTACTTCACCGGGGCCACCTCAGTGACCTTTGGCTCAGGGATAACGGTGAACAGTTTCACGGTGAACAGCTCGATCCAGATAACCGGCAATATCACTATCAGCGGCTCTGCAACCCCAGGTGTCAGGGATGTCTCGGTCACCACTCCAGGAGGCACCGCTACCAAGACAGGCGGATTCACCGTAAACGCGGCTCCTCCCACCATAAGCACGGTGAGCCCCAACTCAGGGATTCAGGGACAGACATTCACTGTGACTATTACCGGTACGTACCTTACAAATGCATCGACTGTTAGTTTTGGCTCAGGCATTACGGTCAACAACTTTATGGTGGATAACTCAACACAAATAACAGGCAACATTACCATCAGTGGCTCTGCCACCACAGGTGCCAGGGATGTCTCGGTCACCACGCCAGGGGGCACTGCTACCAAGACAGGCGGCTTCACTGTAAACGCGGCTCCACCCACTATACCCACGGTCAGCCCCAATAGCGGCATTCAGGGACAGACATTAAGCAGTGTCACGATCACTGGCACCTATCTCACCGGGGCCACATCTGTAAGCTTTGGCTCAGGTATAGCCGTCAACTCCTTCACCGTCGATAGCTCCACACAGATAACAGCCAGCATCACCATCAGTGGCTCGACTACCACTGGGGCCAGGGACGTCTCGGTGACCACTCCAGGAGGCACCGCTACCAAGACAGGCGGCTTCACCGTCACTTCTCCCGTAGTTACCTTCCCTGACCCCAACCTTGAAGCAGCCATAAGGCAGGCGATAGGGAAGCCAACAGGAGATATCTTCCAATCTGACCTTGATAGCCTCACCACACTTAGTGCGGAAAATCGGGGCATAACCAATCTCACTGGGCTGGAGCACTGTACCAACCTCACAGGGCTGTACCTCAGGGTCAACCAGATAAGCGACATATCTCCACTTGCAGGGCTGACCAACCTCACAACTCTGGAGCTCTATAACAACCAGATAGGCAACCTATCTCCACTTGCGGGGCTGACCAACCTCACAACTCTGTACCTCATGGGCAACCAGATAGGCAACCTATCTCCACTTGCAGGACTGACCAACCTCACAATTCTGGGGCTCAACGCCAACCAGATAAGCAACCTATCTCCACTTGCAGGACTGACCAACCTCACACACCTGGGCCTCGACATCAACCAGATAAGCGACCTATCTCCACTTGCAGGGCTAACCAACCTCACAGAGCTGGTCCTCTGGGACAACCAGATAAGCAACCTATCCCCCCTTGTAGGACTGGCCAACCTCACAACGCTGAACCTCAGTGGCAACCAGATAAGCAACCTATCTCCACTTGCAGGGCTGACCAACCTCACAACTCTGGCGCTCTATAACAACCAGATAGGCAACCTATCTCCACTTGCAGGGCTGACCAACCTCACAGACCTGTTCCTCCTTAACAACCAGATAAGCGACATAGGGCCTCTGGTAAGCAACACCGGTCTTGGCACGGGTGATTACGTGTATTTGGCCTCTAATCCGCTCAGCCCAACTTCCATCTATGACTACATACCGCAATTGCGGGCCAGGGGAGTGACGGTAGACTGGCAGTGGGGGCCTCCTACCATATCTTCAGTCAGTCCCAGCAGCGGCGTTCAGGGGCAAACGCTGAGCAGCGTGGTCATCACGGGCACCTATCTCCATGGTGCTACTACTGTCAGCTTCGGCTCAAGTATCACTGTCAACTCCTTCACGGTGGACAGTGCCACGCAGATAACAGCCAGCATCACCATCAGCGGCTCCGCCACCACAGGCGCAAGCGATGTATCAGTCACCACGCCCGGAGGCACGGCCACCAAGACAGGTGGATTCACCGTGAACGCAGCTCCTCCCACTATAACCACAG
>CAYGWX010000115.1:1886-3003 GCA_964353855.1 uncultured bacterium | reverse complement strand
GTAAGCGCCCATCAGAACCATTGTTGACGGATCCCTTATCCTGGCGTGCGTGTTGATTTCGTAGTGACGCGTGACCAGGAGGTTCATGTATGCCTCGTCCGTCGGATCCCAAGAAGCTCGCCGTGTGGCGGGAGCGTTTTGAGCGGTTCTCGAGTTCCGGGCTGGCCGCGGGGCCGTTCTGCGCCCGCGAAGGTGTTTCGACGGCCTCTTTCTACCACTGGCGGAAGAAGCTCAGTCCTAACGGGCGGAGCCGGTCTGCGACGGAGGGGCACCCGCGACTTCGAACCGGCCCTGCGGAGGGACGTGGTCGCTTCCAGCAGGTGGCAGTGATTCCGGGGACGTTGCGGATGCCTCCGACGGTGCCGGCGATCTGCATCCAGTTGCCTTGCGGCACGCGCATTGAGGTGGGTGCCGAGAATCTGGACGCACTTCGTGCGGTGTTAGCCGAAGTAGTGCGCGCCGACTGCGGGTTGGAGGCAGTGATGCCGGCCTTGGGGAGGCAAGTGGTGCGAGCGGACTGCGGCCGGGGCGCGGGTGCGGCATCGTGCTGAGCATTCCGTCCACCGTCCCGATCTTCCTGTACACCGCGCCGACCGACATGCGGAAGAGTTTTGACGGATTGTCAGGCTTAGTGCGCAGCGAGTTTGCTGCCGATCCCACCAACGGCAGTCTATTCCTCTTCATCAACCGCCGGCGCGACCGGCTCAAACTCCTGCACTTCGACGGCGCCGGCTATTGGCTCTATTACAGACTTCTGGAAGCGGGGACATTCGAAGTCATCGCTTCGCAGGGCACGTACCAGCAGATCGACTCGACACAACTGGCGATGCTGCTGGCCGGTGTGTCGCTGGTCGGGGTGAAGCGGCGCAAACGCTACAGCCGCGCGTCGTGAACCATTACCTCGCGGGCGGGTGAAGTCTCTGACTCTTGAGAGTGTGCCACTCACTGGCACGGAACGTGCTATGGTATTTGGCGTGAGTGATGCAGCAAACCACAAGGATGCAGCTCGCAAGGACGCGGCACTCCGCCTCACGATCCCTGCCGACCTGGTGGGCTGCCACGCCCTGATCGAACAACTGACCCAGACCGTCGATTCACTACACAGTGCCGTCGACTC
>CAYGWX010000115.1:0-1786 GCA_964353855.1 uncultured bacterium | reverse complement strand
CAATACCATACGATTGACGGGCAGACCCATGCGATCGAACAACTGACCTGCACCGTCCAGTCGCAGATGGGCACGATCGAGCAACTGCGTCGAGAAAAGCAGGAGATCGAGCTGGCGCTGGCCGAGCTGATGCAGCGTGCCTTCCGCAACCGCAGCGAGCGTTACCTCAACAACCCCAACCAGCTCAGACTGGACTTCCAGGACACCGACAACGCGGCCGATGCCGCCGAGGGTCTGGCGCAGGCGGTCGAGGAAGCGGGGCTGGTGGTCAAGGCCCACGTGCGGCGGCGTCATGGGCGTAAGCCGCGCAGCGAGGCGCTGCCGGAGCACTTGCCGCGTTACGAAGTCGAAGCCCGGGTGCCGGACGAGCTCAAGCACTGCCCCCAGCACGGCGCGCGGACCCTGATCGGCTATGACTCGGTCGAGACGCTGGAGTTCGAGCGTCCCAAGCTTCGGGTTCGCGTGACCAAGTACCCCAAGTACGTCTGCCCCCGCGACTCGAAGTGCGGCGTGGGCTCTCCCGAGCGTCCCACCGGACTGGTGGAAGGAGATCACTACGACACTTCGGTGGCCGCGGAGATCATCACCGCGAAGTATGGATTTCACTTGCCTATCTACCGCCAGCAGGACCTGTTCGCGGGCAGCGGCTGGACGCCGGACCGCTCGACGCTGCTGAACATCCTGGCGGCTTCGGCGTTTGTCATTCGACCGCTGGCGGAGCACATCAAGCGGGTGGTGCTGGGCAGTGACATCGTAGGTACGGACGAAACGCGGGTGACGTTGCTGTTGGCGGCGACGATCCCCCAGGTGGCGGCCGACGACCCGAAGTCTCAGCGTATCCACGAGGTATTGAGCGAGGCCGTCGCCGAGGGACGCCGCAGCGTCTCGGCGCGAATGTGGGCGTATCGCAGCGTGACGCGGCCGCTGACCGTGTTCGACTTCACGGTGAGTCGGCATCGCGATGGCCCGGACCTGATGCTGGCGGACTTCCGTGGCACCTTGATGGCGGACTGCTATTCGGGATTCGAGGGGATCGTGCTGCGCAGCGACGGTCGGATCCGGCGTGCGGCCTGTGGCGCCCATGCGCGTCGCAAGGTGTTCGATGCCAAGGAGGTGTATCCGCTGGAAGCCAGCCTGGTGCTGGCGAAGTTCCAGCAGCTCTACGACATCGAAGACCGGGCCAAGCTTATGTCACCGGAGGATCGTCTGCAGTTGCGTCAGAGTGAGGCCGCTGTGATTTGGGCTTCACTGGATGAGTGGCTCCGTGGCGAGGCGGCGGCTCACGTTCTGCCCAAGAGCAAGTTCGCCCAGGCCCTGGGCTACCTTCGCAACCACTGGAAGGAGCTGCAGACGTACCTCAGTGACGGCCGAATTCCCATAGATAACAACGAAGTCGAGCAGCTGATGAAGCAGGTCGCACTTGGCCGCAAGAATTGGTTATTCATCGGCAGTGTGGCGGCGGGGGAACGGGCCGCGGACTTCCTCACCCTGGTCAGCAGTGCTCTCCGCAACGACCTGGACGTCTGGGCCTACCTCAAGGATGTTCTGGACCGTCTGCTCGCCGGTGAAACTGAATACGCGGCGCTGCGCCCCGACACGTGGCGTCAAACGCACCCCGAAGCCATCCGTGAATACCGCGTCACCGAACGCCGCGACCGTGCGGACCGCAAACAATACCGCCGCGCCGCACGTCGGCGTTCTCGAGCCGTCCCCTGAATCCCCTACGCCGAGCCGCCCGATCCTCGGATCTGTAACCGACGGCCCTATGGTACTCCTGGGCGCTTAC
>CAYGWX010000114.1:0-3115 GCA_964353855.1 uncultured bacterium | reverse complement strand
CTTTGTCGAAGTAGTCATCCAGCAGGATGATGTTCATTGCGGCGTCGAGTCTTGTGCCCCCGAATTCGTCCACCTTGTCTCTCCAGAGTGCGACGTCATCGGCAGTCAGTTGCTTCAGGCGAGCCAGATACTTCTTGGCACGCTCGGCGCTGTACTCCTGCCCTTCGTAAAGCGCATCAACCGGGATGAGGACCAATGGAACCCTGCACGCTGGTTCGACCTCGTCATTCAGCACCCTTTCAAACGCTTCCTTCCAGACTTTGGCTTCCGACGACGGCATGGTCTTGGCGCGCTGGAAGAGGTTGTCAGCGCTCTTGGCGTTCCACTTGAGACCGTCGAAGGCCACGCTCACTCGACTCACGAACTCGGTGCGCCATCCCTGTTGTTCAACCCACCCCTCGGGCTTTTTGCCCGTGAGCCGTTCCAGTTCGGCAACCCACTTGTCGAGGTCTTTCGCGGGTGCGGCCTCCAGACGCTTGGTCGCCGCGTCACCGGCCTGCACGGTAATCTCCGCGCCACTCGGAAACAGCGGCACTCCACCCGGCGGCCGGATCTTGCCGAGGTCGTTCGACGTCGGTTTTTCGCGTTGCTCGGCGAAATGGATGCCGACCAACGGATCGCCGCGCCAGTCCGTGTTGAACAATTCGTCGGGCAGGTCCGCCGTGAAATCGACGTAGAAGTACGTAACCCGGTCGCGGAACTCGATGCCGCCGGGCTTGTTCTTGTTCTCGGACCGGGAAGGGGTTTTCAAGCGTGATACCGTGGGATACCACAGGCCGCGCGGCGTTTGACGAAAATCGTCATACTCGTGGATTATTCCCTTTTCCTTCCGCAGCGGGTCTTCATCAACCGCAGGGCAGTCGGAAAAGACGTGCTTCACTAGCGCGTAGCCGTACTTGGGCTGGAGCCAAAACTCCTCCTTATGAAACACACTACGGTCGTGTGGTCGGGAGCCCTTTGCGATCAGTCGCTCAACTCGAACACTCCCGGCCGGTCCGTTTTCGCCCTTCGGGTCGAGGCGAACCGTTAGCCAGGGCTCCGACGACAGGTTTTCTGGAGAAAGGCCCGGCGGATACGCCAGCAAGTCGACAAAGTACTCTACCGGGTGAAACTCGCCGTCGCCGAGGCCCGCCGCGGCGGCCCGCCCGTCGCCTTGCCTGACTTGTTGCGTCGAGGGCTGCCACCAGGGCTGGGGTTGGACGAAATTGTGCTCGTATGCACGGCGACCGTCACTAAGGACCCTCCCTTCGAGCGGCACCTCCTTTCCGCGCTCCTGCCACCATTGTTCCATGTCGGCCGCTGATGCCACGTGCCTGGTGTCTCCGACGCCAACGTCGACACGAAACTTGTCGCCTTTGCACCGAATCAGGTGTACGATGCCAGACCTGGGTTCGTTGTTTCCGCCGGCAACGGCAAGGTAGTTGTCGAAATCGCGCCGGTGTTGCTGGACGATCTTGAGAATTCGGTCCAAGTCCGGCGGCGGCGTGCGATCTTCCAAGGGCGCATCGCGAGGCACCCCCAGGGCATAGATGTCCGTCGGGCCTTCGGCCGGATAGTCGAAGGCCATCTCGACTTTCACCGCCTCGTGAGTGGTGGTCTTCGAGCCGGGCAACGTCTCTTTGAACTTTCCTTGGGTCATGATCCACGACTCGGGCAGCATCGTCTCGGGATTCACGCGAATTACCATAGAAATTGGTGGCATCTCAATCGGCGGTTTGGGACCGCCGCCCTGTGGCTCCACTTTCAGCTCGTACAGGATCCATCGACGACCTTGTTCGGTCACCGTCTGCTGCCGCTGCTTGATGATGCGGAACCGAAAAAGCTCTCCCTCACGAATCGCATCCCCACGAAAAATCGCCCGAAACAGCCTTTCCACCGACTGGAGCTCCTCAGCGGCTTCATGGATCACCGATAAGCGGTATAGCTTCTTCTGCGGCACGTCGTACTCGTACCGAATTCCTGATCGAAAATCGTCATATTGGACCGTGTGGTTGTCGCGCGAGGCACCGATGTTTCGGGAAAACGAAATCCACGTTTCCTGCGATTGGCCTCTGCCAGCGACGACTTTCATGTGAATCCACGGCATGGCACGAACGGCTTCCACCACTTGGGCCCATGCGACTCCTTCCTGCCTGTTCCATAGCAGGACGCTGACGAGAATCGCCGCCGCAAGCCCGGCGACCGCGATGGCCGCTCGCCTCCAAGGTCGAGCCGCCGATTTCTCTCGAAGTCGCGGCAGGTCAGCCTTCGGACCTTCCGGTAAAGTTGATAATAGTTCGTGTCTTGCACGCGCGGCCAATGTCCGAACGAATTCATCGTCCGGTGCCGGCACCTTGCAGGATTGCCGGATGAGCTGCTCAATTTCGTCGCGATTTTCGTCAGTTGCCATAGGTCTCTCATCTCCCCGCCCCTACGGGCTTGTCCCGAAGAGACGATTGAAATGTGCACGGAACGAACGCCTTGCACGGTACAACACCGACTCAACCGCCTTCTCCGTGCGGCCGAGCCGGTCGGCGATATCGCCAACCGAAAGGTCGTCAATATATTTCCACTCCAACGTCAATCGCTCTTCATCCGGCAGGCCATCCATCACCGCAAGCACCTGTTTGCGAGTTTCGGCCGCTTCCAACACGGCCTCGGGGCCGTCGCTGACTATAGGTGAGATTTTGTCGTCGCGGGCCTTAGCTGCAAGCGCGGCGGCGCGTGCCACGTTTCGCCGATGGTCCCCAAGTTTGTTTCGTGCCACCGTAATCAGCCAGCCAGACAAGTTGCCGTCGCGGGGCGTCAGACTTGAAATCTGACGGACCAGGGCAAGGACGGTCTCGCTGAGGACGTCTTCGGCCAGATGCCTGTCGCCGCCTGCTCGGAGGTATACGTAGCGCCAGACCGTCGGCAGGCAGCGAACGTATAGTTGCTCCCAGGCCGATAGATCGCCGGCACGCACGCCGCGCAGCAGCTCGGCATCTGTCAAGGATCACCTCGACTGCTCAGGATTGGCCCCGGAGGGCCGTGTCAGGGGCTCTATGTATATATCGTTCGGGATCGCAAAACCACGCAACAAGGTAAGCGTCAGCCCTGTCCATGGTGGCAGACCGTGGGGGAGCCGGCGTTACGT
>CAYGWX010000113.1:0-3116 GCA_964353855.1 uncultured bacterium | reverse complement strand
TCGGCTGGTGCAAAACCTGTGTCAATTCGTACCAAATGCTTTATAATCCCCAAATTCTTTCTTACATGTCTGGGGGTGCTCAGCGAGTCCTGTTGTTAAGGGCGAGCGCCGAAGGGGGGCTTGCCCCCCTAGCGGAAATTGCCGTATGGCAATTTGGGGTGGGTGGGAGGGTTTTAATAAGGGGTCTTTTTCTTCTCTCGACTTGTGGGTCTTCCGGGAAAGGCTACTGCAGATTGTAGGCTGGCAGAAATCTTCAAAAATCTTCGGTTCAAAAAACAGGGGATCGGGAGGGGAGGGCGTGAATACGGCGTGAATATCGCGTGAATACCTCGGAAACCCCTCCCGGTTTTCAGAGGTATTTCAGTTGTCCCCCCTCTGAGCTTGTCCCGACGAAGGACGGGATAACTGCACGGTGTCGGCCCTATTTACGCGAACGGAGTTGACAATGACCCCTTATCAGGGCAGGTTTAAAAGGGGTCTATCCGCCTTGTCCCTGAACCGCCTTTTCTCTGTCTTTTGTTTTCCTTCTTGACAAAATTTTCCTCCGGCCTTATAATAACAAGGTTCCCTTACTGCGAATTCTCTTAAAAGGATTAATGCCATGATGAAAGCCATGCTCAGCCTGCTCTTCCTCCTCGCCATCTCCGGACAGGTCTTCGGCGGAGGGTTGCCAGGAAGGCTGTCTTTAACGGCCGAGGTGCCTCCTGTCAAAGGTTCAGCCCGGCTGATGTCCGGGGTTCCCCGGGCTCTTCCTCCCGGGCTTCTGAGCGGCGGGCCGGATGCCTTCGGATACCATTGGCTCACCTCCCGGGATTCCGGAGGGCCGAGTTATTCTTGGGTAGAGATACGAGCGATCGGCCGCCCGGCGGCCTGGACCATGGGGGACGGCGATGACGGAAACACCGGGCTCCTGCCGATTTCCCTCAAGGGGCCGGAATTTTCATTTTACGGGGCGAGCTTCGACCGCATAGCGATCTGCACGAACGGCTGGCTTTCGTTCACGGACAGCACCCGGGTTGATTTTTCGCCCCCGCCATCCCTTCCCGATGCCGGGGCGCCGCTTGCCCTTGTGGCGCCGCTTTTCCGTGACCTGGACGCCCGCGCCCCGTCTCCCGGCGTTTTTTATTACAGCGACACGACGGGAGGCAACAACCGCTTCATCGTGGAATGGGACAGCGTCTACCCCCTGGGCCAAAGCGCGCCTGTGACGTTTGAGGCCATCCTCGATGCCGGCGATTCTTCCATCCTTTTCCAGTACCGCTCCTCTTCCGTGGGCTGGGCCTTGGGACAGGTTTCGGGCATCCAAGACCCGGCCGGCTCCATCGGCCTCACCCAGAGGGATTCCCTCGGGGACGCCTTCGCGGTCCGTTTCCACCGCACGTTCCTGGCCCACGACGTGGCGGCGTTCCGGATAGATAATCCCGGGGCGAACGTCCTTCCGGCAAGCCCCCTCCTGCCCAGGGTCCTGGTCGCGAACCTGGGAGCCAGCACGGAATCCTTCAACGCGACCCTCCAGGTGGACTCAGCCGGTGTTCCGGTCTATCAGCAGACCCAGGCCGTTTCGACCCTCGCTCCCGGAGCCCGGAGGATGGTCCACTTCACTCCTTCCTGGACGCCCGGGCCGAGGGGCGCCCCGTATCAGGCCACGGCCTACACGACCCTTTCAGGCGACCCGAACCCCGGGAATGATACCACGCGCAGCGCACAGACTGCGACCGACACCTTCGGGGCGGTCCTGAATACGTTTGCCTTCCCTCAGCTGGGGCCCTTTTCCCTGGCCGGGATCTGCTACTGCCCCCGCGACGGGTTCTTCTACCTCGCGTCCATGAACGACGATGCGGTCTATAAGTTCCACCCCGACACGTTCGATCTGCGGTTTGCCTTCCACACCCTCAACCCGGCGGGCGAACTCCCCTGGGGGATCGCCTGCGTGGACACCTTCTTCTGGGTGGGCCAGGTGGGAAGCAACGGGCTGGGAACCATCAACTATAAATACACCTACCACGGGACCTTCGCCAACGACACCATGGACATGGTGGCCCGGATGCGGGGGACCACGACCTGGGCCGCGGGCTTGGACTGGGACGGGACCTACCTCAGGCAGATCTCGGTGGAGACCCAGCCCACCAGCCGGATCTTCTCCATTAACCTCCAGCAGCGGACCGTGGTGACCTGGCTCCAGGACCCGATCTGGGGAGCAACCTCCCAGCGGGCCTGCGCCTTTCTGGTGCCCGGGACTCCCATCGGAAGGCTTATTACCGGAGGTTGGAACCAGAACACGCTGTACAAGATCGCGGACACCACGGGGACCATCGTCCAGCTCTCCGGGCTCTCGAGCCTGGCGGACGCCAAAGCCTATTCCCCCAGCCTGCCCCTTTCCCTTTGGGGCGTAGCCACGTTGTCCGACGCTCCCAATACCCTGGTGCGCATCGCTTTGGCTGAGTCCTATGTGACAGGCGTTGAAGGGGAAAAGACCACACATCCTAACTCCCCTTCGTTCTCGCTCGGCCCGGCCAGCCCCAATCCGATGCGTGAGCGAACGGTGATCCCGGTCTTTTCACACGCCTCCGGCCCCGGGCCTAAAGCCCCGCTCGCTGTCTACGATGCCCTGGGCAGGCTCGTCCGGGTCCTTTCCCTTTGTTCTTCGCCCCTCGGCCCTCACGCCTTCGTCTGGGACGGCAGGGACGGACGGGGAAGGCGGGTGCCCGCCGGGGTCTATTTCTACCGCTCTTCATCCGGTTCCGCGGCCACGGGAAGGCTGGTCCTGATCCGTTGACGAGCGAGGGAAGGGCAAGCTGAAGGGAGCCCCGGTTTTGCTTTGAATGTCTCCGCGGAGAAGATTGTAAGGGGAAACTAAGGGTAAGGAGGGGATTTTTAAAAGGGGGCGCTCCGCAAACGGGGCGCCCTTTCGCTTGGGCACTCTTGCAAAAACCTGATGGTTTGGGTTATAGTATCAGGGCCGGGGAGAACGCGTCCCTCCTATCAACGAAAGAAGGAAATCCTGAGATGTCCAAGTACTCAATGAAACGCTCGGCCAAGGCCGGGCTGCCGCCCGGGGAGGTGAAGGCCGGGGCCACGAAGATCACGGTCCTGGACTACGACGAACTCCATTTGGA
>CAYGWX010000112.1:1828-3169 GCA_964353855.1 uncultured bacterium | reverse complement strand
GGACTGGAGGAGCCCGGACGGGCTGCCGGCCCTGGTGGCCGGGGTGGACGGGGCGGTCGCGGACCTGTCCCATCCCCTGGACAGGGATGCGGAAGTCCGGCCCCTGACCTTCGCCCACACGGCCGGGCGGAGGGCCTACGGGCTCTCGCTTACCGTGCTCTTGATCCGCGCGGCCGGGGAGCTTTTCCCGGAGCGGAAGTTAGAGGTGAACCACGCCTTCGGCCAGGGCTACTACTGCGAGTTCGAGGACGAGGAGGGGCTTTTAGAAAAAGACCTCGCCCTCCTGCGGGAGAGGATGAGGGCTTTGGTCCGCGAGGACGAGCCTTTCCTGCGAGCCGAGGTCACCCGGCTGGAGGCGATGACCCGCTTGGAGCGGGACGGCCGAGGGGACGCTTTGAGGCTCTACAAGCACCTCAAGCGGGATACGATCGAGATCAGAAAATTCGGCCCGCTCACGGACGTCATCGTGGGCCCGCTGGTGCCCACGAGCGGTTATCTCCGGGTCTTCGACCTCTCGCTTTACCCGCCGGGGTTCGTCCTGCGCTTCCCGGATTTGGCGAACCCGAAAGAGGTTGCGCCCCTGGTCCAGCGCAAGCGACTGTTCGCCATCCTGCACGAACAGGAGCGCTGGGCCAAGATTTTGGGGGCGCGGGACGCGGGGGACCTCTCCGATTTCGTCGCGCGGGGAGAGTACAACGAGCTGGTGATGATCGCCGAGGCCCTGCACGAGAAGAAGCTGGCCCAGATCGCGGACGCGATCACGACGCGGGAGCCGCGCCCCCGGGTCCTCTTGATCGCGGGCCCTTCCTCCTCGGGCAAGACGACCTTCGCGAAGCGGCTCTCGATCCAGCTGCGGGTCGTCGGGCTCCGGCCCGTGGCCGTCTCGGTGGATGACTATTTCGTGGACCGGGAGAGGACGCCCCGGGACGTTTTAGGGACCTTCGATTACGAGGCTCTAAGGGCCTTGGACGTGGAAACCCTGAACCGCCATCTCCTGGCGCTCCTGGCGGGCAGGGAAGTGGAAATGCCGCGCTTCGATTTCCACGAGGGCAGGCGGCTGGCCAAGGGAGAGCCCTTGCGGATCGGGAAGGACAGCCTGCTCATGATCGAGGGCATCCACGCCCTGAACGAGGCCCTGACCCCGGCCATCCCCGCGGGCATGAAGTACCGCATCTACGTCTCGGCCCTGACCCAGATGAACTTGGACGACCACAACCACATCGCCACCTCGGACGTCCGGCTGCTGCGGCGGATGGTGCGGGACTACCTCTTCCGGGGATACAGCGGGCAGGAGACGCTTTCGCGCTGGGCCTCGGTGCGCCGGGGCGAGGAGGCGAACAT
>CAYGWX010000112.1:0-1728 GCA_964353855.1 uncultured bacterium | reverse complement strand
CGGACGAATCTATCGGCAGATGGGTCGTTTATGGGACATCACATTCTATGACGAGGGATTTTAAAGCTATGAAACACGAAGCTTGGGAAAAGGTATGTCACCTGTTGAATCAGGAGGAATTGGTCTGGGTATTCCGGGACCTTTTGGATCGGAATGAACTGTCGAACCTGCTCAGGGAATCCCGGCTCTCCTGGCTGACCACCCGGATCGAGGGGGCGAGCGAGGAGGATCTGGCCGAACGTGCGTCGCGGGCCTTCCGAACTAATCCCCACGTGGCCCGCACTGCCGTGGAGGTCCTGGACAGCAAGACCCTGGCTATGGGTGAGCGGATCGCCCACCAGAGCGGCCGGGAGATCCGGGAGAACATGGCGGTTTCCGAGGCCATGCTCGCCGAGGGCAAGGTGGGCGAGCTTCTCTGGGGCCTGGCCCGCGACGAGCGCCAGGAGGCGAACGACGGGCTGGACGCCCTCCGCGCCGGGCTCCTGCACCTGTTGCGCAGCTCGGGCGGGAGGAAGGAGGAGCCCCGGGGCCGCGACGACGAGACCGTTCAGAGGTTCACGAGCGAAATGGCTGCGGCCCGGGAGGAGATGGAGGCGCTCAGGGCGAAGCTGGTCAAATACGAGATGCTGGAGGAGGAAACAAAGGATCTGCGCCACGAGAAAGAAGGGCTGGTGCGGATCCGCGGGGAGCAGGAGAAGGAGCTCAACCGGCTGCAGACCGAGGTCCTGGAAGCGGCGAGCGACGCCAACATCCTGGCTCGCATGGAACGGGAGGTCCGGCGCCTGGCCTTCACTCTGGAGAAGGTGGAGGCCCAGGTCGGAGGGCCCGGGGAGACGAGCCGGACGGAGCAGGGCTTCCTGGAGAGGCTGGACACCTGGCACGAAGACCTGGCGGCGTGGGGCCAGGCGCGGGGGAAGTCCGAGGAGGAAATGCTCGCCCTCCTGGGCGAGGTCCGGGACCGTCTCTCCGCGCTGACCACCCCAGCCCCGGCCCCAGCAACCGGAGAGCCCGAGGAAGAGCCTTCCCTAACCAGAGAGAAGGGAGAACGGGTGGCCGTGTTCGTGGACGGCCAGAGCATGTATTTCGGAGCCCGAAAAGCCGGAGGCAAGCTGGATTTCAAGCGGTTTTTGGAGGGGGCCGTGCGGGGAAGGGTCCCGGTCAAGGCCGTGGCCTACCTGGTGCAGGGCGAGAAGGACGTGGGAGGGCTGGCCGGGCTCCTGCGGCGCTATGGCTACGAAGTGAGGATCAAGGAGCGGGGCCCGGCGACCGCGGTGAAGCGGGTGGGATGGGAGATGGAGATCGCGATGGACATCCTCTCCTCTCTGGGCGAGGTGGACGCCGTGGCCCTGGGGAGCGGCGAGGAGGAGTTCGTCGGCCTGGCAGAATTCCTCAAAGGTCGGGATATCCGCTTCGAGGTTCTCGCCTTCTCCGAAACCGTATCCCCGGCCCTCAAGGGGGCGGCGGACGCCTTCTATCCGATGGGCGAGGACATGGTCCTGCGCTTCGACCGCTGGGGTTGGGAGGGCTCCCCGTCCCGTGTCGAGAAGACCCCAGAGGCGAACGGATCCTCCGCGAACCTTCCCGGAGAAGAGGGAGCTTAAAAAGGTCGACTTTATTCATTACAGGAAGAAGCCCCCCTTTGGGGGACTTCTTCCTTGTCATTTAAAGATGGCTCTTCTCCCAAGGGAGTGGGTAACGCTTTCTCCATGACGAGGGGCCCATGTTTCG
>CAYGWX010000111.1:0-3193 GCA_964353855.1 uncultured bacterium | reverse complement strand
ATGATCAACGCCGTCTGGGACAACGTGGAGTTCCTCAAGGCCCTGCCCGGAGAGCTGCGCCAGGCCTTCGCCAATTATCCCGAAAGCGTCCGTTGCCCGGAGAAGAAAATCTAGCGGACAGAGATAGTCGCCGCTCTTCTCGGCCGCCGGCAGGGCGACCCGCTCATGGAAGGGTCGATTCTGGGTCCGAGACCAACGATATCAGGCCCAGCGCAAAAAGGAAATTCCAATAATCCAAATAATCCATCATACAGCGTGACGGGCCGTGGTATAGTATGGAGAAAACTGAGATGAACCGAACACGAACCGCGATCGTCCTGCTGTCGGTATTCGCTCCGCTGTGGGCCGGAGGCGCTGAACCCGTGGATATGCGGAAGCGGGCGGCGGAACTCAAGGAGCTCCGCTGGGGCATGTTCATCTGCTGGTCGTTCAGCACGTTTTCCGGCAAAGAGTGGACGCCGGGAGTCAAGGACGCGGCGTTCTTCAAGGCCGCCGACTGTGACACCGACCAGTGGGCCCGCACGGCAAAAGAGGCCGGCATGGGCTACATCCTGTTTTTGACCAAGCACCACGACGGGTTCTGCCTGTGGGACACCAAGACCACCGACCGCAAGGTCACCAAGGCGCCGCTGGGCCGCGACGTGCTGGCCGAACTGCGGAGGTCGTGTGACAAACACGGCATCCGGCTGGCCTTGTACTTTTCCGAAGGCGATTGGACGTGGCCGGGCGCGGTGGACGGGCAGGGCGGGAACGGAGGCGGGACGAATCCGGAGATGAAGAAAGCTCAACTCCAAGAGCTGCTCACGCAATACGGGCCCATCGAATACATCTGGTTCGACCATGCGGTGGGCGACGGTGGATTGAGCCACGCCGAGACCCTGGCGTGGTGCAAATCGTTCCAGCCGGGCTGCTTCATCGGCTTCAACCACGGCGAGCAGGAAGGCGCGGATATCCGGCTGGGCGAGTTAGGCCGTCCCGGTCCGCTGAACGATGCCCAGGCCGCCGGACCGTACATGAAGAACGCGCCGAGCCGGTCGTACCTGCTGGCCGAGTTCACCTATCCCATCCTGCCGCCGCACCAGGGCGGAGCGATGTGGTTTTATTCGCTGCCGATCCATGACCAGCTATGCCACCCGGCGGAAAAGCTGTACCAGGACTACCTCGGCGCCGTGAAGTACGGCAATATCTTCTCCCTGGACGTCGGCCCGGACTACAACGGCAAACTGCGTGATATCGACGTGCAGACCCTCCGCCGCGTCGGCGAGATGATCAGAAACTCGCCGCCACCCCATGACGATCGCCCCCGAGGCACGGATTCACCATGGGGAGATGACACCCGGAAGTGAACCGCTGACATCAGCCGAAGATCTCAAGCAGCTCGCCGAGACGGCGAGCGACATCGATTCCGGAGCGGCACTGTACGGAGCACTGCCGGCAGGCGGCGCACTCGCGCAGAGTCCGGCCGACTTCGATGTCCTCCAGGGTCTGGCGCGCGTGCGTAAGGTTCCCGTAGCAGCGAGAATACATGTGCACTCTCATCAGGGTGGGGACATCGACGCGCCGTGCGCACTGGGCGACGCATCCCGCGCACTGACGGCAGTACCCGAAGGCCAGCGTGACCTTGCGCTCCTCGAGGAACTTCCGCTCCTCGTTCGTATACTCGAGATCGTAGGCGACGGAAAGGTCGTCCTCGATCTGCTCGAACGTCGTGAACCCGGGGATGGCCGTCGTGATGAAGGGATGGCGCAAAACCCACTTCAGCACGGCCTGATGCATGATGCGCCCGCGATAGTAGGGCAGCTTCGCCGCCGGCACGCTATCCCAGTGACCGCCGTACTGGGGACATTGCGTCTTCATGGCCACCAGTCCGATCCCCTTGGCCTGGGCAGCCTGCAGCGCGGCCGTCAGATCGAGGTCGTCCCACAGCGTATAGTTGAACATGGTGAGGATCACGTCGTACGCGGCCGACCGGGTCGCGTCGCGGATGCATTCGACCATGTTCTGATGGGTCGAGAAGCCGATGAAACGGGCTTTCCCCTGCTTCTTGAGGAGTCGGAGCGCCTCAAGGACGCCCGGGTTGTTCAACCATCCGACATCATCGACGCTGTGGGAGAGCAGAATGTCGACATAATCGGTCCGCAGGCGCTTCAGGCTCTCCTCGGCCGTCTTCAGATAGAAGGCCTTCGCTTGCTCTGGTGGCAACGACCTTCGCCCATGGGGAAGATAGACCTTGGTCTGGATGACGACGTCCTTTCGCGCGTTGAGCTGTTTGAGGACCGTGCCGATCATCTCCTCGTTGCGGCCTCTCTGATAGTAGGCGGATGTGTCAAGAAGGCGGATCCCCTTCTCGTAGGCTCTCATCACGAGATCGGGGACCTCCGCGTTCATGACGCCCATGCTGACGATCGGCACCTTGATCCCGGTCATTCCCAGGGTTCGGACAAGCATCTCCCTGGCTGACGGGATCGGAGCGGGCTCCGGATGCTCCGAGAGCACAGCACCGGCCAACCATGCGCCTGTGACGGCCCCTGCGGCGCCTCGGGAAAGGAATTCGCGTCGGCTCCAACGACCGTTCTTCTGCATGAGACCTCCACCCGTCACCCGCGCAGGCGGACGAGCTCCCGATGCGGCTCCCCGCACATCCCGGACACTTCGGGCACAGAATCGTCTATTTCTGGCCTATCGGGGATATCTTATGCGAATTTTCAGAATATCGTCAATCGGCCACAGGCTGGCTTACGGTATCGGCTTCGCAAGTCTGTTCCCTTTGAGCAAGGCGTTTATTATGTGCCCAAATTGCGTCCAAAAAGAGGCTTGCTTCCTGCAGACCGGTGAAGCTAGCGGTTCAAGTCCTCTATCGCCCATCATTTGATTGTCAACGACCTTCACGATCCCACGGCCTGGCAAAATCACCGTTGTGCTCAAGTTCGCGCCGTAATCAGGGCTGGCGCATTGATGGGGGCGGGTCACGGGAAGGTTCTTACCTGAATGAGAAACCGTTTTCGCCTCGATAAATTCAACCTTCGCGTCATTGCCACGTGTGTCGCTGACCGGATAATGGGGCACTCTGCCGAAACTAGCGATTCGCATGGAGGAATCGCTGGCAATGACCTCTTCAGCCTCAGCCGGTAAATGCCTTTGATGATAGGAAATTCCTTTTTTTTGCGCAGCATGGATCCGCCGGCCTCGGGCT
>CAYGWX010000110.1:0-3206 GCA_964353855.1 uncultured bacterium | reverse complement strand
GGCCTCGTCGAGTTGCGCGACAGCCGACAAGCCTTCCTCGGCATCGGCTATTACAACTCCCATTCCCTGGTCGCGGTCCGCCTCCTCACCCGTGAGCGTGAGGAGATCGATGGCAACTTCTTCGCTCGCCGCATTCGCGAGGCTTTTGCTTACCGCCAGCGCGTCCTGCCGGGCGCGCAGTCCTATCGTCTCCTGTTTGGCGAATCCGATGGCCTTCCCGGACTCGTGGTGGACTCCTACCAAGATCGTCTCGTCCTCCAGTGCTTTTCCCTGGGCATCGAGAACCTGATCGCACCGGTTTGTGATGCCTTAACGGAAATTCTTTCCCCCAAATTGATTTATGAGCGCAACGATATACCCTTGCGCCTTCTGGAGGGCCTTCCCCAGCATAAGGGCTTGCTGCGTGGGCTACCTGTCGAGCCTCTTATAGTATCCTTGAACGGCCTCTCTCTGGCCGTCAACATCGAGAACGGACAGAAGACCGGCCTCTTCCTTGACCAGGTGTTAAACCAGAAGGCCGCCGCCGCCTACGCCAAAGACAGGAAAGTCCTGGATTGTTTCTGCTACCAGGGCGGCTTCGCCTTGGCCTGCGCCAAAGCCGGAGCATCCCAGGTCATCGCCGTGGACGAGTCTAAGCAGGCTCTCGAGCTTGCTGACCAAAATTCCGAACGCAATGGTTTGCAGGATCGTATCGAGTGGTACCAGGCCGATGCTTTTAAGGTCCTGCGCGACCAGGTTCAACGCCATGAGATATTCGACCTGATCATTCTCGATCCTCCCTCCTTTGCCAGAAGCAAGGCTGACCTCCCCAACGCCCGCAAGGCCCTGAAGGAGATAAACTCGTTGGCTATGAAGCTTCTCTCCCCAGGGGGCGTTCTGGTAACCTGCACCTGTTCTCATCATGTTTCCAGCGAAGATTTCCTCGTCCTCCTCTCCTCAGCTTCCGGAAATACTGGACGTTCGTTTCGCATCCTCGAATCGCGGACCCAGTCTCCGGATCACCCCATCCTCCTCTCCATGCCCGAGACTCACTACCTCAAGTGTGTTATCCTGGAGGTTGCCTGATTCCAGACCGCAACATCTGGTTTCGGATAATCGCTGACCTTTACTCCCGGACCAGCCAGGCGGTCATTCCGTGCCATCATGCCTGCCCGGACCTCCTCTGCGAGACCACAGACGCTGAGCAGGTCCTTTTTCTTCCTTACGAATTGGAGTACATCCAGGACCAACTGAAGTTTCCCTCAAATCCGTTTGAAGCCGTCGTTCTGAATGGAAGGGCTTATGGTTTCATGTCAGGAATCTGCAATTGTTCGTATTTCAAAAACCCTGAATGTTTGATCCACGATCTCCGGCCCTTCGATTGCCGCTCCTTCCCTATTCTGCCAAAATTCAATCCGGACGGTTCTGTGGATTTCCAGGTCTCCCCCTACTGTCCTCTGTCCTGTAAACTGGCCCCAGACTTTTTTCAACTCATCACATCCGGATGGAGGGATATTACTCCCCGCCTTCCGGAAGCCTGGAAGGTTTATTACAACGTCCACTGTAGCAAACAGCCGGTAAATCCTCTGCATCGATGATGCCGTCCAAGGAACGTGCTCTTCTGGTCGAGCTCATGGCCGACCGTAAACGCAACGGGGAGGCGTCTTTGGAGGAGCTGTCCTTTCTGGCTGACACGGCCGGGGTGGAGGTGGTGGACAAGGTCATCCAGCATCGCTCTAAAGTGGACCCGGCCTATTTCATCGGCAGCGGCAAGGCTCGGGAACTTTCCGAAATCTGTGAGGTGGAGAAGGTGGATGTGGTCATCTTCGATTCCGACCTCGCCCCCAACCAAGTCCGCAACTTGGAGGAGATTATTCCCTGCAAGATATTGGACCGTTCCGAATTGATTATGGACATCTTCGCCGCTCATGCCCGTACAGCCGAAGCGAAGATCCAGGTGGAGTTGGCCCAGCTGAACTACCGCCTGCCTCGTCTCAAGGGAAAGGGAATTGACCTTTCCCAGCTGGGTGCTGGCATCGGCACACGGGGTCCGGGAGAGAAGCTGTTGGAAGTGGACCGGCGCAAGATTCGCGTCCGCATCGCCCGCCTGGAGCAGGAGCTTGTCCGGGTCCAGCGCTCCCGGGAAATTCAGCGGGCAAGGCGCAAAAAGATGCCTTCCGTGGCGCTGGTGGGCTACACCAATGCCGGTAAATCGTCCCTTCTAAACGCACTGTCCCGTGCAGAGGTTAGCGTTAAGGACAAACTATTTTCGACTCTGGACGCCAAGACCTGTCGGGTTTACCTCAGCCCGAGCCTGACCGTCCTTTTGACCGACACGGTGGGCTTTATCAATAAACTCCCCCCCCACCTCGTCGCCTCCTTCCGCTCCACGATTCAGGAGGCCACGGATGCCGATCTATTGCTCCATATCGTGGATCTGTCTCACGAACAGCGGGACCAGCAGATGCGGGTTGTGCAAGCGATCCTCGATGAATTAGGGACCTCCGGAAAATTTCTCCTGACGGTTTATAACAAAATCGACCTCGTCCCGGACCCTGAGGTGGTCATCCAAGGATTGCGCCTCGAAAACCAGAAAGCTTTGTTCATCTCTGCTAAGACCGGCGAGGGACTTTCTGCCCTGCGCTCAGCCCTGATTTTCCATTTCATGCCATGAGCATCGAACAAGCCATTTCCAACCATTAGGAGTTTCGTACCTTCGGACAGCCTTCCGTAGCAGCTTTTTTGCTTGTCCTGCCTGTCCCGAACTCGTTTCGGGAAGCTCGATTCAGGAATTGTGGGGGTTTTAGGATGGGCTATTAAATATTGTGGCTGGGGAGAATATTCGATAATCTTTGGTTCGAAAAATGGGGGAATAGGTGGGGATGGCGTGAAGTAGTCGGAGACCTCCCTCGGATTTCGGAATTTTTTTGACCCTCCCCTCTCAGGAAGGGTTTTTTGTTAAAAACGCGTAATGGAGAGTTGTCGGGGTTACTTACGCGTACGCGTGGGTTGAAAAGTGGTCATAAAAAGGGTGGGTTATTTTTACCTTAAATCCCAAATCCACATTCCACACCCCTAAATCTGAGGGGAGTAGGCGTGAGGTAGGGGTGAGGTAGGGGTGGGGTGGGTGTGCGGTGGGTGTACTCTGGGCCACCAAAACAAGGGGCGGGGTGCCCGTTTCGGCCCCCGTTAGGACTGGACCTGAGGAAAGTTGTGGTATAATAGCC
>CAYGWX010000109.1:0-3286 GCA_964353855.1 uncultured bacterium | reverse complement strand
GAAAGCATGCTTGGAAGCTCAAATCCAACTTGCGCTGCAATGTCAGTTCCACCAGGAAGCGATGCCTTCCTTTGAGGACTTAATGATGCAACCTTGCGCTCAAGAATCTCTCCAACATCGCTGACTATCTTTGTATTCTGCGGAAGAAGGACATCGCCAAGATCCTGCCTTGACTGCCCGGTAGCGGTCTTTATCAGCCTCTTGGCATCGTCTATCGACCGCAGGAAAGCTCCTGGAGTCTCCATTCCAGTAGGAGAGGTCAGCTTTCCAAGAAGCTCCTGACCAACCCTCATCTGATTGACCGGAACCATGTCTTCGGCATAAGCCGCCCTTGCCTTCTCGTACTCTGGAACCTTTGTCTTCAGCCAGTCGAGGAATGTAGTCTTAGTACCGGCCATCGCCTCTAACGTGGCATTATCAGCGGCACTCGACCCAGTAACAGGATCTCTCATAGATCCGAGTCGAATAGCATCGTCAAGACCCATCTTGATGTCGTGAAGGTTACGGACAGTGAAATCGTGAGACATGGAGCTTGGAAAGCTATATCCTTTTTCTCTAGCTCTCTTTTGCGCGTATGCAAAGGCATGAGCAATAGACGGCCTTACCTGAATATCAGTGAGTCCCTGCTTTGTTCCAAGTCCAAATCTGTCAGCACGATCAATCATCGCCTGAAGGAAGTCCGCTTCCTTTCCAACTATCCCGGCCTTCTCCAGAGACAGTCGAGCGGCCTCCTTGGCCTGCTCTGCAACTTCAATGTTTGGCGAGTACCTTCCGGCGACCCTTGGCATTCCTGGAACAGGTAGCCACTTATTGGCGAACGATGTTTGCTGGGCCACATCTGCTTGAGCCTTTCCTGCCTGTTGTAGCGCCCCCGCCTTACCAGTAACCGTCCCAAGCAATGATTGTTGTCCCTCACCAAACGGCATACCAGTTCTTGGATTAGGAGTTGCCCTAACAATGTCAGATGGAGCGCCGTACCAAGGAACTCCACGAGCACGCTGCATATCACGCATCAGGATGCTTACGTCAGACTCAGGGCTTACCGTCCTCCCCATGAGAGGACCGTAGTTCATTTCTGCTCGTGTATTAGCCCTTCCTAACGCACTCGATAACGTCTCTTGCGTTCCAGCAAATGAACCTATGGCACGCTTGATTGCGTCTTCATTCTTGACTTCTTGAGTCCTGAATAAACCAGATGGCCCGCCAGCAGTTTGAGAAGTCTTGTATTGAAGCGCAAGAAACGGCCCGGCTTCAGGCACGTCAGCAACAAGCTCACCAGCAGTTGGTTTGTAACCGGGAACTGAACTTGGCTTGGAGGTCGTAAGGTACTTTTCGACTGTCGACACAAGCTTATCCAGATTCTCCTTCCCGCCAAGGATTGTTTCAAGATATTGCTTGGATACTTCTTTTGCACCTGACTCGGTGAAAAACTGGTGAATCAGTTTTCCTGCATACCTTATAGGCTCTACTACAAGACCCTGAATTACTGCTCCAGTTGCAGCGCCGGAAATAGCCTTGCCAAGCTTATCTATGTCAAACCCGCCGTCCTCCCCTACATATGGCTGCATTACCGAATACAGGGCGCCAAGCTCTGACGACTGCAACATTCTCGACTTGAATGTTTTTGCAAGAGGAAAGGCCTTTGTAACCTTCAGCGCAAAAGGATTAAGAACCTCTCCAACGGTTCCGAGAATGTTGTACTCCTCGCCCCTTTCTTTCAGGCCCTTCTTTGCGAGCTTCTCTGTTTCGTCAATCTGCTGGGCAACCCAATCAATACCCTTTGTAACACCTTTAATCGGCGCGCCAAGTGCATACCTGTTCAGAAATTGAGTCGTACCAACTGCCCCCTTTCCAACCCCGGTGATAAGGCGAATAAGAGGATCAGCAGCTATGTTTTCAGGAGTCGGATTAGTAATCGCTTCCGGCAAATCAAGGAAGCTACGCTCCTTCTTCTGAGGGCTAACCTGATCTATGAAAGTAGACTCAGACTTCGTTTTACGAAGCTGTAGCAGTTCCAACTCTTCTGCTTCTGTCATCTCAGAGTACCTGCTCGTTTCTTAGCCTCAAGTTCTTGAAGCCTTCTCTCCTGGGCATCGCCCCAAGAAGGAATCTCAAGACCCATGTTTGGATCAATGCTTATCTCCCTCCAAGCAGGGCCAGCCTCTCTCTTCATCGCCTCAGTTGCGAGAACCCTGTTTCTCGTCTTTTGGGCGATATTTCCGGCAGAATCACCTGGCTGCGGAAAGTATTGCCGATAAGCGTTCATAAACTCATCATCAATAATTGTCGCCCCGGACTCCCTTCTCAGGATTGCATTGATGAAGTTCCTCTGAGCCTGCTCAACACGTTGTTGGCCTTCATTGGTAAACATCTGATTGGCAGCCATTCCCAATCCGGGACCAATAAAAGGAATAGCCTCTGCTCCTCTCTTGATCAACGAAGGAGTTACACCCTTAAGTCTGGGATCTGCAAGCTCCTTTTCGGCCTGAAGCATCCTGTTGCCGAACATGTTTGCCTTGGCCTGCCCTTCGGTCATAGTCTCTTTGTCTGCTGGACCTCCAGGGATCTTCTCCATAGACTTTCCATCAGAAGACCACTTGTATCCAGCAGGGGCATCCTTCGTTTGGACACCAGGAGGGTTACTGATAGTCGGCTGATTGTTGCTGTCAAATGAAACGAATCCAACTCCTGGAACCCACTTTGGACGGGCAGCTTCAGATTGCTGCAAACGAAGTCCGCCCCATCCTCTAGCACTAGCATCTCTCTCTGACGGCGACATGCCGACAGGAAGAGTGGTTCCAGGAGCAGGCTTGACGAATGAAATCTGGTTGCCTTGGTTCACCTGAACAGGAGGAACATACCCAGAGAATCCAGAACCAACAGGATTGCCAAATTCGTCAGCCTGAACGATCTTCTTGCCACCTTGGCCGTCGTCAACCTCAATAGTCCTTGCAACCTTTGGCCTTCCTAGATTTGGAGCCTCGGCAATTGCCTTAACTATTTCCGCCGGAACTCCAGCAGCGATAAGACTTCGGAAATCAATAGGCTTTCTCTGCCCGATCATTTCCGCACGCTCTGTAGTTGGACCGGAAGGAAGTCCAGGTACTGACAAAGCCTGAGAAGCAGAGACAGGAGACACGGCTTCCGACAGCATGTCTCGAACCCTCGTCGCCTCTGACATTTTTTGCTCGCGCTCTTTAGCCTGCGCCAACGTCTCGGCAATCTGGGACTCGAACAGCTTGCGCCTTATCTTTCTCATCTCCATCTCGTCAATGAACTCCTGCTG
>CAYGWX010000108.1:0-3418 GCA_964353855.1 uncultured bacterium | reverse complement strand
AAGATGCTGGTGTCGGGCTTGATGATCTCGGAGAGGATGTCCTGGCGGTTGCCGTCCTGGAGGGACTTCTTGAGCAGGGGGTGTTTGTCCAGGTCGGCCTGGGTGAACTCGTGCACGTCCACCAGGGTCTCGATGAAGGCCCAGCGGGATTTTTTGACCAGGCTGACCCCGTGCTTGGTCTTGACCACATGGGTGTTCAGCACGAACAGGAGGAAGAGCACGATGACGGTAAAGATCATCACCTGCGTCGTTTTCGGCATACCTTTTCCCTCCGCTCAGAAACCTGCTAACCGCATAACCGACCGACCTTTTTTACCGTCCAACCGTCTAACGGTTTAACGGTCGTTTTATTTTAAGAATCGCTGAACGGCTACCACGCTTCCCACCAGGCCCAGGAAGGCCCCGAACAAAAGGGGAACCGCATAATAGGAGGGGGGCAGGAAGACCGTGCCCTGCACCTTGAGGACCAGGAGGCGGTAGCCCAGGAACAGAATGAGCGAGGCCACGAACCCTCCTAAGGCTCCCTGGATCACGCCCTCTAAGAGGAACGGCAGGCGGATGAACCAGCCCGTGGCCCCGACCAGGCGCATGATCTCGATGGCCTCCTTGCGCGCGACCACGGTCATCCGGATGGTGTTGAACACCACCAGGCCCGAGGACAGGATGACCACGATGAACAGCCCGATGTCTATGCCCACGAACACCCGGATCATCTTGTAGAGCCGCTCGATCCACTCCTGCCCGTACTCCACCTCCTCCACCCCGCCCATCCGGCCGATCTCCAGGGCCAGGGAACGCACCCGATCCGGGTTCCGGGAGGCCGGTGCGACCCGGATCTGGAACGAGGCCGGAAGGGGATTGGCCTCCATCGCGTCCAGGAGGTCCTGGTTCCCCTTGAGCTCCTCCCGGAAACTCTGCATGGCTTCTTCCTTGGAGATGTAGTTCACCCGGGCCACGCCGTCCAGGGCCCCGATCTTGACGCCCAGGGACCTGACCTCTGTCACGTCCAGCCCGTCCCGGAGGAAGGCCACGACCTCGACCTTCTCCTGGACCTGGGAGATGGCCTTCTGGAGGTTGATGGTCCCCAGGAGGAAGACCCCGAACAGGAAGAGCGCGATGGTGATGGTTCCCGTGGCCAGCCAGGTCAGGAGCTTCGCCGCCCCGAAGTTGGCAAAGGCCTCCCGGGTCGCGTAAGTTAGGTTTAGCGCCATTCTATTCCAAAGGCTAAAGAGTGATTAAGAAAAGCGATCATATCTCGTTATCTGATGAATAAGCTCCAAAATCCGCTTTCTGTATCCCTATTGGTGCGTTATTCTTTTTCTGGCCGTCTTGATCGAGGATACCGCGATGGCGACGATCTCGCCAGTTTCTTTTATCAAGGGTTCCAACCGCTTCGCTTCAACGAGTTTTGCCTCGACGAGAAGCTCCAGCCAATAGTTCGATTCGTCGGCTTCCTCTTCGACCAAGGTCATTTTGGCTACGAAATCAGCAACTGACCTTGAGCGGCAGGCTGCCCGATAATTAGCTCCCACCGAGGTTGCCGAGCGCAATAGTTGCCGACCGATGACTTCCGCAGCGCGTCCTTTGGGCAGGGATTCGGTAAGGCGGATGACGCGTAAAGCATACCGTTTTGTCCTCGCTTTAAGGTCGGTCACCTTTTTCGACGCCCCTTTTTAATTCCGCACTCCGCACTCCGCGTTCCGCATTGGGAACTACCAGTCTTCTTTGGCGATTGCGCTGGGCACGGGCTTGGCCCGGGCGATCTCCTTGAGGAATCCCCGCTCCAGGCGGAGGATGGGAAAGGGCATCCGGTCCACCAGGGGAAGGTCGTGGGTGGCCATGACCACGGTGGTCCCCCGGGTGTTGAGGGTGCGCAGGATGTCCATGATCTCGGCCGTTCCCTTGGGGTCTATGTTTCCGGTGGGCTCATCCGCCAGGAGCACGTAGGGATCGTGGACCAGGGCCCGGGCGATCACGACCTTCTGCCGCTCTCCGCCGGAGAGCTCGTAGGGCATGGCCCCCCTGCGGTGGGCCAGCTTGACCTCGGCCAGGGCGTTCAGGACCTTTCTCTGGATTTCGGAGCGCCGGGTGCCCGTGACCTCCAGGGCGAAGGCCACGTTGGCGTAAACGTCCCGCTCCTGCAGGAGCTTGAAGTCCTGGTACACGACTCCGATCTTCCTCCGGAAAAAAGGGATGTCCTTCTTCTTGAGGGTCGCCGAGGAGTGCCCGGCCACCGTGACCTCCCCTTCGGTGGGCGGCTCCTCCATGTGGACCAGCCGCAGGATGGTGCTCTTCCCCGACCCCGTCGGGCCGGTGAGGAAGTAGAAGTCCCCCTTCTCGATCTTGAAGGTGATCTCCTTCAGGGCAGGCCAGTCGTCCTTGTAATATTTCGAGACGCCCTTGAACTCAATCATGACAGAGAATTTGGATTATGGTTTTGCCTTTTTTGGTCTTTAACGGATAACCCTCACGGCCTGGTCTTTTCAATCCGCAATCTAAAATCCAAAATCTAAAATAGATGTCATCTTCCCAGGATCATTTTAATTCCTACTAAAAATAGCAGGCCCCCGAACAGCCGCTTCATCAAAACCGGGGGGATGAGCTGGGCGAAGTAAGAGCCCACGAAGGCACCCCCGAACATGCCCAGACAGATGAACGCGGCCATTCCGATCTTCACGTTCCCGTGCTTCCAGTACTCCCAGGCCGCCAGGAGCCCGACCGGCGGGATCATCACCGCCAGCGAGGTCCCCTGGGCCTGGGTCTGGCTGAGGCCGAAGAACAGGACCATGGCCGGGATCATCACGATCCCGCCTCCGATCCCGAAGAACCCCGAGAGCACCCCGACCCCCAAGCCCAGTGCTAGA
The DNA here is from genome assembly GCA_964353855.1 of uncultured bacterium. Lineage (GTDB taxonomy): Bacteria > Edwardsbacteria > CAYGWX01 > CAYGWX01 > CAYGWX01 > CAYGWX01. Next base: position 554 of record CAYGWX010000108.1, on the reverse strand, counting down.
AATAAAAACGCTTGCATCTATGCATCCTCCAAAAAGATCGTCATCCGGGCCCTTTGCCCTCGTCATCCTGAACTCGTTTCAGGACATCTCGATCTCGTCATGCTGAACTTGTTTCAGCATCTCGCTGTTTTTTATCCCGCATTCCGCATTCCGAACTCCGCATTGAGTAGGTCGTCATTCCCGCGCAGGCGGGAATCCAGTGTCTTTAAGCTGTCATCCTTGAGCGTAGCGAAGGATCTGCTTTGGTTTTTCACTCCGCATTCCGCACTCCGAAATCCGCATTTAAATGATAACTATATCAAACTTCGCCTCTAAAGTCAAGGCGGTCGGGGTCTGGCAAAGTGTCCTCCTGAACGCAGCGAAAGTTATGAAATCACCCCAGGTTTTCGTTATACATTCAAAAAGGATTTCTTCCCCCCTCTCCTGAAGACCCGGGAGAAGGGTTGGGGTGAGGTTGAAGTATCTAAGAATTAATTCTTTTTTTATTCCTTATAGGGTGGGAGGGCGGGGATTAAATGAAAGGTCTTTACCTTGTCTTGCCTTGTGCTCTTTTC
>CAYGWX010000107.1:0-3661 GCA_964353855.1 uncultured bacterium | reverse complement strand
AATCCTCAACTTCCACAACCCTGTTTTAGTCCAGTTTAACGGGGGCCAGTCCGAGCCCGTTCCTGTTCGCCTTACGCCTCACGCCTAACGCCTTACGTTTCAGCTTGGGCGCTATTTGACATTGGCGTAAGTTCGTGATATACTATATGATTACACGGTCTGATACTGGACGCTTTTAGGGGGATACGGAAATCCCCGATCCAAAATCTAAAATTCAAATTGAATTGAGGCCTCCTATGCCGAAGCCGAAGATTTTAGTCACCTCGGCCCTGCCCTACGCCAACCTGTCCGTGCATCTGGGGCACATCGCCGGGGCCTATCTTCCGGCGGACATCTACGTGCGTTATCAGAAACTGGCCGGTGCGGACGTGGTCTACATCTGCGGCACGGACGAGCACGGGGTCCCGATCACGATCAGCGCCGAGCAGGAGGGCATCTCGCCCAGGGAGCTCGTGGACCGCTACCACGCCGAGATGAAGCGCGACTTCGCCAACCTCGGCATCGCCTTCGACAACTTCTCGCGCACCTCGCTCCCCCTGCATTACCAGGTGTCCCAGGCCTTCTTCACCCGGCTCATGGACAAGGGCTACGTGGAGCCCAGGAAGATCGAGCAGTTCTACTGCCCGAAGTGCCGGCGGTTCCTGGCCGACCGCTACATCGAGGGCACCTGTCCCCACTGCCGGGCTCCCGGGGCGCGGGGCGACCAGTGCGAGGCCTGCGGCAAGTGGCTGGAGCTCATCCAGCTGGTGAACCCGGTGTGCAAGGTCTGCGGGAGCGCCCCGGAGGTACGCCGGACCAAGCACTGGTTCTTTAAGCTCTCCGGGTTCCAGAAGCCTCTGGAGGAGTGGCTGGCGACCAAGTCCCACTGGAAGGACAACGTGAAGCGCTTCTGCAAGGGCTGGTTCGCCGAGGGCCTCCAGGACCGGGCGATCACCCGGGACATCGCCTGGGGCATCCCGGTTCCCCTGCCCGAGGCCAAAGACAAGGTGCTCTACGTCTGGTTCGACGCCCCCATCGGGTACATCTCCTCGACCATGGAGTGGAGCGAGCGGATCGGCCGGCCCGAGGCGTGGAAGGACTACTGGCTGGATAAAAGCACCCGGCTCGTGCACTTCATCGGCAAGGACAACATCGTGTTCCACGCCATGGTCTGGCCCGCGATGCTCATCGGCCACGGGGACTACACCCTGCCCACCGAAGTCCCGGCCAATGAATTCCTGAATTTCAAGGGCGGTCTGAAATTCTCCAAGAGCCGCCATATCGCGGTCTGGCTCAAGGACGCCCTGGCGGCGTTCCCGCCCGACCCCCTGCGCTACTACCTGGCGGCCAATGCCCCGGAGTCCCGGGACGCGGAGTTCGACTGGAAGGAGTTCCAGGCCCACAACAATTCGGAGCTGGCGGACAGCCTGGGCAACTTCATCAACCGCACCTTGACCTTCATCGAACGCTACTTCGGGGGAGCCCTCCCCGGGCCCGGCAAGCTGCACCTGCCCGAGGAGGACCTGCTGAAACTGGTCGAGGTCGCGCCGGTGAAGCTCGGCAACCTGTTCGAGACCTTCCAGGTTCGGCGGGCCTGCGAGGAGATCTTGAAGCTCGCCTCCGAGGGAAACAAGTATTTCAACGACGCCGAGCCCTGGCGGACCCGGACCCAGGACCCGGAGCGTTGCGCGGCCACGCTCAACACCTGCGCCCAGCTGGTCAAGTGTCTGGCCGTGCTGATGGCCCCCATCCTGCCCTTTTCGTCAGAGAAGACCCTCCGGATGCTGGCCCTGGACCCGGCGAAAATCGCCTGGGCCGACTCCGGGAAACCGGACCTGGCGCCGGGGCACAGGCTGGGCAGGGTGGAAATCCTGTTCCCCAAAATCGAAGACGCGGCCATCGACAAGGAGATAGCGAAATTGGGAACCGACTCGCCCGACTCCCCAAGCCCGGCCCTCGAGACTCCTGCCGTCTCTTACGACGAGTTCGCCAAGATGGACCTGCGCATCGCGGAGGTGCTCTCCGCCGAGCCCGTGCCCAAGGCCAATAAGCTTTTGAAGATGCAGATCTCGATCGGTCAAGAGCAACGCCAGATCGTGGCCGGGATCGCCCAGCAGTACAAACCCGAGGACCTGGTCGGAAAGAAGATCGTGGTCATCGCCAACCTCGCCCCGGCCACCATCCGCGGGGTGGAGTCCAGGGGCATGTTGCTGGCGGCCTCTGAGGGGGAGCAGATCGTGCTCCTGGTTCCGGAAAAGGACATCGCCGGCGGATCGAAGGTTAAATAACCGAGGAGACATCCATGCAATTCACTGCCCTGGAGCTTTCGATCAAATGCCCGAAGTGCGACCAGCCCGTGCCCCTGGCGGGCCCTCTGGAGCGGGTCAACTGCCCGCACTGCCAGCGCGACATCGAGATCCCCCGCGACTACTGGAAGGACATCCTCAAGGACGTGCGGGGGGATTTGGGGGAGCTGGCCGAAGGGGAGGGGCGGAACTCCACCATCTTCGGGACATTCAACACCACACTGCTTTACGGCCGGCAGCGTCCCCGCTGCGGGAAGTGCAAGACCAATCTTGAGCTGCCCAAGGATCTTGCGGCCCCTGCCGAGCTGGTCTGCCCCAAGTGCAGCGAGAAGAGTCCCTGCTCCCCATCTCCGGCGTGGCTCCAGGCGCTGTATCCCGGGGTTCTGGCTTTCGTCGGAGCCCTGGTCATGGATCAGTCGGCCGGGAAAGAAATCGTTGTGTCCGAGCCGATCATCTTCCTCTGCCCCAAGTGCGGCGGCTCCCTGTCGATCGACGGAAAAGAACGCCTGGTGAAATGCCAGTTCTGCACCAGCCAGATCTACCTGCCCGACGACCTCTGGCTCATGCTGCACCCCGCGAAGGTCAAGGAGCGCTGGTACGCGGTCTTCAAGTGAGCCTGATGGCCCAGAGGTGAACGAGACGACCAGGTGGCAAGGATTCTACGATGAGGACGAAAGGGTCATCACAGCCCCCACCACCCATTCCGCACGCAAGGCGGTAGAAGTTTTTTCCCAACGAGCCAAGCGAATAATCCTCGATCTAGGGTGTGGAACTGGGAGGGATACCTGCTATCTTGCCGAAAAGGGACTCTTTGTAGTTGGGGTGGACCTGGCCGAGTCCGGGCTGGCGATAGCGAAACGAATAAGAAAGAACGAAGCCGATTGGGTTCAAGCGGACGCCAGGCAACTGCCTTTTAAAAATGCGTCTTTTGAGGGAATCTATTGTTTTAGACTGTTGCACGAATTCACCGGGGAGACTCGGGAGAGCGACGTCCGTGTTGTGATGAACGAAATCCGACGTGTTCTAAAATCGTCGGGGGTATTGGTGATGGCTGTATTGGCGGGGGACCCGGAGAAAGGGCTGCCCCACGTTTATCTTTTTACCGAACGGCATTTCGACAGCGTCACCCAAGGCTTTCAAACTGTGGCCAAGAGAGAATACGATGATATTGGCTGTACAGGAAAGGAAGACTACAGGGTTTGGTCCGGAGTATTCCTAAAGCGTTGAACCGGGTGCCATGAGCCGTAGATGTTCATAGACACCCACTGTCATCTCACGATGAAGGAGTACTCCGCGGACCGGGAGGAAATGACGTGACGGATTCCGTTTCGGCCCCCGTTAGGACTGGACCTGAGGAAAGTTGTGGTATAATAGCC
>CAYGWX010000106.1:0-3912 GCA_964353855.1 uncultured bacterium | reverse complement strand
GGCGGGACCCCCATCGCGGTCAGGACATAGGAGGGCTCGATCGCCCCCGAGGAGCAGGCTGAGCCGCTGGAGGCCGCGATCCCCTTGAGGTCCAGACCCAGGAGGATGGACTCCCCTTCCACGTACCGGAAGCAGACCGAAAGGGTCCCCGGAAGCCTCCGCGCATTCCGGGCATTGATCCTGACCTCGGGGATCCTGGCCAGGATCCCCTCCTGGAGCCGGTCGCGCAGGGTCGCCAGCTTCTTCGCCTCCTCGCTCATCTCCCCGGCTCCCAGCTCCGCAGCCTTTCCCAGGCCCACGATGCTGGGCACGTTCTCGGTCCCCGCCCTGCGGTTCCTCTCGTGATGCCCGCCGTGGACCAGGGGGTCTAACTTCGTCCCCTTCCGGATGTAAAGGCAGCCCACCCCCTTGGGCCCGTAAATCTTGTGCCCGGAAAGGGAGAGCAGGTCCACACCCAACTCATCCACCCCGGTGGGCAGCTTGGTGAAGGCCTGCACCGCATCGGAATGAAAATAGACCCCTCGCTTCCTCGCGATCCTGCCGATTTCAGCAATGGGCTGTACCGTTCCCGTTTCGTTGTTCGCCTGCATGATGGACACGAGCAGGGTCTCCTTCGTGATGGCCTTTTCCACGTCCCCGGGATCCACCCGGCCCTCGGAGTCCACCGGCAGATAGGTCACCTTGAATCCTTGCTTCTCAAGATATTCACAGGTGTTAAAAACAGCATGGTGCTCTACCTGAGAGGTGATGAGGTGTTTCCCCCTGTCCCGATTGGCCCAGGCCACCCCTTTGACGGCGAGATTATCGGCCTCGGTGCCCCCGCCCGTGAAACAGACCTCATCGGGCCTCGCGCCCAGGACCTTCGCCACCTGCTCCCGGGCCCGCTCCAGGCCGTCCTTGGCCTCACGGCCGAACCCGTGCAGGCTGGAGGCGTTCCCGTATATTGGCCCGTAAAAGGGCCGCATAGCCTCTAGGACCTCGGGGCGCACCGGGGTCGTGGCGTTGTGGTCCAAATAGATCATTGGGTTCTCCTCATCCCCACGACGACGGCCCGCTTCTTCCCGGCAATGGAGAGCGGCTTGTCCCTGCGCTCGTCGATCTTGAGGGTGGTGATCACCCGCTCGGCCCCCAGGCGGAAGGCGCTCTCGTGCACCGCCTTCACGACCGCCAGGATCTTGGGCAGTGGGCCTTCCACGGCGGTCCCCATGGAGGAGAGCTCGCAGGTAAGGCCGCTCTTCCGGATGACCTTCAGGGCCTCCACCACGTATCGTGACACGCTCGGGCTGCCCGTTCCTATGGGCACTACGCTCAGTTCCGCGACTGGCATCTCAGTTCCTCCTACGAAAGCTTGCCTGTAGTTTCAACTTCGGTTTCGCCCCGCCTCTCTCCGGGTGCGGGCATCCTTTGCCCTTCAAGGCCAGGCAATCCGCCAGCCCGAACTTCCGGGAGAGACAGTGCACCAGGCGCAAGCGGTCCCCGGGCTTGGCCCCCTCCCGGCGGGCCCAAGTCTGGACCAGGCGCACCACTTTCCCAGCCTCGCCCCCGCTCCGCGGCCTGGCCAGGGTGTAGTAAATCCACTTCCCCCGGCGGCGCGAGGAAAGGAGCCCGGCGTCCCGGAGGACCCGCAGGTGATGGGACACCAGGGGCTGGGAGAGCTTGAGGACGCCCACCATCTCGCAAACGCACAGCTCCCGGTCGGCGAGGAGCCCGAGGATCCTCAGGCGGGCCTCGTCGGCCAGGACGCGCAGCGTGGTGAGAGGTTTGGTCATATATCTTATATAAAAGCTCGTTTATATATCTTACCACGCTTTTCCGGGACTTGTCAAGCCCCTCCGGGACGAAAAAAGGCCCCGTCCTAAACGGACAGGGCTTGTAAAGCTCTCTACGCTACCAGCGGCGGCCTCCACCGCCTCCACCGTAGCGCTTTCCGCCCCCCGAGGAGCGGCGCTTCTCGGTGCGCGGTTTGGCTTCCACAGCGTTCAGGGTCCGGCCCTTTAGCTGGGAGCCGTTCAGGGCCGCCATCGCGGCCCGGGCCTGGTCATCCTCCGGCATCTCCACGAACCCGAAGCCGCGGGAGTCCCCGCTGAACTTTTCTTTGACCAGGTTCACCGTGGCCACGGTCCCGTAGGCCTCGAAGGCCTGTCTCAGGTCTTCATCGGTTACGTCGCGCGACAGATTCCCACAGTAGATGTTCAAGCCTCTTCCCTTTCCCCAAAAAGTCTGCCACGCGGACGCTACCGCTGATCCCGAGAGGTCGGGGTCTGATGGCGAACTGCCCACTAAGCATACCCGAAACAGGCGAGGAAAGTCAAGGACCGCGAAGGAGGGATCGGGAGTAAAGATTCGGACTGGCCACTTGGAAGACGAAAGGTTGACAGAATGAGATGATTTGTGGTAAGGTAAGGACGGGAATATTTTGGGGGGAGTGATCAGGCTATGAAAAGAATGTTGAAATTCATCTTCGCCGTCCTGTTGCTGGGCATCGCGCCGACCGGGTGCTTCGCCTGCGAGCCGATCGTGCCGATGGCCATGCTCTATTCCGGGACGACCCTGTTCGGGGCCATCGCCCTGAAATCCGGGATCGGACTGCTCCTCGCGGTGGTCATCAAATGCCTCGTGTTCTACTGGAAAAGCAATTTCAAGAACATCCGGGCGATCGGCTATATGATCCTCGCCAACGTCTATTCCACGATCCCGGGTATCCTCCTGGGAATAACCTTCTCCGTGCCGATATTCATCCTCCTGGCTTATCCGATCCTGCTCATCCCGTCCCACAACATGAGAGAATACAAACCCTTCCGGCGCCTAGGTACATTCGGCTCCGCGGGAATCCTGTTCGTCTTGCTCCTCATCTCGTTCGTCGTCTTCGTTGCAGCCATGGGTGCGCAGGAAGGCCCGGCAGCCGGGTATTGGGGCCTGAAGGTCCTGTACTGCATCCTGGCCGTCGGAATCAGTTTCATCATCTCCGTGGTCTGCGAGGACCGGGTCATCACATATTTTTATACGAGGAAATACAAGGCCCAGAAATCCTTTCTGGACGCCGTCCTCTGGGCCAACATCGCCGTATTCCTAGTCATCTTCGGCATCGGCGCCGCCATCGCCCTGCCCCAAAGACTGGCGTCACCGAACTTTCTGATAGGGCCATGACAAAGTCATGAAAACAATATTAAAATTTTGCCGCGCCGTACTTTTAGCCTTAATCATTAGTTTTATCGGCTTCTATATCGCTTTCCCCTTCTTAAGAAACACAGTGAAAGATTCTATGATTTCGCTATATGAAAACATTGGATTTCACATCATTACTTCCAAATGGAAAAGGATAAAGATATCTGATATTAAGTATATGAAAATTGCCACAGCGTCGAAAGAGCCTGCTCCGTGTGATTTGCCCGAAGGCATGAGGTACTTTGCTACTTTCGGATATACGGAATCATTTTTATTATCACTTAAGGAAAATAGACAATATCAAATCCTAATGAGACCACACTTTGGTTTATTAATATGGGATAAGGGCACATGGAGCAAAACCCTAGAAGGCAATATAGCTTTAAAATCGGTCAAAAATTATAGGGATCTGTGGATAGATAAAAACACCAGCCTAGGTGTTGATTCTGCAGTCATCGCTATGTTGCCTGACATAAAACTTAAGATCCAAGAACTGTTGAATAAATCAAAGTCCGATTCGATTGGATACGGCACTCTCAAAGTGATTTGCCCTAAAATATGGGGTTCTTATTATGATCCAATCAGCCGAAAAGATTTAATGAGGTTTGCTGAAGAAATAGACCGTTATCGGGCGGATTCAACAAAAAATGTCTTTCAGTTTAAACCTGTTACTTACAAGGGGTATATTATTTTAAGGGGATTATAAAGCATTTGGTACGAATTGACACAGGTTTTGCACCAGCCGAT
>CAYGWX010000105.1:0-3971 GCA_964353855.1 uncultured bacterium | reverse complement strand
CCCAGTCATTGTCTTTCACCTGCGTCGCTGTGGGAGTGCCGCCGTTCTTGTTCTTGACCGTGTACACTGTCGAGGACGTACGGCCATGGATGAACGCGATCGCGTCGATCAGGGTGGCGCCGCCACCGTCCGAATCGTACTGAATGGCGTCGCCGACACCAATGTTGTCCGGCAATGGGCTGTCAAATGTGGCTGTTGACCCGGCAATCGTCAACCCATTGCTCGTGCCGCTTGCCAAAGCCGTAATCGTGGTACCGACGCTGCGGTACAGCGACGACACGCTGATCCGGCTGTGGGTGGCATTGGTGATCGACCCGATCTCGAGAAGGCTGCTGTCAACGTCGGCCGTGCCAACGGAGAAGGTGGTGGAATCGCCCACAACCAGGATCGCGACCGTGGCGCGGACCAGGTAGTGCGTGCCACCTGTGCCCGGGTCCTCAGTGAGGGCCGTGAACGCGAGTTGCCCCCCGGAGCCGGCAATCCCGGTCCTCAGGGCGGTGTCGCCACCGTCAACTTCACCGTCGTTGTTGTTGTCCCGGTACAGAGCGCCGCCAGTCACGTCGCCGTTCGCCACGCCGGAGCCGACGGTGAAATTCACCCGCACTGCCGTCACCGTGGTGGCCGTCGAACGACGGAGGTTGAACCGAAAGAACATGTCGGTCACCGGCGACGCGGCGGTGAACCGGTTCGTGACCTGCCACAGGGTGTGATTGCCCAGGGTAACTGCATGAAGGGTCGTCACGGTGATGGTGTTCGAGTTGCCGCTCGTCCCGTTGCCGTTGTACGCCCGCACCCGGTAGTAGTAGGTCGTGCCCGGGGAGATGCTCCAGTGGCTGACCGGGAACGTCAACACGGCGCCGACGTCCCGATTCTCGTACTCCCAGGAGATGAACGAGCCGAAGTTGATGTCGGTCGACACATCGAGGTAGTACCCTGTCGCCCCCGCCGACGCGTTCCAGTTAGCTGAGAAGCTCGTCGCCGTGATGTTCGTAGCGGCCGTCGCGACGGGCGCAGGAGGCGCGCCGGTACCGCCCGCAAGGGTCGCTTCCGCATACTTGTCGTAGGTGTTGAGGGGGGCTCCGCCGGTGGTGTTGTAGAGACGAAAACAGTAGTCGGCGCCGTCGGTGGCGTTCGTCGTTGCCTGGACCGCGAACTCGACTTCGGTGAACTGGTTACCGCCGAGGGTGATGCTCCCTGTGGTGTTGCCCGCATCCTTGAGCTGGCCGGCGACAAAGGTCGTCGATTCGTCCGTCAGGCCGCCCGCGATATTGGATGTTGCTTCGCCGTCGGTGATGTAGGTCGAGCCCACGATCTGCCAGTGGTCGGTGGTACCCGTGGGCACGGCGGCATACGTACCGGAGCTGCAGGTGGAGGTTTGTGCAACTTGAAGTTGATAGGTGACGCCTCCGGAGCTCGAACCTCCCTCGTTCGAGACTTCGAGACGCACACGTTTGAGAGTGCCTTTCGCCAGGCCCGTCAGCTTGGTGTCCTCGTTGGCCGCCCAGGTGGCACCAGATCCTGAGGCCGGCTTGATTGGCACAGCACCGATAGCCCAGGTCTCGGGAGTAGCGGTCCACGACATGGTGACTGATGCTGCACCAGGTTCAGTGCTTCCGCCCGCACGAGTAACACTACTTGAAAGATTCCATCGTTGTGTTTGACCCGCACCCACGGTGGGTACGTTGCCATAGAAAAAGACTGTGTCAAAAACCAATTCCCCAGAAGCAGATGTTACGTTTACAGTTGCTGGCGAGGTAGCGGTATCGCTGTAGGCACTGGCAAAAGTTCCCAATGGGGTGATTTGGTCTACTCCAGTGAATGTTGTTACACCAACTGCACCACCGTTAGTTGAAGATGCCGAAAAGGTAACGACGACATCAGCAGCCCCTGATGCTGGAGCAAGCAATCTATATATCCATATTTTCTCGCCGTCGCCATCTACCTGCGAACCAACCAATGTTAGCGCAGTACCACCATAAGTGACACTTGACACAACTCGTGCTATCCCAGTAGCATCTCGCGATGCTGCACTGATGCCAACGAGCATCAAGCGATTGGTGCCTGAGCCAGTTGCATGAGATACCGTTATACTGGAGCCAGTTCCTGTGCCAGTAGACACAGCGTCAACTGCTATTGCAGTACTGCTCTCTCCCCCATCATCATTTCGCCACCGGTAGTGGATCTGGTCGAGGTTGGTGGGACTTAGCGTCGTCCCCTGGCCTTCGGCGCTCAACGCGGTCTCGTCCCCGTCCTGATTCCTCGCCTTCACCTTCACTCCATACGTCGTCGAGGAGGTCAGGCCCTGAAGAACCAACGCATCGAGCTGGGCGTCGGTCAGCCACACGGCGGTGGCCGAAGGGTTGCCCGAAGCGTTGACCCACTGGTTGAGCCACGTGGCATCGTTCGGACTGGTCGTCACGACCTGGACGGCGAAGTATGTCGTCGGGTTGGAGGAAGGGTTGCTGTTCTCGGCATTGGTGAGATTCAAGGTGGTTTGTGTCGCTCCGCTCAGGGTGGGAGTGCCGGGGATGTTGGCGGACGTGTAGGTGGAGGAGACGCTCGAGGCCGTGCCCGTGTTGAGCAACGAGTCCCTAGCCTGCACTGTGTAGCCGTAGCACTTGTTGGCCTGCAGGCCGCTGTTCGAATAGAACGTGCTGCTCTGCCAGGAGCTGGACGCCCCGCCTGTCCCGCCGTTAGAACCGCAGGCGGTGAAGGTGAACAGGTACTGGATCGGCGTGCTGGGGTCGGAGGCGGTGGTGGCGGTCATGCTGATCTGCGTCGCGCTGTCGTCGTGCGGCGCCGTCGCGAACGTCATCGGGTTCGGCGTCGGAGGAGTGGTATCGGCTGGGACTTCATCTGCCCCGATGTCCCAGGTGCCTGCCCCCGTCGGACGCGCCTGGCCATCGATGTCAACCGAGAACGGAAGATACGTATCGGAAGTGAGATCAGCGCCCCAATTCCTGGCGCCCGTGTCACCGGAAGTAAGGTGGAAGTTGTCGCCGGCTTCGTTCACAAAGGAAAACGTCTGACTGATTCTGTTGTTTGAGCCCACGCCTATGAGGTCGGTCGAGTCCGTGGAGTTGTAGTCTGTTCCGGCGCCGAAGGTCCCGTTGTACGTGTAGGTATTACCAGAGCCTTTGACCAGATTATTCTTGGCCACAATTGCACCGGCGTTAACCCAAATCCCGGCGAAACAGTTTTGAATTGTGTTGTTGTAGGCGTAAATAACGGATTCAGCGTCGTCGTTGATCAGGCCTTGATTGTCGGAGTTGCCCTGGAAATCGTAGATGATGTTGTTGTAGGCATACAGAGTCAGCGTTCCAACACTGTATGTCGCTATCCCTTCGTGCCACTGATAAGAACCGGCCGAGATGCCCCGTATGATGCAGTTCGAGACCGTTCCGACCGCTGTGCCGGTCATGTTGTAGAAATAGACGCCGATATGGTCAACACCACTGACACTATTTATGTAGACCTGCAAGCCGTCGATATTGACGTAGTTGTCGCTGATCACAATTGCACCGCTGTTGCTGATCACCAATCTGTAGGCGCTGGTGCCATCCCAGACCCCACTGTGCCTCTGGTTGGTGCCGACTTCGCTGGTGGAGACAGGCGTATAGATTCTGATGTAGTTGGTGGCCCCCGTGGTCCAGCCGTCGATGGTGACCGCCGCGGTATCGTTTCCGTCCCCATAGCACGCCACGTTCATGACGGTGTTGGCGGTGACAAGATCCAGCGAAGGGTTGACGTCGTTCTCTGTCGGCTCGCTGATACTGGCGTTCTCGTTCTGGCTCTCCCAGTTCGCCAGCGTCGTGTAAGCACGGTAGATCGCCCAATCGTTGTCTTTTGCCGCCGTCGCCGTGGGGGCAGCCCCGGCCTTGTTCTTGACCGTGTAGACGGTTGACGAGGTCCGACCATGGATGAACGCGAGCGCGTCGATCGAACCGTTGTTGTCGGAATCGTACTGGATG
>CAYGWX010000104.1:0-4094 GCA_964353855.1 uncultured bacterium | reverse complement strand
GGATCCAACGCTCCAGCTCGACGCCCCGGGGGATGCACACGACGACCAGCCCGGCCGGTACCGCGATCCCCGGAAAGCAGCAGAACCGCAAAGACCTGACCGAGATCATGGTGGCTCACAACCTGCCCTACGTGGCCCAGGCAGAGGTGACCCACTGGCAGGACTTGACCCGCAAGGTGGAGACGGCCCTGGACACGGACGGCCCGACCTTCCTGAACATCTACGCCCCCTGCCAGCTGGGCTGGGGCTATCCTCCGGAGGAAACGATCGGCCTGATCCGGATAGCCGTAGAGACCTGCTTCTGGCCGGTCTACGAGGTAGTGGACGGGAAATACAAGGTCAACATCAAGCCCAAAGAAAAAAAACCGTTGGTGGAGTTCCTCAAGCCCCAGGCCCGCTTCCGGCACCTGTTCGCGCCCAAGAACGAGCACATCCTGGACGAGCTCCAGGCCGAGATCGACAGCCGCTGGGAGAGCCTCCTGGCCAAGGAGGCCCTGTCGCAGGCGGGACCGAAAACATGAAAAAACTCATTGCAAAATGATCCCTGAAAGAGGTAAAATAGTTACAGGTCGTTTTGTATAGCGTCTTTCCCTTGAACCCTTCTTTTGAGGTGGTGAGCCCGTGCCCGTTGATAACCTGAGCTTCTTCGAAGAGGACTTCTGGGCCATCAACCAGCGTCTGACCAAGCTCCTGTCCATGACCAATGCCAACGCGGCGCTGTTGATCGACAAGGCCGGTCAGCTCATCACCAGCTCCGGAGACACCCAGAACTGGGACACCACCGCCTTTGCGGCGCTGGCCGGAGCGGACTTCGCAGCCACCGGCCAGCTCGCCGGGCTGGTCGGGGAGCAGGAGTTCACCACCCTGCACCATCAGGGAGAGAAGGCCAACATCTACGTAGCCACGATCGAAGCCCGGGTCATCCTGGCCGTGGTCTTCGACCAGAAGACGACGCTGGGGCTGGTGCGGGTGCGGGTGGCTCAGGCCGTGGCCGATCTGGCAAACATGTTTCGCAACATCTACCGCAAGCTGGCCGGGGATGTCTCGCCGGACCTCTTGGGCGGGGAGCCGCCCAAGGACGAGGGTTCTCGAGAGCAGAGATATTTTTAGGCGATTTCGAAATGAGAGTAGTCAAGGCCCCGCCTTTCGTCGGGGCCTTGTTCATACGGCGTTTGACATGGGTTTCGTGTTCGCGTAAAAAACCAATTCAAAGCCTTAACAAAGAAAGACCGAGTTAAAGTTTAAACCCTCCCTCTTTCCTTGATGTGGAGTTACATTGCCGGGTTTACGGCGCTGGAGAAATCACTGGGATGGCAGGACGGGGCCCTTGAACCGGAGAGGGTGAGCGTTTTGTGTTATTGAATAATCCGTAAAGGGGTCTTGACAGAAAAGCGTCTGTTGTGCTGCGATGTCAAGAGGGATCGATAATTCGCGCTGGAAGCGGCGCCCTGGAGACGGGGTTGCCGTGGGTCAAATGAACCCGGCATTTGGCTAATCCAGCACTTTTTTTGCCCGGGTGTTGTGGTCCGCCCCGCTATGGGTTCCCCTGCGGGTGGTTTTTAAATTCTGTCTTAAGGTGCATCATTCTCCTCTTGCAAAATGAGTTGAAAAAAAGTTATGATATTATATAGCTCCTTTTGCCTTTGTCGTAAAAAAGTAAAAATACGGGAAACTCAACGTACGTAACCCATTGAAATTTCAAACGCGCCTGTAGCTCAATTGGATAGAGCAACGGACTACGAATCCGTAGGTTAGAGGTTCGAGCCCTCCCAGGCGCGCCAGATTTTCAAACCCATTGCATAGCGACGAAAAATGGATGCGGGCCGCTCTTCGCGAGGCCGCCCGAGCAGCCTCGCAGGGCGAGGTCCCGGTGGGGGCGGTCGTCGTCCAGGACGGACGGATCGTCGGCCGGAATCGCAACCAGGTCGAGCGGAAACGCGATGCCACGGCGCACGCTGAGATCCTGGCCCTGCGCCAGGCGTCCAGGAAAGTTGGGCGTTGGCGGCTTACGGGATGCACCCTTTATGTGACCCTGGAACCCTGCGCGATGTGCGCGGGAGCTCTGGTTCAGTCCCGGATCGATCGCCTGGTCTTTGCCTGCCGGGATCCCAAGTTCGGGGGGTGCGGCTCGGTCTTCAACATCCCGAAGGAGAAACGGCTGAATCACCGAGTGGAGATCAAGGGGGGAGTCCTGGATGAGGAGAGCCGGGGCCTCCTGGTAGGTTTTTTCCGGGAGAGAAGAAACGCGGAGAGATGGCCGAGTGGTTGAAGGCGCACGACTCGAAATCGTGTATCCTGCTAAAAGCGGGATCCTGGGTTCAAATCCCAGTCTCTCCGCCAGTTTGCATCATGGGACCACAGAGATCGAAGAACGAATCGTAGAATAGAACGACCAACCATGGGGAGGATCCTTTGCGAATCAGACTGCTGCTTTTAACCCTGCTCCTTGCTGCCGTTTCCGCCCAGGCCCAGTGGCAGGACAAGAACCTGGCGGACAAGGTCCAGGAGTTCACGCTTACGAACGGGATGCGGTTCCTGGTCGTGGAGCGCCACGAGGCTCCGGTGTTCTTCGGGACGATCACCTTCAAGGTGGGAGGGGTCGATGAGAAGCCCGGGATCACCGGCATCTCGCATCTCCTGGAGCACATGATGTTCAAAGGCACCCAAGTCGTGGGCACCAAGGATTTCGAGAAGGAAAAATCTTTCCTGGCCAGGGAGGACAGCTTGGCTCATACGATCATGGGGATTCAGGATAAGATCACCCCTTGGCGCTTGGACATCCTGGAGCGTTACGGGCTGGACCTCTCGGCCGTCCAGGGCGGGCCCAAGAAACCCGTTCAGACCAAAGGCCTGGCCCGGGGAGAGCAGCACCTTAGCGTGGATGTCCTCGGGGATCGGATCGGCCAGCTGGACTACCTGCTTGCAGCCTTGAAGAAATCCTATCCTGACAGCCTGAGGAAAACCTCAGGCCTGCTTTCGGACAACGGGGTGGATTACGCCCGGCTGTTCTTCGACCTCAAGACCGCGGAGCGGGAGCTGGAACGGGCCCAGAAGGCGCACAACGAACTTCTCAACCAGAACGAATTCTGGGACACCTACCTTCAGGCCGGAGCCCGCTGGTTGAACGCTGGGACCGGGGAGGACAACACCACCTACATGGTCTACGTGCCCTCGAACCAGCTCGAGCTCTGGATGCTCTTGGAGTCCGGACGCCTCTCGAACCAGGTCTTCCGCCAACTCTATTCCGAGCGCAGCGTGGTCCAGGAGGAAAGGAGGCTGGGGGAGAACGACCCCGACGACCAGCTCTACGAGCCGTTCATGGCCACCGCCTTCGAGGCCCATCCCTACGGCTTCCCGGTCATCGGCTGGATGAGCGACCTCCGGCACCTCGACCGAACCCAGATCGAGGCTTATTATCAGCGCTATTACAATCCGTCCAACGCCGTGGCGGCCCTAGTCGGAGACCTGGATTTCAAGAAGGTCAAGGCCCTGGCCGAGAGGTACTTCGTCGGGATTCCGGGCCAGTCCAAACCCCCGGAGGTCGTGACCCGCGAGCCGGAGCAACTGGGAGAGCGGCGTCTCGTCGTGGAGGCCGATGCCGGGCCCAAGCTGATGATGGGCTTCCACATTCCCACCGTTCCCCATCCGGACGCCTATCCCTTGCGAGCCCTGGAAGGTGTCTTCACCTGGGGGAGGACCTCGCGGTTCTACCGCTCGATCTTCGAGAAGCAGCAGCTCACCCGCGACGCGCCCGGCGTCTGGACCGGCCCGGGCGATCGCTATGACGGTCTGTTCATGATCTTCGCCGATCCCCAGGACCCCCATACCCCGAAGGAAGTGGAGGATGCGGTCTGGGCCGAGATCGACAAACTGAAAGTCATGCCTCCCTCCGCCCGGGAGCTCGAGCGGCTGAAGAACTTGATGGACGCCGACCTGGTCAATTCCCTCGGTTCCAACCCCGGCTTGGCCTTCCGGCTGGGCCACACGGCCTTGGTCCGCGGGGACTGGCGGGCCATACTCTGGGACCGGCAAAAGCTTTTGACGATCACCCCGCAGGACGTCCAGCGGGTCGCCCGAAAGTACTTCGTCCGTGA
>CAYGWX010000103.1:0-4179 GCA_964353855.1 uncultured bacterium | reverse complement strand
CAACGATGCTGACGCATCAAGCCTCTGCTGCCGACGACGGCAACACCACTGCCGGAAAGTCTGCTGGTCTGGGTGCGTGGCTGACGACCTCTACCAACCGCGGCACGACCGGCACCAATGGCGGCTTTTCGAATGGCACCGTCGCTGCTCCGGCCGTCGGCGCCAAGCGGGCGCTGTCGGAAACCACGGTCCGTGACATCGTCCAGTCGGTCTATCAGGAAGGCGGCGACCCGTCGGTAATGATGTCCATTCCAGGCATCATCCGGAAATTCTCCGAGTACCTCTTCACCTCTTCTGCGCGTGTGGCTACCCTCACGTCTGATCAGGGCAAGAGTGGAGAAAGGGCAACCGCACTCGGTTCTGTCAATGTGTTCGTGACCGACTTCGGGACGCTGGAACTGGTCGACAACCGCCTGCAGCAGAAATACGCTGCCGACGATGGCGACTGTGGAAACGTCTACATCATCGACCCGGCCTACCTGTCGCTGTGCTTCCTGCACGGCTACCGTGTCGAGCCTCTGGCAAAGACCGGCCTCGCCGACAAGCGCCAGATGGCTGTTGACTGGACGCTGATCGTGAATAACGAGAAGTCGCACGGGGTCATCGCCGACATCGACCCGACCGCAAACGTGGTCGCCTGACGGCAAATCATGGGACGGGGGCTTCGGTCCCCGTTTTTCCAACGGGAGAATGAAATGGCAAGAACGGCCAAGCGCGACAAGTTGCTGGAGGAGTGGAGCGAAGGTCTGGCAAAGCCGGTCACTGGATTGGCTGACGAAATGCCCGCCAAGGACGTTTTGCAAGCCCCTGACGAGGTTTTCGTGACCCTTGTGGCAGAGTGCTTCATGTTCGGCAAGAAACGCCCTGTGGGCTACTCCTGCAGTGTTCCGGCTCGAATCGCAGACCTGCTACGTTACAAGGGGCTGATCTGATGGACCAGATCATCAATGACGGCCCGTTCCGGGCTACCGTGAAGCATCAAGCCCACGAGGGCGTGGTGTATTCGGCCAAGACTCAGGTGAACGAGGATGCGATCCTCGCCCAGAACGCCGAGAAGCGGAAAATGGAACACCGGCCCGGCGAATGGGCTTGGCAAGTTGCCTCGATTCCGCAGATCATGTACGACAAGTGGCTTCGGGAAAACCCTGAGCTTCGGTCCCCGAACAAGGAGGACCGGCAGGCGAAACTGATGCAACTGATCAACGCCCACCCAGAGGTTCGGGTGGTGGATAATGTGCTGACGAGGTAACGCCATGGCCTGCAAACCCAAGAAGACCCGCCCGACACCGAAAGGACGCTGAAATGCCCGGAAAACTCAAGATTACGGGGTCAACCCTGACCCCCCGCGACCCGATCAACGTGAAAGCCTACTGTGCTGGGCGTCTGGCGGCCAAAAATGGCGATGCGGCACCCACGTTCGGAACCGTCAAAACCGGCGTCGTCGCCAGCAACAACGGCCTTGCATGGACGGCCAAGCTGGCCGGGCAGGGAATCTGTGTCAACCTGATCAACCCGGCCGGAAACAGCAAGCCGCTTGTCATCACGACGAACGGACTGCAGATCAACGTATCTCTGGCGACGAACGGCAGCGGTGTGATCACCACGACGGCCGCGCAGGTCATCACGGGTATCGCGGCGAATGTTCAGGCAACCCGTCTGGTTGCTGTCGCAAACGACGGCGCCTCGACTGGGGCGGCCGCGGTTGCCGCCGAGCTTGGCAAGTATCTAACCGGATCCAACATGCCGCAGTCTGCCGACAACGCTGGCGTCGACGCGTTCATCGCTGGCCGGGCTTCATGGACGGCAAACCCGTCAGGCGTGGGCCGCGATGCTTGCGCCCTTCCGTATGGCGGCGGATACACCTGACATGCGGCAACTCATCCGTCACCGGCAGGGGATAATCCACGCGATTTCCCCGAACAACGGGAACACCCGCTTTCTGAAGGGCGCCCACTTTGCCAGCGGTGGCGGCATTGTTGGCGCCCTGTACAACTATCAGGAGAACGCCGCACAGCCTCCTTCCGGCTCGATATACCACTCGTCAGGCGCCAACAGCCTGAAGGTCAACGTGGTCGACGCCAACGGCATCAATCACCAGTCTGGGATTCAAAATCTGAGGGCCGGCGACAAGATAACCATTGGAACGCAGTCGTCCTACCTGACCGGAACCCCGGGAATTACCTCTGGCGTGGCTCTGGTTCTGGTCCAGTCATGGCCGAACTACACCAATGGCCAGTATTCCGTTACCGTCGAGAAGGGAGTGCTTCCATACGCGACCGTGGCGCCGATCATCTCGGGCAACTCTCTCATCGGATCGACCCTCACCTGCACTCCGGGAACGTGGTCTGGCAGCCCGACCCCAAGCGTAACGCGCCAGTGGAAGGCCGATGGGAACAACATCGCAGGGCAGACCGGCCTGACCTACGTCACGCAGGCAGGAGATGCCGGCAAGCACATTACGTGCGTTGAAACCGGAACAAGCCTTACCGGAACGGGTTTTTCAGCCTCGAATGCCATCGTTGCCGCAACTACTCCGGTCAACACGGTGGCTCCGGTAATCAGCGGTGGACCGAACGTCGGCACCCTCCTGACGACCACGAACGGCACATGGACGGGACTTCCCGCCCCGACCTTCACCTACCACTGGTTTGCTGGTGGTGTCGCCACGCCGGGAACCGATCAGACCTACACCATCCGGCCGATTGACGCCGGAAAGGCGATCACATGCGTAGTCACTGGCACGAATCCCGCTGGTGCTGTGAATGCGACATCCAACGCGATCACCGCGATCCAGCCGCCGGTCAATCTGACGGCCCCTGTGGTTACTGGCGAAGGAACCCCCGGACAGACGCTGACGTGCGGCACTGGAACGTGGAATGCTGATCCTGCCGCCTCCTATACCCGTCAGTGGAAATCCGACGGCACGGACATCTCCGGCCAGACGGCCAGCACCTACGTCGTGCAGGCCGGCGATGTCGGCAAGACGATCACTTGCGCTGTCACCGCGACCAACACGGGCGGCTCGGCAGTCGCAACCTCCAACGGTATCTTCATCACAGCCGCAGCGGGCCAGCCTCCGGTCAATACCGTGGCCCCTGTCATCTCCGGAACCGGCACGGTCGGCAACATCCTGTCCATGACCTCGCAAGGCACATGGACCGGCACCCCGCCGATCAACTACACCTACCAGTGGCAGCGGGATGGAGCGAATACTGGAAACACTGGGAACAGCTACGTCGTGCAGGCTGGCGATGATGGAAAGACGATCACTTGCCGCGTCACGGGAACTAACGTTGACGGCGTGAGCAATGCCTCTTCAAACGGAATATTGTGCAGCTCGTCATTCTCCCCAGCCTCCCTCTTCGCCTCTGGTGAGCAAGGCGCATGGTACGACCCGAGCGACCTGACGACGATGTTCCAGGATCGCGCAGGGACGACGCCGGTTACTGCGGATGGGCAGACGGTTGGGTTGATTCTGGACAAGTCAGGACGCGGAAACAACGCCATCGCACCAAACGATTCCGCCAGGCCGCTCTACAAGACCTCTGGCGGATTGCACTGGTTGCAGTTCGACGGGGTTGATGATGGATTATTGACTGCTAGTATTGACAAGAGCGCATGGGCTGGTGGTATTGCTGTCGTCGGGCATCTTTCAGTGTCCGGAGTCGGTGGCGTACTAAAAGGAATGGACGGCGAATTCCAAGCAAACCATACCCCGTTCTCGAACAACTCGTGGTATGTGGCATTTGGTGGAAATGCGCGGTTAGACGCCATTGCAACACTAAACTATTCAACAAAGTACGTAACTACAAGGGTTAGAAACTCGACAAATACAATCGCTCGTGTTAATGGCAGTCAAGTATGGACAGCTTCTAGCACACTTGATTTTGGTGGAACTTCTGTCATTGCGGTGGGACAGGGGCATATATCAGGATCTCCGTCGTTTCTTGCTGGAAACATTTATTCTGTGATAATCCGTGCCGCTGCAAGCACCACGCAGGAAATCACCGACACGGAAACATGGGTCAATGGAAAGACGGGGGCTTACTGATATGAGCAATTTCAGCGCATCCATCTCCGCCGCCAACATGCAAGCGGCCAATGCTGAACTTGAGGAAGCAGGACATGGCCCGAATAACTTCTCTGTTCCAGCATACAACAGCCCGACTGCGGGAGTGG
>CAYGWX010000102.1:0-4390 GCA_964353855.1 uncultured bacterium | reverse complement strand
GAAAAGGACGTTGAAAAAAGGCTCCAAGTGTTGTACAATATAGTATCAATGAAACGCGTTGCGTTGAACCTTCTACTCCTTTTCCTCATCCTTGCCCCCTCCATCGGCCGGGCGCAGGGGCAGGACTACACGGGCCAGATCAACCAGCAGGAGGGGATGCTCCGCGAGATCCGGGAGAAGCTCGCCGCCTCGCGGGCCAGGGCCGACTCCCTGAAGCGGGAGGAGGGCCGGGCCTTCGAGGAGCTGGAGCAGGTGGAGCAGAACCTTGAACTCGCTCAGCGCCTGGTCGCCACCCTGAAGAAGCAGGAGGGCAGCCTGATGGCGGCCGTGGAGATCCTGGGACACGAGCTGGAGATCACCCAGACCAAACTCACCCAGGCCGAGGGCATCCGGGCCCAGCGCACCCGCAGCATCTACAAGCACGGCCGGCTCCACGACATGACCGTGCTCCTCTCCAGCCGCTCGTTCGTGGACGCCTTCGTGCGCTACAAGTACCTGAACCTCATCGCCGGGCAGGACCGCAGGCTGGTCACCGAGATCCGGGAGGTGAAGGCCAAGTACGAGCAGGACCGGGACGAGCAGGAGAAGAAGCTGGCCGAGTTGGCGCAGGTCCGGGCCGAGAAGGAGAGGGAGGAGCGGGCCATCCAGGACACGCGCAACCAGGCCGCGGCCCTGGTCCGGCAGGTGCGCACCGAGCGCGTGGCGACCGAGAACGCGGTCAAGGAGCTGGAGGCCTCGGCCCGGCGCCTGGAGGGGATCATCGCCAGGCTGGAGAAGGAGCGCAAGGAGGCCCTGGCCAGGCAGCTCATCCCCAAGACCACCCCGGGGAGCGAGTACCTCGAGCGCCACGTGGGTGGGCTGGCCTGGCCGGTGTCCGGCGTGCTGGTCACCACCTTCGGGACCAAGACCAATCCCAAGTACGGGACCCAGGTGCGGAGCAACGGAATCGAGATCAAGGCTCCCTATGGCACCCCGGTCAAGGCTGTGGCCCAGGGCAAGGTCGTGTATGCCGAGAGGTTTCTGGGCTACGGCAAGATCGTGCTCATCGACCACGGCGGCGGGTTCTACAGCCTGTACGGGCACCTCGCCGAGATCATCGCCGGGCTGGGCACCGCGGTCAGGGAGCACGAAACCGTGGCGACCGTGGGCGATTCCGGCTCGCTGGAGGGATCGCGATTGTATTTCGAGCTGCGCCAGAATGGAAAGCCCGTGGACCCGCTGGGGTGGCTGAGCAAAAGATAATGCAGATTTTGGAATTCGGAATGCGGAAATCCAAAATCCAAAATCTAAAACCCAAAATCTAAAATTGTCCTTTAGCCTCCTCATCGGCCAGAAGCTGGCCAAAGACATCCTGCAGAACGCCCTGAAGAGCGGGCGGGTCGCCCAGGCCTATCTGTTCCACGGGCCTGAGGGCGTGGGCAAAGAGACCGCAGCAAGGGCCTTCGCCCAGGCCCTGAACTGCCTCTCGCCGGCGCCGGGACCCGACGCCTGCGGGCAGTGCGCCTCCTGCATCAAAATTGCCCGCTACGAGCACCCCGACATCCAGCTCGTCTTCCCGATCCCCAAGGAGTTCGTGGAGGGAGGGGACGAGGATGCGGACGCGGCCTTCTCCAACAAGGCGGCCACGACTTTCGCCAAGCTCTACGAGGAGAAGCGGGCCGACGCGGGGTACAAGTTTCCCTTCCGACAGGCTTCCTCGATCCGCATCCTGCAGGTCCGCACCCTGATTCAGTCCCTGCGCTTCCGGCCCCACGAGGGAAAGAAGCGGGTCTTCATCTTCCTCAAGGCCGACCGCCTCTCCCTGCCCGCGGCCCAGGCCTTTCTCAAGACCCTGGAGGAGCCCGAAAAGGACACCCTCTTCATCCTGCTCACCGGGACGCCCCAGGCCCTCCTGCCCACCATCCTCTCCCGGTGCCAGAAGGTGCGCTTCGCCCCGCTCACCAGAAAGGATATCGTTGAGGCCCTGAGGCTCAGGCTCAGCCTGAGCCCGGAGAAAGCCCGGACCTTCGCCGCCTTGGCTCACGGTAGTTTGGGTCGGGCATTAGCCCTGGCTGACGAGGAAAAGGACGACTTTCAAGAAGAGAGGGACATAGCCAGGCGGCTGTTCGAAGCCACCCGGGGGGAGGGGCGCTCCTTCCTGGGCAAAGCCGGGGAACTCAGCAGGCAAAGGGACCGCAACAAGGCTGAGAGGGTGATCGATTTCCTCGAGCTGTGGCTCCGCGACCTCCTGGTCTTCAAAGAACAGGGCGAGGAGGCCCTGGTGAACCTGGACCGGCTCCCCGAAATCCGCGCGAGCCACGCCGGATGGGAGCAGGGAAAGCTGGAGCAGGCCATTGCGGCCTGCGAGGACATCAAGGCTGGCATCCGCGCGAACGCCAATCTCCACCTGGCCCTGACCGTGCTCCTGCAGCGGCTGTCCAGGATCCAGCGCGGGCTGGCCCCCATCCCCCCGGGCCTCTCCGCCTGGCCCTTCATGCTTAAATCTTAACCCTCAAGGAAACCGAACCATGGACCCATGGGTGGACGTCTTATTGCGCCGGGACCAGCGCGCCCTGTGCCAGAACAAGGTGATCGAGGCTGTGAGGCTGGGCATGCCCGTCATCGTCAGGCTGGAAACGGGCGAGTTCTTCGGCACCGTGACCAGCAAGGGAAGCCTGGCCAAGGTCAAGGCGGGCTGCCCGGCCAACTGCCCGCAGCCCCCCCTGCAGCGGGGCGTGATCGTGCGGGCGGGGTCCGCGGAAGACACGGCCCGCTATCGCGCGTCCCTGCAGCGCGAGCGCGAGGCCGTGCGCATCACCAAGGACAAGGTCGCGGCCCACGGCCTGGAGATGGACGTCTCGGACGCGGAGTGGACCTTCGACGCCGCCAAGCTCATCTTCTACTTCACGGCCGAGAAGCGGGTGGACTTCCGCGGCCTGGTCAAGGACCTGGCGGCCACGTTCCGGACGCGCATCGAGCTCCGGCAGATCGGGGCCCGCGAGGAGGCCCGGCGGTTCGGGGGCTACGGCATCTGCGGCCAGAGGCTCTGCTGCGCGGCCTGGCTTCCCGACTTCGAGCCGGTGACGCTCAAGATGGCCAAGGAGCAGAACCCCTCGCTCTCGCCGATGAAGATGACCGGTTCCTGCGGCCGGCTGATGTGCTGCCTGATGTACGAGCGGGATTTCTACGAGGAGGCTGGCCGGAAGTTCCCCCGGCCCGGGACCACGCTCAAGACCCAGTGGGGCGAGGCCAGGGTGGAGCGCGTGGACATCTTCCGCGATCTGGTCTTCGTCCGCGATTCCGAGGGCGTGGAGCGCCGGATGCACCTCCAGGAGGTCCAGGAGAGCGAAAAGGGCTTGACCAAGTTCTTCAAGGCCCCGTTCTTCAGGAGAGGCAAGGAGAATGAGAAGAAGGGGAAGGGGTAAGGAGAAGTAATGGAACAAAGCGAAACACCTGCGAGCAAGCCCAATGTTATTTGGTTGGCGATTGTAAGCCTTATTTTCTGTCTTTTGCCGTTCATTTGGGTCGTTGGCACATACGTACATATTATCCCCCTTACAGAGAATTTATTTGTTTTTGTCAGCATTGCTTGGTTAGGAAGTTTAGTATTTTTGATTCCACTAGCGATCATTTCTAAAAGGATCAAGTTCCCTCGTTTTGAACCGCTCAGCCTTGATTTGCCTGTCGTTTGTTTGTTGCTTTTTTTGGTGAATACGTTTATGATATTGTCTCTTCCTGGATATATCAGAATGCAGGGAAGAAGTAAAGAAGGGGTGGTTAGGGTGGTCGCTTCAACATTGAGGGAGCGCATTGAAGTATACAAAGTGAAAAATAAGGGACAGCGCCCCGGCAGTATTCTCGATGTTGAACCCATATTGGCCGACTCTGTGAAAATCAAAAACCCTTTTAACTCAAAGCAGATCTATACCGTTTCCGGGGGCGGGCTGGTAGATGGCGAGCCTTCGCAAGATGGCGTTATCGGTTACATAGCACCAAAGGATTCCTTTGAACTTTATAAAATCATTTTTTTCACTGAACCTGTGGGCTTTAAAAGAAGGGATACATTTCTACTAGTTGAAGAAGGTTTGAAGTCGAAGAAGGAACCGGAGGGATTGAGAAGACCTTAAAAGATTAACGATATAGTTTACAAATGCAACTTACACCCTCTTCCCCCTTCGGGGGAAGAGGGTGATTTGTGCCCAGAAGCTGAGGAAGGTGACAGGAAGGGATGAGGAAGGGATCAGGAAGGGAACAGGGAGGGTTGTGGGCGTGAAATGGGCCTCCAATGGGGGAGCAACGGGCGTTCAACCCTGCCATCGTGCTGCCCTCTCCTGAGGGATTGGGTTAGGGGGTGAGCCCCGTTTCGGCCCCCGTTAGGACTGGACCTGAGGAAAGTTGTGGTATAATAGCC
>CAYGWX010000101.1:0-4426 GCA_964353855.1 uncultured bacterium | reverse complement strand
GGGATAAAATGAATGTTCTTTGCCTTGTCTTGCCTTGTGGTATTTCCGGGAAAGATCACTATAAATAGTGTTCTGCTAACTATTTTCAAAAATCTTCGGTTCAAAAAACAGGGAATCGGGGGGGGAGCGCGTGAATACCTCGTGAATACGGCGTGAATACCTCGGAAACCCCTTCCGGATTTCGGAGGCCTTTCGGAGGTCTCCGGGATTATGTCTACTTTTAGTTTGACCCCGTTTCGGAGCTTTGTCGGAGGTACTTACAGGACTGACTTGAAAATGACCTCTTATCCGGGGTCGTCTGAAGGCATCGGGTCTTTCACCGTTCCCTGGCCCGGCCGAGGTCCCTGCCGAAGACGGCGAAGTAAACCGTCCCCAAAAGCCCGAATCCCGTAGCCACCCAGAGGTTCAGGGCCGGGGAGGCCCGCCACAGGAACGCCCCTCCGAAAGCCGCCAGGGAAACCACCACATCGCGAACCAGATAGTACAACCCGAAGGTCCCGGCCTTGCGGTCCTCGGGAGCCAGGTCCAAAATCAAGGCCTTGCGGGTCGGCTCCCCGAACTCCTTCAGTCCCCGGAGGATAAAAGCCAGGACCAGGAACGGCAGGGACCGGGAGAAGAACAGCACCCCGGGGAACAGGGTGAAGAACACGAAAGTCGCGACCACGAAGGGCTTCTTGGTACTTTTGTCCGCAAGCCAGGCCACCGGGATGTAGACCAGGAGCGCAGTCGCCATCTCGATCGAGGTCAGGACCCCGAACTGCAGGGCCGAGACCCCGACGCTCTTCAGGCACCAGACCACCACGAAGGCATAGGGGATCTGCTCCGCGAACCGGATCAGGATATCCGAGAGAAGCAGGTTCTTGAGGTCCGGGGACAGGAATCTCCACAGCCGGAGCGGGCTCTTCTCAGGGGAGGCCGGCTTGGCCTGTTCCTGGATCAGGAACTCCTGGAAGAAGATCGAGACCAGGCAGAGGAGCGCGGCCAGGGCGAAGGCCAGGCGGACCCCGTTCCTCTCCCCGTACCACCCGATCAGGGCTCCGCCCAGGACCGGGCCCAGGGCCATCGGGACCCTGCGGATCAGGGAATGCAGGGAGACCCCCATGGTGCGCTTTTCCTTGGGCAGGGCCTGGGAGACCAGGCTCATCGCGGCCGGGAGCGAGATCGCGCTCCAAGTGAGAAAAAAACAGGCCCCGACCAGGACCGCGGCCCAATGGGGAATAATGATGACCACGAGGTACCCGAACAGGGACAGAAGGTTGAAAATCAAGAGGGCCCGCTTGGTGCCCAGGCGGTCGCTCAAGTACCCGCCGGGAAAGGAGTAGAGCGCCCCGAGCAGGTTCTGGAGCCCGGAGAGGAGCCCGATCGCGATGATCGAGCCACCCAGGGCCAGGAGGTAGATGGGCAGAAAGCGCTCGGCCATGCGCTCGCCCAGGCCCACCAGGATGACCATCAGAAGCAGGGCCACGATGCTCCGGCGCAGGCCCAGGAAGCTTGCCACGCGCCCTGCCCAGGCCGGAAGAGAATTCACCGGCATCGGGTTTGCTTACCCCTCAGCAATTTTAACCTTGCAGTAGGCGTACAGCGCGTCGTAGACCGGGAACTGCAGGCGCTGGTTATCGAAGTCGTCCTTGGCGATGTGACGGAACCCGTCCGCGATAGCCTCCAACCCGTTCCCTTCGGGCGTAAGCGACTTGTCCGCTGTGTCAGCGGCCCGCACGATTTTTGCCAGGAGGGCGAGCGCCGGGTCCGTGAGCTTGTATTTCTTAATGAATGCGTCGAACGAGCACTCCGAACCATGATGCCCGAGCTCGACCCCGGGGACGTCGTACGGAATGGCGTCCTTCGACTGCATCCAGTCCGTGTCCCTGGGAAGATACAGAAACTCTGCGTCTTTATCCACGAATCGCTTGATCAGCCAGGGGCATGCGATTCGGTCCACCTTGGCCTTCTCGCGGGTCGCCCATCTCATCGCATTGGCCTCCTTGAATTGGTTTCCTTTCCCCCGGAATCTCACCCCCTAAAGAAAAGGGAGGGCTTCGAGAAGGCCCTCCCCTCCAACTAAGCCGGCGTTCAAAGTGCAAGGTGCTCCTGGGCCGCCTTGGAGGCGATGACCGCACAGGTCTCCGGGTCCTCGATCCGGAACCAGCGCTCCGGAGCGTCGGGGTAAACCCCCAGTGCATTGTGGAAAACCACGACTCCCTTCAGCCTGCCGTACTCGTACTGGAACGGGCTTCGCCCCGTGAACGCGATCCGCTGACTGGTGAGCACGAGGTTTCCCCTGTCACGGGCGGCGAGCCCCTTGCCCGGAATCGGCAGGAGCTCTCCGTCGCGGTAATATACCGCCCGACGCCCGAACTCGAACCGTATCCCCTCCGATTCCGGCAGATCCCCCTCCAGAAGCTCGGCTTGAGCCACGAAATGGCAGGTTTCCCCTTCCTTGAGGGAGATCGGCGAGGCCGCCTCGGGCAGGTTTCCCTTGCTGATCTCGGAACGACGCTTGATCCGGTCCACCTCGGCCAGGATGTCCGCGACCTCCGCATCGGAAAGCCCCAGGGACTTGCGGGCCCCCTCGATCTTGGCCAGCCCCTGCCCCACGATGAAGGTCTCGGGCGGGGTGTTGGCGAAGACCTCCTCGAACTGGGCGATGTGGATCTGCTTGACCTCCTGGTCCGAGAGGTGGTAGAAGGTCTGGATCCCCCGCAGCTTGTCCAGCTCCTTGGGGGAGACCTGAGTCTGGGCCAGGGCCGCCCTCAGCGTATCGTTGTACTCCACGATTCCGTCCTCATGCTGCTTGTGCTTTCGGTAGATGGAGAGGATGATCAGCAGGACGATCACCGCGCCCAGGAGAATGAGGTATTGTTTGAGGTGGGCCGCGAGGTGCTGGATCACGGCATTGTCGGTCAGGGAAACGCTCGGCACGGGCCGGGCCAGTTCCTCGCCGCCTGCCCCGATGGCACATAGGATGAGGAGGACGATGATGGGGTAAAGAAGCTTTTTCACGATTTGCTCGGGAAACCGATCATAAGGGTAGATCTTTAAATTCAAAATCTAAAATGACATGGTGGAGCTGGAGGGAATTGAACCCTCGACCCTCTGCTTGCAAAGCAGATGCTCTCCCCCTGAGCTACAGCCCCTTCATTTTGTTGGCTTTTGAGTTTAGAGTCACGGCCATCTCCCGCTTTCTTCCTGTCGTCGTCTTTACTTTAGAACATCCAGCGAAAGCCGAGGGCCATCCCGCTCCAGGTCGGCCGGACGTCTCGGACATAGGTCGTCTGCGTGCTATCGCTCCCCTCGCTCCAGCTCTCCCGCAGGAGGGGAAGCCCGGAACGTACTTCTCCGAACACAAACAAACGATCCGTCGCTCTCGCCTCCAGGCCTGCCGAAAGGACCCCGCCGAATCCGGAGAGGCGATACATCGTGTTTGATGAGGTCGTACCGCCAATTTTCTCTTTCTCTTCGTAGCGCAGGCGGCAGTACCCCAAGCCCGCCCCCGGAAGAAAGGTCAGCCCCTTCCGAACCTCCAGGGGAAAGGCCAGCCCCAATTCCACGGGATACCCCCAGAGTTTGGTCTCTACTTCATCCCCGGTTCCTCTGGCCGGGGTCACCTTTTCCATCCGGCTCCCGGTCAAGAACTCGGTGGCCGCCCTCAGGGCCAGGTGCTCGCGCCAGGAATACTGGAACGACAACCTCCCGGCCCAGGGAATATGGTCAACCGCCGCCCCGCCCTGGGAGGAGGTGATGGCGAATCGCTCCGGACCCAGGGTGAAGCTGGTGCTCCACCGGCTTTCGGCCCAGGAACCCTGGGCCGAAAGCAAGAAACCAACTGCCAACGACCAGAAGCCGTTTGGTTTAGGCAAAGTCTTCATTAAAACCCGTAGGCCACCCCGATTGGAATGAACTCCTGGCGGGAATGGACGCTGTTTTTAGGTGACGGCATTCGGAAAACTTGCCACTGCAAGGATATGGTTGGAGAACCCTCCGAAGTCTTGAAAAATCGGATGGGGGGATCGGTGAATGTCGTTCCGCCCTCGTGCGGCTGTGGGTAAACGATCCGGTCCCGTGAATCTGCGGAGTGTAAGGTAAGCCTTCAAAGATTGGAGGGTTGAATTTCGTTTTTTGGTGGGCCCAGTTGGAGTCGAACCAACCACCTCACGCTTATCAGGCGTGCGCTCTAACCATCTGAGCTATGGGCCCGACT
The DNA here is from genome assembly GCA_964353855.1 of uncultured bacterium. GTDB lineage: Bacteria > Edwardsbacteria > CAYGWX01 > CAYGWX01 > CAYGWX01 > CAYGWX01. Next base: position 228 of record CAYGWX010000101.1, on the reverse strand, counting down.
CAGATTAATTGATGATTATACGCAAATCCCCCGCCGTTTGTCAAGCGGCAGGGGACCTGATGAAACGCGAATAGCGTGCACCGCTTCGAGGTTCCGCGTCCTGAGATTGACCTTTGGAGATACTCCGAAGGAAGAAACTTCTCCCGACGGAAGAGTCTCCTTAGAAAGGAGGTGATCCAGCCGCACCTTCCGGTACGGCTACCTTGTTACGACTTAGCGCCAGTCACC
>CAYGWX010000100.1:0-4611 GCA_964353855.1 uncultured bacterium | reverse complement strand
GGATCACGGCCCTTATGCTCACGGTCTTTCTCTTCATGCACGTCCAGGCCCTGCACTTCGGGACCGGGGGAAGGATGATCGACTTCAGCCTGGTCACCGAGCGCCTGCAGGGTGCCTTCGCTGGGTGGTGGTCGCTGTTCTACCTCCTGTTCGTCCCGGCCTGCCTGTTCCACGGGCTGAACGGGCTCTACGGCATCCTCCTGGACTATGCCCCGTCAGCTGGATTCAGAAAGTTCATCCTGATCCTGTTCTGGGTGGTAGGCTTAGGGATGTGCGTGTTCGGGTACTTCGGCATCCGCAACCTCTTCCTCGTTCCGGCCTGAGGCGCGCCATGGGATACCTTCAAAAGATAGCGACCCTTAAGGACGAGGTGGCCCGGAACCCCAACGTCGGGACCTGGTCTTGGCTCCTGCACCGGCTCTCCGGGATCGCGCTGGCCCTGTACGTCTTCCCGCACTTCTGGGTGATCTCCTCAGCGATGCTGGGTCCGGGCGGGTTCAACAAGCGCCTGGCCCTGGTGCAGTCGGAGTTCTTCCACGTCGTGGAGATCGGGCTTCTGGGTGTGATCTTCTTCCACATGCTGAACGGGATCCGGGTGACCCTGGTGGATTTGTCGCCCACGACCCGTCACCACAAGCTGCTCCTTGGGATCGCGATGGTTGTTTTCCTGGGAGCGATGCTTTACACCCTTTACGTCTTCAATATCCATTACTTCCACCTCTTCGGGATGGGAGGGACCCATGCTCACTCATGACCTCGTGATCGTGGGCGGGGGCCTGGCCGGGATGGCCGCGGCCGTGGAGGCCAAGAAGGCCGGGGTGGACGTGGCACTGGTCAGTAAGGTCCATCCCATGCGCTCGCACTCCGGCGCGGCCCAGGGCGGGATCAACGCCGCCCTGGCCAACAATCCCGCCAGCCAGGACGACACTCCGGAGAAGCACGCCTTCGACACCATCAAGGGTTCGGACTACTTAGCCGACCAGGATGCCGCCACCCTGATGACCGCGGAGGCCCCCCGGGTCATCTACCAGATGGAGCACTGGGGTTGTCCCTTCTCCCGAATGGACGACGGGAGGATCGCCCAGAGGCCCTTCGGGGGCGCGGGCTATCCCCGCACCTGCTACGGCACGGACAAGACCGGGCTCTACCTGCTCCAGACCCTGTACCAGCAGCTCGTGAAGCACGAGGTCAGGGTCTACGAGGAGTGGATGGTCGTGGCCCTGCCCGTGGACAGCCAAGCCGTCCAGGGGGTCATCGGCATTGATTTGAAAAGCGGGGACCTCCAGGCCATCCGGGCCAAGGCCGTGATCTTCGCCACCGGGGGCTCGGGAAGGGTCTACGCCAAATCCACCAACGCCCACGTCTCCACCGGCCTGGGCATGGCTATTCCCTATTGGGCCGGGGTACCCTTGAAGGACATGGAGTTCATCCAGTTTCATCCCACGGGCCTGTTCGGCTCCAATATCCTGATGACCGAGGGCTGCAGGGGAGAGGGAGGCTACCTGATCAATGACGCGGGGGAGCGCTTCATGAAAAACTACGTCTCGGAGAAGGTCATGGAGCTCGCTCCCCGGGACATCACCTCCCGCTCCATCCAGACCGAGATCAACCAGGGGCGGGGGATCAAGGGACAGCAATACGTGTACTTGGACCTGCGGCACCTCGGGGCCAAGAAGATCATGGAGCGCCTGCCCGGGATCCGGGAATTGTGTCTGGACTTCATCGGCCTGGACCCCATCAAACAGCCCATCCCGATCCAGCCTTCCATGCACTACACCATGGGCGGGATCGACACGGACAGGGACGGGGCCACCGGGATCCGGGGCTTTTACGCTGCCGGGGAGTGCGCCTGCGTCTCGGTGCACGGTGCGAACCGGCTGGGCGGGAACTCGCTTCTGGACACGATCGTCTTCGGGTTCCGCTCCGGGATCAAGTCCTCGGAGTTCGTGAAAACAGCCTCCATGCCTGACGAGAAGCCCCTGGAGGAGCACCGTCGCAAGACCGAGTCCAGGCTCTTCGACCTCTTCAACCGCAAAGGAAGCGAGAACCCTTATACCATTCGCACCGAGCTTCAGGACACGATGTTCGAAAAGGTCGGGATCTTCCGCAGTGAGGCCGAGATGGTCGCGGCCCGGGCCAAGATCAAAGAGTTAAAGGAGCGTTTTATCAAGATCCGACCCGCGGCCCCGGGCAAGGCTTTCAACTACGACCAAATCTGGCTCCTGGAGCTGGCCGGGAACCTGGACCTGGCCGAGGCCGTGGTCGAGGGGGCCATCGTGCGCAAGGAGAGCCGGGGCGCGCACTCCCGGCTGGATTTCCCCAAGCGCGACGACGCCAACTGGCTCAAACACACCGTGGCCTCCTGGACGCCCTCCGGTCCGAAGCTTTCCAACAAGCCGGTGACGTCCGGGAAGTATGCGCCCGAGGAAAGGAAGTACTAATGGCGACCTTCAAAGTCTTCCGCTACGATCCTTCCCGGGGGGTGGAGCAGCGTTTCGACACGTTCGAGGTGCCCTCCAGCGGCACGGGTATGACGGTCCTCGAGGGGCTGTATTACATCCTCGAGAACCTGGACCCGACCCTGGCCTTCCGCTCGGCCTGCCGGGCAGCGGTCTGCGGGTCCTGCGCCATGCACATCAACGGGCAGTACCGCCTATCCTGCCGCACGAGGGTAGAGGCGTTCAAAGGAAAGGCGGTGGTGGTTCAGCCTCTTTTACACCTGAAGCTCATCAAGGACTTGGTCGTGGACATGGACCCGTTCTGGGAAAACTTCAAACTCGTGAAGCCCTATCTCATCGCGGCCTCCGAGGCTCCCGAGAAGGAGTTCAAGCAATCGCCCAAGCAGCGCAAGAGAATGGACCCCTGGGTGGACTGCATCCTGTGCGGGTGCTGCTACAGCTCCTGCCCGGTCGCCGCCACGAACCCGGACTACCTCGGTCCCCACGCCCTGCTGTGGGCGTTGCGCTATGTGAACGATTCCCGGGATCTGGCCAAGAAGGAGCGTCTGGGCATTGTGGGCAACAACGAAGGGGTCTTCCGCTGCCACACCATCTTCAACTGTCAGCAGGTCTGTCCCAAGAGCCTGGATCCGACCGGGGCCATCGCTCGGCTGAAGATGAAAGCCATCGGGATGAGATTGTTCGGGCGGTAAGAAAACGATAAACGGGTAGGGGGGATCTTCAAGGCATGCCTTTTCTGGGTCATCGGCTTTCCCCTTGACAGATTAACCATGAATCAGGTAAAATGATAACAATTAGCGAAAGTCCGCAAACATTTTAAACTCATTTAAGAAGGTGTTAGGAGAAAACGAATGAAGATCACGTTAACTATTTTGAAGGCCGATATCGGCAGCATCGGAGGACACATCAAGCCCAGCCAAAAGCTGTTGGAGAAGGTCAAGGAGTTCGTGGCAGCCGGCGGAAAGGGCCTGGTCGAGGACTTCTTTGTGAGTCACACCGGGGATGACATCGCCATCCTGCTTACCCACAAGAAGGGGGTGGGAAATGCGGACATCCACAAGCTGGGCTGGGATGCCTTCGTAGCCGGGACCGCGGTGGCCAAGGGGCAGGGTCTCTACGGGGCGGGACAAGATCTTTTGAAAGATGCCTTTTCTGGAAACGTGAAGGGGATGGGGCCGGCGGTCGCGGAGATGGAGATCGAGGAGCGGCCCAACGAGCCCTTCCTCTTCTTCGCCGCAGACAAGACCGATCCCGGGGCCTACAACCTGCCGCTCTACCTGGCCTTTGCCGATCCGATGTTTAACGCTGGGCTGATGCTGGGGCCGGCGATGGCCAAGGGTTTCAAATACACGATCATGGACGTGGAGAACACCGAGGGGGACCGGGTTATCGAGTTGAACGCTCCCGAGGACCTCTACGATATCGCTGCCCTCCTGCGGGACAACGAGCGGTTTGTGGTCGAGAGCATCCATTCACGCAATTCAGGGGAGATCGCCGCGTCGGTGAGCACCACACGCCTGCATAACATCGCGGGAAAATACACCGGCAAAGACGACCCGGTGATGCTCGTCCGGGTTCAGGGGAGTTTCCCGGCGACCGGCGAGGTTCTGTCGCCTTTCAGCATCGGACACTACGTGGCAGGGTTTATGAGGGGGAGCCATAACGGTCCCCTGATGCCCGTAAAGATCAACTCACCGATTTCCTATTTCGATGGGCCCCCGGTGGTGTCTTGCCATGCCTTCTGCGTCCATAACGGCATCCTCACCGAACCGGCAGATGCCTTCGACCATCCCTTCTGGAGTTTTATACGGGATAAGGTATCGAGAAAGGCCATGGAGTTGAGAGAGCAGGGGTTCTCCGGCATCGCCATGCTTCCCTACAGCGAGTTAGAGTACGGCGGGATCGTGGAGAAGATGAAGAAGCTGGATGGTCTGTTCAAGGTTAGAAAATAAGGGAAGCTATGCAAGGGTTTTACCAAAGGGTAAGCTCTAAATCAAACCACCTTTGACATAACATTTTATAAAATAACAACTTAGAAAGCAGAAGAGGCGTTTTGGATAGCGCCTCTTCTGCTTTAAATAACCTTGAGCTTATTTGTTAAGGGTATAGTCGCATTCCAGCCACCTAATTTGGTACAATGGTGGCATGACGA
>CAYGWX010000099.1:0-4737 GCA_964353855.1 uncultured bacterium | reverse complement strand
GCTCGGTTCGATTGATGCTCGCAACCCGCCCCTCCGCCTCTTTCAGCCGGTCCTGAGTCGTCCGGATCTGCTCTTCGACGTCCCGCACCTGCCGGTTTTCCGGGGTGAAGTCCTGGACGAGCGCGTCGCGCTTGAGCTGCAGGGCGACGAGTGCCCTCTCCAGCTCCTCGGTGGTCGGATCCTGGTTGAGCCGCTGGGAACTCGGGAGCCTCTCCGGCTCCCGCGCGAGCTGCGCCTCGAGGGCAGCCACGCGCTCCTCCTGCTGCTGGACCTGGACACCGGCCTCTCCGAACAGACTTTCGAACTCGGCAAGTCGGCGAAGCGTGGCCTCCTTCTCCGCCGCAAGGGACTGGGAGTCCCCGGTCAGGCCCAGCACGGAAACTCCGGCCTTCTTTGAGTAGGCCTCGAGGGCCTGCTCGGCCTTCTTCAGGCGGGCTTCGGCTGCCCGCATCGCCTCTTCGAAGAACGGGACGGCCTGCGGCGACTGGTACACCTCGGCCCGCCGGGTGATGTAGCGCTCCGTCAAGCCCTGCACGACCCGCGTAGCCCACTCGGGATCCTGGTGCCGATAGCTGATCTGAAGGACGTTGGACTTTCGGATGGGCCGCACCTCGATTTCCTTATCGAGCTCCAGCACCGACTCATCGAAGTACGAGAGTCGCGGCGCGCCAAGCGCGCCGGCCACGGCTTTCCAGGCGCGCTGCAGCGGCCCCTCGTGCCGCCAGCTATCGTCCACGCCAAAGCCGTGAAGGGTATCCTCGATGGCTTGCCGGCTCTTGAGGATCGTCATCTCCGAGTTCAGGTCCTCCTCGGTGACCTGGCTGATGATCAACTGCGAGGACGCCGTGGGGATCAGGGGCATCTCAGCCGAGGCCTTCTTGACAAGGATGGCGGCGGTGGCCTCGTACGTGGGGGGCAAGAGAAACGTGGCCAGCGCTATCACGACGACCGTCGTGAGGAAGAAGGAGAGGATGAGGCGCCGGCGCTTGAAGACGATCGTGAGGAAGTCCCGTAGCGAGGAGGAACCCTCCTCCCATGCGCGGGCCACGGCCGCCTCTTGCCCATTGGTCTCGTTCATGGTCCTGGAAATGCGTTTATTTGGTACCCGATGTAGAGCGGCACGGGCCACATGTTGCGGAAGAACTGCTCAACGAACAGGTTCACATTGGCGATGCCGGACCGCGGCACAAAGACGATGTCGGCCGGCGCGAGGGCCACGTCGCGCTCCACTTCGGCGTGCTTGAGCACGCGGCTCAGGTCTACGAGGCCGGCGATCGGCTCCCCTCGCGGTCCCTTGTGGATGAGGACCACGCTGCTCAGGCTTGCCGTGGTCTTGAAGCCGCCCGCGGCCACCACAGCCTGGAGGGCGGTCAGCCCCCCTCGAAAAATTTGGATCCCGGGCTGGTTGACCTCACCACCGACGTAGACCTTGAGGCCGGAGTACTCCTTGACGGCCACGGTCACCTGCGGCTGGACCAGCTCCTTGGCGTAACGTCTCGTCACCTCAGCGGTGATGTCCTCGATCGTACGATCAACCACCTGAACCGAGCCGATCAGCTGCAGGGAAACCGCACCGTCCGGGCCGACCGTCCGCGTCTGGCTGAGCTCGGTGTTCTTAAAGAAGAGGAACTCGAGCACGTCATTGACTTGGACCCTGTAAGGGACGGCCGCCTGTGCCGTGCACAGAGCCGGAAGCACTAGGAACACCGTCAGGGTCGCCCAAGCGCCGACGCGGCGACCACGAATGACATGCCCTTCTTTATCTGCGACTAACATGGTTTTGCTAATATCGTGCGCCGCACTCCCTTTGTGAATCGGCCATGGGGCCGGGGAATCCCTCCGACATTAGAACTAGGTCGTTAGATAGATCAGTTGTTTGGGCGAGCAGGTTAGTTTCGTGCATTCCTCACTGCTACCAAGCTGAAAGCCGTCTGTAAGGAATCGCTTCGAGGAAGGCGAGGGAGCATATGAGCCGTCAAAGTCTTGCCCGGCAGCGGATTGCCGGGCGCTCCAAAGAGGCGCGCCGAAGGGGATCGGGATCAGGCAGCGCCTACAATACCCAGCACGAGAGGGGCATGACAACCATCCTCGGTATCTCTGCCTTCCACCACGGCTTGGCGGTTGCGGCCGACGGGGAGTCCGTCGCCACGGCCGCGAGTGAGGGCGCGGCAGTGGGTGACGCTGTCTTGCCAACGTGGCAAAGGTCTTTCGGCAGTGCGAGTTTTGATTTCAGCGAGTTCATGTGCGTGGGATGGGAAGTCAGGGCGGCAGTATCGTCGCGCGATTCGTGACGATCCAGCCGGCAAGATTCTCCGCGATCAATTCGTAACCGCGAGAGTTGGGATGGCCACCGTCATTGGTAAAGAGACTTTCTGCCTTGTGGTTGCGCAGGGTCGGCGTGGCATCGCAGAATGGGATGTTCTCTTTCCCCAAGAATGCGCGAAGATCGTACAGGGCCAGATTGCATGAGTCGTCAACGTAAAGGAACTGCGGGTACGGCACAATCGACACGGCGAAGGGCCAGCCACGCGCACGGCAGAAATCCCGCATTCCGGTGATTCGTAGTTTCATCGCGACCCAAGATGGATAGCTGATTTTGTGGTCCACATAAGCGGGCATGTAACCGTATATTCGGTAATGCAGGCGGTCATAGAGCCCCACGGCCTGCACCACTGCGCGCAACTGCTTGATGCGGTCGAGAAAACCGACACTACCACTTACTGACTCCGCGTTAGCTCGTTGGGCGGCCTGGCCACTTAGGAAGTAGTCCGGTCCCCAATAGTCGTTGAAACAAAAACTGTAGATAATCACGTCCGGTGCGTAGTTTGCAACGATGTGCGACATCATCAAGAAGACCTGGTCCACGTTGTAGCCGCCCGTGCCGCAATTCCACACCTCGACCTTTTTGCTGTGCAGACGCTGACGCAGAAGTTGTTCGGTTTTGTTCGGATAAGCGTCATCGCGTGAATCCGCGCCGACGCCCTGCGTCACCGAGTCACCGACGATCATGATTCGCCAGTGCCCCTCAGGTTTTTGTGCAGGCCGCTCGGGCATGTTGTAGCCGAGGCTGTTGAAGGAGAAATGCTCGCTGGTCGCGCCGGGCCTCAAAGTGTAGTAAAGGCCCCTAATATCGGACGGTATCATTGTAACTTTGCTGGTGTCCGACAGAAGCACGCGTGTCACACGGGCCTCTCGCCAGCGTAGGAAAGTCTCCGAAAGTGCCAGCGCTAGGACGCTGGAGCATCCCAGGAGCAAACAACGAAAGAGAATCGTCTTCGCCCTACTCACGGAGATTCCAATCGTTGGACGAGTGAGGGAGGTGCGCTTACGACGCCTCCCAAACGAATCGGTTGGGTGTTTTGGATTGGAGGTTGCTTTCCCACTGCGACCGAGGATATCCGTGGGCAAGGCGCTGTCAAGACCCCCTGAGGGCGCGTGCCCATGGGGCTGTCCGGGGGAGCGCGCCGAAGGACGCGGGGAGGAAGCACGCGAGGCGCGAAGCCTGCCCGGCGGCGCTGCCGGGCAGGGCTTCGCTGTGCGCTCCCCAGGTGTACTGGAGGGGTCGGGGACACGCATCACGACTTGAAAGAGGAACTTCCTTGCCAGAAGGAGTGTGGTGCGTGGGCGCGGTGTCATGACCGTGCCGTCGTCGTCCGGCTGGCGTCGGTGTTTGCACCGCTCCAGTCGCCCGGACTGCGGGCTCCAGGCTCACAAACGCTCGTACCACGTGGCAGCGAAGGGGCTCAAAGCGCAGGGGTTCTTGCCGTCGAGCGGGAGTGGGGCTGGAAAGGGGTCGGATAGGGGCTACAATACCCGGGACGGGAGGAGCATGAAAAGGATCCTCGGCATCTCCGCCTTCTATCACGACTCCGCGGCGGCGCTGGTGGTCGACGGGGAGATCGTGGCCGCGGCGCAGGAGGAACGCTTCACCCGCAAGAAGCACGACTTCAACTTCCCCGTCAACGCGATCCGCTACTGCCTGGAGGAGGGCCGAATCCAGCCCGAGGAGCTGGACCTGGTCGGTTTCTACGACAAGCCGTTCACGAAGTTCGAGCGCCTGCTCGAGACGTACCTCGCTTTCGCACCCGTCGGCTTCCCTTCGTTCCTGAAGGCGATGCCGCTGTGGCTCAAGCAGAAGCTGTACCTGCCGCGGCTGATCCGGCAGGGCCTTGATGGCCGGTACCGCAAGCGGGTGGTTTTCACCGAGCACCACGAGTCGCACGCGGCAAGCGCCTTCTTCCCGTCGCCCTACGACGAGGCGGCGATCCTGACGCTCGATGGGGTGGGGGAGTGGGCCACCGCTAGCTTCGGACACGGCCGGGGCAACCGCATCACGCTGACCCACGAGATGCACTTCCCGCACTCGGTGGGCCTGCTCTACTCTGCGTTCACCTACTTCACCGGCTTCAAGGTCAACTCGGGCGAGTACAAGCTGATGGGGCTTGCGCCGTACGGCGAGCCTCGCTGGGCGGACGCCATCCTGGAGAAGATGGTTGATGTGAAGCCGGACGGCTCGATCCGGCTCGACCTCTCGTACTTCAACTACTGCCAGGGCCTGACGATGACCTCTAAGAAGTTCGAGCGTTTGTTCGGTGGCCCGCCGCGCAAGCCCGAAAGCCCGGTGACACAGCGCGAGATGGACATCGCGGCCTCGGTCCAGCAGGTAACCGAGGAGATCATGCTGCGGGCGGGGCGGCACGTGCACGAGCGCACCGGGATGAAGAACCTGTGCCTGGC
>CAYGWX010000098.1:0-5382 GCA_964353855.1 uncultured bacterium | reverse complement strand
TCGTCCAGGGCCTCGGCTGACCTCTTGCCGGACCAGCCGAAGAGGTTTTCCAGGAAGGCGTCGGCGAAGGTCCCGACCGGGAGGTCGCCATGGGCCCGAATGAACTCCTTCATCCTGTTCTCCCCGAAGAGATCCCCGGAATGGTTCATTGCTTCGGTGATGCCGTCGGTGTAAAGGATGAAACGGTCTCCGGGCTTCAGGGCCATCTCACCGTTTTCATAAGTCGCCCCCGGGAACGGGCCCAAGATCAGTCCGTTGTTCGCGAACTCGATGAACTTGTCCTCCGTGCGTCGCCAGATGTAGAGGGGCGGGTGGCCGGCTCCGGCGTAGACCATCCGGTTCCGCTCGATATCGATGTACAGGCAGGCCGCGGTGATGAACTGGCCCTCCGGATTCCGGCAAAGGGCCTGGTTCAAGTCCGCGAGGACCCGGGCCGGGTCTGCGGCATGGATAGTCTGGGTCGTGTAGGCCGCCTTGATCATGGAGGCTATCAGCGCCGCCGGGACGCCGTGGCCGGAGACGTCGGCCACCAAAATGCCGAGGTGGGTCTGGTCAAGGGTCAGGAAGTCGTAGAAATCGCCCCCTACCGAGGCCATCGGGACGTATCGGATCGCGATGTTCAGGCCCGGAACCAGGGGGACCTCCTGGGGGAGAATCGCAGACTGGATGCGGCGTGCGGTCGCGAGTTCGTGCTCGATCGTTGCCAGCTTTCTCTCGCTGGACAGGTAGCTCTTCGCTGCGAGGAAACCCATGCAGCAGACGAACAGGAAATGGCCGTAGGGCATGGGGTTAAATTTGTGGGGAATGAGCTTGTACCACGCGGGTTGGGATGCGAGGATAACCAGTAAGAGCACCAGGGTGCCTGCCCGGAGTACAGTGAGCTCCAGGGTTCCTCTCTGCCCGGGGCGGAACAGGTTGGCGAGGATGACGGCGATGATCAGCAAAGTCCAGAGGGAAGACCCCCAGGGGCTCGCCCGGTCGAAGGAGTTAGGGATCTGAAGATATAGGTCAAGAAAGATCCGGACCGCGGTGACCAGGATGGCGGCCCAGAGAGTCCAGAGTAGCGAGGAACGCCACCCTTTCCCTACGAACTGGAGCATGAGAAGGATGAGTGGGATCCCGTAAAGGTACCCCAGCACGGCCTGGATATGCCACCAGAACACGTTCGGGGCTGGAAAGAGGAATTGCAGGGCATAGGCCCCGGCCAGGACCAGGAGTCCGAAGAGCAGGGAATAAATTCCGAAGGCCAACAGGGCCAGTTGAACCCACCGGCCCCTCAGGAGGTAGAAGGTAAGAACCGCCAGGCCGAGAAAAGCGAACATCCCGCCCAGGATGAGTGAGAGGAGGTTGTTTGCCATGGGCTCCAGGAGCAGGTAACGTAGGGCCTGGGGAAGGGTCCGCTCGGGGACGATGACCGATTTCCAAAAGGCGACCTCGAAGGCCCGGGTATTCGGGATCCAGATGGCGATCTTCTTCTCCTGGTACCCGGGCGGGAGGTGGATGGAATGGAAGGTGAAGCCTTCGGGCCTTCCCGCAGCGGCTGCAGCGACCTCCCCGTAAGAGTATATCTTGGCGCTGTCTAGGTACACCGCGAAAGCGGGTGCGTCGGACTGGACGAGGTAGAGGGCCTCCGGCCAGGGAAATTTTGGGAGGGGACGGCGAAACCAGAAGTCCAGTCCGGCTTCCTGCTCCGGTACTGTGATTTTTTCAAAGGGACGCCAATCCCGTTCGTCTCCCGGAGGCTTGGCCGGGAAATCAGCCTGGGACCCGGCGGCGAGGTATTGCCAGTTTTTGATAAGATAGGGGGGGCGGGTCGGATCCCGCTGGGGAGTTATCTCCTGAGCGGTCAGGGGGAGTATCCAGAGAAGCCCGGCTATGGATAAAAGGAAGGGGAGCAGCGGAATAGTACGTTTGAGACGTTCCAAGTAATTCATTTGAAACCAAACGTTGGCGATGAATTCTAATCCCTATATAGGCTATCACATTTTAGCCCAAAAAGCAAGACCCCTTAGGGGCTTGCTTTTTGGGCTTCGTTTACTCAGGGTACGTTACCTGGCCTTGGGCTGCAAGAGCCCGAAGACATTTCCCTCCGTGTCCGTGCAATAGGCGAATTGGCCCACGCCTGGGATGGTTTCCTCCTTTATAACCTGTTTTCCGCCTGCCTTCTTGACTTTCTGAAGGTATGATTTTAGTGAGGGTACGGCGATGGTGTTGACCGTCGTCGCCTTCTTCATCCGGCGCGTGATCGCGCCGTCGATCCCGGGCTGGCCCTTCTTCCCGGTCATGCACATCCAGTAATCCATCGGGCCCTTCCACTTGGCAACTTTCCAGCCGAATGCTTTTTTATAGAATGCTGCCGCCCGCTCCGGCTTGTCCGCGTTGATCTCGAAATGCACGACTCTGGGCATGTTTTCCTCTCTCGTGGAGTAAGGTTTCGTTGAAGAAACAGTCGGGGTTTATAACAACGGTTTTCGAGGGAAAGGTTCCTGCCCGGCTATTTCAGTTGGTCAGCAACCGCCCGGCTGAGGATTAGCCTGGCCTTTGCCAGTTTACAGTATTTGGCCAGGAGCTTCTTAGCGTCCCCGGCGACCGCGGCCTTCTGCATATCTCCCTCCAGCTCGGCGACCTCCAGGAGCTTGTAGTAATGCAGGGTTTCCTTGAAGTGCGCGAGCACGATCTTGCCGGTCAGCAGGGGGTGATTATTTGTCACGTTGGCGTCATGAAATCGTACTCCGTGCTCCAGCTCCACCTCCAACCCCTGCAGGAAATCCTCCAAGGGGAACTTCATCCCCTTGATCTGAAGGGCTCCCTGGATCTTGCGGGCTTCCGAGGGCAGGACCTTGGCCTCCCGCAGGGCCGTCCAGTCCCTGATTTTGAGCATCCTGCAGACCTTCCGAACTTCTTCCTTGGTCACATACTCCGGAATCTTCATGGCTTTCCTCTCCTCTTGAAATAGGGGTATTCCTTGTTCGCCCCGTCCGGGATCCGGATCAACGATTTGGGGACGAAGTGCAGGGCTTCCTTTCGATCACTTTGGCGAGCAAACATAAAACAGCCTCCCCGAATCTTTCCTCGGTCTGGAGAAGCGGTACCCGTCGTATTTGCGGAAGGTGAACCCGGTTTCCCTCAAAAGGCGGTCTAGCGTGCCTTCCGGGTAGGCCCTCTGGATATGTCGTTCCTCGAACCCGTGGTAATCCCTGCCATGCTTGATGAACCCGTTGATCAGGCACTGCGCCACCCGGGCCCTGCGGTCGTAGGAGGTGTCGATGATGAGGAGGCCGGTTTTCTCGCGGACCCGGACGCTGGCCCGGTTCCACTGTTTGAGATACCCGGCCTCGGTGTTCATGTCGAAGATGAACAGGCCGTCCGAATTCAGGTGACGCCGCGCGGAGGTAAAGGCGGCCTTGAGGCCGGCCGGGGTGAGGATATAGTTCAGGCTGTCGAACAGGCAGGTGATGACGTCGTATCGCTTGGGCAGGGAATACTGCTGTACGTCCGCCCTGACGAATTTGGCCTTGGGCGCGTTGCGTCTGGCGTGGCGGAGTTGATGGGTTGAGAGGTCAAGGCCCGAAACCGAAAAGCCCCGCCCCGCGACCTTTTTTAGCAGTTGTCCAGTCCCGCAGCAAAGGTCGAGCCATGTCCCGGCCTTCGGGCAGTCCTGGTTTACGGTCCGGGACACGAACGGCCAGACCATCCCGGTCCAGTCCGACCAGTGCCGGTTATAGAACTCTGCGAAGTTCTTACCGTAAACCGGCATGATCAAGCCTCGTCATTGCGAGAGCCTCAAACCCCGTCATGTTGAACTTGTTTCGGCCCCTCTCTTTTCTCTCCAGGCTTTTGCCTTTTTCTCTATCTTCTTGATGAACCCGTCCTTTCCGTCCATATAGCCCTCGGGGTCTTCCGGAAACTTCCGGGCCAGCGATTCTTTCAGCCGGCTGTAAGCCTGAGCCTCGACCGGATGGGCCCTCAGATAATCCCGAAAGTCAAGGTGGCGTTCGAATTGGGGGTTCCCGGTTTGGAAGACATGCGTATGATGGGTGTGGCGGATTTCCGTTCCCTTTCTGAAATACCGTCTTCCGGGGATGCCGAACTCCCCTTTGGGAAGGTATCCCTGCCGGATCATTTTAGAGTTGGAATCATCCACCCGGGTGATATCCCGCACCTCCACCAGGAGGTCGATGATGGGTTTGGCCTTGATACCGGGTATGGCCGTGCTCCCGATGTGGTGGAAGGCGACCGCATTGTCGCCCAGGATGGCTCTGAGCCGCAACGCCTCCGCCCGGAACCTGGCCGCCCATTCCGGCTGGTGCGGAACGAGGGTGATTTTCCTGGGCGGGGTTGTCTTCTCTTTCACGAGCGTCTAACTCAGCTCTAATCGCATCTCGCTGGTGGGCTGGAAGCCCAGCGACTCGTACAGGGGCTTCCCCATCGGGCTGGCGCCCAGGGCGAGGCGCTTGATGCCTTGGGCCTTGCAGTAATCAATGGCCTTCAGAGCGATCCGGCGGGCTAATCCTTTGCGCCGGTATTCCGGCAGGGTATACATGCTGTACAGGCGGGCCGTGCGTCCGCTCGGGTCAATGGGGTTGGGGGGATAAAGGAGAACGAGAAGGGCTCCGCAGGCGACGATTTGGCCCTGGGCCTGGATGACCCAGGCTTTCATCGTTCCGTCCGCGAGGCGGGCCCGGGCGAAGCGGGCGTAGGTCTGCTCCATGGCGGCCATCTCTGCTGGGACTGCGGGCAGCCCTCTGGAGAGCCGGATCTCCTCATGCATCCTGCGCCGGAGCTGGACCAGGACCGGGATATCCGCCTCCCCGGCTTCCCGCAAGGGATATTCCTCAGCCATCCCGCCTTTTCACTTTCTCACCTTCACACCTTTTCACTTTCTCACCCTTCTTTCGCATTATACCCTAAAACCGAGCCGACGTTCAAGGGAGAGTCCACCTACCTTGACAGGCGTCATTTCATCTTAAAACTATATTGGCTGGCAGCCACGCCCTGAAGATGGGGTTGCGGTGAGTCCTTTAATCCCGGTATAGGGCTCGGCCAGCGTTATTTTTTCTTTAGGGAAGGTACGGAGAGATTCTTCAGAAAGCGGGTCAACAGGAGGATGTCTTCAGATCTAAGATGCCGAGCAGCCCTGATAAGCTGATGAATAGCAACCTCTTGTGAGGTAGGTGTATATGGCCTTTCGAAGTCGAGTATGCTGCTCAGGGAGAGGTTCAAGGCTGCGGCCAGCCGGGCTAATGTCGGAAGGGAGGGAGAGACCTCGCCGTGCTCCACCATGCTGATAAAGTGGGTAGAGAGGTCGGCAGCTTCTGCCAGTTCAGCCTGGGTCAGGCCGAGCGCTTTTCGTTTTCGCTTGAGGTATTCGCCCAACTGTCG
>CAYGWX010000097.1:0-5717 GCA_964353855.1 uncultured bacterium | reverse complement strand
TGACGATCACCCCGCAGGACGTCCAGCGGGTCGCCCGAAAGTACTTCGTCCGTGAGAACGTCACCGTGGGATACCGCCTCAAGAAAGCCAAAGCTCCGGAGAAAGGAAGTGCGAGATGAAGCGCCTCATCACCCTGCTCGTCCTCTGCACCTGGGCCGCGGCCCTCGGCTTCGCCGGTGAGGCTCTGCCCAAGCACCCCCGGGACCTGAAAGTCCCGCCCATCAACTTCACCAAGCCCAATTTGGTGGAGATCCAGTTGGCCTGCGGGTTGTCGGGCTTCCTGATGGAGGACCACGAGATCCCGGTGGCCAACATCCAGCTGCGCCTGCCCTGCACCTTCGCGCCCAAGGAGAAGACCGGGCTGCTCGAACTCACGGGCTGGGCCTTGCGCAACGGGGGGTCGACCAGGATTTCCGCGGACAGCCTAAACTCCGAGCTGGAGTTCCGCGCCGCCGATATCGAGATGTGGATCAACGGCGATTGGATAGCCATCAACCTCCATTGCCTGACCAAGGATCTCGACCGGACCCTGGAGTTGGCCAGCGACCTGATCCAGCATCCGGCTTTCCCGGAGGCCCAGATCGCGCTGAAGAAGAAGACCATGCTCGAGGAGGTGCGGCGGGAGAACGACGAGCCCCGCACCGTGAACCGGAGGGAATTCCGCAAAGCCCTGTTCGGGGATCACCCCACGACCTGGGAGCCGACCCTCAAGTCGGTGGAGGGCTTGACTCGAGAAGATGTCCTGAACTTCTACAAGACATATGGAGTACCCAAAGGCGGCCTGATCGGGGTGAGCGGGGATGTGAAGAAATCCGAGATTGTGAAGAAGCTCGACGCCGCCTTCAGGTCTTGGAAGGGAGGGCCGGCGGTCATCCCGCCGTATCCCCCGATGCCCGAGTCCATCTCGGCCTCGGTGAACCAAGTAAAAAAGGACATCAACCAAGCCTACATCATGATCGGGCACCCCGGGATTACGGAGCAGAACCCGAACCGCCCGGCCGTGACCTTAATGAACTATATCCTGGGGGGAGGCAGCTTCAAGTCTTGGATCGTGGAGAAGATCCGGGTGGAGCAGGGGTTAGCTTACAGCGCGGGCTCGCGGTACAGCGCTGAACCGCGTGGGGTGGGAGTGTTCTCAGCTTCATGTCAGACCAAGGCGGAAGCGATGAGCCGTTCGGTCAACACGCTGCTCGCCCTGATCCGGAAGATGCAGGCCGAGGGGCCTTCCCAGGAGGAACTCGAGCGCGCCCGCCAATCGCTCTTGAACGTCTACGTCTTTTCCTATGAAAGCCCGAACGCGATCGTGGACCGCGCCCTCTCCCTCAAGTTCTTCGGCCTTCCCCTGGATGAGACGGAGAGGGACCTCGAGGTTTACAAAAGGCTGACCCTGGACGACGTCAAGCAGGCGGCCCGGAAATACCTGCATCCGGAAAAGATGGCCATCGTTGTGGTCGGGGATCCGGCCAAGTTCGACAAGTCGCTTTCCGCTTGGGGTAAGGTAAACGAGATCTCCCTGGAGCATTAGAGGTTTAACCCCGGTAACGTTGAAGGGGCGGAGTTAACTCCGCCCCTTACATTTTGAGATTCCCGGTTGACAAACCCTTGAAAATCAGGTATAGTTATGGCAACGGGATAGAAGAATAATAATTACGACTCCTTGGAAACGGAACCCTCCTCTTCCTTTTCCTCCGACGAAAACGTCCGAGCGGAAAGCAGATTTTTCATCTTCTCGTCCATCTCCCGGAGCCTGAGGGACAGGGTGGTGGCAAAGACCTTGTACAACTTACACCCCAACCCCGTTTGGTTGGCGAGGAGGGAGTCGAGGTCCTTGCGAGACAGCATCAAGAGATCGGCTTCCCGCATCACTACTGCCGAGGCGCTCCTCGGAAAAGCATCCAGGAGGGCCATCTCCCCGAAGAAATTACCGGTTTTGAGGATGGCAAGGGTTTTCTCATTGCCGCCCGGAACGCCTTTGACGATGGCTACAGCGCCGCCCAAGATGATGTACAGCGCGTCCCCAAGGTCGCCCTCCGAGAAGATGCGGTAGCCGGAGGGGAATTTCCGCTCCGAGGTTTTCGCCGCAAGACGGTCGAGTTCCTCCTGGGTCAATTCGCTGAAGAAGGTGATTTGGCGCAGAAGTTCCCGGTGTCGGGCCTCGGGAGAGACCTCCTGGCTGTCCTTGGCCCCTCCCCGGAAGATGGCTTGAAGCGTTAACGCCTCGTCCAGGTCTCGCGGGGAGACAAAGCTTAGGTCCAGGAGGACCTGTCCGAGCTTCTTCCCCGGCACCTCGCGTTGCTTGGCCAGGGCCTCCTCGAGTTGGCCGGGGGTAATGACTTCCTTCTCTAAAAGGAATTCACCCAGCAGAATAGGTATCATAGCACATAGTATACAGAGAAAAAGGGCGTTTTGTCAAGATGAGATCCGCAGAGATTGAATTCCAAGAGATGTTTGATCCAGTTTGTACCAGTATTTCCACTCGCGTCCAGAGTCCACAGAGAATTCCTAAGGCTGCGAGCGGGAGATTCCGGAAGATGGCGTAAGATGGAGAATCCGAAAGAAAGTTCAGACCTCTCACCCCTCAAGGAGGCCCTCAAGGTCATCGCCGAGCATATCCGGCCTGTGACCTTTTGGATCATGGACCTGGTAGACTCGGCCAAGATGCGGCGGAGGGCCCCCCTGGATCCGACGTTCTACCACTTCGACCTCTTCGTAGCCGAGGTTTTGAACGCCTCCGGGGCTAAGATGGTGGAACACGTGGAGGGCGACCGCACCATCGCCTATTTCGATAATGCCGATGCCGCGGTGGCTGCCAGCACGGCCCTGCTGGAGAAGATTTCGGAGTTCAACCAGGATCGCAACCGGAACTTTTTGCGCCTGCCCTTCCGGGTGCGGCTCGGGATCAACACCGGAAAGGTGATGATTGATCCCTCGTCCCGTCTGGTGGAGCAAAAGCATCCGGTCTTCGATCTGGCTGGCCACCTCGTGGCGCTCAAAGCCGGACGCCCGTCGCCCCTCCTCATCGGCGAGGAAACCTACCGGAGCTTGTCCGAGGACTCTAAGTCCCAGTTTGGAAACTGGCGAAAAGTGGATCAGGTTCTGATCCACTACCTCCTCAAGTTCCCCAGCGAGGAACTGGTAGGTTTCTTTGTCCAACTCTGGGAACGCGTACTTTACGAGCGCGCCTGGCAGGTGGCAGCCGGCTTGCTCATCCTTTTTCTGTTTACTGCGGTCCCGGTAACCTGTCACCTCGTCAGCAGCCAAGCCAAAGCCAAGGCCGCGGCCATCGAAGAGGGCCCTGCGGATACCACGGGGAAGGAGACCAAAAAACCCACGACCAAGAAGCCGAAGAAGAAACGCCGCCCCTGGATCTTCAGAATATAAAAAGCGTGAGGCTTGAAAGGGAACGTGCGACAGGAAAGGTTCCGCCTTTCGCATCGGGGCCTCCGTCTGCCTCGGAGGGGTTTCCCTGTACGACAGGATGAAAGGGGTTCGGAATATGCATAAGTCATTTCAAAATTAAGGGTTAACTTAATATGAAGGAGAAGCCATGCGTACAATCCCCATACTCGGCCTGAGCCTGCTCGTTCTCTTCGGAACTGTCTCAGCTAAGGGAAAGACCGCCCTTGTCCACCCCTCCCACGGCGGCCAGGTGGACCGGGACTATTTGGCGATGGACCTCCAGACTTTGGAAAAAACCTTCACCCGAAAGGTTGGCATGATCGAGGCCCGCTGGGAGGAATACGCCGTCTCCCGGGAGCGAATGCTCTCTGAGGCTGAGCTGTCCGGCTGGGACAAGGCCAAGATTGCGGACAAGATCAGCGCCATCGATACTTTGGGTCAGGCTTTCTATGTTATTCTCCAGACCGCAACAGACATAACCTCTGCGGATCCAACGAAGTGGACTTTCGAGGTAACGGATGGGACAAGCAGGGTTGTGCCTGAAATCCTGACCGGCAAGGAGGGCGCGGCCGAAATGGAGAAAAAGGACAACTTTCCGATGATCTGGAAAAGTTACATCTCGCTCTATGCCAAGGGCCTGGTTCTCAAGCCCGGAGCCAAGTTTCTTAGGCTCGGCGCCGTGGACCCGCAGGGTAGGAAGTCCGTCACGGAGTGGCGGTTCAAGTAGCTCATCCGCCGGATTATCAAAAAAGGGGCTTCTTTTGAAGCCCCTTTTTAGTTCCTCGTCGATCGGTACTCGACGAACACCTCGACGTGGTCTCCGTCTTCCTCATCCACCACGTCTACGAGCATGAACTGGCCGTGTTCGGCGAGGGATCCAAACATCCGATCCAATTCCTCCACGCCTTCAGCGTCCAGGCGGACGCCCTTCTCGGCCATCTTCTCTTTGGCGTTCTCCGGAATCATCATCTGCACCTTCCCGCCCAACCGGACCGCAGCCCGGAGGAAAGCATAGGGGATGTTTACGCTCACACGGGGCTTCTCTTTCCCGGCTTCGGTGACCTTTACCTTAAACCACTTGGGCCTTGCCCCGCCCCCGTTGGATTCTTCCCCGAGGGCGTCTAACAGTTTCAGCCCTTCCTCGGCCGTGACCTTCTTCTCCTCGATGAGCTTAAGGATCCGCAATCTCTCCTCAGACATTTGATACCCTCCTTTTTAACTTTCCTTCAGCTTCTGGGCGGCATCTTCGGCCTTCATCCGCCCTTCCTGAACTGCCAGCAGGATCTCCTGACGCTTGCGTTTCCGTTCCTCCCGGTCATTCGGAAAAGGGGGATGCCTGTGCCCCCGCGTTAAGAGGAGGTCGATCAGCGACACCAGGCCGTAGGCGATCAAAAGGATCGGCCAGTCCCGCCAGAAAGATAAATTCAACATCCCGTAGTTCGACAACAGGATGAAGGCCCCGAGTGCGACCCAGAACAGGGCCCAGACTACCCTCCTGGTCGTCCGCCTTCCATTCCCCCACATCAAACACATTGTTCTTCTCCTTTCTTGGTTTGTATGATCCGTTCATTTTTCAGGTTGCTGACTTCAATGGATGCTGATATCCCCACTGGTCGTGCTCACTCGGATCCGGCCCCTGCCGTTACCCAGGATCCCCTGAAACTTCCGCTCCGAGGCGAAGGTCTTCTGGATCGGCAGGTCCACAGCGATGTCTCCGCTCATGGTCTCGCACTCCACCTGAGTATCGGTGTCTTTTCCCAGGGTGAGGTCCACATCGCCACTCGTGGAATGAATGGCGATGTTCCCGTCCTTGGGCGCGAGCTCGGCTTGGATGTCACCGCTTACAGTGCTGCTCCTCACCTCGGGGCTTTGGCCGTTCTGAATCTCCACATCGCCGCTTTGGGACTGGACCTCCACGGCCTGGTTTTGGAATTCCCCTAAGGAGATGCTCCCGCTCACTGAGGAGACCTTCAGCACTCCGCCCGAAACCTCCTTGGCGTTTATATCCCCGCTTACTGAGCTGAGCGAGACTTGGGCCGAGACGTCCTCGGCTTCCACGTCTCCGTTGATCGTGGCTGCGCTCAGGGCTTCGCCCCTAAACGCTGCGATGGTAATGTCTCCGTTGGCCGTGGAGAGGTCGGCCATTCCGGAGCAGTTTCTCAGATCGATGTCTCCCGATGCGGCTTTGAGCCCAATCTCTCCCGAGGTTTCTTTGACCGACAAGTCGCCCTTGGCCACCTTCACAGAAAGGTCGCAAGCGGTCGGGATCTGGATTTCAAAATCCACTTGGGCGTGCAGTTTTCTGGTCCAGGGCCCTC
>CAYGWX010000096.1:0-5756 GCA_964353855.1 uncultured bacterium | reverse complement strand
GCCACCGGTGTTCCTCCTGATATCTACGCATTTCACCGCTACACCAGGAATTCCCCTCTCCCCTGCTCGACTCAAGGCTCGCAGTTTCCGGGGCCGTCCGACCGGTTGAGCCGATGGATTTCACCCTGGACTTGCGAGTCCGCCTGCCTGCCCTTTACACCCAGTAATTCCGGACAACGCTCGCCTCCCCCGTCTTACCGCGGCTGCTGGCACGGAGTTAGCCGAGGCTTATTCATCCCGTACCGTCAATCCCCCGGCTTGTTCGGCCGGAGGGGTTTCGTCCGGGACAAAAGCGCTTTACACCCCGAAGGGTTTCGTCGCGCACGCGGCGTCGCTGCGTCAGGGTTTCCCCCATTGCGCAAAATTCCCGACTGCTGCCTCCCGTAGGAGTATGGACCGTGTCTCAGTTCCATTGTGGCTGGTCATGCTCTCACACCAGCTACCCGTCGTCGCCTTGGTGGGCCGTTACCCCGCCAACAAGCTGATAGGACGCGGGCTCATCTTCAAACGGCAGCTTGCAAGCAGAGGCCGCCCTTGGCCCCCAGCCGATGCCGACCGAGGGTGTCATGCGGAATTAGCCCCGCGTTGGCAGGGTTATTCCCCATTCGAAGGTAGATTGCCCACGTGTTACTCACCCGTTTGCCACTAACTGCTTTCATATATTGCTATACAAAAGCAATTCGTCCGACTTGCATGTCTTAGGCACGCCGCCAGCGTTCGTCCTGAGCCAGGATCAAACTCTCCGTATAAGATTTTACTTGAGAGTCCCCTCAAAAAAAATGAGGGGAACGATCCTTCGATATTTGCTGTTACTCAAGAAACGTAAACCTGTTAGGCAAGTGCACGCTATTCGGTTGTCAAAGAGCTGAAGCAAAGCCGACAAAAAAAGGGCAAAGCCCTTCGGCTTAACGAAAAGATGACGAATGTCTTGAAAAAGAAGGTCGCTTTATGTTTGAGACTATATACTATACCAAACTTCGCGGATTTTGTCAAGGGGGTAAGAGAAATATTTTTGGGTACCCAGAGCGGAGGCAATTCGGGCCCTTTTCAGCCCCCTCGTGAAGCTGTTGCATCTCTTTCCCTTTTACGCGCTTTCTTTAACGAACTTAAATATGAACTACCATTCCGAGTCTAAAGGTTTTAGTTGTCGGGGTTAAGGTCGTCGTGAAAGCAGAAGGCGAGTTGGGATACGGGTAGGGGGTTGAATAGGTGTATTTGAGA
This sequence comes from uncultured bacterium, assembly GCA_964353855.1. GTDB lineage: Bacteria > Edwardsbacteria > CAYGWX01 > CAYGWX01 > CAYGWX01 > CAYGWX01. The sequence goes on along the minus strand of CAYGWX010000096.1, from coordinate 4,535 downwards.
TAGGACGTGCCTGCTTCATACTGTGCTTCCAGACCCAAGCGGGAGTGGATCCTTGCCTCGGCTGTCAGGTAAAGTTGACCTCCGAACCCTGATATCCAGAACCTCCGGGAAGAAGTGCCGGGGACATCATCATTTGTCGCTTTATTGCAGGCGTACTTAGCATAGGAGAACCCTCCCCCACTACGCACGATAAACTTGTTTCCGATCCTGAACGACGGCAACAAGCTTACCTGGACGGGGTAACCTGAGATTTCAAATTTATTCTCGTAAACCAAGTAGGGAGGATCGGGAGCTGTCACCGAGGTTCCTTCGCCCCGACGGTAAGCCACCTGGGCCCGAAGAGCCAATTGTTCAACTATATCCCAATGGATGAAAAGTCCCGTCTCGTTCATCGTTAGTTTTGGGGCCGACGTAAACCAATAATCATCCACATACTTCGCTGTCTGTTTTCCTCCCCATCCGCCGATGGCGAAAGGGCTTCCCCAGGCCGCACCTACCCACGAGATGGCAAGCATCATTACCACCACGGTCTTGTTCATGGAGCAACCCCCCTTCTTTGTCTGACTCCTTACGACCTATTCACCCACGCAGAAATCGGTTCATTTCCTCAACGACACCACCGGCATCAGATAGCTGGACGGCGCCGGGATGTAGTTCTCCTCCGGCAGCCTTCCCTGATGAATCACGAACACGGGCAGCTCTGTGTCCGGAGGAATGGCGTCCGAATAGACCCGCTGACCGCGTGGCTCCAGGGTCTCGATCACGAAAAGTGGGATCGTGTCCGGGCTCCAGCGGGGCATCCGTTCACTGCGTTCCGGCATCCGGGTCAGGACCGCCGGATGCCCCTCGGGGGTCCCGCGAATTTCCGGTATCTTCGAACCGGTATCAATAGGCGCTGGGGAGGGAACAAACACGGGCGTGGCCACCTTCGCTACGTCCTGGGCGGGTTGCCTCCAGGGGGAGAGGAGCAGGACCAGAAGAACCGCTGCTGCAGGAGCCAAAGCCCAAACCGGTTTGGGTAACCGTTCGGGAACAAGCCCTCTCCACCAAGGGGCCATGTTCTCAACGTTAGACTTAGACTCTACCTGTCCTTCCTGGAGCCTCTCCCGGATCCTCTCCCACACCTGGGGACCGGGCTCCAGTTCCGGAAGCTTCCGGGACTCTTGTTTAAGGCTGGTGAGAAATGCCCACTCCCCGGAGCACGAGGGGCATTCCGCAAGATGGGCCGCCAGAGCTCTCCGCTCCCTGGACTCCGGGGGCTCATCCAAGAGGATGGGCAGGCGCTTCTTCCAGTCTCGACAGTTCAAGTTTTTCACCTCCATAGAAAGGGGCCAGCATCTTCTTCAGCCTGGCCCGGGCTTTAAACAACTGCGATTTTGAATTCCCCGCCGAGCACCCCAGGACCTCGGCGATCTCATCATGGGGGAGCCCCCGGACATCGTGCAGGACGAAGACTTCGCGGTAGCCCGGCGGCAGTTTGGCGATGGCCTCCTGGAGCCGGGAGCGGAACACCGCCTTTCCTTCCTCGGGCGGGGTGGACAGGGTCACGTCCTCCAGCCCGACCGTCCGGGACTCCGCCTTGGTCTTGCGAAAGTGTCCCCGGCACTCGTTCAGGGCCAGGCGGTACAGCCAGGTGGAGAAGCTGGCCTCCCCCCGGAAGGTCCCGATCTTCCGCCAGACCAGCACGAAGACCTCCTGGGTCAGGTCCTCGGCCGAGCCGATCTCGCGGGTCATCCGGTAGGTCAGCGTATAAACCATCCGCTTGTAGCGGTGATAAAGCTCTTCGAAGGCCGCCTCGTCGCCGGCCTTCGCCCGCTCGACCAGCGCGGCCACCTCCCTGTCCTGCGGTTGCATCCTCCTCCTCTGCCTTGGGAAGATCACGCGTCTCACCTATGCGATGCTTATCAAAACCAAAGGGTTGCCCGCGCTCGTCGTTGAATCATTATTCATTATTACCATTCTCCGTTTACCCTTTCCAACGTGTTGTAATATCATAACATACCTGGCAACTTTTGGCAAGGAGAAAAAGGGCGATCTGAAGATCGCCCTTTTTCTTATGCGGCTTGGGTTTCGGGAACAGGTTTTTTGCCCTACCCCTGTCTCTGACCGAGCCGGCTGTCCAGGAACATCAGGGCCGAGACCTGGGCTCCCGCCCGCTTAAGGTTCTCCACGATGTCCGTGGCGTTCTTCTCCTCCTCCACCTGCTCCTTGATGAACCACTGGAGTTCGCCCGCGAGGGCGTGGTCCTTCTCCTTCTCGCCCAGCTCGAAGAGCTTGTGGATCAGCCCGGTCACTTTTCTCTCATGTTCCAGGACCTACTGGAATACAGCGAGGGGGGGCCCGAATGTCGCCGGGGGCGCATCGATGGCTTTGAGCGTCACCCGGCCTCCCCGGTCCAAGAGGTATTCGAATAATTTCATGGCATGGGCCTGCTCCTCCTTGAACTGCATCCGCATCCAGTTCGCAAACCCCGGCAGGTTGGCTTCAGCCAGGTGAGCCGACATTCCAAGGTAGAGGTATCCGGAGTACATCTCCTTGTTGATCTGCTCGTTTACCGCATCTTGTAGGTTCTTCTTCATCATGACATTTTCTCCTTTTCAAATTTAGGTTGCTTTGAGGGGGGCAATAAACCCTGCGTCATTAACTGGAACAGCCCGGACGATGAAAAAGTTTCCCGGTCCGGGGCTTGACAGGGCCCCTTGAAGTTTGTTATGCTTTCAAGCGGCCGGTAGCTGTCTTCCTGGAGACGGGAAGCGGTGGGTCAAAAGAACCCGGCTTTTGGCTCGACCGGCCTTTACTCATATTCCGGAGGGATTTCCCTCTTGGATAGGCGGACTCACCTACGCATGAGAGGGACATCCCTCCACGGCAGAGGGAAGTCCGCCTTTCGAATCGAGGCTTTACCTGGGACAGAGGGACTTCCCGCTGTGCCAGGGGGACTTCCCGCTGTGCCAAGGGGACTTCCCGCTGTGCCAGGGGGGCTTCCCGCTGCGACAGAGGGGTTCCCACTGCGGCAGGGGGGCTTCCCGCTCCGGCAGAGGGGCTTCCTTCTTCGGCAGAGGGACTTCCCGCTCCGGCAGAGGGGCTTCCCGCTCCGGCAGAGGGGCTTCCCGCTCCGACAGCGGGGCTTCCCTCTGCGACAGAGGGAAGTGTGTCCGGGATAGGCATAAGTAATTTTAAGTCAAACTGTTAACACAAAGAGAAGTGGTTCGACCAGCTCTCGAACGTGGGGCCCTGGGGCCCCCCGGAGTCCTGCTCCGTGACGGGGTAGAAAAGCAGGGGTTAGGGATTAGGGTAACGGCAAACCAAAACAACCAACGAACGAGGGGGCGGGGCTTCGCCCCGCCCCCCGGAAGAAAGGAGAAATGAATGGACATCATATTTTGGGTATCGGGTTTGATAACAGTTGGATTTCTAATTGTTACTGGGTTTTGTGTTTCGAAGAGTGGCGCTGGAGATAAGACAAAGATGAAAGATTGGGTTGTGGTTCTTATAGGATTAGCTACGTGTCTATGTATTGATTCTTTACTATCTATCATTCAATTCTTGTTCGGGATGTTGCACAGTATGCGGGGGACTTTTTTTATGTCTCCTGTTTATATATACCTGATATCGTCTCATCTGGTGGCGTGTTTTTGTGGGGCATTAGTAGCGGGTTATTTTTCCAAAGGGAAAAGTATGATTATGGGAGTTATTGTTGCTTACAGTTATTCCTTTATTGGAGCAATTGGTTTTTGGGTTGCCGGTTTATTTGCTCCCTATTCTGAAGTAATGAAGTGGTCATTTCAAAGTACTGTATTCAACAGGACTTTGGAAAATATTTTGTATTCTACTGTTATCTTCATGGGGTTGGTTGGAGGTAAAGTCGGGGAGCTATTCCAAAGAAAAGAGCAACATGACTTTTAAGGGGTAAGCAATTACCCGGGGGGCGGGGCTTCGCCCCGCTCCGCAAACACAAGGGCCGCCTTTCGGGCGGCCCTTCTCTTTCTGCGCTTTTACTTCACATTCTCCGGGTAGAGGAACAACTCCTCCGGGGAGAGCGCCTTTCTCCCCTCGACCTCGTCCACGAGCTTCAGGGCTTGCTCGTGGAGCGCAGGATAGCTGGAGGAAAGATACGGCCGTGCCTTCCCAGCCAGGCGCTTCTTTAACTCTTCTGTCTTGAGCGGCTCTCCGAGCGATTGATATACGGCGCGTATCGTTTTGAGGAGGATCGTCCTCTGCTCGTCCTTTTTGGACCGCTCTAATTCAGCCTCTAAGGGCCCGAGGGCCGGCTGACCGAACTGGGCGAGCGATGTCCCGGCCCCGGTCTTCACCAGGAAGGACGAGTCCGAGAGACCCTGGATGAGCGTGGGGATGCCCGTGGTGTCTTTGATGTCGCTGAGCGCGACCATCACCCGCAGCCGGGTCCTCTCCTTCTTATTCTGGGCGTATTTCACGATATAGGGAACCGCCTTGGCCTCTTTCAAGGTGCCCAGGGCAACGATCAGACCACCGGCCAGGGTATCGTTCTTCGGGTCAGCGAGCATCCGGATCAG
>CAYGWX010000095.1:0-5879 GCA_964353855.1 uncultured bacterium | reverse complement strand
AAATACTCAACTTCCACAACCCTGTTTTAGTCCAGTTTAACGGGGGCCAGTCCGCATCGTATATTACGGCTATCGTCCTTATAATCGTTATGTTTTTGAAGATTCAATAGGTCCTCCTTCGCTATTCTGGGATATCGGTGACTTGGATGGCGATTCGTTATTAGATCTAGCTGTTCAAAAAGCTGCTTTACCTCCCGGTATACGTGTCTATGAGCCATCCAGTTATTGGACTTTCCCTAAGATGCCTGTTTGGACCTGGTCCTACGAGTGGGTCGGCAATGGGGTACAGCCTATGTACATCACTGATTTGGATCAAGATGGCTTGAAGGAAATCATGACAGCGGATCACCAAGTGGTTTATTTTTTTGAGGATCGTGGAAATAATCAATATCAAAAGGTTTTCAGTGATACAATTCTTAATAGCCCTGTCGGATCTTTTGCAGTGGGAGACTTTGATGGTGATGGTCAGAAGGAGTTTGCCTGCGGTACTTATGGGGGGTGGCCTACAACCTATGTTTATGAATGTACAGGCAATGACCAGTATCAGATGATTTGGAATGACACCCTACCTACAGCAAATATTTATGATGCTATTACAGGCCCGGACTTGGACGGAGATGGAAAGTTAGAGTTTATTCTTAGTTCATGTAGAAGTGGTCCAGCTCCTTGGTCGGCTCAACTCTGGATTTACGAGGCTTTAGGCAATAATCGGTATGATGTTATTTATGCAGATTCTATCCCTATTTTTGACCGTGGGGTTTATTGTGTCCACTCTGACTGTGGCGATGTGGACCGGGACGGGAGGCCAGAGCTGGTCTGGGCGATTGATCGGGATTGGATGGTGTATAAGTCTCCGGGGAACAATCAGTTCCAGAGGGTCTTTTCGGCCTACGGGGATAACGGGCATAACTCTACGAACGTCTCCATCCACGACATGAACGGGAACGGGTATCCTGAGATTATCGAGTCCGGAGGGAACGAGATGCATATCTGGGAGGTGGAGGCCTGTCAGGTGGTGTATCCGAATGGGGGTGAAACCCTTTATTGTGATACGAGTTATGTGGTTCGTTGGCGGAATGTGGCTCCGTTCGTTGCGGATTCCTTCTCCCTGTTTTACTCTGCGGATGGCAGCAGGTCTTATTCTCTCCTTGCTCATGGGATTCCTGGAAGCGATAGTTCCTACGTCTGGACGGTTCCTGATACGTTGTCCGATACGTGTTTCATCATGGTTTGGGCTTATCAGAATGCGGTGGGCTGGGATTTCAGCGATCAGGCGTTCCGCATTCGCAGGCCGGACGGGGTGGAGGTGAAGGAGGTCTTTTCGTCTCCCGTTTCCCGTCTTCCCTATCACGTTACTCCTAACCCATTTGTCTCCTCCACCGCCATTCCTGGGCACGAAAAGGAGTCCTTTGCCTTGTATGACGTTTCCGGCAGGAAGGTCGGAACCTTCAAAGGCGATAAAATAGGGGTAGGCCTTTCTGCGGGCATCTATTTTCTTAAACCAGAGGGGAATGACGCCAAGCCCCTGCGGATTGTGAAGCTGCGTTAGCCTGGGTAGGCGGTATCTATGGATTCCGTCAGGTTTGGTTTCCGGTTGGTTAGAGGCGATCTATGGATCGCCTTTTATTATGTCTACTTCTCATCCGGCCGATAATTTTTTTAAGATTTTTATAAGGGGTTGCTTTTCCGTGGCTTGACCTATGCCCCTTGTCTCGTAACCTGGATTTGTGAAGTTGACAAAATGCCGTTTCTGTGCCATATAATGGAGGAAGAGAGGTATTTTAGAAGTCTGCGAGGCGTTTCACAAGGCTTTTGCTAAAAGCCAATAGCTAATAGCTAAAAGCTCAGTTAAAAGTCTACAGTCTACAGTCTACGGTCCACGGTCGCTTTTAAAGGAGGTGTTCTAATGGCCAAGCTTGACTCGCCGTTTGGCGCCAAGAAGGTCTCCGGGAGGATCGGGGATGGGTTTGTGATGTCTTCCTGGCGGGGGATTCCGTATATCCGGCAGAGGGTGATTCCGGCCTATCGCACCTCGGAGAGGCTGGAGCGTGTCCGAGGGTTATTTGCCCAGCAGAACCGCCGCTGGATGGGCCTCAGGGAAGCGCAGCGCGAGGCCTGGAGGCTGTTCTGTGAAAAGAAACGCATTCTGGGCCAGCCCAACGTGATCTTTGCCTCCTATTCCTCATTGGCTCTGGACGCAGGGCTTCCTGAGCCCATCCTTCCTCCCAGTTCAAAGACTCCCCAACCTCCCAGGCTTTCGCTTCAATTAGAGGGCAAAAATCTTCTGGTTTCTTGGTCTTGTCCCCGTCTCACTTCTCACGTCTCACCTCTCACTGGTCTTTTGGACTTATGGTACTGGTCCGGGCGTTCCTCGCTCAATCCCCATCCTCACGTTTTTAAGCACCTCGTCTATCTTCCCGTTTCCACGGGAAAGTTTCTGTTTCAGCCCAAGCAGCCCCGCTTCGTATCCGGCCTCAGGTCCCAGGCTTCCGGCATCAAGTACTCCTTCCGCGCCCGGGTCGTCCTTCCCGATTCCAACCACAGCCGCTTCTCTGCCGCGACCCTGATCAGGGAGTAGTAGGCCTGTGCACCGTGTAGGCAGGGTGTAGACAGGGGGGAGACAGGGTGTAGTCAGGGTGGAGGGAGCGCGTGCACCCTTCCCGCATAGCCCCTGCAGGGCGCGGCCAGGTCTTCAGGCTGGGGCGTCGTGACCGGTTTCACATGCAGATGGGTTGACATAAAACGATGTTTGGAGGTATAATTAGAGGTCGGATTACTTTTAATTCAGGAGGTTCCAAATGCCAGTCGCAGATAAGTTTCCCCCGGGCTGGGAGGGCAAGCCTCCCGAGAAGATCTGGAGCGCGGCCTGCCGCAGCTACGGGCTGATCTGGGGCCTGATCGGGAAAACGGTGTTTGACGAACTGGGCGAGGCCGGGACCGCAGCCATCGGCAAGGCCATGGCCAGGGTGGCCGTGAAACAGGCGACCAAGGCCTTTGAGTCCGGCCGCTTTCCGCGGAACGCCCAGGGCATGGCGGAATACATGATGCTCGCCGAGGGGACCCTGGGGATGCTCGTGGAAGCCCCGGAGGTCACCGAGAAGCGCTCCGTTTTCCGGATCCTCAAATGCCCCTTGCACGACGACCCGAAGGCTGAGACAACCCCGGAGGTCTGCTCGGCCAACTCGATGTTCGAGAAGACCGCGGCCCGGATCGCCCACCCCAAGCTCAGCTGCACCCAGACCAAAGTGATGACCAAGGGCGATCCTTACTGCGAGTGGGTCTTCGAGCTCGAGGCTTAAAGCCCGTTCAGCATTCATTTCATCCATCCTTAAGGAGACTATGCCAAAGATGTTGGAGATCCGCTGGCACGGCCGGGGGGGCCAGGGGGCGAAGACCGCGGCGCTCCTGTTCGCTGACGCGGCGCTGTCTTCGGGGAAATACATCCAGGCCTTCTCGGAGTACGGGCCGGAGCGCACCGGCGCCCCGGTCGCGGCTTACGACCGCCTGGCGGACGAGCCGATCACGATGCACTGCGGAGTGACCGCCCCCCAGGTGGTCGTGATCCTGGACCCCACCCTGATCGGCAAGGTGGACGTCACCAAGGGCCTTCCCGAGGACGGGAAGCTCATCGTGAACACCAAGCTCTCTCCCGGTGAGATGCGATCCCAGCTCAAGCTCAACGGCCGAACGGTCTTCACCGTGGACGCCTCGGGGATCTCCAGGGAGACGCTGGGCCGAGATATGCCCAACACGCCCTTGGTCGGAGCCGTGGCCCGGGTCACCGGCTTGATGAAGCTGGAGGAGATGCTCCAGGACAACCGCGAGAAGCTGGCCAAGAAGTTCCGCAACAAGCCCGAGGTCATCGAGGGAAACCTGAAGGCCATAGAGCGGGCCTACAAGGAGGTGGTCTCGGAATGAGAAGCGCATTGGACAAGACCTGGAAGACGGTGGAGCACGGCGGGGTCATCGAGGCCGGCAGCGCCTTCGAGTACGAGACCGGGGACTGGCGTTCCCGCCGCCCGATCTGGGACGCCGCCAAGTGCAGCCACTGCCTGATCTGCTGGATCTACTGCCCGGACGGCTCGATCCTCACCTCCGAGGGCAAGATGACCGGGATCGACTACGTGCACTGCAAGGGCTGCGGGATCTGCGCCCGGGAGTGCCCGCCCAAGGCCGGCGCGATCCACATGGTCAACGAAAGCGAGGCGAGGGAGTGATGGCGGCCAAACTCAAAGCGATGACCGGGAACGAGGCCATGGCCGAGGCCATGCGCCAGATCAACCCCGACGTGGTTGCGGCCTACCCCATCACCCCGGCCACCGAGGTGGTCCAGATCTTCGCCGGGTTCGTGGCCGACGGGCTGGTGGACACCGAGTTCGTGGCCGTGGAGTCCGAGCACTCCGCGATGAGCGCCTGCATCGGAGCGGTAGTGGCCGGAGCAAGGGCCATGACCAGCACAGCCTCCCAGGGCCTGGCCCTGATGTACGAGATGCTCTATATCGCAGCGGGCCTGAGGCTGCCGATCATCCTGGCCGAGGTGAACCGCTCCCTCTCCGGCCCCTTGAACATCCACTGCGACCACTCCGACACCATGGGGGCCTCCTATACCGGGTGGATCCAGCTCTTCTCGGAGAACGCCCAGGAGGCCTACGACGGCATGTTCCAGGCGGTGCGGATCGCCGAGCACCCGGACGTGCTCCTGCCCGCGATGGTGACCACGGACGGGTTCATCATCAGCCACGGCATGGAGGCGATGCAGGTCATCGCCGACGCCGAGGTCAAGAAGTTCATCGGCACCTACAAGCCCAAGCACAGACTTCTGGACACGGATGATCCCCGGACCGTGAGCCCGGCCCTGCTGCAGGACTCTTTTTTCGAGTTCAAACGGGTGGAGGCCGAAGCCATGAGAAAGGCCAAGGACGTGGTCGTGGCCGTGGGCCAGGAGTTCGGCAAGACATTCGGCCGAACCTACGGCCTGTTCGAGCCTTATCACCTGGAGGACGCCGAGGTCGCCATCCTGGTCATGGGCTCGACCGCTGGAACGGCTAAGGTCACCATCGATGAGCTCAGGGCCACAGGCCAGAAGGTCGGGATGCTCAAGCTGCGCTGCTTCCGCCCCTTCCCGTATGTCGAGCTGGCCAATGCCCTCAAGCACCTCAAGGTCCTGGGGGTGATGGACCGCTCGGACACCTTCAGCTCCTTCGGGGGCCCGGTGTTCAACGAGATCCGCTCGGCCCTGTATGACGAGCCGAAGAAGCCGGTCACCCTGAACACGATCTACGGACTGGGAGGAAGGGACATCAACGTGGGGGACATCAAAGGTTTCTTCGAGAATCTCCTCAGAATCGCGGGGTCCGGGAAGACCGACGGTCTGGTCTCCTATCTAGGAGTGAGAGAATAATGGCGAACCTCAAGGAACTGTCTAAGAGACAAGAGCTTTTGAGTCCGGGGCACCGGGCCTGCGTGGGCTGCGGCGCGGCCCTGGCCATCCGCCAGGTGCTCTTGGCCGCGCAGAAGGTCCCGGTTGTGGCCTCCTGCTGCACAGGGTGCCTGGAGATATTCACCTCCATCTACCCCTTTTCGGCCTGGCGGATTCCCTGGTTCCACAACGCCTTCGAGAACTCCGCGGCCACGGCCTCCGGAATGGAGGCGGCATTTCGGGCCATGAAGCGGACCGGGAAAATCGCCAAGGACGTGCGCTTCATCGCCTTCGGGGGAGACGGAGGGACCTACGACATCGGGTTGCAGTCCCTGTCGGGAGCCATGGAGCGGGGACATCGTATGCTCTACGTCTGCTACAATAACGACGCCTATATGAACACCGGGATCCAACGCTCCAGCTCGACGCCCCGGGGGATGCACACGACGACCAGCCCGGC
>CAYGWX010000094.1:0-5984 GCA_964353855.1 uncultured bacterium | reverse complement strand
TGGCGTAGCACCGGGTGAGGGAGTCCGCGATCTTGAGCGTGATCTCGACATTGACCCACTCCCGGGCGTGGTGGGTGCCCATGAACAGGACGTAGGGCCGGTTGGGGTAGTCCTGGGACGGGGTCTGGGTGATCTTCACCCCATAGATCCAGTTCCCGTTGTAGGTCGGCCCGATGGATTCCACCCGGCAGATCGTGGGATAGGTCGAGGCCATGGTGCGCAGGATGGTGACGACCTGGGGCCAGGTGTGATACTGGCCCGCGACCGTGCGCATCGCCTCGTCCAGGTCCTCGTGGATGACCTTCTGCCTGAGGCCCGAGGCCTGCACCCGGGGATAAGCCTCTTCTTTGACGATGAGGTCGTAGTATTCGCTCAGCTTCGCCCCGGCGATCTCCCAGCCGCCCTTGCCGGGGATGGCCTGTAGCCCCTGCCAGCCCGGGACATAGACCCGGACCAGCTTTTCCTTGGCCCAGACGGTCACGGCGAGGAGCGTTAGAGCCAGGAGGCTCAGAACCAAGAGCTTGAAAACGTTCTTGCCTTTCATCTCGGTCTCCCTCACGATTGAGAAGTTTGTGCCCGAAAAGCCCATCTTATATTATACGACTTTTCCCCCTCCCGGTCAAGCGAGGATCATCTCAGGAGGACCAACCGGGCGGTTTCAACACCGCCCTTCACCCGCAGGAAATAGACTCCGTTGCCGGCGTTCCTCCCGGATCGGTCCCTTCCGTCCCAGAAGGCCCTTCCCTTCTCGAAGGTCCCGGTTCTCACCAGCCTCCCGGTCGCATCGTAGATGGACCAGCGCTCCTCACCAGCGAGCCAAGGGGCGCTCATCGTGCAGCCATTCCGCATCGGGTTCGGGACGACGCGGAGCCCGCGGCCCCCGGCCAGGAGGCCCGGCGTTGACTGCTCTTCCACGGCGTTCCCCGCGATCGGCCCGGCCAGGGTGGCCAGGCAGGCCGCGGCGAGCCTGGTCGCGCGCGTGACCAGAGACATCCGCAGGTTCCCGAGGGTGTCGTGGGTGGTGTGGTAATGGGGATTGGACCCCCCCCAGATCCCGTACTCCGAATCCTCGATCACGAACACGGCCTTGAAGCCGCGGTCCCAGAAGGGGGTCTGGTCCCCGGCGGCGTCCTCGTCCCAGTAGTTCGCCACGTGAAGGCCGATGCCGTACTGGGCGTTGGCGGACTCGGCCAGGACCGCGAGGGAGCGGGAGGCGTTGTTCGGGGTGACGTAGAGGAGGCTGGTGTCCGAGGCCGTGTATCCGATCATGTCCAGGTTGTAGACCCCGTCGATCCTCAAGGCCCGGGGAACAGCCACGGAGTCCACCCAATGGGTCGAGCCCTTCATCCACTGCTCCTCGCCGGAGAAGGCGAGGTAGCGGAGGGTCCTGCGAAAGCGGGCGGTCCGGAGGACCCGGGCGATCTCCAGGGCCGCGGCCACGCCGGAGGCATCGTCATCCGCCCCGGGGGCCAATGTCTGAGGCTGGTTGCTGTAGGAGTCGAAGTGCCCGCAGGCGATTTCTAGGCTCTCGGGGCGAACCCTTCCCCGGTAGAGCGCGTCCACGTTCTTCAGGTCGTATCCCTGATAGCGATAGTAGTCGTAGCCCACGGAGTCCAGGCCCAGGGCGCTGAAGCGCTGGTGAAGGTACTGGGCCGCGGAGTCGCAGCGGGGGTTGGTGGAGTAGCGGGTGCGGAAATTCTGGAGGTCCAGGATCGTCTGCCTCAGGTTGGCCTCCGAAATCATTCCCACCAGGCGCTGGATGATGGTGTCCGGGGCCGGGGACAGGGTCTCTTCGGAAGGTCCGGCGAAGCTTAAGGGACGGGGGTCGGAGGGAAGCCGGACCATCTCAAAGCCCAACGCCTTGGCCCGAAGGGCTTCGGCCTCAGGCATGCGGACGAGGCGAATGCGCTCGTTCTCCCAGAGCAGCGTTCCGGGATGAGAGACCCTTCCCGGGCCGGCTTTGAATACCAAGAAATATTCCCCGGGCGCGGCCTCAGGGTCGAGTACTTCCACGCGGAATCCCTGCTCCCGGAGGGTGCGGACCTCCCTTTCTTCCATCGGGGCCAGGACCGAGGACCGCAGGTCCTTGAATACCGGAACACCCAGGCGGTAGAGCTCCACCCTCCCGGCCGGGGAGGTCTCGATGCGGACAAGCAAGGATCCCCCGGTTGTGGCCGCAGAAAACGACCCCAGGATGAGGAGCAAGAGGAGAGCCTTTTTCATCTGGAATCCTCCTATCTCACCACGACGATCTTCGCCCCAGTGCCCTTACCCCGCTCGGGGACCGCGAAGTAGATCCCGTTGGGCACCGGGCGCCGGTTCTCATCCCGTCCATCCCAGAGCATGGATCCCTGGCCGGAGAGAGTGCGCACCAAGCGACCCGACACGTCATAGAGGGCGACCCGGACCAGCGACCCGGACTGATTTCCAAACCGGATTTCGCAGCCCTTTCTCATGGGGTTTGGGAATACCGTCAGCTCCTCCTGGCCCCAGAGGGAAAGAGACGTCCCCCTCTCCTCCACGCCTGAGGGGGTGGCGTCCACGGCCCGCAGACAGTTCAGCCGTCCCCAGCCGTAGTTCTGGTTGGGGTAGGGGTTTCCCCAGGAGAAGGTGTCGCAGGTGCTGGTGAGGATCTGCCATAACTGGGCCGGGGTGAGGGTGGGGTTCTTCTGCTTCACTAGGGCAATGGCACCAGCCACATGGGGAGAAGCCCAGGAGGTCCCGCTCATCGTGGCGTACCCGTGGCTCAGATGGGAGGAGCGGACGTTCACCCCCGGGGCCACGAGGTCCGGCTTGATATGGTTGGTCGGCGTTCGCGTTCCCCACAGGGGGTCCAGCCATGCTGCGCTGGAGTCCCAGGGATATCCGCTGGGTGCTGGTCCGCGTGAAGAAAATGAAGCAACGAAATCGTTCGCATCCGTGGCTCCCACACCCAACAAGCAGGGGTAGTTTCCAGGTGACTCGACGGTGCTCCCGCTTGGTCCTAAGCTTCCTACAGTGAATGCCAACGTCGTACCCAAAAACTGGAGAGAACGACAGGCCTGCCAAAAATGGCTCTCCGTTCGTGAGACCCTCACAGGGCTGGTGACCACGGATGCGCCACGGTCAAGGCTGTCCAGGCGGGCATACCACTGCAAGCAGGAATCCAACCAGGCATACTGGAACCCCCCACCAGCCGAAATGCCCTTGGCTGCGATGAAGGTCGCCCCGGGAGCTACGCCGATGGAGTCCCCGGTCGTGCCGCCTAAAGCAATTCCCATGCAGAAGATCCCATGGCCATTGCTGTCATTAGGTGTGGGGCTTCCGGCTACCGCATCGTACCACCCATCCTGCTGGCGCCAACGATTTCCGAAAGTGGGATGGGTGATATCCATCCCGGTGTCAATGAGGCCCACAATCACGCCTTGACCGGTGTAGCCCCGGATCTTCCACACCGAGTCCGCCCGTACCCGGCGGATGTTCCAGGTGGTGGAATCCGCGAGAACCTCGACCCCGGGAACCGCAGGCTCCAGGGACAGCGTTTGGTTCTCGCAAACGAAGTCCACCTCGGGCTGGGAGGCAAGTTCCAGAATGGCGTCCTTCCGGGCCGTGCAGGCGAACCCGTTGTAGATCCAGAACCGGCCCACGTTCTCGATCTGCCCTTCAAACCGGGAAAGAAAAGAGGGTTGGGTCCCGTCAGCCACCCGGTGCAGCTCGGATACCATCCCCGCCTTGTTACCGGGGTGGAACAGGGCCAGGTCGGCCTGGGCCCTGAGATGCACGATGACCGCAAGCTTTTCGGTCGGCCCCATCCCGGAAAGTTTAGCCGCGAGGCCCGGGTCGAGCCCTCCCGCGGAAGCCAGCCCGGCCCATAGAACCACGATAAGAATCCTTAGCCCTAGTTTCATCGCGTCCTCCTTTCTCGTCTCCCGGACTTTTGCGTTGCTTTATGCCGCAGAAAACAAAAGGCCTTAAGGTCAGAAAAGGTTACCCGCGAATGAGGTGGCCAACCTTTCGACAGATGGCTACATGAAAGGGACGAAGACGACCCTATCATCTTACCAAAAGATGGGGTTTCTGTCAAGCCATTTTTAAAAAAAACGAAAAGAAGGCTTGACAAAACCCCTGCCAAAAGTGTAAGATATGCACATTCGGGGACGTGCCTTCTTAACGGAGGGAGTCATGGTCGAAGCGCAAGGACACCGCCTGCTGGGGGAGATTTTGGTGGACTTAGGGTTCACCAACCTCACCCAGGTGAACGAGGCCCGGCGGAAGCAGATGATTCGCCCCAGCGTGCTGTTGGGAGAGTATCTGGTGGAACTGGGGTATGTGACCCCGGCCCAGCTTTTGAATGCCCTGTCCCGCCAGGCGGAGGACCTCTGCCGCACCGCGCTTCCGCCCACGTTGGAGAACCTGAGTCGCGGGCTTCCGGCCAGCGCCCTGGAGCTATGCCAGCTCGTCAGCCTGCCCCTGTTTCAATCCATCGCCGACCAGCTGGAGGAGGGGCTTTATATCGAGGCCTGGGGCGAACGCCGGTCCGACGACCGCATCCTCTTCGTGAACCGGGCCTTCGCCTCCCTGGCCGGGATGAGGCCCGAAGACTTCATGGGCAAGCAGGAGATCCCGGTGGTCAATTTCGGGGCCCGGTTCTTCGAAGACCCGGAGGGCTTCCTCAAGCAGGTCCACGAGGCCGCCCATAAGCGTCCGGACCCCGGGACCCTGGTCTTCGAGGTCTCCAAGCCCCGCAAGATGAAGGTCGAGGTCCGCACCTTCCCCCTCAAGAACAAGACCGGTGAATTCATCGGCGCCGGGGGGTTCCTGCGCCTGATTTAGCAAGGATGCTTTCCAAAACACAAGGCGGCCCGATAGAGGCCGCCTTTCTTTTTGGTTTGTACCAGGGGGACATCGCCCCACGTTCCCGGGGATCCCGGGGCGTGGCCGACGGATGATCCGGATCTATTTCCCCGGCATCAGGCCCATCCCGCCTTTATCTTACTTTCTTCATTCCCAATGGAATCAAAGCCACTTCTTCCTCTTGAAATAAACGACCATCGTGATCCCGATCGAGGCCAGGGCAAGCCAGAGCGCCGGATAGGCCCACGGCCACTCCAGCTCCGGCATGTGCTTGAAGTTCATCCCGTAGACCCCGGCCAGGAAGGTGAGCGGCATGAAGATGGTGGCGATGAGGGTCAGGACCTTCATCACCGCGTTCATTCGGTTCGAGATGCTGGAGAGGTAGATGTCCAGCATTCCGGAGAGCATGTCCCGGAAAGTCTCGATGGAGTCGATGACCTGGATGGTGTGGTCGTACACGTCCCTGAGGTAGATGCCCGTGGACTCCTGGATGAGCGCGGATTCCCCCCGTTCCAGGGTGCTGATGACTTCCCGCAGAGGCCAGAGGGATTTCCTTAAATAAAGCATCTCCCGCTTCAGGCGGTGGATCTCCTCCAGGGTCTCCGGTCCCGGATCCGCGATCAGCTCCTCCTCCAGGGCCTCCACCTGCTCTCCCAACTTCTCCAGGATGGCGAAGTAGCTGTCCACGATGGAATCCAGAAGCGCGTAGGCCAGGTGGTCGGCCCCCGACTTGCGGATTCTGCCCTTCCCGCTCCGGATGCGCTCCCGGATGGGGTTGAACACGTCTCCCTCCCGGCCCTCCTGGAACGAGATGACGAAGTTGGACCCCAGGATCAGGCTCACCTGCTCGTGGATGATCTCCTCCTCCTGGTAGTCCAGCATCTTGAGCACGATGTACAGGTAGTCCCCCTGGTCCTCCACCTTGGGCCGCTGGTCCGTGGCCAGGATGTCCTCTACGATCAGGGCGTGCAAGCCGAACCGCTCGCCCAGCTTCTCCAGGGCCGCCGCGTCCGCGAGACCCTCCACGTTGATCCAGGTCACCGTGGGCTTGTCCCGGAACGGGAAGCACTCCTCCGCGGTTCGGGCCTCCTTCTCCTCCAAATGGAGTTCGTCGTAGTCCAGGACCGTGATCTTCGTGGCCCCGGCCTTCA
>CAYGWX010000093.1:0-6316 GCA_964353855.1 uncultured bacterium | reverse complement strand
CCTTTAACGCGGAGGGAAGAGAGTTGGGTTTACGATGGAAGATGATTGACGACGTAGCCGTGGTCCAGCCCGAGGGGAACCTGGTGGGCGGGGGAGAGACGGATCAGCTCGAGCTCCAGGTCCGGCGGCTGCAGGACTGGAACAATGAGAAGCTGGTCATCGACCTTTCCGAAGTCTCCTACCTGAACAGCACAGCCATGGGCATCCTGGTCGCGGCCTACACGAACTACAAGAAGCGCAAGGCAGCCTTCGCACTTTGCGGGATCGACAAGCGCATCAAGAACGTGTTCGCGGTCACCAAGCTGGCCATGGTCTTCGATACCTACAACACGCTCAAGGAAGCCCTGAAAGCCATGGGTGTGGAGGAGGGCAAGGAGGAGAAGAAGGAGAAGAAGGGGAAGTAGCCTTTCCTTAAAACAGGAGGTTTCATGCAACATTACGGCGGCACCGCGCTCCAGCAGCGCATGATCCTGGGAGCCGTGGCCAAGCTCCAGTCCGAGGGCTGGAAAAACATCAAGGTGGACCACCTCCCCTGGGAGGGAGGCCGGCCCGCGGAGCGAAATGCCACGGTTCCGGACATCGAGGCCGAGCGCTTCGGAACCTTCCGCCTTGTGGAGGTGGAGACCGAGGACACCTACCAGGACGACAAGGAGCACGTTGCAATCCTGGCCGAGTTCGCGGACATGCACGCCAACTTCGAGTTCTACCTCGCCTGCCCGGCTGAATTCCAGGATAAGCTCCGCGACTCCTACGAGATCGACTTCAATATCCTTCCCGACGGTTACTACTCTCTGTAAGGGCTGAATGGGGTGAGGCGGCTCCTTCTCTTTCCGGTCGTTTTTTTGCATAACCTGAGCTCAGGAAGAGCTCGTCGTGCCCCTTGGGCTTTGGCTCTGTCCGGCCCCGGACCGTTTTCAGGTCATGGGGAAGAGGCGTGCCTTTCCACGGCCGCCCCTGGATCCTGGGCGAGGCAATGAAGGTGCGTAAAGCCTTTTACAAAAGACTTGAGGGCAAACCTACCACCTTTTCAGGGAGCGAAACGTAGAAAACCAGGGGTCCTCCCAGAACGAACTTAAAGGACAGCTTCACTTTAATTTCTTTAGCTATTTTAAGGATTCCCAAAATGAACCTCGAATCCACGGAACTTCCTAAGATTCCCGATCTCCTTGCTCCTCAAAACGGTCCGGCCGAGGCCGACGAGGTTTCGCCCTCCCCGGAAAGTTACGCCATCCTGGTGGTAGACGACGAAATCCTCATCCGGGAGGTGGTCGAAAAGGAGCTCACTCAGGCCGGCTATAAGGTCGTCTCGGCCGCCGAAGGCCAGGAGGCCCTGGTCAAGGCCGACACGGGCACCCTCTGGGGACCCCGCGGGATTCCGGACCTAATCATCGCCGATATCATGATGCCGGTAATGGACGGCTTCGAATTCTGCCAGCGGGTTAAGCAGGATCCAAGACTCAAGCCCGTCCCGTTCTTATTTCTCTCCGCCAAGCGTGAAACCCTGGACCGGGCCCGGGCCTTCATCCTGGGCGGCCAGCGCTTCATCGTGAAGCCTTTCACCCGGAGAGTTCTGCTCAAGGCGGTGAATGAGCGTTTGGTGGACGCCCGGCAGACCCAGGCCCTGCTGGCCAAGCAGGAGCAGGTTTTCGATGGCGACCTGATCGATTACACGGTCCTCTCGCTCGTGGATCTATTTCTTGCCGGAGCCTGGACCGGCACGCTCACCATCCATGCCCAGAGCAAGGAAGGCCGGGTCGAGTTCCAGTCTGGTGAGATCATCCGGGTCCGGTGGGACGAAAAGGAGGGCGAGGAGGCTCTGGCCGACCTCCTGGCGCAGGTTGAGGGGACCTTCAACGTGGAGAGAAGCCCGGCGGCATCCCCCGTAATACCTGTGATCGAGGCTCCGGCTGGAGAGCTGAAGATAGAACACTCGGGCCGGATGGAAAGTATCCCACCGGCCCCTGCTGAGTTGCCCGTGCTCGATGCTCCTTCCGACGAGCTTAAGATCGAACATACCGGAGAGACAATTTAGGGCACGCGGATTTTCTGACCCGTTAGGGTGATAAACATTCAAGGGGAGGCGTCACCGCCTCCCCCCATTTTTGTATATCGCTTTACCCTGACCCTTCATCCCAGTTCTTCAGGCTCAGCTTCCCCGCCTCCCACTTCCCGTACGTGAAGTTCGTGAGCCAGTCTCCTGTATTGAGATAAGTTTTTTCCCCGACCGGCAAAAACACCGGTTTATGGGTGTGGCCGAAGACCACAGCGTCGTAGCCCTGCTCCAGCTTTTTCAGGGCATACTCCCGGTAGGGGGTGTCTGGCTTTACTCCCTTTGACCGGGAGCGCGAGGCGATGGCCTTGGCGAAGGGGATGCCGAGGTCGGGATGGATCAGGCGGTACAGGAAGATGTTGACGGGATTGCGGAATATCTTCTTCATGACCTTGTAGCCCCAGTCACCCCGGCCCAGGGCGTCGCCGTGGGCGATGAAGAACTTCCTGCCTCCGAGTTCCAGCTCCAGGGCGTCCGGGATAAGGGGGATTCCCAAGTCTTGGGTAAAGAATCTCCCCAGCCAGAAGTCGTGGTTCCCGGCGAGGTAGAGGATGGGCAGGCCCCGCTCCCGCAGGGCGATGAGCTGCTGGATGATGCGCAGGTGCTCCCTGGGGATCACGGTGCGGTACTCGAACCAGAACTCGAACAGGTCGCCCAGGAGAACCAACCAGTCGCGCTGGAGATCGAGGTGGGCGAGGAATGAGGCGAGCTTGCGCTCCTTCTCCGCTTCCTTTTCAAGTCGCTCAGCCCCGAGGTGGAAGTCGGAGATAAAAAAGATGCGGGTATCGGGTGTCGGGTGTCGGGTTTCGGGAAAGTCTTTAAGGGTAAAAAGCTTCATGGCTTTTATGGTCCTGCCGACTCCACCGTCTCTCCCACCCCTGCCGGTTCCCTCAGCCGGAAGGGATTGAAGTCGGTCCCCCGGTCGTAATGATCCACTCCCTCCGAGCGCTTGAGGAAACCCACCACCCCATAGGTGAGGGGGGTGGCCGCGGCTTCGAACGCACATTTGAAAACGTAGTTGGACAGGATGATGCTGACGAGCAGGCTTCCGGGCAGGGCTCCGAGGAAGGCGATGGTGCAGAACAGGGCGGTGTCCACGCCCTCGCCAACCAGCGTGGAGCCGATGGTCCGGGTCCAGAGCCACTTTCCGCTCGTCATGATCTTCATCTTGGCCAGGGTGAAGGAGTTGGAGACCTCTCCGGCGAAATAGGCGATCAGGCTGGCGGCTACGATGCGGGGGGTGAGGCCCAGGATCTTGTCGTAGGCCTCCTGGTTCGCCCAGCCCGGGGCCGGGGGCAGTTTGCCCACGATCATGAAGATGACGGACATCAGAAACGTGGCGGAGAAGCCCAGCCAGATGACCCGCCGGGAGGCCCGATAACCGTAGACCTCGGTCAGGATGTCTCCGAAGATGTAGGACAGGGGGAAGAGGATGGTCCCGCCGTCGAAGGTGAACGGCCCCAGGAGCAAGATCTTCGTGGAGGCCACGTTGGAGATTAAGAGCACGGCCACGAAGGCCACGGTGATGAGGTCCAGGTGTTTGTAGGTTTTATCCATCGGCTCAAAGTATAGCAGATTCAGAGGGCCTTCTGCAAGCGTAGAACTGGCTTCCCCCCGCGATTGATTGTAGCCCCGCCTTTCCGTAGAGTCTCGTCATTCCGGACTTGATCCGGAATCTCTCTTTGCCGTAAGCCTTTAGGTGTCATACTGAACCCCGGCCTACTTGCCCTCGGTCTTTCGGGAAGCTCGTTTCAGGCTCGATCCGGCATCTCTCTTTGGTCGTCATTCCCGCGAAGCCTGCCCCGGCAAGCTGTAGGCCGGGGGCGGAAATCCAGTGACTTTTCCCCCCTTAGTAAAAAGGGGGGGTAGGGGGGATTTGTCCGACGTGTCCGAAAGGTCCGACGGAGGTCAGGCCTGGGCTCGGCATCTCTCTTATCCCTTATCCCTGTCTTTCCCCCTCGACTTTCCCCTCCTCTCCAAATTATTTTATCTTGAGCTAATTTTGGGCTTGACTTTTCGGCCTGGAATTGCTATGCTTTCACACCCAGGCAAGAAGCGCATCATCGCATCGCCGCTTCTCTCGTCATGCCGAACTTGTTTCGGCATCTCTCTATCGTGAATGGCTTTTGGGCTCCTTATTTATTGAGGAGGGTTAAGATGAAAGGTGGTTTTGGTATTAAGGCGAGTTTCGGGCTGGATCATGAGAAAGGAGACACCCTTGAGTAAGGGGCCTAGGTCTCCTTTTTCATCTATGGGGCTATTTCAAATGAAACGCTTCTTTCTCGTGCTTGGTTTACTCTTGCTCTTGACGGGCCTTTCCCAGGCTCGCGACAGCCTGGGGATGCGCCTTTTGGGTCAGACGCTCTTAGGACCTGCCAGGCAGGTGGTGGTGCAGGGGTACTACGCCTACGTGGGGGTGAGCTGCGGCCTCTTGATCCTGGATATTTCCGATCCGGCTAATCCGGTGGAGATGGGCCGGGCTTATGATGTGGAGTTCACTATCATCGAAGATGTCTTTGTCCAAAACGGTTATGCCTATCTGGTAGATGCCTATAACGGCCTGGCGATTGTGGATGTGCGGGATTTGAGGAATCCGAGGGTGGTGGGGAGGGTAGGGCGGGGTGGCCATATGCTTGGAATCTGGGTACAGGATACCCTGGCGTATATGGTGGGGAGCAACAGCATCCAGGACTCCTCGGATTTATTGGTGATCAATGTAAAGGACCCTGCGGCACCGTTTGTGGTGGCGGGATATGATACTTGTTGGGGTAATAAGATTCAAGTAGTGGACACACTGGCGTATGTCTCAGGGGGGGGGTGGCAATCAGAATTGGAGGCGTATAATCTCAGCGATCCCCGAGCCATCCGAAAGATAGGGCAAAGTTCCGGGCTTGGCATCACCTATGACCTTGAAATACGAGATACCCTTGCTTTTATCGCCTCTTCAGACAGCGGTTTTTGCGTAGTTAATATCAAGAATCCCCAGTTGCCTCAAAAAGTGCTGTGTTTCCGCCCCAGCGGTCCGTCGAATGCCGGGCCTCGTAGCATCTCTGTCTTGGGTAATTTTGTCTATCTCTGTGAGGATTGGGTGATCTACGAAAGGTATCCGTACAGCAACCTAAGTCATTTGTGGGTCATTGACATTTCAAATCCAGCCAGTCCTGTGGAACGAGGGCGCTGCGAGACATCTGGGTTGGGGGGGGGGTCTTTGCTAAAGACAGCCTGGTCTACTTTGCCGACGGCGGAAAGGGTCTTCGGGTGATGGATGTTCGGGTTCCCTCCCAGCCCCGTGAAATCACTCATTATCCCACCGGGGATGTCTGCTGGGAGTTGGTGCAGCAAGGGAATTATCTCTATGTGGCCCACGGGATGGACGGGCTGCGGGTGTTGGATGTACGCAATCCCTTTCAGCCGGTTGAGCTTGGGCATCTGGAGATGCCCTGGAGGACCCTTGACATCATGTTGAAGGACTCCTTGTTATATGCCGCTGAGGGGGACAGCGGGTTGGTGGTGGTAGATATTCGCAATCCGGCTCAGCCTCAAAGGATCGGGGGTTGGACACCCAGTTCCACCCAGGAGTGGATAACGAACGTCTTTGTCCAAGACACCCTGGCCTACCTGTGTGGCCGTTTCAATTCGCCGCTTTTGATTTTAAACGTTGCTGATCCGCGGAATCCTTATTTCGTTGGTGGGGGCGGGATTTCAGGCATAACCAATGATTTCTGGGTGAAAGGGAGATACGCTTACCTTACGGGAAGGTTCGAGGGCTCACGAGGGTATGCGGTGATGGATGTGAGCGATCCTCGCAATCCGCGCAACGTGTTTATGACGGAATTTATCACGGCGGCCAATGAGGTGGAGTATGCCGACACCTTGGGGTATCTCCTTGGCGTTGCCGGGATGCAGGTCGTGACCATCGGCGATCCGGTTCAGCCGGATACGGCGGGATGGTATGGCTATGGGCCGGGCTGGGAGTACGATGGCTACGGGTTGCACTATATTTTGCCTGGATACGTATGGATGGGGGGGCGGTTGAGACCCTTTAGTGGCGCTTGGGTTGGGAGGATCGAGCTGATTGACGTAAGGGATGGTCATCGTCTCTTCTCTATCAGGCGCTACGATACGGGCTGGACCATTCAGGATGTCTGGGGAGACGGGGGTCAACCCTATGCCTATGGGGGCGCCTATATGGGCAATCTATTTGTGTTCTTCGTGGACAGCGTAGTGGGCGTGGCGGAACGAGAAAGAAACACGTTAAAGATTGAG
>CAYGWX010000092.1:0-6535 GCA_964353855.1 uncultured bacterium | reverse complement strand
CCCGCCCCAGGAACGATAGACGGGAGCAGAGGAGCATGGGGGCATGGGAAAAGGGAAGAACAGCGAAGATAAGAAGTTAGGAAGTTAAGAAGCTGGGAAAGGGCCTTTCGATTTCGGATTTCGGAATGTTGATTGAACGTCAAACAAGACACTGGATTCCCGCTTTCGCGGGAATGACGACCTCTTAACGACGAGATTGTTTCCCCCGAATCAAGTTCGGGGTCGCAATGACGCCTTTTTAAAAACCGCATTGTGAAAAGCCTTTTAGCCCTCAAACCCTATCTCGCCAAGCACAAGTGGCATTATCTGGGAGGGACCGGGTGCATCCTCCTGGCCAATGCCATCTTCCTGCTCCAGCCCCGCGTCCTGCAGGTCGGAATAGACAGCCTCATCCGGCACCGCTTCCCGGACTGGACCCGGCCCTGGGGATTCCCTCCGCTCGTCACCCTGGGCCTGCTCCTGGTCGCGGTCGCCCTGGGCCACGGGGTGTTCCGCTTCGGCATGCGGCAGCTCATGATCGGGGCCTCGCGCAAGATCGAGTACGACCTGCGGAACGACCTTTTTAAGCACCTCCAGGCCCTGGAGCCGGCCTATTACGCCCGGACCCGCATCGGGGACCTGATGACCCGGGCCACGAGCGACATGGCGAACATCCGCATGTTCCTGGGGCCGGGGATCATGATGACCATCAACCCCTTCTTTTCCGTGATCCTGGCCCTGACCCAGATGCTCGCCCTGGACTGGCGGCTTACCCTGCTGGTCCTGCTCCCCGCGCCGATCGTCTCCCTGGTGACCAAGCAGCTGGGCTCGGCCCTGCACCAGCGGACCGAGGAGGTCCAGGCCGCCCTCTCCGACCTCTCCGCCCGGGTCCAGGAGAACCTCTCCGGGATGCGCGTGGTCAAGGCCTACGTACAGGAGGAGGCCGAGCTCAAGGAGTTCCAGCGGCTCCAGAGGGAGTACATCCAGAAGAACCGGGGGTTCATCCTGGTGAACGTCCTCTTCGACCCCCTCCTGTTCTTCCTGGTCGGGGTCTCGGTCATCCTGGTCCTGGCCGGAGGGGGCTACGAGGTCATCCACGGCCGCCTGACCCTGGGCGGGCTGGTGGCCTTCAACGCCTACCTGATGTACCTGACCTGGCCGATGATCGCCTTCGGCTGGGTCGTGAACCTCGCCCAGCGCGGCGCGGCCTCGATGGGCCGGGTCAACGAGCTCCTGACCGCCCGGCCGGCCATCGCGGATGAACCCGATGCCGATCCCACCCTCCAGGTCAGGGGCGCGCTCAGTTTCGAGCACATCTCTTTCGCCTACAACGGGACCGCGGTGCTCAAGGACGTCTCGTTAGAGGTCCCGGCGGGGACGTCCCTGGCCATCGTGGGGCCGACCGGAAGCGGCAAGAGCACCCTGGTCTCGCTCATCCCCAGGCTCTACGAGCCCGGCGGCGGAGCCCTCCGCATCGACGGCCATCCCCTCCCGCGCTACCCCTTATCCCTGCTGAGGAAGAGCATCGGCTACGTTTCCCAGGAGCCGTTCCTGTTCTCCGAGACCGTGGCCGGGAACATCGCCTTCGGCAAGGCCGGCGCGGAGGCAAGGGAGGTCGAGCGGGCCGCGACCCTGGCCCAGCTCGCCAAGGACATCGCGGGATTCCCCAAGGGCTACGAAACCTTCGTCGGCGAGCGGGGCATCACCCTTTCCGGCGGCCAGAAGTCCCGCACCGCCCTGGCCCGGGCCCTGCTGATCGACCCCGCGATCCTGATCCTGGACGACGCCTTCGCCAATGTGGATACCCATACCGAGGAAGAGATCCTGTCGGCGTTGCGCAAAGCCCGCACAGGGAAAACCACGATCCTCATCTCACACCGGATCTCCACGGTGAAGGATGCCGACCAGATCGTCGTCCTGGACCGCGGCACGATCACGGAGAGAGGCACCCACGAAGAGCTGCTCACCCAGGGCGGGCTTTACGCCAGCCTGTACGAGAAACAGCTGCTCCGCGAAGCGTTAGAGGAAGACTAACGGCGACCGTGGACGGTAGACTGTAGACCGTAGACTTTCAAACAACAAACCAAGGGTTAAACGATGCCAAGAGATTATACGAAGATCCGGGCCTGGCAGATGACCGATGAATTGGTCATCGAAGTCTACCGCTTGACTCGTTCATTCCCAAAGGATGAGCTTTACGGACTGACGTCGCAACTCAGGCGGGCCATCGTCTCTTCAGCGGCAAACATCGTTGAAGGATCCGGACGGAAAACGGACAACGATTACTTGCAGTTTCTGTATGTCTCGCTTTCCTCGCTCAAGGAAGCTGAGTATTGTCTATCCATCGCCGAACGACTGGGTTACTGCAAGACAAGCATGGAATTCAAGGACAAGTTCTCTCAGGCTCTGAGAACCCTTCGCGGCCTGATCAATTATATCGACAGTCACCGGAGAGAGTCTTGATACCCTTAGTCCACAGTCTACAGTCCATGGTCTACCGTCGAACTTCATGAACGGATTTGACCTATTCCACGAAGAAGAGGCCTTAGGCAAGGCCTATGACGCCCGGCTGATGCGCCGGCTCCTGGCCTACCTCCGGCCCTACAAGGGGCAGGCGCTGCTGGCCCTGGCCTTCGTGCTCGCGGTCTCGTTTCTGGAGCTGGTCGGCCCCTACCTCACCAAGGTCGCCATCGACGTCTACATCCAGGCCCGGGACTGGCCCGGCCTGATGCGGCTCTCGCTCGTCTTCCTCGCGGTCCTCATCCTGCGCATGGCCACGGGGTTCATCCAGGCCTACGTCCTGCAGATGACGGGCCAGAAGATCATGTACGACCTGCGCAGCCAGATCTTCAGGCACCTCCAGCGCCTGCCGATGCGCTTTTTCGACACCAACCCCGTGGGCCGGCTGATGACCCGGGTCATCGGGGACGTGGACGTCTTGAACAACCTGTTCGTGGCCGGGGTCGTGACCGTGGTCGGCGACGTGCTGGTCCTCCTCGGAATCATGGGCGTGCTCCTGTGGATGAACTGGCGGCTGGCCCTGGTCAGTTTCGTGGTCCTGCCCGTCATCTTCGCCGCGGCCCGGGTCTTCCAGGCGAGCGTGCGGACCTCGTTCCGGGACGTACGCACCAAGCTCGCCCGGCTGAACGCCTTCATGCAGGAGAACTTCCTGGGCATGCCCACGGTGCAAGCCTTCTGCCGGGAGGGGGAGAACTTCGGCCAGTTCGACCGCATCAACGCCCTGCACCGCGACGCCAACCTGAGGAGCATCACCGCGTATGCGGTGTTCTTCCCGGTCGTGGAGCTGGTGGCCTCGGTGTCCATGGCCCTGATGCTGTGGTACGGAGGAGGACAGGCCCTGCAGGGGATGCTGACGATCGGGAGCCTCACCGCCTTCTTCCAGTACGCCCGCAGGTTCTTCCAGCCCATCCAGGACCTGACCGACAAATACAACATCGTGCAGGAGGCCATGGCCTCCTCGGAGCGGGTCTTCCTGCTCCTGGACACCCCGGTGGTCATCGCTTCCCCGGCCACCCCCCACGCGCCCAGACTGGTCAGGGGCGAGATCGAGTTCAAGGACGTGACCTTCGCCTACGTGGAGGAGGAGGTCGTCCTCCGGGACATCTCCTTCAAGGTGCGGCCCGGAGAGCGGGTGGCCTTCGTGGGCGCGACCGGGGCCGGAAAGACCAGCCTCATCAACCTGCTCTGCCGGTTCTACGACATCCAGAAGGGAAGCATCACCTTCGACGGCGTGGACCTCCGGCAGTGGGACCTGAAAACCCTCCGCCGGGCCATCGGCGTGGTTCAGCAGGACGTGTTCCTGTTCTCGGGAAGCGTGGCCTCCAACATCCGGCTGGGGCACGGGGAGATCACCGACGGGCGCATTCGCGAGTCCGCCCGAGGCGTGCACGCCGACCCCTTCATCCAGCGCATGCCCAAGGGTTATGACGACGAGATCCGCGAGCGGGGAACCAACCTCTCGGTCGGCCAGAAGCAGCTCCTCTCCTTCGCCCGGGCCCTGGCCTATGACCCCAAGGTCCTGGTGCTGGACGAGGCCACGTCGTCCGTGGACACCGAGACCGAGCTGCTCATCCAGGACGCGCTCAAGGTCCTGATGAAGGGCCGCACCTCGCTGGTCATCGCCCACCGCCTGTCCACCATCCAGGACTGCGACCGCATCCTGGTCCTGCACAAGGGCACCCTCCGGGAACAGGGCACCCACCAGGAGCTCCTCGCCCAGGGCGGGATCTACGCCAAGCTCTACGCCCTGCAGTACAAGGACCAGGAACTGCCGGCAGGAGCGACAGTGGACCGAAGACTGTAGACCGTAGACTGAACAACTCATTGCAAAGTGCAAAATTAGCAATTAGCATTTCAAAATGAACGGATAAAAAACCAAGAACAGACGACCCCGACATACAAAACATAGGCCCCCGGAGGAGTGTAGGAAGGCTTCCCGGGGCTTTCTCTCCCTCTTTCAGCCCCTTTCCCACCCTGTTCCCACTATATTCTCGCTATGTTCCCGCCGTGTTCCCGCCATGTTCTCGCCGTGTTCCCGCCATGTTCCCGCCGACTTCTCGCCAATTTCACGCTAATTTCAGGAACCCTTTAAGAACCATCCCAAGCCCTTTCGCCTATTCACTTTAGTTCATACTTTATACACTAAAGTGAATAGTTAAAGGCCAAAACAGCCCCTTCCAAGAAACCCATCATTTCACATAATCCAAGAAACGACAACAAGTTACGCAGAATCAGTTATTTTCTTCAAATTATGGCCCAGAATATGCACGTATATAGCTTTGCTAACCCATCCTGCACGGGAGGATACCATGAAAAACGACCGGCTGAACGGCAGTTGTTGGTTGTCAGTTGTTGGTTGTTGGAGAAACACGAAGGTCCTGCCATTTTCCTTCCTACCCACCCTCGCATTTGCCATAGTCCTGACCTTTTTGCTCGCCCCTCCCCTCCTCGCCCAGTGGGAGCCGGACGTGAGGCTAACATATAGCAGCACTTATCCCTTAAACTGCGCTAATAACGCCAAGTACATCGCATCCAGCCGGGATACGGTGCATCTCGTCTGGAAGGAGGGAAGGTCGGTACGCCCTAAGATTTTCTATAAACGCTCAACGGATGGGGGAATCACCTGGGAACCGGACACGACCCTCACCAATGATTCCGCAGCAGTCTATCCGCCGGTCCTGGCAGCTTCAGGTAAATGGGTCCATGTCGCCTGGATGGACCAACGGGACGGCCGATTAACCCAGATCTATTACAAAGGCTCTTCGGACGGAGGCTCCACTTGGGGGCCGGACATGCGCCTTTCCGTTGATACGGTAATTGCGTGGAACCCATGCCTCGCGGCATCGGGCACAGAGGTCCACTTGGTCTGGCACCATACTACCGGGAGGGATACTACGAGGGTTCATCCTGATATTTTCTATCGGCGCTCGACCGATGGAGGACGGACTTGGGAGGCCGTGGTCAAGCTCACTACGGATACCGCTTATTCCGTGTCTCCTTCCGCTGCAGTCTCGGGAACGAATGTCCATGTCGCCTGGCTTGACAACCGAACGGGAAGCTGGCGAATTTACTACAAACGCTCCACGGACGGAGGGACAACCTGGGGAGCGGATACCCCGTTTGGCAGCGCAGGGGATAATACCCACATCCCTTCCCTTTCCGCCACAGGACCGGATATCCATATCGTCTGGGATCGTTCCTATCAACTTTACTACCTACGCTCTACGGATAATGGAACGAACTGGGAATCGGAAAGGTGCCTATCTATCCTTACGACCCTTCGACCGTCTATCGAGGCTTCAGGACCGAATGTTCATATTGTATGGCACGGTCACCAAAACATAGTTTTAAAGGCACCCTATACGTGCAGAGTTACTTACAAGCGCTCAACCGACAGGGGCACGACCTGGGAGCCGGACACCTTCCTCACCGCCGATACTCTTGGAATCGATTACCCCTCCATTGCCGTCTCGGGCGTCAAAGTTCATATAGCCTGGCAGGATGGACGGAATGGAATTAAGCAGATGTATTACAAGCGCAACCTGACAGGGAACTCGGGAACGGAAACGGCAGAAGTTAGAGGTCAGAGGTTAGAGGTTAGAATAAAGGCCACACCAAATCCCTTTACCACTTTCGCCATGGTTCCCGGGCAGGAGAAAGAGACGTTTGAAGTGTACGACATCACAGGAAGGAAGGTGGGGACGTATCGGGGGGACCGAATCGGGGAGGGGCTGGCGCCGGGGGTCTACTTCCTGAAGTATCAAGAGATGCTGAAACAAGTTCAGCATGACGAGATTGTGCGGATCGTGAAGGTGAGATAAGAAACGACGAGATCCTGAACCAAGTTCAGGATGACGAGACCGAGAGATGCTGAAACAACCCATGAATCAAGTTCAGGGCATGGTTCAGCATGACGAGATTGTGCGGATCGTGAAGCTGAGATAAATCCGGCAAAAAGCCCAAAGATGACTCAGGGGGATTTGACTCACCCCTATTCACTTTAGTTCACACTTTGTATCATAAAGTGAATAGTTTT
>CAYGWX010000091.1:0-6635 GCA_964353855.1 uncultured bacterium | reverse complement strand
GCGCCCCCCGATTGCTCAGGGTTTGCCTCTTTACGTAGACCCTTTAATTGTATCGTAACGGGCCGGTTTTGTCAAGGGCGGCTGGAGTCGCCTCTCTGTGCTTGACAGGGCCAACCGGTTTGTGATAGGGTATAAGCTTGGAAACAGAGAGGAGCAATGATTTGATGAAACCATGGCTCGTTGCCGTGATGCTGCTCTGGATATCCCTGCAGGCTTCGGCCAAGCCGCCGTCCCGGGCCCAGGAGCACTTCGACCTCGGAGTCAGGCTCGGGGAGCAGAGGAAGTTCGGCGAGGCGGAGAAGGAGTTCCGGATGGCCATCCGCTTGAAGGCGGGCTGGGCCGAGGCCTATTGCAGGCTCGGAAACGCCTTGGCCGGACAGAAGAAATATCCGGAGGCGGAGAAGGAGTTCCGAAAGGCCATCCGGTTGAAACCAGCTTACGAGCCCTCCTATTACAACCTGGCCTGCTGTTATGCCCTGTGGGGCAAGAAGGGCGAGGCGATCAAGAGCCTCCGGACCCTGGCGGACAAAGGGTTTTACAACTGGCCCCTGATGGTGGACGACACGGAGCTGGACAGCCTCAGGGACGACCCGGGCTTCAAGGAGGTAGACAAGATCGTCCAGAAGCGCTGGGAGGAGAGGAAAAAAAAGGAGGAGGGGAAGTAACCTGTTCTTTCATCCTTTGTACACTCAATGAGTTATCGCGATCGTGCAGGTATGGGGCCGCTTAAGCGGCCCTTTTGCTTACTATATATATAGAAGGGAACACCAAAGGGCAGGAGGGTGTTATCACTGTTGGAATTGATCTTTGGTGATAGCGGGAGCAAAGGATGGCTCAAAGGAGAGGGTGGTCTCACGGGTTCCACGCTCCAAGTCACGGTTTATCCGATTGACCGGCTCAATGCAACTCATCAAACCAAGGAAGGTAAGATGGAAAGCGAAGGTGTGAAGATTGGGATCAAGGCGCCGGATTTCTGCCTTCCGGATCGGGAAGAGAAATCGGTCTGCCTGAGGGATTACAGGGGCCGGTGGGTGGTCCTGTATTTCTACCCCAAGGACGACACCCCGGGGTGCACGACCGAGGCCTGCGAATTCACGAATTCGCTCGCGGCCTTTGAGAAGCTGGATGCCGCGGTGTTGGGCATCAGTCCGGATCCGCCCCAGAGCCACGCTCGTTTCATCGAGAAGCACCATCTCAGGTTAACGCTCCTCTCCGACCCCGAACACATCATCCTCGAGACCTACGGGGCCTGGGGGCCCAGGAACAGCTACGGAAAGGAGACTTGGGGGGTCCTCCGGAAGACGTTCCTGATCGACCCCGAGGGCAGGATCCGCCACATCTGGCCCGAGGTCTCTGTGGAGGGGCATGCGGGCGAAGTGATGGAGAAGCTCGCCCGGGTACGGGGAAACGCCAAGTGATTCCCTCGGAAGTCCGGGGAGGCGTCCCGAAAGATCGGGGCGCTTTTTTTGTCCCCCTGCTTTATGGTATAATTGCTTTCCCATTTGGTCAACCCCTGACGATGCGAAAAGAACTCCTTCCGACCCTCGGGCTCATGGCGGCCCTGACCTCCAGCACCTTCGGGCATCCCTTCAAGGCGGGGGAGGTATTGGATTACGAGGTGCGCTACCTCAAATACATGCGGGGCACGGCCCGGATGGCCGTGGTCGCCGAGACCACCTGTCGGGGGGTCCCCGCCTTCCACATGACCCAGGATATCCGGGTGGGCTCCTTGTTCTCCAACCACATCGAGATCCTCTGCCGAACCGACGACCTTTCGCCCCTGCTCATCACTACCCGCATCCAGCGGGGGGATAATCTGGCCCTGGGACGTCAGGTCTACGACCCCGCGAGGAAAAGGGCGACCTTCTCGCTGACCGAGGGCGGGCGGACCAAGACCAAGACCGTGAAGCGGGAACACCCCCTGCAGGACATCCTGACCGTGATGTATTACCTCAGGTCTCAACCCCTCGCCGAGGGAGCCTTCTTTCCGATCGGCCTATGGGAGGGGGAATACACCCTGCGGATCACGGGCAAGGAGGAGATGGAAACGAAGCCCTGGCAGGCTTCACCCTGCTCCTGCTGGGTCGTGGTAAGCGATCCGCCGAAAATCCGGATCTGGCTGACCCGGGATGAAAAGCGCTATCCGGTGCGGGTCGAGACCGAGGGGAAGGGGGAGTCCAGGATGACCCTGCGTAACGCGAGCGACGCCACCCCTTGACAAATCGGGTCTTTTTGATTATCTTAGGTGGATAGTTCATCATTCTAAAAGGAAGGATATTATATGCGTCTGGATAAGCTGACCCTGAAGGCCCAGGAGGCCATGGAGGCCGCCCAGTCCGAAGCCCTGTCCCGGGGCAACCAGGAGATCGATCCCGAGCACGTGGCCTATGCCCTGATCTCCCAGAAGGACGGGGTGGTCGCCCCCATCCTGGAGAAGCTCGGGGCCAACCCCGACCTGGTCCTGAAGCGCATGGACGAGGAGCTGCGCAAGCTCCCCCAGGTCTCCGGGGGCTCCGGCCAGGTCTATCTCTCTGGCCGGCTCCAGCGGGTATTGAACGAGGCCCAGGCCGAAGCGGACAAGCTCAAGGACGAGTATATCTCATCCGAGCATCTCCTGATTGCGATTGCCGAGGAAAAAGGCGGCAAGGCGCAGGGTGTGCTTAAAGGCTTGGGCGTGACCCGGGATTCCATTTACAAGGCCCTGGTGGACATCCGCGGGACCCAGCGGGTCACGGACCAGAACCCGGAGGGCAAGTACCAGGCCCTGGACCGCTACAGCCGGGATCTCACGGACCTAGCCCGGCGCGGAAAGCTGGACCCGGTGATCGGAAGGGACGACGAGATCCGCAGGGTGATGCAGGTCCTCTCCCGGAGGACCAAGAACAACCCCGTGCTCATCGGCGAGCCGGGCGTCGGCAAGACCGCCATCGCCGAGGGCCTGGCCCAGCGCATCGCCACGGGGGACGTGCCCGAGACCCTCAAGGACAAGCGCCTCGTGGCCCTGGACCTGGGAGCGCTGGTGGCGGGCTCCAAGTTCCGGGGGGAGTTCGAGGACCGCCTGAAGGCCGTCTTGAAGGAGATCCAGGAGTCCGAGGGCCAGATCATCCTGTTCATCGACGAGCTCCATACCCTGGTCGGGGCGGGCGCCGCCGAGGGCTCGGTGGACGCCTCGAACATGCTCAAGCCGGCCCTGGCCCGGGGCGAGCTGCGCTGCATCGGGGCCACCACCCTGGACGAGTACCGCAAGCACGTGGAGAAGGACCCGGCCCTGGAGCGGCGTTTCCAGCCCGTGGTCGTGGGCGAGCCCACGGTCGAGGATACCATCGGCATCCTCCGCGGCTTGAAGGAGCGCTACGAGGTCCACCACGGGGTGCGCATCAAGGATTCGGCCCTGGTCTCGGCCGCGGTCCTGTCCCACCGCTACATCTCGGACCGCTTCCTTCCGGACAAGGCGATCGATCTGGTGGATGAGGCGGCCTCGCGCTTAAGGATCGAGATCGACAGCATGCCCACCGAGATCGACGAGGTGGAGCGCCGCATCATGCAGCTGGAGATCGAGAAGACCGCCCTGGTGAAGGAGAGCGACGAGGCCTCCCGGGAGAGGCTGGAGAAGCTGGAGGCCGAGCTGGCCGACCTGAAGGAGCGGTCCTCCACGATGAAGGCCCATTGGCAGAACGAGAAGAAGGCCATCCAGGTCATCCGCGACATCAAGGCCAAAATCGACCATACCAAGGTGGAAGAGCAGCAGGCCGAGCGCAAGGGCGACCTGGGCAGGGTGGCCGAGATCCGCTACGGACGCCTGGCCGGGCTCCAGCGCCAGCTGGAGGTGGAGAATGCCCGGCTCCAGCTCCTCCAGAAGGACGTGAAGATGCTCAAGGAGGAGGTGGACGAGGAGGACATCGCCGAGGTGGTCTCCAAGTGGACCGGGATACCGGTCGTGAAGATGCTGGAGGGCGAGATGGCCAAGCTCCTCAAGATGGAGGAGCGCCTCCGCCTCCGCGTGGTGGGCCAGGAGGAGGCGCTCGCCTCGGTGGCCAATGCCGTGCGCCGGGCCCGGGCCGGGCTCTCGGACCCGGACCGGCCGATCGGCTCGTTCATCTTCATGGGCCCGACCGGGGTGGGCAAGACCGAATTGGCCAGGGCCCTGGCCGAGTTCCTGTTCGACGACGAGCATGCCATGGTGCGCCTGGACATGTCGGAGTACATGGAGAAGCACACCGTGGCCCGCCTGATCGGCGCGCCCCCGGGATACGTGGGCTACGAGGAGGGCGGCCAGCTCACCGAGGCCGTCCGCAGACGCCCCTATTCCGTTATCCTCTTCGACGAGATCGAGAAGGCCCACCCGGACGTGTTCAACGTTCTCCTCCAGATTCTGGACGACGGCCGTTTGACCGACGGCCAGGGCCGCACGGTGGACTTCAAGAACGCGGTGGTGATCATGACCTCCAACATCGGCAGCCAGTTCCTGGCCGAGATGTCCGAGAAAGAGGCCCGGGACACACTCTCAGAGCTGGAGGTCAAGGAGAAGGTCCTGGAAGCCCTGAAACAGCAATTCCGCCCGGAGTTCCTGAACCGGGTGGACGAGGTCATCATCTTTCACCGGCTCGGGAAGGAAGAGCTGGCCAGGATCGTGGACATCCAGGTCAAGCACCTGGCCAAACGCCTGGAGGACCGGAAGATAACGATCGAGCTCACCCCCAAGGCCAAGGCCCTGGTGACCAAGGAGGGCTACGACCCGGCCTTCGGGGCCCGGCCGATCAAGCGCACCCTCCAGAAGCTGGTCCAGGACCCCCTGGCCAAAAAGGTCATCCAGGGCGAGTTCGGCGAGGGGGACACGGTGGTGGTGGACGAGAAGAACGGGGAGATGGTGTTCAAGAAGAAGAAATGAAAACCCTCTCCGCTCTCTTCCTTTTCTGTATCCTGCTCTTCTCCGGCACTCTCCAGGCGGGCAAGCCGCTCGTGCTTCCCGCGGACTTCGAGCTGATCTACGAGTGGCATGCCGCGACCGTGCCCCCGCCCCACCATTTCGAATACACGATCCGCGTGATCGCGGACGGCCGCGGGGCAATCAATTACTTCCCGGATTATGACAACACCTCGGTCTGGACAGAGTCCCTGGCCGTTTCCAAACAGGCCCTGGAGGGGGTCTATCGCCTGATGACAAAGACCGGCGTTACGACCAAGGCCTGGCCCGAGGCCAAGCGTCATCCTATCGGAGGCTCGACCCAATGGCTCAATGTCGTGGCTAACCGGAAGACGGTCATGATTCCGGCCTTTCCCAAGGACCCGGGAAACATCCAGGAGGTCTACGACGCGGTCAAGGCCCTGGTCCCCCAGCCGGTCTGGGACAAGTTCTCCGGGCTACGAGAGGAATACATCAAGAATTACAAGAAGCCCGGGGAGTAATAAGCTCGCGCTTGGATTTGTTTTTCTAACCCTAACCCTGCCGTTCTGCCGTTCCCTGGCCCCTAATCCCTAACCCCTGACCCCTGCCGTTATCCTCTGCTCCTCCATTATATAGCGCAGGTTTGGCGTTTTGTCAAATGCAGGAACTGGGGTTAGGTGGAACAAGGCTTTTATAAGGCCTTGGTTTTTGGGGATTTGAGAAAAATCGTATCGTTGTAAGTCGTTTTTTCGTATTTCCCCCTCTTGGGTAGTCGGATGTCATTCCCGCGCAGGCGGGAATCCAGTCCTCTCAATCTCGTCATGCTGAACTTGTTTCAGCATCTCGTCGTTTCCCTACACCCTACACGCTACACCCTACCCCCTTATTCTTCCCCCCCTTGACTTCCCTCCCCTCCTGGGTGTATAATGCACGCATCTAACGCAGTGCGGTTTTTGAGGTTCGCGGGGCCTCGACCCCGTTTCCGCCGAGGCCCAAGGGCCCCGGCGATTGCCGCTTTACTTGTTTATATGTTTCGCAACTAACAATGAGGTGAAATAAAATTGTATAATAAAAATGTGTATATTTTAGGAGCAGGTTTTTCTCGTTATGCTGGTGCACCCTTAATCGCTGATTATATTGACAAAATACGACAATATTGGGAAGATCCAAAATCGACATTAGATAGGGATGAAAGAGAGCGGTTTAAGCATTTTCTTGATTATCAATCAAATTTAATGTCTGTTAGGAATAAGATTAATATAAATTTAGGGAATATTGAAGAATTATTGGGGCTTGCGGAGATGGAAGTTGAGTGGGGCGGTTCAGATCCTTCTTTAAAAGATGATTACATTTATGCATTGTTGAGAACCCTTGAATTAACAACGCACTGCTATGATCTTGGCATTTTTAACGACTTGAGTGGGCTTAGATGGGATTCTGATTCGAGATTGTCTAAGTTGGCTTGCTATTATTATAGTAATGGCCATAAAAACTCTTCCCTTGTAAAATCGATTTATCAAATATTTGCTCATCTATTTATGTTATCCCCCACCGACAAAGAGAATTGTCCAATTGATACGATAATCAGTTTTAACTATGATCTATTGCTTGATAGTGCTCTACTGGAGGTTGGCTTGGGTATTGATTATTCGATCATAAAACATTCCTCTGACAGTAAGGCGGATGAATATGATAACCGGACTGGCCCCCGTTAAACTGGACTAAAACAGGGTTGTGGAAGTTGAGTATT
>CAYGWX010000090.1:0-6687 GCA_964353855.1 uncultured bacterium | reverse complement strand
TAGCTGCTTATTCATAGGCTCTCTGCTTCATCATCCTCCAAACACGAAAGGAGACTTATGCCCCTTGCTCAGGGGTGTCTCCTTTCTCTTCCTTCATTCAAGTCCTTCATTCAACCCGACCGAACTAAACCATCGGAACACGCCTTTCACCTGACCCTCCTCAATCCATAAGGAGCCCGCAAGTCAACTCACGAGGCGATGCGGTGATGCACTATATGCCTGGGTCAAAAAGCATAGCAATTCCAGGTCGAAAAGTCAAGCCCAAATTTAACTCAAGGTAAAATAATTTGGAGAGGAGAGCCAAAAAAGAAAGAAAGGGATAAGGGGTAAGGGATAAGGGAGATGCCGAAACGAGCCTGAAACGAGTTCAGGCCGGGGTTCGGATTGCGAATTTAACAACAAACAAAAGACGCTGGATTCCGGATCGGGGTCCGGAATGACGGCATAACGGCAAAATCAGATTCTTCCCCTGAATCAAGTTCAGGGTCAGAATGACACCCCAATAACCAATGCCTTCTTGTTCCAACTCACGACACATCTCCTACCAATTCTTCACCGCCCACTGTCTTCCGCACATCACCCGGTAAGAGCAATTCGGGCAGGTCTGGGCGGGATCCGGAGTGTCGCCAAAGGGTATCCCGGGGTCCAGGATCTCCCGGATGAGTCCTGCGATAGCCTCGCAATATCCCTTGAAAAGCACCTCCCGGTCGTCCTTTTCCCGGAACAGGGACTTCTCCTCGATGGGCCGGGTTTTGAGGAGCATCAGCCCGCTGTTCAGGTCTTCGAGCTTGGTTTCGGGATTCGAGGCCTTGTACAAAAGGAGATAAAAAGGAAGTTGAACGGACCCTAGGGTCTTGTGCCAATTCCCCCTTTCCCCGGGGGAGAACCTGGCGGTCGGCTTCTTCGCCGTGCTCCCGGACTTGTAGTCCAGGATGACCGTCTCTTTGCCCCTCAGGTCGATGCGGTCAAGGCGTCCCTTTATGGCGACCCTCCCCTGGCCCGGCACCTCCAGGCTTCCCGGCAGGTCCTGTTCGCAGGCCTGGATCACGGTTCCCGCCAGCTTCTCGGCGTGATAAAGCAGGATGTCGCGGAGCCGGGTCTGGACCTGGGAGTGGATGAGGTAGAGCCTTCCCTCCCGGTGCCCTCCGAAGGTCTCCCGGAAGATCCGCTCCGCGATCCCGGCGGCTTTCTCATAATCCACCTTCGTGAACCTGAGGGGACGGTTCGTCCTGCCCTGGAAGACCTCCTTCAGGACGTCGTGAAGGTAGGTTCCGATCTCCGGGGCCTCCAATTCCTCGCCCAGTTCCCCCTTTTCCTTAAGTCCCAGAACCTTCTGGTAGTAAAACTGGAGCGGGCAGGCGAGATAGACATCCAGACTGGAGGGGGAGAAGGCCATCCCCTTGAGCTTAGCTAGGATCTCCGGGTTCTTGGGGATCGGCTCAGGGTCCTTTTTACTGAACTTGCTTTGGAAGAAGACGACGCCCTGCTCCGGGACATCCAACGACCCGGCTCTCTTCTGTTCCTCCCACAGGAGGCGCTCGACAAACCGGCTCTTCTCCAGGTCTCCACTTTCCACGTAGAACAGGTGGACCTCCTTGGCCCCGGCCAGGAGGTTCTCGAAGTAATACCGGGAAATGGCCTCCCGGTGCTCGTGGGTGGAGAGCCCCAGCTTCACCCGGACGGCGTAGGGGAGGAGGGAATCCTCCTTGCCCGTGGCCGGCAGGATGCCTTCGTTCGCGTCCAGGAGAAAGACGTGATCGAAGTTGAGGTTCCGGGTCTCCAGGGCACCCAGCACCTGCAAGCCATGCAGGGGAGTCCCCGGGAAGGGAACCCGTCGTTCCTGGATGTGGCTTTCCAGAAGCTCGAAGTAGCCCCGTGCGTCCCCGAACGTTTCCCCGGCCAGGCGCGAGGACTTGAGCTCGTGCAGGGCCTCGATGAGGCAGACGAAGAAGTTCCCGGAATAGGGATGCTGGTGAGCCTGGCTCTTCAGGGAGAGGTGGGAGACCAGGGCCAGCAGGTGGCCGGCAAACTGGCCCACGTTCAGGAGGCTTTCGAACGGCCTGAGGAGGATGTCGTGAATCCCCGCCAGGTGCTCGGTGACGGCCCTCGGGGAGAGTTTCTCCACCCCCGAGCCGAAGAGCCTCTGCAGAGCCTCCTTCAGGATCTCCCCGTCACCCTCGATGTCCTCCAGGCGCGCGAACCGGGCCTGCCGGCCGCTCAAAGTCTCCTCCACGGTGTGCAGAAGGATGCGGGTGGGCGAGCTGGCCTGGCCCCAGAACAGGTTTTTGACATAGGGATGAAGCAGGAGCCGGAGATAGTCCGGGACGAAGTAAAGCGTCTCCCGGTCCCGTTCCTCCGAGCTCTCCAGGGCCCGGCCCAGGGTCGCCAGAAGGGACCAGACCGGGGTCCGGTGCAGGGGATAGCCCATGGACACGTTCCATTCCACGTCGAGTCCGGACAGGGTGACCTGGAGTACCGGGAAAAGCGTTCCCGTCGAGGGCAGAACCACCGCGGTCCGGATCCCCGCCTGGTTTTCCAGCACCTGGGAGAGCTTCACCACCTCCCCGTGCACATCGGGAGCTTTCCAGTAGTGGATCCTGGGCTGGGAAGGCTTTCCCTCCAGGCGCTCAAAAGAGGCGCCGAGCCGCTTGATGAGACTCTCGATCCCCGGGCCGTCCTCCAGGAGCAGCAGGGCCTTCTCCGAAGCGAGGGTCTTCTGGAAGATCATCTCCTCGGCCCCGCTCAGGGCGAAGAACCCCGCGAGCAGGATCCTTTGAAACTCGGCGAGGTCCGGCCCGGCCTCCGCCACCCGGCGGTAGGCCAGGGAACGCGTGAAGAGCCCCTCCGCTCCCAGGCTCTGGTAGAAGCCCTCGTAAAGCCTGCTCAGGTCCGAGAGTACCCGCTCCATTCCGGGGTATTGCCCCCCGGCCCCCATCCCGATCAGGACCTCGTACCGTCTCAGGCTCCTGGGCGTGACCCCTTCCAGGGTCAGCTCTTCGAAATCCGAGAACAGCTTGTAGCCCCAGGGCATGAAAGCGTCCAGGGAGATGTTCCCCCCGGCCCCTCCGGGCACGCCCGGCAGGCCGCTCTCCTTCACCAGCCGGAAGAGCAGGGCCACGGCATCGATTTCGCTCGCCAGGGGGCGATCCTCCCCCGAGGTCCGGCAGGTTTCCCCGACCCAGTCGTCCATGGAGAAGATCCGGGGAGGGATGAACGGCTTCCTCAGCGCCTCGGCCAGCGCCTTGGTCAGAAAATGTCCCGGTCTCCGCCCGGGAAAGACCACCAGGCATTTCGCCAGGCCTTTCCCCCCTGGCCCCCCGGCCCCCCCTGCTTCCCCGGAGAGCAGGAGATCCCTGGCCAGTCCGACCAGGTCCCCTCCTTTTTCAATCAGGATCACTTTCCCCATGCCGTCCCGTCTTCTACTTTACTAAGCCTCGATGACCTTCCCGCTATCCACATACGCCAGGTACCCCTTCACGGCCTTGCCGGGATAGACCCGCCCCAGAATCGTCTTGTACCGTTCAAGCTGCCCCTCATACGCTCTCTCCCCGCCGGTCTTGAAGTCCACCACCGCGACCCCGGCTTCGTCCACGATAACCCGGTCCATACGCACGGTCTCGCCGGATTCCTCGACGAAATCGGCCTCCCTCAGAACGGTCCGTCCCGGCCGGGCAAGGAACAGCTCCTTGACCTGAGGCAGGGCCAGGAAGGCAGCGAGCCGGGCTCCTATCTCCCCGGGGCTTGCGAACTCTCCGGTCTCCCCGCGGTGCTTTTCAAGGGCTTTCGCCAGGTCCTCCCCGGGCTTTCCGGAGAGGAACTCCATCTCCTCCAGGACCCTGTGGCAGGCTTCCCCCTTGCGGGCCT
The DNA here is from genome assembly GCA_964353855.1 of uncultured bacterium. Classification (GTDB taxonomy): domain Bacteria; phylum Edwardsbacteria; class CAYGWX01; order CAYGWX01; family CAYGWX01; genus CAYGWX01. Next base: position 2,823 of record CAYGWX010000090.1, on the reverse strand, counting down.
CCAACCACCGCTCGTAGGCCCATCTCTCTCCGGGCCGTTCCCTCATCTCCCGGGCCGGCAGGATCCGGGCCAGGGTGGCTTCCGGAGGGGGCTTTTCCCCTCCGGCTTTTCTTTCCTTCCTGCCCCATTCCCCTTCCTCGAACAGGGTCGGAAGGAGGCCTTCCGCCTTTTTTTCAAGGACCACCAGGTTGTACAGCTCCTCCCTGGCCCGGGTCAGGGCCACATACAGGGTATTCAAGCCCTGGGTCTGCCCGTCCAGCTCCCGTTCCTCAGCCATCCTGCGGAGCTCCGAACTTCTTTCCTTCAAGCTTCCGGTCAGATAATAGGGCCGGATCTCCTCCCCGGCCTTTGCAAAGCATTCCCCGGTGCCCGCTTTGGGCTCGGTCAGCCGGTTGATGACCACGGAAAAACCCAGCCCCTTGGCCTTGTGGAACGTCAGGAGCCTCACCGCGTTGGTGTATTCCGGGAGTTCCTGGGCGAAAAGCTCTTCGGTCTCGTCCCCGGCCAGCTCCAGGAGATCCCGCAGGCTGTTCTTTCCCTCTTCCTCCAGCCGGTTCACGACCTCCAGGAGCCTCAGGAGGGCGCCGGCTTCCCCCTCGAAACCTTTAAGCACATCGAAAGCGGCCAGGGCCGAGCTGAGCAGCTCGTAGAGCGGACAATATCCCGCTTTCCTGTACAGGTCGTCGAAGTACCTTTCCCACAAGACCTTCCCCTTTCCGTCCTCCCGGAAGGCCTGGTAAAGATAGGCGCTCTTGTTCAAGGCCAGCCGGCTCAGGTCCCCGGGGCCGAAGTTTGTACCGGCCTCCTCCGCGGCGCGGTGGAAGATCTCTCCGCCCGCGAACTGGGCGAAGGCCAGGTCGTCCACCGGGGAGTCCAGGAATTTCAACAGCTCGATGAGCTCGCCCACGACCTTCCGCTTGCGGATGTCCAGCGCGCTCGTGGCCGTGGCCGGGATGCCGTCCCCGGTCAGCCAGCCCACCATCCGTTCCAGGTCCGCGTTCATCCCGGACAGGATGGCGACATCCCGATAGTCGTAGCCCCGGGCTTTGAGGTCATGGATGATTTCGATGAGCACCTCTTTCTCCGGCTCGGGGTTTTCCTCCTTATCCATCAGGAATGTCCGGGTCCGGACGTAGCCCTTTCCCAAATGCTTCGGGACCGCCTCCTGCCGGAAGTCCGTGAGCCCGGTCACATCCTCCCGGAAATGCTCCGTGCCCAGAAGGCCTTTGAGCTTCTTCTGAAAGACATCCTCCACGAAGTCCAGGATGACCTCCCGGCTGCGGTGGTTCTCCGAGAGGGTCTCCCGGGAGGCCGCAGGCCCCACCCCGGACAACAGTCCCTCCGGATCGGCCTTCTCCTCCCGGATCCCCTCCAGGAGGCCGCGCATGATCCGGTAATCCCCCCGCCGGAACATGTAGATGGCCTGCTTCAGGTCCCCGACCAGGAACAGCGACCCGCCCTTGGAAAGGCTCTCCCGGATGAGCGGCAGGAGGCTCCTCCACTGCAGGAGGTTGGTGTCCTGGAATTCGTCGATCAGGAAGTGGTACAGCCGGTCCCCCATCTTGAGATAGACGTCGGGCAGGATCTCCTCCCGGAGATGGCGGGCCAGGGTCAGCCCCACATCGTCCAGGTGGATCTCCCCGCTCCGTTTCTTGGCCAGCTCCAGCTTTCCCTTGAACCCGGCATACATCCCGCCGTAGGGATGGTAATACCCCCGGGCATAGGCCAGGGCCAGGCGCTCCATGACCCCGTCCAGGGTGAGCCAGGCCCGCTCGGCCTTCTCCAAGACATCCTTGGGAGCCTTCTTCGCAGGAACCGTGTGGGAACTGTACTTCCACCCCAGCAGGCGGGGAAAGTCCCTCTCCTCCAGGGCCGTCTCAAGCTCTTCCTTGATCGTGGCCTCCGGATAGATCTTCCGGACGGCCTTGAGCACGGCTTGAAATTCCCTGAAGCCTTTTTCTAACTCCTCCCCCTGGTCCTCGAACACGAGCCTGCCCATCTCCCTGGCCTCGCGCTCCAGGAACCCCTTGAACTTTGCCTCCAAGTCCTTTGCCGGGTCCCAGATGAAATTCCTTCCCGGCATCCTGTTCAGCAGGGCGAGGTAGGCCTCGGCGCTCTGCGTGATCCCCCGGTCTCCTCCGGCCCCGACCTCCCGGAGGAGCAGAGACAGGGCGTAGGGCAGAAGCTCCTTGTAGTCCAGGACGATCCTGGGCTCCGGCCTCATCTCCAGCTCCAGGGCCACGGCCCGGATGACCCGGTTCGTGAAGCTGTCTATGGTCTGAACCTGGAAGTCGGTGTAGTTCTCCAGGATCTCCTCCACTTTCTCCCCGGCCAGCCTTTCGAGAGCTTCGGGCTTCATCTTCAGCCGCTCCGCCCCTTTATCCAGGAGTTCAGGATCAACCCGCAAGGCCATTCCCTTGAGCTCCCGCAGGATGCGCTCCTTCATCTCCTGGGCGGCTTTTTTGGTGAAGGTGATGGCCAGGAACTGGGCCAGGCGGTTGTTGGGGACCTCCTTGGGGGAGGCCAGGAGGAAGCCCGCGAACCGCTCGGCCAGGGCCTGGGTCTTCCCTGTCCCCGCCGAGGCCTCCAGGAGCAGGAGATGGGGGAAACGGTAGGCGGCGTCTTTTTCCATTATGAGCGGGCCGGGCTGGGAGGTTTTCCTGTTCATCGGGGTCTGTTCACGGACTATAACACATACCGGAGGGGAAAATCAAGCAGGCCGGCCTGGAATGCACCAGCGGCGTCTGCCGTTTCCGGAAGAAATAACATTGGGGATTATAAAGCATTTGGTACGAATTGACACAGGTTTTGCACCAGCCGATC
>CAYGWX010000089.1:4913-6749 GCA_964353855.1 uncultured bacterium | reverse complement strand
TGACTATTTGGTGTCCCCACGAGGATTTAAACCTCGGCCTCAGGATTCGTAGTCCTGCGTACTCTTCACTCTACTATGGAGACATTTGGTACCTCTCCAGGGAATCGAACCCTGATAGTCTGATTAAGAGTCAGATATGTTCGCCGTTGACATTAGAGAGGTATATTGGCGGTTCTAGAGAGACTTGAACTCTCAATTCTACCTTGACAGGGTAGTATGATTACCTTTTCATTATAGAACCAATTATCTTCCCTGAGTGGGCAGCTGCGAGCCGTTTTCTAACCCCACCCAGGGAGTAACACTACACGGTGAAAATAATGACGCCCTTTTCACCTTCGACACGCTTGACAGCATCAGTCTTGACGAGCTGAGTAAGAAGAGCGGTTGCCTTCTGGACAGTAATGTCAAGAGCCTTTGCAATTTCACCCGCACGGAGAGCTTCGCCAGTTTCAAGGATAGTGACAATGTTTTCCTTGACAACTTCATTAGCGAGCTGGTCCTTAGTGAGCTTGCGAGGAGCATTTGCACGCTTGGTGATAAGATCAATTTCACCCTGGATGAATTTAGCAAGTTCAAGTTCATCCGCAGCAACAAGCACATCAATAGCCTTTGCGAACTGTTCACGCTTGGTAATACGAGCCATTTTTATCAACACCTTTCTTTTTTTGATTTTTCGTTACTCTCATTATATCATGGAAAATTTGAAATGTCAAGTGAAATCTTCTGTCCTGATTTTTCGCATTTCATTTTTCCCACTAATAATAGTATAACATAAAAGCAAGCTGTTGTCAAGTAAAATTTTTTGGAGTGGAACTCCTAGGATAGGGCTATAGTCCCAGTGTGGAGGTCTAGTCTCTGTATCTCTTATACTTTTGTTTTTACCGTATTCGTAACCGTTCCCCTCTCACTCTCTTATAGAGAACAAAAGGATACAGGTCTATCTTTCATGCTATCTCTATTGTATCATATATTTATATAGTTGTCAAGGCAAGAGCACAAGAGGAAAAATAATGAAGAAGATGCGGCTGGAAAATTTTGACAATTAAATAGATAAATATGGAAAATTTTTTTTGATAAACCTCCAATTATATCATATCATATTTTTGGTGTCATGTCAAATCAGGAAATTTTTCCTATAGACAGAAAAACCGCAGGTCTGGGGCAAAATTGCGTATAGTGTAATTTTCTCCCAGTTTCGGGTCGCCCGCGACCCGCAACCTCAAGTTGAGGGTTAGGGTTTTTGAGACAAAAAAAAGACCCCCACTCTCAGGGTCAAGCCGAGAGTGAGGGTTAAGGAAGGGACAGGTTAGGCCAGCGTGAACAGCGGCTTTTTGTCGCTGTCGTCGCGAGCGACCTCGTGAGAGGCAACCAGCTTCTTCAGGAGAGCGGTTGCCCGCTGCACGCTGCACGAAGCACCAACGGCAACCTGGGTTGCAGTCAGAGGCTCGTCGGAAGCATCGAGAGTGACCACGATAGCATCCATGAGCACCTTCTGCTCAGCGAGGCGCTTGGCATCGCCGTTTCCAGCATTAGACTTTTTGTCGAGCATCACAATTTCGTGAGCCACAACATCGTAGACGGCGGCAGGAACTTCGCCGTCGAGTCCGGCCAGAACGGTCAGGCAAAACAGGAAGGCTTCCTTTTTTGTCATTTTGTCAGACATGGTAAATCCCTTCACTTGGAGGCTCCCGCCTCACTTCTCACTTACAAATAGATTGTAACATGCGGGTGTGACATTGGGAAGGGTTTTGGGATTAATACTTCTTCAGGCTTGTTCAGCGTTGTTAATACAAAAACTGTGCCAACTCGCGAACTGTCAAAAATTCGGCACGTGCG
>CAYGWX010000089.1:0-4813 GCA_964353855.1 uncultured bacterium | reverse complement strand
TTGTTAATACAAAAACTGTGCCAACTCGCGAACTGTCAAAAATTCGGCACGTGCGCACCCTGCACGTGCCGAAAAACCCTCAACTGATAGTTAAGGGTTTAAGGTTGAGCGTCCAGGCCGATGTTTCTAATGAGCTTAGCTTTCCAGTAATCAGGGAAGCACCTGGAACACTCACATTGATACAGTATCATTTTGGCGCCTTCACTAGTACGTTAGTGCTTCGGGAGTGCCGCTCCTGAAGGAGACTAGTGGCGGGGTATGTTGGGTAGGCGCAAGAATCATCTACGTGTACACTTCGATTCATCGGCAACCATGACTGGCGAAGTCCTCTGGCCTCAACCCGATACTGTATCAATGTCAATGTTCTTTGGAACACTCACAAATGAACATTATGCTTTTCGTCGTGCGCGGGATACTTAGGCATAGAGTCTCGTTTTGAGGCACCACCTCGTAACTCACTACCGCCCACCGCCCGCCTCGTGCTGGCATATCGGTTGATTGGGTACTCTTTCAGATATGGGTACCACCCCATGCGATTGGTTTTCGCTATCTAGTCGATTTCCCATGTAATAGGACTGGTTAAGCCCCCCTGTCATAGCCCACATAATGTTCATTTGTCAATGTTCCCAACAAACTCATTGTAGCACACGGGTCTGACATTGTAGGCTTTCGGTACGGGTTGCCCGATACTTATTTAAGCACGGCGGCCATGACTTCGCCCCGTTAGCACCTACAATGTCAAACCTCTTAGGAAGGCTGCGGAGTTATTGCGCGCTTGCCAGTTCCATTACCCAGTGGCATCTAAGTTCCTGGGCACCTTCCCAACAAAACTATTGTAACACATTTTTTTCGTTCTGGCAAGTAGAATCCCGATTTTATCACCACGGGAGCGAGCGTAGGATTCATAGCACATTTTGACCTACATCATCTGGCGGTATCTAGTCTGTGCCGACGCAACCAGCCATTACTCCGTTGTCTTACCAACTGTCCTCTACTTGTCAAGTGCGGTTTCGATTTGCAACTCTCAACCCGCAAACATAGTGTAACATGCGGGGGTAATAAACACAAGAGTTTTCTCAATTAATACTAATTAATGTTGCGGGAATGCCATAATTTGGCAGTTTTCCGCAGTTTTGATGCAAAAAAGCGGTGTTTTGTGTTGTTTTATGCAAATTCGGCGCTTCGCGTAGCGAAGACGCGCCGATTTTATGCAATAATGAGTAAGTTTTACTCATTTTCTGAGTAAAACTCATCACATTTATCCTCTCCGAGGCCGTCATCTAAGCAAAGTCCCTGTTCATCGACAGAACTGGGCCAAGTGTCTTCATCATCGGGGTTATAGTCGAGGCCACAATCCCCTTCACAATAGGAGATACAGATTTTTTCATCCGCCATAATCTTCCTCCTCTCGTCCTTCACAGTCTGCGGCGCAGAAGCCTAGTTCTTCTCCGCAGAAGTCGCACACTTCTGGGTTTGAGTCTTCGAAGGACTGACACCACGAAGGGTCTTCATCATCTTCTGCGGTACAGTAACCTTCATCGGCATTAGCCCCTTCAGGATTGAGAGGGGAATCTTTCTCCCAAAGGTTACAGGTGCCATCTTTAAGGTCTGCATAAATACAGCTCATTTTTTATGCTCCCTCAACCTCGAAGCCAATGCATCTGACTGTCGAGTATGTCCATCGCAGCCTCGTGGGGAGTGTAGCCGTTGGCGTGCATATCAGAAAGCATGTCCACAAGAATGCTCGCCGCCGGGAGGTTGTCGAGGTCAACACCGCCGTAAGTGAGAGCGTCAATCTCCAACCGAACTGAAGTGATGAACTGGCCGAGTGTCTGATGATTCTTCATGGTGATTCCCTTCCCTTAGTGTTGGTGTGGACGCGCGCCCTTTAGGCTCCTTCGATGGAATTCCCTTACCAACAAACCCATCTTAACATGCGGGACTGACAAACGCAACCCCTAATCCATTAATTCTGATTAATAAATACCCTTAGCAAGAACTGTGCCAAAATTCGGCACGCGCGGAGCGCGAACGTGCCGCAAAACTCTAACCCTAACGTTCAGGGTTAGGATTTAAGCGGTTTGCGGCAATTGCCACGGATTGTGAGCGATGCTCTCATCTACTCTTTTCTTCTGGCGCAGGATGCGATGCAGAATCTCAATCTCAATTCTAACATCTTCCAGACCAGTATGCGGCTCCTCATAATCGGGCTGACCGATTAGGTACGCATAGGCACATTCAGCACTTGTGCGAATGTTTCCTTTTTCTGTCATTAGGCCATTCTCAACGGCAAACCAGATATAGGCTTTGCTGGAAAGAATTGTCTGGCAAGCCATATGCCAGATGCAGCACCATTCGATTTCTTTGGGGAAAAAGAATTTTCCTTCACCTTCGGTGAGGATACGAAAAGTGTTGTTCAGCGCGTTCTGGTCAAATTTTGCATTGTAGGCGTAAGCGCGTCGTAGGTCATACTTTGCGGTGATATTGCGAATCAATCGCCATATCTGCCACATTGTGACCAGACGGAATTCTCCAGTGGCGAGGCCGATGCGATACTCAGGAACCTTAGTAGAGTAGTAGGCGGTTGCCATTTGTTCGGGCATATTGCAGAACACGTCTGCAACAATCAGCGACCACGAATCAACAATGCGACCAGTGGTACGCTCAACAACAGCCAAGCCCATATCGTACACGAGCGGAGAATCGAAACCACCAGCGGTTTCTACGTCCACGACTAAACAGTTTTCATGCTTAGGCATGATAGCCCTTCCGTTAGTTGTCATCTAGAGAATCATACCATGCGGGTCTGACATTGTGCAAGGTTCTGGGCGTTCATTCTTCATCAGGTTCCTTCATCTTTGTTAATCTAAAATAGCCCTAGCAAGAATTATGCCAACTTTTCGCGCCGCTGCGAAGCGTTAGCGGCGCGCCGAACCCTAAACCTTAGGTACAGGCTTAGGAAAATGGAAGATGTTAGTACACCAGCGCATATCTCCCATAATACCGATATGGTCTTGCGTGCCTCCACACGAAGGACAGGAAGGTGGCAGGTAAACGCGGATGGCTTCTGTCTCCAGAATCTCCCAGGAGCAATTTGGATTCTCTGCGACCAGTTCATCAAATGCTTGTTCTGCGTCCTCTTCACGAATGAAGCCCGCATATTCATTCAGGCTAGCTGTGTAGTCGGGGGAGCCTACTAGAAACATTATACTACCAACCTCTCTAAGGATTCGATTATACCATCGGCAGGGTCAATAGTCAACCCGTGCCATGATTCCCTAACCCTTGCATCATCATCAACAAGAATTCCCGCACGGTCACGGACTACGCGATGCTTGGGAGTGCCATATTTTACAATGTGAACTTCTGACACTTGCGGAAGGAACCGCTTAACCCAATCGCGTTTCATCTCACGGACAGCGGCATCGTACCATTTGGGAGCATCCTTCGCGCACCATGATACAACGCCGATACGATAGCCGTTAGACACTAGCGAATCGAGCATAGGGGAAAGGTCTGCGAATGATACCAATGGAGCATCGGCACCATACACGCTCGGGTCAAAGATGCTGGAGATTCTTTCCAGCCACATTGGCTGACCATAAAGGTCATAGAGTGTGCCGTCTAGGTCAAAATAGATGGTTGTTGCTTCTCTGTTCATGTGTTCATTGTAGCATAGAGGTCTGACATTTGGGAAGATACTTGCGTGTGCAATCATTTTAATTCTTCTTCACAATAATCACCCTAGCAAGAATCATGCCAAAATTCGGCCCGCACAGACCGCGTGCGGGCCGCAAACCCTAAGGGTCGAGTAGAGGGTTGTCCCTCTACTTCTTGTTTGACCCCGGCTTGTGGAATCCACCAGCCTGCTTGGTCTTGCAAGTGCTCACACTGTCCTCATATGAGGCAGTCCGAGCCTCAAGATTGGACGAGTAGCGACCCTTGCGGCTGTAGCGTCCTGGACCCTTCACGGCTACCCCTTCCTCTGGGCAGTTGCCCTGTCCTGTGCTCCGACCTTGTGGTTGTTGCACTTCTGCTGGAGATGCTTCAGCGCGATGCGCTGTGCTTCCTCGGCGGTCATTACGATGCGGCCAGTGTTCGGATTCTTCGACATGGTTCTTCCCTTCATCGTGGTGTACCACCAGTGTATCATGCGGGTCTGACATACTGACAGAAGGATTCTATTTTATCCGCCTCACCTTCGTCCAAGGTCGCGAAGCCCTTGTAAACAACCGGAGTTTTGGGTAGGGAATCACACGTATTTCCTAGGAAACGTTTCCCCTTAGAACCCTTCTGTCAATATGCGGCTTTCACCTTATTACGAGTGTGGTCTTAGGTGAAGCCGCAAACGGCTTATCCCACACAAGGATTGTTCTGTGCCTCTCAGCAATATAGGTTATCATCCTATTGATAGGGGCAGGCTGTGCTTTGTTAGCTTTACGGTTTCTTCTCAAGCGCTGTATTACAAGCGCTGTGTCGGCTACTTCCGGAAGCCTCGGACTCATTTGCCGCTCGTAGTCACCGAGCGCACCTGACCTTTTCAACAAACTCATTATCTCACACGGGTCTGACATTCACAAGGGTTTTGGGAAAGTTTTTTGTTCAGGCTTTTTAATTCTTTTGAGACATCATTGCGGGCGCAACCATTGTAGGTGCAACGATAACCGTTGCGGTCGCAATAATGTGCTGTTGGCATGGTTTTTGAAAATTCGCCCCGCGCGAACCATGCGCGGGGCGGCGACCCTAAACCTCTACTCGACCCTTACCTTTCCTCTTTTCCAAAGATATCCAAACAGCCAATAGGACAAGAGGC
>CAYGWX010000088.1:0-6987 GCA_964353855.1 uncultured bacterium | reverse complement strand
GGCGGTCTGCCCCTGGGCCAGCCCGATGAGGATGGGGAAGGTCAGCCCCACGTAGGCCTGGGTGATGCCGGTCATCAGCCCCACCAGGAAGGGCATCAGGAAGGCGATGAACAGGGTGGGGATGCCGTAGGCCTGGAAGACCCCCGGCAGCTCCTTCACGATCCCCGTGGCCTCCAGCACCCCTTTGAACACCATCACCCCGACCACGATGGCCAGGGTGGCGGGCTTGAAGCTCCGCCGGAGGAGGGGCAGGAGGTTCCCGGGCGGCCAGCGCAGGGCCAGGAGCAGGAGGAACACGACCGCACCGAGCACCAGCATCAGGTTCAGCTTGAACCCCAGGACGGCCACGATGATCGCCGCGATGGGCAGCATGGTCAGGCTCGCGTCCCGGAGCGCCGGGCGGAGCTGCCCGGGCTCTCCGGCTTTCCCTGCGACCTTGGCTCCCCGGTAGGCGAAGGGCAGGCCGGCCAGGATGGCCGCGAAGGGCAGGGGCCACATCGAGAGGGAGAGTTTCCCCACCGAAATTCCCAGGATCGCCGCGGCCAGGATCAGCCCGGGATAGAGCGGAAACACGCACTCCCACACGTGCCGGAACCAGTAGTTCAGGAAGGCCTTCCTCTCCCCCGACAGCCCCATCCCGTTCGTGGCCTCGGCCACCATCGGCGCCGAGAACATCGCCCCTCCCGCCGAGGGCAGAAAGCCCATCAAGGCCGGCAGGAACGAGGCCACCGCCCGGGGGTCCCGGAAGATGCGGCCCAGGGATCCGACCAGGCGCATCAGCATCCCGGAGGTGCGCAGGAGGTCCTCCAGGACCGCGATGAGATAAAGGACCATGACTAGGGTCAGGGTCGTCTTCTCGGCCGCCGCCATCCCCATCACCCTGAGGAGCTCGAGCGGGGGAAGGAGGGAGGAGAATCCGAGGAGGACCGCGCCGAGGAGCATCCCGATCCACAGGGGCAGCCTCCGGCTCACCAGGAACAGGACCAGGACGAAGACCAGGACCAACTTGGCGAGGTCGGCCATCAGGTCCTCCCGAACTCCGAGACCAGCACCGCGGCCAGGATGATCCCGGCCCCGATGTACCCGCTGAGGGTGAACCGCTCGCCCAGGACGAGATAGGCGAAAAAGGCTGCGAAGATCGGCTCGGCCGTGTAGATCACCGCCGCCCGCGTGGCCGCGGTCTTGCTCTGGGCCGCGTTCTGGATGTAGAGCGCCCCCACGGTCGCCAGGGTGGCGCAGAACAGCACGGCCCATATCAGGCTGGGAGTCAGTCGAAGCAGGGGTTTCTCCAGGAGGGGCAGGGCGGGGAGCGCCAGGACCGCGGTCACCAGGAGCTCCAGGAAAAGCAGCTGGATCACGTCATGCCGCCGGGTATAGACCTCGATGAGCGCGATCTGGAAGGCGAACGAGACCGCGCAGAGCAGGGTCAGGAAATCCCCCTGGTTGAACCCGCCCAGCCTGGGCTGGGTGAAGAACCAGAGCCCCGCGGCGGCCAGGGCCACGCCCAGCCAGGCCCAGAGCGAGGGCAGTTTACGGATGAGCAGGATGACCACGAAGGGCACGAAGACCACGGTGAGCGAGGTGATGAACCCGGACCGCGAGGCCGTGGTGTAGGCCAGCCCCACGGTCTGGAACAGGAACCCCAGGAACAGGGTGAGCCCCAGGATGAGCCCGTCCCGCAGGACCGCGCGGGTCATCCTCCGGAGCCGGGGGAGCCAGAGGACCCCGGTGAGCAGGGTGGCCAGCCAGAAGCGCAGGACCACCAGGAGCACCGGGGAGATGTCGCGCAGCGCGATCTTCTCCACCACGAAGGTGCCTCCCCAGATGACGGTCGCCCCCAGGAGGGCCAGGTCCGCCCCCAGGTGAGTCGTGGCCTTGGATGTGTCAGGACGTGGGTTCAAGGGTTTTGGCTTGTAAAACGGGGCGGCGGTACCGCCGCCCCTTCATCCGATGGTTTCTTGCTTTGAGGATCCTTTTACCTCAATGCCTGCTCGAGGTCCCCGAGGATGTCTTCGATATCTTCGATGCCGATGGAGAGCCTGACCATGCCCTCCCGGACTCCGATCCGGTCCAGCTCCTTCCTGCCGAATCCCCATTGTGAGGTGAGCACCGGGATCAGCGCGAGGCTCTCCACGCCGCCCAGGGTGGAGGCCCGCTTGATCAGCCTGAACCGGTCGAATACCCTTCCCGCCGCCTTGAGCCCTCCGGCGACCTCGAAGGTGACCACGCCCCCGAAGCCCTTCATCTGCCGCCTGGCCAGGTCGTGTTGCGGGTGGCTCGCCAGCCCGGGATAGCTCACCTGGATGGCTTTGGGATGCCGCTCCAGGTAATGCGCCACGGTCAGGGCATTGGCGTTGTGCTGTTCCATCCTCAGGGCCAGGGTCTTCATCCCGCGCAGGAGCAGGAAGCCTGCGAAGGGGTCTGGCACCCCGCCCAGGATCTTGTAGGTATCCCATATCTTCCGGACGATGGGCTTTTTGCCGACCACCGCCCCGGCCAGGAGGTCGCTGTGCCCTCCGAGGTATTTGGTCCCGGAGTGCAGGACCACGTCCACGCCCATCTCGATCGGCCTCTGGTTCACCGGCGTGGCAAAGGTGTTGTCGATGAGCGTCAGGAGACGATGCTTTCGGGCGATGCCGACCGCCTCCCGGATGTCCACCAGTTTCAGGGTCGGGTTGGTGGGCGATTCCAGATACAGGAGCCTGGTGCGCCGGGTGACGAGCCGGCGCATGTCCGGGATCCTCTCGGCGTCCACGAACTTCACCCCGATGCCCAGGCGCGGGCAGAGGTCCTGGAAGAAGTGCAGGGTCCCGCCGTACAGGTTGCGCACGGACAGGACCTCGTCCCCGGAGGAGACCAGGGCCAGGATCGTGGTCGCGATCGCAGCCATGCCCGAGGAGAAGACCAGGCCCGCCTCTCCCCCCTCCAGGACCGCGATCTTCCTGGCCGCGGCATCCGTCGTGGGGTTCCCGTACCGGGTGTAATGATAGATGCCCTCCCTGCCCTTCAGGTAATCCCGGAGGTGCTTGAGGTTCCGGAAGGCGAACGTGGAGGTCTGGTAGATGGGGGTCGTGATGCACCCCGTCAGGGACTCCGGGGCCTCTCCGGCCCAGACCGAGGAGGTGGACAGCCTGGTGGGTCTCCTGGTTTTCATCGCTTCTTCTTTATGACTCGGTCGTCCCCCACCCTCTGGGTCAGTCCGATGGCGTCGAAATGCTCCAGGAGGGGCAGGGCGTATTTCCGGCTGGTCCCGAACAGGTCGCGCACCGTGGCCACGGTGACCTTGCCCTCTTTCTCGATGTGCCCGAGGATCCGCCCGCGCATGGCCTCATAATGGTCCTTCCTGAATACGATGTCCTCGTTCACCCGAACCAGCCTTCCCTGCTCCACCGCGGCCTGCAGGACCTCCTTGGTGAGCCCGGGCTCCTTGAGGATGGCCGGGACGTCCGGCGGGGAATAGGGCGAGGCATCGCAGAGCGACAGGACTCGGGAGAGGGCTTTCTCCTCCTCGGGAGAGAACCTGACCGCATGACTGGGAAGGCGGACGATGCTGCCTTCCAGGACCAGGACCCCTTCCTTGACCAGCCCGGAAAGGACCTCGTCATAGACCCCCTTATCCAGGGAGAGCTTGGTACGGAGCTGCTCTTTGGGCATGCCCAGGGAGAGCCGGGATCTCTGGTGATACCCGGAAAGCGCCTTCCGGGTTTCCTCCCGGAGAGCCCCCCACTTTTGAGAAGCCAGGGCGATGCTCTCCAGCCGGACGGCTTTTCCTTCCTGGATCAGGGCTTCCAGCGCTGCCTCGGCCTCCTGGGGAGTTGACCGGATGGCTTCCGCAATGGAGGCCAGGGGAGCGGTGGGCTGTTTGGTGAGGAGCGCCTCCAGGAGCGGCTGGGCCTTGGGCGATTCCGAGAGGTACAGGCTGGGGATCAGGGCAGCGGCTTTGCGCTTGGTCGTTCGCTTGGCCTGGGCGTCCAGGACCACGCCTCCCCCGATGGTCTCCCACCGGGTGGCGTCCCTCAGGATGAACCGGTCTTGGGCCTCGCAGGCGATGGGCTCGATGAGCTGGAACTGGCAGAAACGCCCGTCCCCGGGCTCCAGGGCGCTCCCCTCCAGGATGTCCAGCTTCGCCTCCACCTCCCGGGCTCCGAGGTAGAGCTTAAGCGCGGACCGGTTCCGGATCGCGTGCTCCAGGTTTTCCAGGATCCTGACCTTGGTGTGCAGGACCTGGCTGGTCTTGCCCCCTCCCCTCGCGCAGAGAAGCGTGCCCCGCTCCAGCTGTCCGGGATCCACTCCGGACAGGTTCACGGCCACCCGGCTCCCCGGGGGGACCTCCTGAGCGGAGTGCTTGTGGGTCTGGAGCCCCCGGATCCTGGCCTTGAGCCCCTCCCCGGTTCCCGGGGGAAGAAGCTCCACCTCCATCTCGGTCCTGATCTTTCCGTCCATCAGGGTGCCTGTGACCACGGTGCCTGCGCCCTTGATCGTAAAGACCCGGTCCACCCAGAACCTGGGGCGGCCCACGTCCTTGGGCTGGGGGGCCCCGCTGATCGCCTTGTCCAGAGCCGAAATAAGCTCGGGCGCCCCTTGCTTCGTCGTGGACGAGACCGGAAGGATCGGAAACCCCTGGAGGGACGTGGGAGCGAGCTTCTCCTTGACCTCCAGGACAGCCAGCTCCAGGGTTTCCTCGTCCACCAGGTCCATCTTGGTGACCGCAACCACCCCGTGCTGGACTCCGAGCAGGTCCAGGATGGCGAGGTGTTCCTCGGACTGGGGGCGGAAGCCCTCGTTCGCCGCCACGACGAACAGGCTGATGCGCACGCTTCCCACCCCGGCCAGCATGTTGCGGATGAACCGTTCGTGCCCGGGAACGTCCACGATGCCCACCTCGGCTCCCGAGGGAAGCGAAAGCCAAGCGAAGCCCAGGTCGATCGTCATGCCCCGCTCCTTCTCTTCCCTCAGGCGGTCCGGGTCCATCCCGGTCAGGGCCAGGATGAGCGCGGACTTCCCGTGGTCCACGTGCCCGGCCGTGGCAACGACCGGCACTCTATCCCTTTTTCAGCTTGAGCAGGGCTTGGGCCAGTGCCCCGTCCTGCTCCGGGAGGACCGTGCGCAGGTCCATCATCAGGGTGTCCTCCTCGATGCGGGCCACGACCGGCGGGTCCAGGAGCCTGAGCTTCCCGGAAAGCCCCTGGGAGGGCCCGGCCGACCACAGCACCAGGGCCTTGCTGGGCAGGGTCTCGCCGGGCAGCGAGCCCCCTCCGACGGTCGCGGTGCTGGCCACCATCCCGGATTCTAGGCCGGCCTTCTCCAGCTTTCTCTCCAGGGCCTTGACCCTCTTCTCGATCCCGGCCAGCGGGGCCGAGATCATCCGCCAGACCGGGACCTTCGCCGGGGCCTCGCCCTTGATATAGTGCCGGAGCGTGGCCCCCAGCCCGGCCAGGACGAGCTTGTCGACCCGCATCGCCCGGACCAGGGGGTGCCTGCGGAGCTTTTCCACCCACTCCTTCTTCCCCACGATGGCCCCGGCCTGGGGCCCGCCCAGAAGCTTGTCGCAGGAGAAGGTGACCAGGTCCACGCCCGAGGCCACCGCGGACTGGATCGTGGGCTCAGGGGCCAGGCCGTATGGGGCGGTGTCCAAAAGGGACCCCGAGCCCAGGTCTTCGATGACCGGAAGCCCCCTTCCATGGGCCAGCTCGGCCAGCTCTTTGCCTGTGACCGAAGCGGTGAACCCCACGATGCGGTAATTGCTGGAATGGGCCTTGAGCAGCGCCGCCGTGTTCCCGGTGATTGCGGATTCGAAATCCTTGAGGTAGGTCCGGTTGGTCGATCCGACCTCTTTGAGAAGACAGCCCCCCTGCACGATCACGTCCGGGAGGCGGAACTCCCCGCCGATCTCCATCAGCTCCCCGCGGGAGAGGATGACCTCGCGGTCCCTGGCCAAGCCGGCCAGGCAGAGCAGCACGGCCGCGGCGTTGTTGTTCACCACCATCGCAGCCTCGGCCCCGGTGGCCAGGCAGAGCAGGGCTTCCAGCTGCGGGGCGCGCGGGCCCCGCTCGCCGTCATCCAGGTTGAATTCCAGGTTGCAGTAGCCCTCGGCTGCTTCCCGCATCGCGTCCAGGGTCTCCCGGGACAGGGGGGCCCGGCCCAGGTTGGTGTGCAGGATGACCCCGGTGGCGTTGATGACCGGGAGCAGGGCCTTGCGTTCCCAGGAGGAGATCCGGGCCAGGACCTGAGCCACGATTTCTTTCAGCCCCTCCCCCGGTCCCCCACCCAGGATGCGCTCGCGGGCCTCCTCGATGACCTCCCGAATCAGGGCTACGGCCTGGTCATGGGAGTGTTCTGTGACGAAAGCGGCGAGGCGTTTGTCACGGACCACCTCGTCCACACTGGGCAGTTTACGCAGTTCTTCTTCCATAATATTCCTCCAGGATTAGCGAAAGAAAAAGGGGTAAGCTATTATGGTATCATAGGATTTACCGCTTTGTCAAGGATAGGCGCGAGGACAGGGGCAGGTGGCCCGGAGTATGACCGAAAACGCACCTTGTAAGGCCGATCATACATGTGTCCCCGATCTTTCCCTTAAAAACATAGAGCGGGGCCCTCGATAGGACCCCGCTTCAGCTTGATAAAAGTCAATCACTTGGCGGAAGAATATGGGAATCGAACCCACCGTTCCGCACAAAGTCGGAACCTACGGTTTTGAAGACCGCGGGCGTCACCAGACCGCCTTATTCTTCCGCGCCATAGCAGTTTACCACGATTGGATTATTTTGTCAAGACGACCCGGGGAGAGGCCCGTCGCAAGCCATAAAGCTTGTCGAAAAGCTCTTCGCGAAATTGGTGAAAAGGCTTGAGTGCCTTTCCGATGTCTTCTAACAGCTTTGGGAAGACCCCTTTCTCGTAATACTGCGACTTGATGCGCATCAGGTTGATGTATCCCGATCGTTTCGGCCCCCGTTAGGACTGGACCTGAGGAAAGTTGTGGTATAA
>CAYGWX010000087.1:0-7275 GCA_964353855.1 uncultured bacterium | reverse complement strand
TGAGGGCGGCCGGACGGTGGGCGCCGGCGTCGTCACCGAAATCATCGAGTAGACGGACATGAGGGAACTGATCACCCTCGCCTGCACCAAGTGCAAGGAGAGGAATTACCAGAACACCAAAAACAAACGCAAACATCCGGACAGAGTGGAGTTTCGCAAGTATTGCCCCCGCTGCCGGACGCACACGCCGCACAAGGAAACGCGGTAGGCCAGTAGCTCAAGTGGTAGAGTAGCGGTCTCCAAAACCGTTGGTTGGGGGTTCAAGTCCCTCCTGGCCTGCCAGGTCAAAGGACAGAAACCAACGAAAAAAGAGCATCTAAAAGAGGAACGAGTAGCGTGGCGGAAGAGGAGGTCGGAAAAGGCAATTTCATCCAGAGGGCAGTAGGGTTCGTCAAAGAGGTGAAGGCGGAATTCACCAAAGTAAACTGGCCCTCCCGCGAAGAACTGTTCGGATCCACGTCGGTGGTGATCGTCCTATCCATCCTGGTTGCATTCTTCATCGGCACGATCGATTTGATCCTGTCCAACCTCCTGACCCTGCTCCTGCGGTAGGCCTCGAGCATGAAAAGGTGGTACGTCGTCCACACTCACTCGGGGCACGAATGGAAAGTTCAGCGGTCTCTGGACCATACCATCGCCACACGTTCCCTGGGGGAAAAAATTGGCCGGATCCTCGTGCCGGCCGAGGACGTCACCACCCTCAAGGGAGGGAAACGCACGAAGATATCACGACAGCTTTATCCCAGTTACCTCCTGATCGAGATGGAGCTGTGCGAGGAAACGATTCAGGTGGTGGCCCAGACCCCGGGGGTGATGGGGTTTCTCGGCCCGAAGAAAAGCAAGCCCGAGCCGTTGTCCGAAGAGGAAGCGACCCGCATTCTGGAAAGACTGGAAGGGGGGAAGGGCAAGCCTCTCTCCATGGACGTTCCCTTCACCAAGGGAGACTCCGTGAAGGTCGTAGAGGGGCCGTTCTCGAGCTTCGTGGGGGTGGTGGATTCCGTATACCCAGAGCGGGGAAAATTGAAGATCATGGTTTCCATCTTCGGCCGGGCGACTCCCGTGGAATTGGATTTCCTTCAGGTTCAATCCGTATGATTATTAACCCTCCATTGTTTCAGGATTAAGAGCATGCCTCCCAAAAAAGTGGGCGCCGTTGTTAAACTTCAAATCCCGGCCGGGCAGGCGACCCCGGCTCCTCCCGTGGGTCCGGCCTTGGGCCAGCACGGCGTGAACATCATGCAATTCTGCAAGGATTTTAATTCCAGAACCCAGGCCCAGACCGGGTTGGTGATTCCGGCGGTCATCACCATCTTTCGGGATCACAGCTTTACGTTCATCACCAAAACCCCGCCAGCCTCGGTGCTCCTCAAAAGGGCAGCGGGAATCGCCAAGGCTTCCGCCGAGCCCAACCGGACGAAGATCGCCAAGGTGACCCCCGCACAAATCCGCGAGATCGCAACACTGAAAATGCCGGACCTGAATGCCGGCAGTGTCGAGGCAGCGGAGCGCATGGTCTCCGGGACGGCCCGAAGCATGGGTATCACGGTGGAAGGGTAACCTATGGAACGCGGTAAACGTTTTCGCGGTTTAAGCGAAAAAGTGGAGAAGAAAAAAAAATACCCTCTGAGCGAAGCTGTCCGACTGGTCAAAGGAGTTGCTACAGCCAAGTTCGATGAAACCGTGGAAGTGGCGATGAGACTGGGCGTAGACCCGAAGCAATCCGACCAAAACATCCGGGGCGCCGTCTCCCTCCCCCACGGTATCGGGAAGAAAATCCGGGTGCTGGTCTTCGCCAAGGGGGAAAAGGAGAGGGAGGCCACCCAAGCGGGAGCGGACTTCGTGGGCAGTACCGACCTGATCGAGAAAATCCAGAAGGGATGGACCGACTTCGACGCTACGGTGGCCACCCCGGACATGATGAAGGATGTCGGAAAGCTGGGGAAGATCCTGGGGATCAAAGGCTTGATGCCCAACCCCAAGTTGGGAACCGTCACCTTCGATGTAGGCAAGGTCGTCAAAGAAATCAAGGCCGGGAGGATCGAATACCGGGTGGACAAGGGTGGAAACATCCACGTTCCGGTGGGGAAAGCCTCCTTCGAAGAGGGGAAACTGTTGGAGAACGTTCAGACGTTCCTGGGCGAGGTCGTGAAAGCCAGACCCTCCTCAGTGAAAGGGCAGTATATCAAAGGCATTGCCTTGTCCACCACGATGGGCCCGGGAATTCGGGTGGATCTGGCCGAGGCCCTAGTCCCGAAGGAGGGATAGAGACGTGGCTAAATTAGAGAAAGAAGCGAAAGTCACAGAACTTTCCGGCAAGCTGCGTTCAGCTCAGAGCGTGATCCTGGCGGACTTCACCGGTCTGGATGTGGAGGCGGTGACGGACCTCCGGCGCAAGATGCGCACTGCCGGAATCGACTACCGGGTCGTCAAAAACACCTTGGCCCAGCGGGCGGCAAAGGCCATAGGCTTGGATGCTCTGAAAAAGTACTTGTCCGGACCGACGGCGATCGCCTTCGGTCCGAACGACCTTTCCACGCCAGCTAAGATCCTGGTTGAATTTGCTAAGGAGAGGCAGCTGCCGAAGATCAAAGGGGGAATCTGGGAGGGGAAGCTCCTGGAGGCGGCGGAGGTAACCGCTATCGCCTCTCTCCCCCGGAAAGAGGTCCTCTTGGCTCAGCTCCTCGCCACCATGCTGGGACCGATGACCAACCTTTCCTCCCTGCTGGTCGCTGCCCCACAGCAGTTCTTATCAACCCTCACAGCCTTTTCCGAGAAGAAATTAAACCAAACGGCCTAGGCGTTAAGGCTCGGGCCTCTATCATCCACAACAGAAAGGAAGATTAAAGATGGCAGAGACAATGACCAAAGATGCCCTGGTTGAAGCTCTGGGTAAGATGACGGTCTTGGAACTGGTAGAGTTGACCAAGACCCTCGAGGAGAAATGGGGGGTCAAGGCTGCGGCGCCGGTTGCCATCGCAGCCATGCCGGCCACAGGACCGGCTGCGACTCCAGCCGAGGAGCAAACGAGCTTTGATGTGGTCCTGATTTCCTCGGGAGAAAAGAAAATCCAGGTGATCAAAGAGGTTAGGGCGATTACCGGCCTGGGCCTGAAAGAGGCCAAAGATCTGGTGGATGGAGCCCCCAAACCGGTCAAGGAGGGTCTTGGCAAAGAGGAAGCCGAGAGCATCCGGGGCAAGCTGGTGGAAGCCGGAGCGGTCGTCGAGGTTAAGTAGTTAGGTCCCGACCCTTGTTTTCCCCTTACCTCCTGTTCGTCTGTTTCAACCTCGAGCCCGGAAGGGCAGAAGAACCCTCCTTTGCCAGGGAGGAATCCCTGCGGTGAAGAGTATTAAGCGAAGGGACTTCTCCAAAATACCATCCCTCGTTTCTCTGCCCAACCTCCTGGAAGTCCAGACCGATTCGTATGAGTACTTCCTCCAGTCCAAGGCGGGATCCAAGAAGCGAAGGGTGGAAGGACTGGAAGAGGTCTTCCGAGAGATCTTTCCCGTTGATGCTCCCCAAGGCAAGTATTCCTTAGAGTATCTCAACTACCAATTGGGAGATCCGAGGTACACTATAGAGGAGTGTCAGGATCGAGATATGACCTTCTCGGCGTCCTTGCGAGCGGACCTCCGCCTTATCATTCGGGAGGAAGATGAGAGAGGGAAACGGGTTAAGAACGTAGTGGAGCAAAACGTCTATCTGGGAGAAGTCCCCTTGATGACGGAGAAAGGGACGTTCGTCATCAACGGAGCTGAGCGGGTGATCGTCTCCCAGCTCCATCGGTCCCCGGGAGCCTTCTTCGATGCCTTGGTTCATCCCACGGGGAAAAAGCTTTACACCGCCCAGATGATTCCCTATCGAGGATCCTGGATCGAATTCTCCGTAGATATCAATGATATCCTATACTGCTCGATCGACAAGCGACGGCGGTTCTTTGGAACCGTGTTGCTCAAGGCCCTGGGATATTCCGACAACAGCTCTATCCTGAAGCTGTTTTTCAAGACGGCCACGGAACGCCTGGGGGGACGTAACGCGGAAGACCTCCTGACTAAAACCTTAGCGGTAGATGTGGTGGATCCTAATACCGGCGAGGTCTTGGCCGAAGCGGGCACAGAGCTTACGAGTGGGCTCCTGACCGGCTTGGAGGCCGTGAACATCAAGGCGGTCGAAGTTTTAGATGCTGAAGGGGACGATGTGACCGTCCTGCGGAACACCCTTCGCGGTGACACGCTCCGGACGAGCGAGGACGCCCTCCTTAAGATCTACAATGTGCTCCATCCCGGGGAAGCGGCTCCCGCCGAGGTGATCAAGAACATTCTTGAGAGGATGTTCTTCGACAAACGCCGCTACGACCTCAAGAAGGTGGGACGGTTCCGCTTGAACGAAAGGCTTTCCGAGGTTGGAAAACGAATGGGGATCCGGCTTCCCGAAGAGCGGATTACGCTCTGCCCGGAAGATTTCCTGGTCGCCATCAGTTACCTCTTAGGGCTTTCCAAGGGGGAGGGCTTTCTGGACGACATCGACCACCTGGGGAACCGGCGGGTTCTGTGTGTGGGGGAACTTGTCGCCAACCAGTTTTCCATCGCCTTCTCCCGGATGGCACGGATGGTCAAGGAGAAGATGGCAATGGCCGATGCGGATGAGCCCCTCACCCCCCAGGACCTAGTGAACTCCCGAATCGTCTCGAGCGTCATCAACACCTTCTTCGGATCCTCCCAGCTTTCCCAGTTCCTGGACCAGCCGAATCCCCTTGCCGAGCTGCGTCACAAAAGAAGGCTCTCGGCCTTGGGCCCCGGAGGCCTGACCCGAGAGCGAGCGGGATTCGAGGTTCGCGATGTCCACTATACCCACTATGGGCGGATCTGTCCGATTGAAACCCCCGAGGGGCCGAATATCGGCCTCATCTCCTCCCTCTCGACATACGCCAGGGTGAACGAGTATGGCTTCATCGAGACACCCTATCGCAAGGTCAAGAACGGGAAGGCTACGGAGGAGATCGAGTACCTCACCGCGGATGAGGAGGACCGCTTCACGGTCGCCCAGGCGAACTCGCCCCTGGGACCGGACGGCCGATTTCTGGAAAGTGAAGTCCTCTGTCGCCGAAGAGGGGACTTCCCCAAAGTTTCACCCAAGGGCGTGGATTTCATGGATATTTCTCCAAAACAGCTTGTATCGGTTTCCGCTGCACTCATCCCATTCCTGGAGCACGACGACGCCAACCGGGCCCTGATGGGCTCCAACATGCAGTGCCAAGCTGTGCCTTTGATCAAGGCAGAGCCTCCCATTATGGGCACGGGGATCGAGGGGAAGGTGGCTGCGGACGCTGGCGGGGTGATCGTAGCTAAACGCGATGGCGTTGTGGAAAAGGTGACCGCCGAACAGGTCCTCGTCGTTCCCACTAAACGCGACCCCAGCCAGATCATCCTGACCGAACAGGATGCCTATGACGTGTACAAACTGATTAAGTTCCGGCGGTCGAACCAGGATACCCGCATCAATTATGTGCCGATCGTCCGCGAAGGCGAATCCGTGAAAAGGGGGGATATCTTGGCCGATGGGCCGGCAACCCAAAACGGTGAGCTAGCTCTGGGAATCAATTGCTTGGCGGCCTTCATGCCCTGGGGAGGGTATAACTTCGAGGATGCGATCGTGATTTCGGAGCGATTGGTCAGCCAAGACAAGTTCACATCGATCCACATCGAGGAATTCGCGACCGCGGTCCGACAGACCAAACGGGGAGCCGAGGAGATCACCCGGGAGATACCTAACGTCGGCGAGGATGCCCTCAAAAACCTTGATGAAGACGGAATCGTACGGATTGGAGCCCAGGTCAAGACCGGAGATATCATTGTGGGTAAAGTTTCACCCAAAGGGGAGACCGAGCTCTCCAGTGAAGAGAGACTCCTGAGAGCGATCTTCGGAGAGAAGGCTGGAGACGTCAAAGATACTTCCCTTAGGGCTTCGCCGGGGATGGATGGCATCGTGGTGGACGTGAAGGTGTTTGCCCGACGGGCCACGGACCGACGTTCGCTCAAGGAGGAAGCGCGGAGGATCGAGGAGGTCGAAAAGGAAAGCCGGCGGAAATTGCGCAAGCTCCGCGAAATCCTCGGAGTGAAGCTGAGAGAGGTTCTAGAAGGCGAGGTGGTCGCGGAAACAGTCCGTTCAGGCGATGAGGTGGTTTTTAGAAAAGGTGAGCGACTTTCGCCCAAGAACTTGGAGGACGTCCCGCTGACCCAGGTGAACATTGCAGTGGAGTCCAAGGCAAAGACCGAGGAGGTTCTCCACGTCAAGGAGATGGCGCACAAAATCGAGGAAGCCCTCAAGCGATATCGCGACAACGAAATCGACAAGATCAAGCGCGGGGATGAACTACCCACGGATGTCCTCAAGATGGTCAAGGTGTTCATCGCCCGCAAGCGCAAACTGCAGGTTGGGGACAAGTTAGCCGGTCGCCACGGAAACAAGGGAGTCCTTGCTCGGATTCTGCCAGAAGAAGAGATGCCCTTTCTGGAGGACGGAACACCGGTAGACATCATTCTGAACCCCTTGGGCGTCCCCTCGCGCATGAACGTGGGGCAGATCCTGGAGACGCATCTCGGCTGGGCGGCCCAATTATTAGGCTACAAGGTGGCCACGCCGGTCTTCGAAGGAGCTACCTTACGAGAGATCCAAGACGAGCTCGTGCACGCCAAGCTCCCATCCTCGGGCAAGGTCAAGCTGCGGGACGGGCGCACCGGAGAATTCTTTCGGGAAGACATTTGCGTCGGCCAGATGTACATGTTCAAGCTCTCACACTTGGTAGACGATAAAATCCACGCCCGGTCCACAGGTCCCTACTCCCTAGTAACCCAGCAGCCCTTGGGTGGAAAGTCGCACTTCGGAGGCCAGCGGTTCGGAGAGATGGAGGTCTGGGCCCTGGAGGCTTACGGGGCGGCCCACATCCTGCAAGAGCTTCTGACCGTTAAATCCGATGACGTGATGGGCCGCACCCGAGTCTACGAGGCCATCGTGAAAGGAGAGAACCCTCCGGAGCCAGGGATTCCGGCCTCCTTCGATGTTCTGATCAAGGAATTGCAGGGCCTATGCCTTGACGTGCAGCTGGAAAAGGACTGAGTAATCTCGTTGGGATACTATTTAAGCAAGGTTTTGTTTTAAAATGATTTATATTTTAAACAACCCTAGTAAAGGTCATGGAATTAATTCCGGAGAATTCCTAAAATAGAGAAGCGATGTTAGAATTCGCCCCGCACGATGACCGCAAGAGAGCTGACTTCG
>CAYGWX010000086.1:0-7442 GCA_964353855.1 uncultured bacterium | reverse complement strand
CACGTGCGGCTTCGTGCGCTCAAATTTAGCCTTCCCCATCGATCAATTACCTCCTGCGTTGAACCGTCTCATGCCGTACAGATAAGTCTTCTGCTTATCGACCCCGGATTTTTTCTAATATTTCACCGGCGATTTGCTGCGGAACCGGCTCGTAGCGTGCAAACTGCATTGTATGGATCGCCCGCCCTTGACTCAGGGAACGCAGTGTTGTCGTATAGCCGAACATGGTCGCCAACGGCACCAGGGCCGCGATAACCTGGGCATCCTTGCGCTTGGTCATCCCCAGGATCCGCCCTCGCCGAGCCGAGAGGTCGCCCATGACGTCCCCCAGGTACAGTTCGGGGACTACGACTTCGATCTCCATCAGGGGCTCTAAGAGGACGGGTTCGGCGTTCTTGGTGGCTTCACGAAAGGCCATTGCCGCGGCGATCTTGAAGGAAATCTCCGACGAATCTACCTCGTGGTATGAGCCATCCACCAGGGTCGCTTTTACGTTCATCATAGGGTAGCCCGCCAGAGAACCGCTATCCATGGACTCCTTCAAGCCCTTCTCAACGGCCGGGATAAATTCCCTGGGGATGGAGCCGCCCACTATCTTGTTCACAAATTCGAAGGGTTTACCACCTTCGTGGGGCGCCAGATCAACTACCACATGGCCGTATTGCCCCCTTCCCCCCGTCTGACGGATGAATCTCCCTTCTCCCCGAGCCGGCTTTCGAATCGTTTCTCGGTAGGCCACCTGGGGCTTACCCACGTTGGCCTCTACCGAAAATTCCCGCATCATACGATCGACAGTGATCTCCAAGTGCAACTCCCCCATCCCGGAGATGATCGTCTGTCCTGTTTCCTCATCCGTCTTGACCTTGAAAGTCGGGTCTTCTTCTGATAGCTTGGCCAGTGCGCTGCCCAGTTTGTCCTGGTCCGCCTTGGTCCTCGGCTCTACTGCAACGGAGATGACCGGATCGGGGAATTTCATGGCCTCCAGGATTATCGGGTGCTCCTCGGAACACAGGGTTTGACCGGTCTTGCCTTCCCTCAGGCCCACCACCGCCACGATATCCCCGGCGCAAGCATCCATAATCTCTTCCCGTTTATTTCCATGCATCAACAGCAGCCGGGCAATCCTCTCACGTTTACCGCTGGACGCATTCATAACATAGGAACCCGCATCGACTGTACCTGAATAGACGCGCACAAAGGACAACCTCCCTACGAAGGAATCGGTCATAATTTTAAATATCAATGCCGAAAACGGCTCTCGAACATCATCCTTCCGTTCCTCCTCTTCTCCGGTCTCCGGGTTCTGTCCCCGGATCGGGGGAAGGTCCACCGGCGCGGGAAGAAAATCTACTACGGCATCCAGGAGGGGCTGTACGCCACGGTTACGAATCGACGCTCCGCATAGCACTGGGATGAACTTACCCTGGATCACCCCTTTGCGGATGGCCGCGAGGACATCCTCCTCAGGGATAGGTCTTCCCTCCACATACCTTTCGAAAACCCGGTCATCGAATTCGGAGGCTGCTTCCAAGAGCTTCTGGCGCTGTTCCTGAGCTATGGAGAGAAGGTCTTTGGGAATGGGGATCCCGAAAACCTTTGCCCCCAGGCTTTCCTCATCGTACATAACCGCCCGCATAGCCACCAGATCGATCTGGCCGGCGAACGTCTCCTCCGATCCGATGGGCCATTGAATAGGAATCGCATTGGCACCCAACCGCTCTCTCATCATCGCCACCGTCTGCGGGAAGTCCGCGCCGATCCGATCCATCTTATTGACGTAGGCGATTCGCGGCACTCGATACTTGTCGGCCTGGCGCCACACCGTTTCCGACTGCGGCTCCACACCCCCCACGGCGCAAAAGATGGCCACAGCTCCGTCCAGGACTCTCAGGGATCGTTCAACTTCCGCCGTAAAATCCACGTGCCCCGGAGTGTCAATGAGGTTGATGCGAAACTCTCGCCAAAAGCAAGTCGTTGCCGCCGAAGTAATCGTGATCCCGCGTTCCCGCTCTTGTTCCATCCAGTCCATGATGGCCGCCCCATCGTCCACCTCCCCAATCCGGTACGATTTCCCTGTGTAGTAAAGGATGCGCTCCGTCGTGGTAGTCTTCCCAGCGTCGATGTGCGCCATGATTCCAATGTTTCGAATTTTTTCTAAAGGGAAATCCCTTGGCATACCTCTTGTCCGTGAAGGCTTTGCCCAATGGGCGAAGCCATCACCATGTCAAAGAGCGGCTTCGCCTGGATTGAAGGCGAAAAGAATTCTCGAAAAAATGAACTGAACAGTAATTTTAAACAACCTTTCGGTCAACATTACCACCGGAAGTGGGCGAATGCTTTATTCGCTTCCGCCATCTTGTGGGTATCCTCTTTTTTCTTGATGGCGTTGCCCTCATTTCGGCTGGCCGCGATGAATTCGGCGGCAAGCTTCTCTTGCATGGTATGTTCGATTCGGGCTTGAGAGAATCCAATCAGCCATCGAATGGAGAGGGCGATCCGTCGTTCAGACCGAATCTCGACAGGGACTTGATACGTGGCGCCGCCCACACGACGCGGTTTGACTTCGAGGAGAGGCTTCACATTGCTCATCGCCTGCTTGAAGACGACCAAACCATCCTCTTTCGTTTTCTCCTGGACGAGGGCAATGGCGTCGTAGAAGACTCCCTCGGCCAGACTCTTCTTTCCCCGTCGGAGGATGTTGTTGATGAACTGCGCCACCAGTAGGTCATTGTATTTGGGATCGGGGAGGAGATCCCGTCTTTGTGGTCTCTTTCTCCTGGGCATCTTAGGATTGTCCCTTGACGTCTTTAGGTCGTTTGGCGCCGTAGCGACTACGACTTTGGCGGCGGGAATCTACCCCGCTTGCATCCAGGGTTCCACGTATCACGTGGTAGCGAACCCCCGGAAGGTCCTTGACCCTGCCTCCCCGAACGAGAACGATGGAGTGTTCCTGGAGATTATGGCCCTCTCCGGGAATATAGGTCGTCACCTCGATGCCATTGGTCAGCCGAACGCGGGCAACTTTGCGCAAAGCGGAGTTAGGCTTTTTAGGTGTGGTGGTATAAACTCGCGTGCAAACGCCCCGCCGCTGGGGACAACGATTGAGGGCAGGAGCTTTAGTCTTCCCGACAGCCTGTCTTCGACTGCTACAGATGAGCTGATTGATCGTCGGCAAACGAAACCCTTTCGCTTAAAAACTTAAAAGGTGAATATTAACATAATTTAAGTCTTTCTGTCAAGAACTAATTGGCTTTTGGTCCTCGACAACCTGGATCTTCTGATATTGCTTCATCCCGGTTCCCGCCGGGATCAGGCGACCCACGATGACGTTCTCCTTGAGCCCGAGCAGACGGTCGCGTTTCCCCCAAACCGCGGCTTCGGTGAGCACTCGCGTGGTTTCCTGGAAGGATGCCGCCGAGAAAAAGCTCGTTGTGGAGAGCGAGGCTTTCGTGATCCCAAGAAGCAAGGGCTGGAAGGTCGCCGGTTGCCCCCCTTCGTTGATAACCCTCTCGTTCTCCTCCCTCAGATCAATCCGATCCACCTGCTCCCCTTCGATGAACTTGGTATCTCCCGGATGCTCTACCCGGACCTTCTGGAGCATTTGTCTCACGATGACCTCGATGTGTTTGTCGTTGATCCGTACTCCCTGCAGCCGATAGACCTCCTGGATTTGGTTGACGAGGTATTCCTGGACGGCTGCCGCGCCTTTGATCCGAAGGATGTCGTGGGGATTGATGGGACCTTCGCAAAGTCGATCCGCGGCCTTCACGCGGTCCCCGTCGTGAACGAGTAAATGCTTCCCATGTGGGATTTGATAGTGCCTCTCCTCATTCTCCCCTTGAACGGCGATCTCGCGAACGCCCTTGGCGATGTCGCCCATTCGCACTGCGCCATCGATTTCCGTCACCGCAGCCATATCCCGGGGCTTACGGCCCTCGAAAAGTTCAGCGACCCTGGGAAGACCCCCCGTGATGTCCCGTGTTTTGGATATCTCCTTGGGGATTTTGGCTAGCAGTTCTCCGGGAGAAACTGGCGCTTCATTCTGAACCAGTATCCGCGATCCCGTGGGGATGGGGTAGCTAGCGATCCCTTTCCCTTTCTTATCCAGAATGTTGATGTGCGGATAGAGACTTCGATCCCGGGATTCGATGACCACCCGCTGCCTCAGGCCGGTCGCTTCGTCGGGAACCTCTCGGATCGTCACCTCCTCCACCAGGTCGGCGAATTCTACTTGGCCTTCATGTTCTGTCAGAATGGATATCCCATAAGGATCCCACTCAAAGATCACATCGCTGGCCTCGACTTCCATCCCGTCGTCCACTTTGAGCGCGGCGCTATGCGGAACCTGATACCGCAAGGGCAATTTTTCTTTGCCGGTCAGATGTACCTCCCCGTCTCGCGAGATCGCGATCTTCTCCCCGTCTTTACGGCGAACCCAGTGCAGGTTTTTGAACTTGACCACACCTGTGCGCTTGGCTACGGCTTTCGACTGGGCTGTAATCCGCGCTGCCGTCCCGCCTATGTGAAAGGTTCGCAGCGTGAGCTGGGTGCCGGGTTCCCCGATGGACTGGGCTGCGATGACTCCGACCGCCTCCCCCAGAACCACCAACTGCCCTGACGCCAGGTCCCTCCCGTAGCAACGCCGGCACAGGCCCCGAGGGGCCTCGCAGGTCAGCACCGTACGAATCTTCACCCGTTCGATTCCGCTCTCTTCGATAGCCTGGGCTTGATTCTCCTGAATCTCTTCGCCTGCTTTGGCCAAGACTTCCCCTGTGATAGGGTTGATCACATCTTCCAGGGCGACGCGGCCGAGGATGCGGTCAGCCAGGGATTCGATCACATCCTCCCCCTCCTTGATCGCGAACATCTCCTGCCCCAGGATCGTCCCGCAATCCTCGATGGTGATGATCACATCCTGGGCTACATCCACCAAGCGGCGGGTCAGATAGCCAGCCTCGGCTGTTTTGAGGGCTGTATCCGCCAAGCCTTTTCGAGCGCCGTGGGTGGAAATGAAGTACTCCACCACGGAGTGCCCTTCGCGGAGGTTGGAGATGATCGGGGTCTCTATGATCTCACCTACCTGGCCGGTGATCCGCTTCTGTGGTTTGGCCATCAACCCTCTCATCCCGGCTAGCTGCTTGACTTGGTCCCGCGATCCTCGCGCCCCGGATTCCACCATCATCAAAATGGGATTGAACCCGTCCTTTATCTGGCGAAGGTGCTTAAGGAGAGCGTTGGAGACGTTGTTGGTTGTGTCGGTCCAGGTGTCGATCACAGCGTTGTAGCGCTCCCGATCCGTGATGACTCCCTTACGATACTGGGCGGTGATCCGCTCCACGGTCTCGAAGCCCCGCTTGATCAGTTCGCCCTTCTCCGGCGGGATGGCCAAATCGTCTACGCCGATCGTGATCCCTCCCACCGTCGCCCACTCGAACCCCACCGCTTTCAAACGGTCCAGAAACTCCGCGGTCTTGATCGTCCCCAGCTTTCGCGCCGCCTCCGCAACCAGCTTCTCCAGCTCCTTAGAGTCCATCGCGCTGTTCACGAAGCCAAGTTCCGGGGGAACCTCCTCGTTGAACAGGACCCGACCCACCGTGGTCTCGATGATCTGGGATCTGCTGCTTTCGGTTTGCCGCAACCGGATTTTGGCGTGCAGGTTCACCTGTTGGTTATGGTAGGCGATCAGCACCTCGCGTCGGTCTGTGAACAGCCGACCTTCGCCGCTGCGGTTCGTGCCCTCTTTGGTCAGGTAGTAGCAGCCCAGGACAATGTCCTGTCGGGGCTTTGCCACAGGTCGTCCGCTCGCCGGGGAAAGGATATTATTGATCGAAAGCAGAAGGGTCCCGGCCTCGATCTGGGCTTCGATCGAAAGCGGCACGTGCACCGCCATCTGGTCGCCGTCGAAATCCGCGTTGAACGCCTCGCAGACCATGGGGTGTATCTTAATCGCTTTGCCCTCGATCAGGATCGGCTCAAAGGCCTGGATGCCCAGCCGATGCAGGGTGGGGGCCCGGTTTAGGAGCACTGGGTGCTCCTTGATGATATCCTCCAAGATCTCCCAGACCCCCGGTTGTTCTTTTTCCACGATCCGCTTCGCGCTCTTAACAGTCTGCACGAAGCCCTTATCCCCGAGCTGCTTGATGATGAACGGTTTGAACAGCTCCAGGGCCATGGTCTTGGGCAGCCCGCATTGCCAGGGTTTCAATTCTGGCCCGACCACAATCACCGAGCGGCCCGAATAATCCACCCGCTTGCCAAGCAGGTTCTGACGAAACCTCCCTTGTTTTCCTCGCAGCACATCAGAGAGCGATTTCAGAGGACGGTTCCCCCGCCCGCGGATCGCCCGGAAACGCCTGCCATTGTCGATTAGGGCGTCCACGGCTTCCTGAAGCATCCTTTTCTCATTGCGCAGAATCACCTCCGGCGCCATGAGTTCGATCAGCTTCTTCAAACGGTTGTTCCGAGTGATGACCCGCCGGTAAAGATCATTCAGGTCCGAGGTTGCAAACCGCCCCCCCTCCAGGGGCAATAAGGGCCTGAGCTCCGGGGGAATTACTGGAATCACCTTGAGAATCATCCATTCAGGTTTGTTTCCGGACACCCGGAAAGCCTCGGCGACCCGCAGCCGTTTCAGGATTTCTTTTTTAGCCTCAGCCGCGGTCTCAACTCGCAGGCGAGTCCTGAGCTCTGTACACAGCTCCTCGATGTTGATCTTCGCCAAGAGATCGTGAACAGCCTCGGCCCCCATCTTGGCCACGAACCCCCGCGTTCCCTTTTTCTCTTCCCATTCCGCCTCGGAGATCAGCATCTTCTCTTTGAAGTCCGTCTCCCCGGGTTCGATCACCACGGGGGATTCGTAATAGATGATGCGCTCTAGATCCCGGGCCGACATATCCAGAATGTAGGCCATCCGAGACGGAACCGAGCGAAAGTACCAGGGATGACTCACCGGAACCGCCAGGCCGATGTGGCCCATCCGCTCCCGCCTGACGTCCGAGCGCGTCACCTCCACCCCGCAGCGGTCGCAGATCACCCCCCGGTAGCGAATCTTCTTGTACTTTCCGCAGTTGCACTCCCAGTCCTTCACCGGACCGAATATCTTCTCGCAGAACAGGCCGTCCCGCTCCGGCTTAAAGCTCCGATAGTTGATCGTCTCGGGGGTCAGGACCTCCCCGTGCGACCACTTCAGCACGGTCTCCGGACTGGCCATCCGGATGCGGATGGAATCGAAGTCAGCTCTCTTGCGGTCATCGTGCGGGGCGAATTCTAACATCGCTTCTCTTTTTGGGGATTATCCGGGACTAATTCCATGGCTTTTACTAAAGGAAGTTGGGAGGTACCGGAAGGAGATTGTGAAATCCCTGAAAGAAATCGGGAAGAGGATTGTTTTAGGGTATAGTCGCATTCCAGCCACCTAATTTGGTACAATGGTGGCATGACGA
>CAYGWX010000085.1:0-7519 GCA_964353855.1 uncultured bacterium | reverse complement strand
GACCCGCACTGGGTCCCGCCCATCATCTCAGACCAGATGAAGTTCCTCCGCAAGGGCCCCTTCTACGAGATCGGGGAGGCCCAGCTCTTCCTGGCCGAGAAGGACGGGAAGCCGGCCGGACGCCTCTCGGCCCACGTGAACCATCAGTACGAGGAGCACTGGGACAGGGAGACCGGCTTCTTCGGGTTCTTCGAGTGCGTGAACGTTCCCGAGGTGGCCAGGGCCCTGTTCGGTGCCGCCGAGGCCTGGCTCAAGGCGCGGGGCAAGACCAAGATTCTGGGGCCGGAGAGTTTCTCCATCTACGACGAGTGCGCCCTGCTCGTGGAAGGCTTCGACGATGACCCAACCCTGCTCCTGGCCTACAACCCCGATTACTACGAGTCCCTGCTCCTGGGGTGCGGGTTCAAGAAGGCCGTGGACTGGTACGCCTATATGGGGGACGAGGCGGTGCAGGTGACCGGGACGATGCAAAAGATCAGAGAGCGGGTCCTGAAGCGCGAGCGGGTCGAGATCAAGACCTTGAAAAAAGCCGAGTTCCGCAGGCGGGCCGAGGAGGTGAAGGGTATTTTCAACGAGGCCTGGCGCGAGAACTGGGGCCACCTGCCCTTTACCGAGACCCAATTCAAATACCTGTTCGCCGAGATGAAGCGCGTCGCGGTCCCGGAACTGACCTATTTCGCCGAGGCGGGCGGAAGGACCATCGGCTTCTCGCTCACCATCAAGGACGCCAACCAGGCCCTGAAGCGGGCCCGGGGCCGGCTCTTCCCCTTCGGCCTCCTGAAGATCCTCTGGGGGCTCAAGAAGGTGAGCCGCCTGCGCACCATCGTCCTGGGCGTTCTGAAGGAGTACCGCAACCGGGGCATCGACACCGTGTTCTACCTGAACACTATCGAGAACGGGCGGAAGATGGGCTATACCGAGTCGGAGTGCTCGATGGTGGTGGAGACGAACACCAAGATGCTCAAGGCCCTGGAAGCCATCGGAGCCAGGCGCTACAAGACCTACCGGCTGTTCGAGAAACCCATCGGTTAGAAAGGCGGAAGTAGCGAAAAGGCGAGCCATTGAGGCTCGCCTTTCATTTGGGGATGGAACGGAGAGGAAAACGCCTTACTGCTCACGCCTTACGAGTTGTGGAGGAGGGGCAAAAGGCTTTCATGGAGCAGCCGGGGCAGTTGGGCTTGAGCGCCTTGCACACCCTCCTCCCGTGCAGGATCAGGCCGTGTGAGAAGAAGGTCCAGTCGCTCTCGGGCAGGAGCTTCCGGAGAGCGAACTCGATCTTCACCGGGTCCCCTTCCTTCGTCAGGCCCAGGCGTTGTGAGAGCCGGGTCACGTGCGTGTCCACGATCACGGCCGGTCGGTGATGGTAGCCGCCCAGGAGGACGTTGGCGGTCTTTCTCCCCACCCCGGGAAGCTCGACGAGCTCCTCCATCGTATCCGGCACCCCGCCCCCGTGTTTCTCGAGCAAAGCCTTACAGCAGCCCTGGATGCTCCTGGCCTTGTTGTGATAAAAGCCCGCGGGCCTGATGTCCTGCTCCAGGACCTTGATGTCCGCGGCTGCGTAATCCTTCGGGCTCCCGTACTTCTCGAACAGCGTTTTGGTCAGGGCGTTCACCCGCACGTCCGTGCACTGGGCCGAGAGGATGGTCGCGACCAGGAGCTCAAGCGGCGTTGTGAAATCCAGGGTCACGGTGGCGTCCGGGTAGTCCTTACGCAGGACCGAAAGGGTCTTCTTCGCCCGGTCTTTAATAGGGGATAAACCTGTTTTGTTAGGAGTTTCTTTCTTCGGCATCACTCTCCTAATAGCTTCATTGGAATTAGTTTAGCATAAAGCCGGGAAAGAAACAAGGAAGGGCGACTCTTGCGAGTCGCCCTTCCTTGGGTTGTTGGGATTACTTCGTCACTTTGACCAGCACTGGCTGAGCCTGGCCGTCGTTGCCGGGGTTGTAGTACTCGTAGGCCTTGGACAACCGGGTCTTGGCGCGCAGGGGGAACTTGGCGCGCATCCCGAAGGCGAGCTCGAACGGGGCCCGCGGGTCGAGCTTGTCCAGGTAGAGGATGACCTGCCGGGGGGTCACGCCGTACTTCTGGATCTTCTTTCCGACCTGGGCGTCCAGGTCCGCGGTGACCACCTCGAAGCCCGGGGGCAGGCCCACGTCCAGGATGACCATGTTCGCCACGGCGGGCTGGTTGTTCTTGGCGCGCACCTTGCAAACCATGACCTCGTTGGTCAGGAGCTCGGTGCGGTCGTAGTCCACGCCGAGGTCGAACTCCGGCTTCTGAGCTCTCGCCTGGATCACGGGGTCGTCCCAGCGCAGGTAGTAGCGGGTCACGACTTCGTACATCGCGCTGCCCTTGCCGGTCAGGCTCAGCGACACGGCGTTCTCGCCTTTGACCGTGTAGGGCCGTAGGTCGAGCATCTGCATCACGTCGCTGTTCTGCTTGTTGAGCTTCAGGGTCTTGATCAGCTTGCCGTTCATCTCGATGGCGATCGAGGCATCCACGTCCTCGGTGGACTTCTCCAGGGCCGCGACCAGGGTCTTGAGGCTCATGACCGTGGCCTGGGTGGAGTACCAGGAGCCGAAGCTGTCCTTGTTGCGCACGAGGTAGGTGATGACCTTCCCGGCCACGTCCATGTAACGGCCGGAGCGCACCAGGGCGTACCCGGCCAGGGCCGTGGTCTCCAGGTTGGCGCTCTCGCCTCCGGAGAAGGTGACCGAGGGGATCTCGGATTTCCAGTAGACCGCGTCCTTGTCGCGCTGGGCCATGGCGAGGAGTTTCTCGATGGCCTGGCGGGTGCTTTCGGCCTCCTTGTCGTAGGCCACCAGGGCGTTCACGACCAGGGCCAGCGTGTAGGGGTCCTTGGCCTCGCCCAGATGGGTCTTGATGTACTCGATGCCGCGCTTCGTGGCGTCGCCCTTGTACCCGCTCTCAGTGAGCGCCCAGGAGAGGTAGGCCGTGGGCAGGAGCGAAGAGTTCTGAATGCGGCCCCAGGACTCGTTGTGCAGGAAGGCCTTGTCCGGGGTCCAGGAGCCGTCCTTCTCCTGCTGGTTGGCCAGCCACTGCTGGGTGCGGGAGATGACGGCCGGATCCACCTCGTGGACCTTGCTCATGTCGTGGAACTCCATCAGACCGTAGGCCGTGAGGACTTTGTTGGCCGGGGGATTTCCGAACCAGTCGAAGCCCCCGCCGGGGACCTCGAAGCTGACCAGCCTCTGGTAGCCCAGGGCGATGTACTGCTCGGCGGTCATCTGGATCTCGGGCTTGGCCAGACGGGTCCTCTTGAGGTAGTCCAGGATCAGGATATTGGGATAGGTCATGCTGGAGGTCTGCTCGAAGCAGCCCGAGGGCATGCGCAGCATGGACTCCAGGCCGCCCACGACCTGGGACAGGATGCCCGGGAAGACCTTGACGAAGACCTGCTCGGTGCCGTCGATCGAACCCTTGGGGATGGTGATCGTCTTGGTGACCCTGCCCTCCAGGCGGTCCGAGAACGAGGCCATTTGCTCCTCGCCGTCGGGCACGACCTCGATCTCGCGGGAGATGGCATCGCTCATCTTGGAGCCGTAGGCCTTGACCGTGAGCTTGTGCTTGCCGATCTCCTTGGCCGTGAAGGTGTAGTACAACACGCCGACCTCGTTCCTCGCCATCTCCTTCTCCTTGGTCCAGGCGTCGGAGAGGTCGAACCAGGTGTCCTTCTGAAGTTCCAGCCGGACCTTCTGAGGGCCGGAGAGGTAGTTGTACATCGCCACCGGGATGGATACTTCGTCGCCCTTGGTGAGCGAGACCGGCAGGTCGATGTCCACGAAGAAATCTTGGAACACGGTGATCCCCGCGGTGGTCGAGCCCATCTGCCCGGCCAGGGACGAGGCCATGGCGAGCAAGCGCCACTTGGTGATGGAATCGGCCATCTTGATCTTGACCTTGGCGCGGCCCGAGGCGTCGGTGATGAGCGAGGGCTCGGAGAACAGGGTCTCCGGGAAGTACTCCCGGATCCGGGGCTCGGCTCCGCCCCCGTCCTTTTCGCCGGACCGGGTCTCGGTTTTAGCCTCCTCCATGGGCATGGCCTTCATCGAGCCCGCCGGGGCCGCCATGGGCAGGGCCATCCGGTCGGCCATCATCTCCCTGCCTGCGGCCTTCATCCGCATATCGCGACGTATTCCGCCCCGTCCGCCACCAATCGCTTCATCATCCCAGCCCCACCAGCCGTAGCCTTGGAACGGGATGTCGTCCGCATTGTCAAAGTCCTTGTCCGGTCCGGCCGACATCAGGGTGAAGCTCCACTCGCCGGAGAGGTCCTTCACCTTATAGGGCGTGCCCCAGGGGTCGAGCAGGTCCTTGGATTTCAGATAGCCCTTGCGCATCAGAGGGGACAGGCCGTCCTCGGGCTTGGGGAAGCCCTTGGTCACGCGGCGGTATCTCTGCAAAGCCTGGGAGACCGCGTTCCAGGAGGTCGAGAACTTGGGCGAGAAGGCGGTGAGCATCTTGCTCCGCTCCTCGCCGTAAGTGTCCACGTTCAGGGCGTAGTCCACCATCCGGGTGGCCTGGTTGAACAGGATCTCGGCGGCGTGCTGCTTGGCGTCGTCCAGGCCCTTCTTCTCCTCCCAGGAAACGACTTCCAGGGGGCCGAAGCCGTGGATCTCGATCTTGGGCTCCAACAGTTCCTTTTCCAGGTTGAAATAGATTTTCTCCATGCCCGGCTGGTTCTCGGACAGGGCGAAGACGGCCTCGTCCACGACCTGGATGCCCAGCGCCGCGTACACCGGGTGGCCGGCCAGGTCTTTGACCTGGAAGGCGATCTCGGCATCCTCGGCCGGGAGATACGTGTCCTTGGTGGGCATGACCGCGATGTTCAGATCATTGGCCGGGTTCACATAGATGACCTTGGTGTCGCGGCAGATGTCCGCGCCGTGGGACACGAGATAGGCGTGCAGCCACAGGGCCCCGGTCAGGTCCGGCCCGAGGTCCAGCGCCATTGACCCGCGGCCCTGCTTCAGGTCCACGGCCTTGGTCAGGATGGTCTGGTTGTCCTTGATCACGTCCAGATACACGGTCCCGGTCTGCTTGGTCGCGACCACAGAGAGATGAGCCGTCTCGCCGACTTTGTAGAGCGATAGCGCGGGACGCAGCGCGATGAAAGCTTCGCCCTGCTCGGGTGAGAGGCTGGCCGTAGCCGTGCCGGTATTGCCCTGCTTGTCCGTGGCCTTGGCCGTGAGCGTAACGTATTCCTTCTTGCCCGTGACCTTGAACCGGGCGATGCCGAACTTGTCGGTCCGCTCGGTGAAGGTGGACTTGCTGTGCGAGTCCTGCAGGACGACCACGCACTCCGCCGGGCTTCCGTCCGGATAGGTGGAGATCACGTTCACGAAATTCTCCAGCCCCACTTTCTGGCCGCGCCCTTCGGGAACGACCTTCACGATGACCGGGTCCTTGGCCACGGAGCGGGTTTCCTCTTTCCGTTCCTGGTGATCGGCTTTATCCGTGACAGCGATCTCGAATTTCACAAAAGCATTGCCCTGTTCCAGGGGCAGTCCGGCAAAGAACTTGGGCAGCTCGGCGTCGAAGGCGGCGTGTCCCTTGGCATCGGTCTTGGCGTGAATGGTCTGGAAGACATGGAACCCGGCGTCGAACGTGGAGAGGATGACCTCCACTTCGCCGTTGGCCACGGGCTTGCCGAAGAAGTAGTCCGCCTGGACCTCGCCCTTGACCTTCTCTCCGGGCATGTAGTACTGCTTGTCCGTGGTGAAGGCGAGCTTGAACTTGGGCAGGACGTAGCGCTGGACCGTGACCGTCTTCTCCTGGGACTCCTGTCCGATGAGGGCGCGGATGACGTAGCGGCCCATGTTCACTTCATCGGCCACCTCGAAGTCACAGCCGATGATCCCGAAGTCGTTGGTCTTGTAGGTCTTCTTGTAGACCTTGTTCCCCTTGCCGTCCTCGACCTCGATCACGAGGTCGCTCTTGGCCAGGGGCTTCTTGTCGGCCTGCTTCAGGGCCAGGGCCCGGATATGCATGATCTGCCCGGGCTGGTAGATGGGCTTGTCGGTCGTGACCAGGATCTTGTGAGTCTTCTTGATGGTGATGCTCTGCTCCACCTTCTGCTCGCCGACCGCGCTGGTCACCGTGATCGTGACCTTCTTGCCGCCCTCCTTGTCCTCGGGGATCTTGAAGGAGGTCTCGGCCGTGCCCAGCTCATTGGTCTTTCCTGCATACAACAGGGTGCCGTCATCCAGGGCGATGCGCACCGTGGCGTTCTTGACGCCGGACCCGGTGCTGCGGTCCCAGGCGATGACCCGTAGGCCGCCTTTGCTTCCCGCCAGGTATTCGGTCTGGCCTAAAACAGAAAGCTCCAGCTTGCCGAGGAGCTTGGACACCGCCACGATCCCGGAGACCTTCTCTCCGGCGAAGGCGACGTCGTATCCGATGCGGGCCGTGGCCGCGTCCACCTTGTCCAGGCTGATGGGCAGGTCAATGGTCGCGTTGGTCGATCCCCCGGACCACTGGAACGAGCTGGACCCTTTGGCCTGGGCGTTATCCGAGGGGTCCAGGAGGCTGACACTGATCTTGGCCTGGCCGCCCCCGCTCCCGGAGATGGGCAGACTCACCCGGATGACCTTGCCCAGGCCCTGGAGGGAGACCTTGTTGTCGTTCACGGAAAGGGTCTTGGAAAACTTGATCGGCCAGGAGATGCCAAAGGCTTCGTCCGACCGATTTTGCTCGGTGAGAACTCCCAGCCCCACGGCAAGGACCGCCAGGGGCAGAAGGAACCAGAGCGTCTTGGATTGATGATACCGCGTGTTCATTTGAAACCTCCTCTTGTTTAATAGTCCAACCGTTTAAGCTCGTCATGCCGAACGTGTTTCGGCATCTCTCGTTTCAGAACCTGCTTTCTGAGAAATGATACCAGATAGGACGCGGGATTATTCCCGATGCTGCGTTCTGGTAGCGGGCTAAGAGGCTTAAGTATAAGGCTGTTGTGAGTGTTTTGTCAACTATGCCGGGAAAGGTCTTATGCCAAAGCCTCATTGGGATTTACAGGGTGGACGAAAGTCGTTGTTTTCTAAGTACTTACAAGGGGCTCGTCATTCTGAGCTTAACTCAGGATCTCTCAATCTCGTCATGCTGAACTCGTTTCAGCATCTCTCTGTCTCGTCATCCTGAACTTGTTTCAGGATCTCGTCGTTGGTCGTTCCGTATCCACCGTAGCGAAGCGATCCAGGTTTCAACCTTAGCGTAGCAATCCAGGTCCCTTCGGGCCTTGACTTCCCCCCCGGCTTGGGCGTATAATGCACGAATTGATTGGCAGGACCCTTTGGTTCTAGCGCCGAGGCCCAAGGGCCCCGGCGATTGTCGTTTGTATAGACCGAGGGCGGTTTTGCTGTAATGAATTGAAGGCTTACGCTTCTTGGTGTCATTCCCGCGGAGGCGGGAATCCAGTGTCTTAAGATTGCCACTTAATTCCCCTCTCTGACCTGACCCCCTGGAACTGGTCCAGGTAGTATGTTACAATTTCAGCCTGGAT
>CAYGWX010000084.1:0-7525 GCA_964353855.1 uncultured bacterium | reverse complement strand
TCCGGGACCGGTACGCCCCTCACCGGCTCGCAGAATCCCGGGAGGGAGGCCCGTCTGGACGAGTCCGCGATCCAAGCCCTGACCTTGGAATACTGGAAATCCCGTTACTTCGTGCGCGTGGTCATCGAGGAGAACAGCCTGCAGGCCCAGAACGTTTTGTTTCTGTTCGCCGGTAACGTGGCCGGGAAGATCAAATAGGATTCAAGAAAACCATGGATCGAATCTCTCGTCGCAACTTCCTCAAGACGGCGACCCTGACCGGGGCGGCCTTGGGGCTGTCCGGAACGCTTCCGCGCTGGGTCAAGGGCGTCTTGGCCCAGCCTCCGCTCCCTCCGGACCTGGCCGTGGTCAAGGGGGCTCCGGAGGCTGCGGTCCGCAAGGCCGTGGAGCTTCTGGGCGGCATCTCCAAGTTCGTGAAGTCCGGGGACAAGGTCGTCCTCAAGCCCAACGCCAGCTTCGCCAACACTCCGGACTGGGGCAGCACGACCACTCCGGAGGTGCTTACGGCCGTGGCCAAGCTCTGCCTCGAGGCCGGGGCCAAGCGGATTCTGGTCATGGACTATCCCCTGCGCGCCAGCGAGTCCTGCCGGGAGAAGACCGGGCTGGGCAAGGCCTGCGAGGCCCTGGGCCCGAAGGTGAGCTTCATCCTGATCGACAAGGAGCGCTACTTCAGCGAGGTCCCCGTGCCCAACGGCAAGACCCTCCAGAAGGTGGCCATCGCCCGCGAGTTCCTGACCCCGAACGTGCTCATCAACCTCCCGGTCGCCAAGTCCCATTCCGCGGCCGGGGTCGCCTTTGGGATGAAGAACCTGATGGGCCTGGTCTGGGACCGGGGATACTTCCACGAGCATGCGGACCTGCATCAGGCCATCGCCGAGCTCTCCACCGTGATCAAGCCCCGGCTCGTCATCCTGGATGCCACCCGGGCGCTAATGACCGGTGGGCCGGGCGGGCCGGGCAAGACCAGGCAGCTGGACACCATCGTGGCCGGGACAGACCCCGTGGCCGTGGACTCCTACGCCACGGGCCTGGCTCCGTGGTACGACAAGACCTTCACCGGCCGGCAGGTGAAATACATCCTGGCCGCCTCCCAGCTCGGCCTGGGTCAGGTGGACCTGGATAAGCTGCGCGTCGCCAAGCTGAACGCCTGAAAGGGGGCGAGCGACGTCCTGGCAACGAGTCCTCCTTATCGTCTTCCTGGGTTTTCTCGCCTTCGGGTTCTGGTACGGGGAGGTGAGGTTTGTGAAGGGCTGGGAGGGCCTGAACTGGCTCGGGGGCTATCACTGGGCGGCGGTGCCCGTTTGCCTGGCCATCGCCCTGGCCGCCTGGATCGGAGCGGGTTCAAGGAAACCGGGGTCCGAGGCCCGATGCATCGCCTTCTTCGCCCTGGCCTGGGGTCTCCTCCTCTTGTGTTTCGAGCTTGCCCGATCCAGCCTGTACACCCTGCACTCCGTCGGGTTTCTTTGGTATTTTCCAGACCTGCTCAAGCAGGGTAGCCTCTGGAGCAGGCTCCACAATCTCGTCCTGCTCCTGGGGATTCCCCTGGCCGTGCTGTTGGCGGGACCGGGGCTCTTTCTGGCCATACGCCTGTTCCTCCAAAGGATCAGCCGGTGGACGCTTCTCTTTTTAATCCTGGGGCTGATCCTGATCATGCCGGCCTCCCTGGCAATATGCCATATCCTGTCGGCAATCGACTACAGAACGGATTACTTTCACGCCGTAAAAATGGGCTATCCCGCCTTCTGGGCCGTCGTTCTGGTGGGAGCGGCTGTTATGCTCGGACGAAAGATTACTAAGGAAGTGAAATGAGCACTCTGAAGGATAGGCTGGTCTTCATCACCGGGGCCTCGAGCGGGATCGGGGAGGCCTGCGCAAAAGCGTTTGCCAACGCCGGGTCGCGGCTTCTGCTCTGCGCCCGGAGGCTGGAGCGTCTGGAGGCTCTGGCGGATAAGTTAAAAAAGGAGCACGGCACCCAGAGCCGTGCTTTTAATCTGGATATCACCAAACAGCCGGAGGTGGAGAAGGCCCTCGCCGCGCTGCCTGGGGAGTGGAGGGAGATTGACGTCCTGGTGAACAACGCCGGGGGAGCGCACGGCCTGGATAAGTTTCAGGAGGCGAAGGTCGAGGACTGGGAGAAGATGATCGACACCAACTTGAAGGGCCTCCTCTACGTCACCCGTCTCGTCGTCCCCGGCATGATCGCCCGGGGCCGGGGGCACGTGATCAACATCGCCTCTATCGCCGGGCACGTGACCTATCCCGCGGGCTCGGTGTACTGCGCGGTCAAGTCCGCGGTGCGGGCCGTGTCCGAGGGGCTCAAGATGGACCTCACCGGCACCCCGGTACGGGTCAGCTCCGTGGACCCCGGGCTGGTGGAGACGGAGTTCAGCCTGGTGCGCTTCAAGGGGGACCGGGAGCGAGCGAAGAAGGTGTACGAGAACATCACCCCGCTCAGCGGGGACGACGTGGCCGAGGCCGTGGTCTGGTGCGCCTCGCGTCCGCCCCACGTGAACGTGAGCGAGGTCCTGATCCTTCCCACAGCCCAGTCCTCGCCGACCCTGGTGCACCGGGGACCCTTAGAGTTTAAGTGATTTGGGATTTTCGATTTTAGATTTTAATTTCCAATCCGCATTCCAAAATCCAAAATCTAATATACCTCAACGGACCGGCTTTGACTCAAACTAAAAAATCTTCCTGGCCCCTCTGGCGCCGGCTGATCCAGCTCGGGTTCCTCCTCTTCTTCCTGGTCCTGTTCGCCCTGACGGTCTTCCCGCTTTCCGTCAAGTTCCCCCCGGTGAACCTGCTGATGCGACTGGACCCGCTCGCGGGGCTGGTCGCGATGCTCTCGGCCCGGACGTGGATCCCGCTCTTCCTCCCCGCCCTGTTCATCATCCTGGTTACGATCCTCTTCGGCAGGTTGTTCTGCGGGTA
The DNA here is from genome assembly GCA_964353855.1 of uncultured bacterium. GTDB lineage: Bacteria > Edwardsbacteria > CAYGWX01 > CAYGWX01 > CAYGWX01 > CAYGWX01. The sequence continues at coordinate 4,594 of CAYGWX010000084.1, read as the reverse complement.
CGTCTGTCCGATGGGCTCGAGCCTGGACTTCACCCGGCTGCTGTTCTTCCGCAAGCCCCCCCGGCGAAAGAGCCTGCCCCTGTCGCGGCGGACGAAGTATTACGTCCTCATCGCCTTCCTCGCGGCCGCGCTCCTGGGCTTCTCCCTGTCCTGGGTCCTGGATCCCCTGGCCCTGTTCCTCCGGACGCTCACGTTCCTGGCTTATCCCGTCGTGCTCCTCCTTCTGAACCAGGGCGTCACGCTCCTGGCGCCGGTAAGCGAGAGGCTGGGGATGCTGGACCTGGCCTATGCCTCGTTCCGCCCGTTCAGTTTCACGACCGGGCTCCTCTCGGTCACGGTCTTCGGGGTCGTCCTCTTTCTGGAATACCTCCGTCCCAGGTTCTGGTGCACCCGGCTCTGCCCACTGGGCGCGTTCCTGGGCCTGTGCTCCCTTCGCCCCCTGTTCCGCAGGCGGGTCAAGCCCGAGCACCGCATCTGCCGGGCCTGCGAGGTGGCCTGCCGGGGCGAGGCGATCTCGGCCAAGACCCATGCCGCTGAGACCACGGACTGTCTGGTCTGCGGGGAATGCCTGGCCTTCTGCAAGCAGGACGCGGTGCGTTTCGGGTTTGGAAGCCCGGCCCGGCCCACGGCCCTAAACCTGGAGCGGAGGAAGTTTTTGGGCTCGGTGGCCGCGGGTGCAGGATTTTTGGTCTTAAGCAAAGCCGACCCCTGGCCCAAAACCCGTCCGGCGCGCTACGTCCGCCCCCCGGGCGCGCTCCCTGAAGACCAGTTTCTGAACCGCTGCCTGCGCTGCGGGGTGTGCCTCAAAGCCTGCCTTACGAACGCGCTCCAGCCCACCGGGTTCGAGGCCGGGTGGGAGCGGCTCTACACCCCCAGGCTCGTCCCCCGGGTCGGGGGCTGCGAGCGGAACTGCAACCTCTGCGGCCAGATCTGCCCCTCGGGCGCGATCCGCGCCCTCGGCTTGGAGGAAAAGTCCTATGTGCGCATGGGCTTGGCCGCAATCGTGAAGGAGCGCTGCCTGGCCTGGGAGCAGAACAAGCTCTGCCTGATCTGCGCCGAGGTCTGTCCCTTCCACGCCATCGATTTCCACGAGGTCACGGACCCGGAGGGCACCTTCCGCAAGCCCTTCGTCGAAGAGGACCTTTGCACCGGCTGCGGTCTGTGCGAGGAGAAGTGCCCGGTCATGGGGGACTCCGCGATCATCGTCTACGCCACCGGCGAGGAGCGCTTCGCCAGGGGGAGCTACATCACCGAGGAGAAGAAGGCCCGGCGCGAGGCCGCGGTCCGGGACGTCGTCCTGCCGACCCCCGCGCCCCAGGATTCCACCCTAAGCCTGCCCCCTGGTTTTCTTCCGTAAGACGAACTGGGTGGGTGGGTTGCACGCCCATTGGACGACCACTGCACGCCCACAACCCTCCCTGATCCCTCCCTGATCCCTTCCTGTTACCTTCCTGTTACCTCCCTGTTACCTTCCTCAGCTCCCTGGCAGGGGTTAATTCCTTCTCCCTACGGGAGAAAGGGGTTCTCCAGTCTCTTGACGCAGCTCCTACTCCCTCCTTCCGATCCCCTCCACCCGGGTCAGCCTCCACTTCCCCTCTTGCTTGACCCAGAAAAGAACCGCCTCTTCCTTTTCCGTCAGGTTGCCCACCAGGAACACCAGCGTTCCCTCTCCTCTGGCTCGCACCCTCAGCCGGCAGCTCACCGTGGCCTTGACCTTTTCCACGTTGACCTTCAGGTCCCCAACCTCGGCCTTGAATTCGCTGAATTGGCCGAACAACTGCACAAGGCCCTCTCGGATCTTGGCCTTGTCCCACCCCTGGGCATCCTGGTATTCCCCAGAGATGACTCGGAGGCATCCGTCCAGATCCTCAGCCTCGAAGGCCTTCACCCCCTCAGCCAAGGTCCGTTTGACCCGGGCCTCCTCGGAAAACAATCCCGCCACCCAGACCCCGGCCGCGATCAGGGCCGTTAGGATGAGGATTCCGATGATAACCTGTCTTCGTTTCATGGAGTTGTTCCTCCCTCAGATTTGGGGTTGACAAATTCCGTCCAGGTGTGCTAAGATAAATGCTTTGAAGGCTTCCCTCTTCCCCCCGAGGTGGGAAGAAAAAGTCATCCTGAAAGGGGGTGGTCGTTGCATCTTTTTCCCGGGCCTCGAAACGCACACCTTTCTTCCTAAACAAAGGAGGTATAACATGCGTCGCACGATCCCCATTCTGGTTATCCTCATCGGGCTCCTCTCCCTCTGGGGCTGCAGCAAGAAGAACCCGACCCAGACCGGGAACCTGAACCAGGGCCAGCAGGCTGCCTTTGCCTCCGAAGCTCAGACCTACGGCGTGGTCGCCACCGGGTTTATCGGGACCTTCTCCGATAGCCTGAACAACTACGCCCCGGGCCAGCCCGGCACCTTCAACGTCCAAGAGCCCATGCGAAGCCCGGTGGACAGCGCCCCCCCTGGCTGGAGGGGACCCCAAACCAACCTCCACCAGACCAATGCGGGAAACACCTGGTACTGGAACCATTGGGATACCACTTACCAGCAACAGAACCAGACGAACACGGTCCACGACACGGTTTACGTCAAGTTCAACCCCAACATTTGGGACACTGCCCAACACCGTCCGGACACGGTCAAGATTCAACGGGTCGACTGGCAGGCCCTGGTTAATTTAACCGTGGCTGCCAGCAATGCTACCACCGAGACTAAGCTGGACGAAACCGCCAACGTCGGCTACGCCTCTGATGGTACCGATCCAAGCCGGACCGATGGAAATTTTAAGATTGTCGGCTCGGTCAAGACAAACGGCGTCCAGGTTGCCAGCTTCACCTACCAGTTCGGCTGGCAGAACTGCACCCGCAAAGGTTGGAGGATGATCGAGATCCCCCACACGTGTTCAGGGATCATCAACTGGTCAGCCACCTCCTCTTACGCCTTCCAGAATTACAACCTGAGTGGAACCTACACCTTCACCAACGGCTCCGGGACCGGCGAGGTGAAATATAACAACCTAGTCTTCGCCAAGTTCGTGTTCAACCCCGACGGTTCCGGTTACTACACCTTGCTTTCGGAGAACTGGGAAAAACATCACGACTTTAGATGGTAAGTTCCGAAACCGGGTGCATAAAAGCATCGCCTTTTCACCTTTCAGCTAAGGAGGAAACATCTTGAAGAAGACCCTCGTGCTCCTCGCCATACTGACCTTTGCCCTGTGGGCCACTTCGTATGCCCTCATCGGCATCGGGGTCCGCACCGGCCTGGGCAGTTACGGATCTAGTGGTACCAGCGAGTCCGGCCTCCTGTTCGGAGCCCACGTGGACTTCACCGCCCTTCCTGTCATCGGCCTGGAGGCGAGCGCAACCTACTGGCCGAAATCCACGACCGTCAGTGGACCTGTCTATAAAACAAAAACCACCTACTCGGTCATCTCCCTGGACGGCACGGCCAAGTACAAGATCTCCATCCCGGGAAGCCCGCTCACGCCCTACATCGGGGCCGGACCAGGCCTTTACCTGTCCAAGGCCAAGGTGGAGTGGACCCCTCCTCCCCCCTCGCCCCAGCCGGCCACTGTGGAGGATTCCGACACCAAGTTCGGGATCCACGGCGCCGTGGGCGCGAACCTGAAGCTCCCGACCATGCCCGTGTCTTTCGGAGCCCAGGCCAAGTACTCCTACATCCTCTCCGATCCCAAGTCCCACCTTCTGTCCATCGTGGGGCTGATGACCTACAACTTCTAACCTTGTAAAAAGGAGAGACGTCTTTGAATAAATTCCTTCTTTTGTTTGCTCTCCTCGTGTTTTCGCTGAGTGTGGACTCCTATGCCCTCGTCGGCGTGGGCGTCCGTGGAGGGGTGATCCGAACCGAATATTACGGTATCTCCCCTTTATATGGAGCTCACATGGACTTCACCGTTTTAAAGATTTTCGGCCTTGAGATCAGTGGAGCCTATTGGAAGAAGACCGTGACCCATTCCTGGGGCGACCCCGCCTCCCAAATTTGGACCGAAAACAGAACAAACAGGGAAATTTCCGTAGAAGCTACCGGAAAATTTAAGATCCCTTTTCCGGGAGTACCGCTTTCCCTTTACGTAGGCATCGGTCCCGGAAGTTACTTCCGAAAGGTCAAACAGGAGGCGCCCCCTCCCGCTCCCCCAAGTGCCAATTATGAAGAGTCCTACCAAGCAGGAGGTATCCATGCCGTAACGGGAGTAAGCGTTAAGCCTCTGGGCTCTCCGCTCTCTTTCGGTGTTCAGGGCAAGTATGCCCTTACCCATTACCGGGAAGCATGGGGCAACCAAGCTTCGGTTGTAGGGCTCCTCACCTATCACTTCTAACCTTTACTTCTTGAGAACCCAAGCGGCCCTCGATTTCATCGGGGGCCGCTTGGGTTCATTTCATTTCGCTTTTTAGGCTCTGCTGCGCAGCGGTGACATCGCCCGTAGCCTCACTAGGATTACCTCCAATTCCCCGACCACCCGGTCCACTTCCTGCTCGGTGTTCTGCCTGCCCAGACTGAAGCGCACCGAGCCCCGGGCTTCCTCTGGCGGGACCCCCATCGCGGTCAGGACATAGGAGGGCTCGATCGCCCCCGAGGAGC
>CAYGWX010000083.1:0-7683 GCA_964353855.1 uncultured bacterium | reverse complement strand
ACTCCCATCTGGATACCAGTCTACCATAGCTACCAGATGTTTTACAATTCCCATAACATTTCACAACGAAAGGGGCCCAAAAGCCCCTTTTCGCGTAATCAGGGCCACCTTACAGGCGTTACGAGGAACAAGCAAAAGAACTGAAAAACGAGGGGTGGGACCCCCAAAAATCAGGAGTGGGCCAACCATGGGCCACCCAGACCCTCGTTTTGGTGGCCCAGAGTACACCCAATGAACACCCACCAAACACCCACACCCCTCTGATTTTGGATTTTGGAATGGGGATTGCGGAATAAAGACAAGAAAGAAGACGGCAAGGAAGGCCCAAATCGCGATGGGCGGATTTTGGAATGCGGAGCCTTTTCAACGCGGAACGCGGAGTGCGGAATGAAAAAATGAGCGACGAGATGCTGAAACGAGTTCAGCATGACGAGGATGGGGGGCCTCCAGGCCCCTGACGCTATTATCCGACACTTACCGTCCGTTACGTCATTTTATATATACCTATGTATAACTCATATTTTCACCTGTAAAAAGTGGGTTACGAAGATACGATTATTCTTAAATCCCTGAAATTCAATCCCTTGAAAAACGCTTGTACCACGTAAGTCGTGTTCCCGCACTTGACAAAACAGAAATATCTGGTAGAATTGTGGAGGGGGAGAGGATAATTCCAATGCGGATTTTGGAATGCGGAATGCGGAATTAAAGCCCTAAAACCTAAAGAGGCTAAACCGATGACCTAAAGAACAAACACTTCGTAGCTCAGTTCGCAGCAAACCTGCCAGAAAAACTGCATCAAGATTCACTCCTTAGTAAACCGCTTCACAAACTTTAACCTAATAGCCAAAGAGATGCTGAGTTAAGCTCAGCATGACGGGCGTCTTTGTGCCTGCGGGAATAGTAACGGCGAGATTGTTTCGTCGCTTCCGCTCCTCGCAATGACGCCCAAAAATAAGGAGGAAGATGTGATGCAGGACACGGCAGTCGAAGACCGGGACAGGAGACCGGGGAAAGCCCGGGCCAGGAGGCCCAAGACCATCCTGTTCACGGACCTGGAGTCGGAGACCGGGAAGGCCTTGGAATGGTCGTACGAACCCCTGGTCAGGAGAGGAGGCGGGAGATGGGAGCACTACCCGGAACGGGCCGCCGCGCCCTCGCCCGAGGAGCTGGTCCTCCAAAAGGAGCGCCACGCCAGCCTTCACCTCGCCCTGGACCGGCTCGCCCCGGAAGACCGGGAGCTCATCACCCACAGGTACGGGATCGAGGGGCCGCCCCGGACCCTGGCCGAGCTCGCCCGGATAAGGGGCTGCACCCCGGAGGGCATCCGGGGGAGGATCGAGAAGATCAGGAAGAAGCTCAGGAGATACCTCCTCAGGCGACGGTAGACTGTGGACTGTAGACGGGAAAGACCAATTGTAAAATGAAAAATTAGCATTTTAAATTGCTAATTGAACGACAAACCAAAGACACTGGATTCCCGCCCTGCCCCGATAAATCGGGGCAAGCGGGAATGACGCCTAAAACAAAGAAAGGAGGAAGGATGAAGAAGGAAAGACGGGTGGAGGAGTTTCACTGCCTGGTCCCGGGGTACGGGCCCAAGGAGATCCTCAGCTTCCACACCCAGCAGGCCGTCACCGCCCGGACCGGGAAAAGCGGGAATGACGGGTCGGCTCTTACCTGGGGGCTCGGCCTGGACAGCCGGGACCTCCTGAGGTTCTGGTCGGCCCTGAGCCGTGTCGGGCCCGAGGGCGTGAAGCTCCTCCTCGCGCGCTACGGCTTTTACCGGAACGGCCCGCAGAGCATCGCGGGGATCGCCAGGGCCAGAGGGTGCGGCGAGGAGACCATCCGGCGGAAGCTCAAACGGATCGAGGGGGAGCTCAAGAAGCAGATGCTCAAACGGCAGTGAGAAGTAAGAAGTAAGAAGTGAGAAGTGAGAAGTAAGAAGTAAGTTCAAAGCAGTCTGCAGATAACCTGCAACAAAACTGCACCAAGCTCCTCCCCTAAACAACCCGATCCATCAACCCTTTAACCAAACAAAAGCCGCTGGATTCCGGGTCAAGCCCGGAATGACGACCCTTCCGATTTCGGATTTCGAATTGCGAATGGCGGATTGAACAACCCAAAGGGCAAAGCCTGATTCAACGTCGGACAGGTAGGACCTTTCGGACCTGTCGGACGAGGGAAAGAACGAGAGATCCTGAGTCAAGCTCAGGATGACGTGAAAGGATACTTGTGCCCTGATGTTTAAGGGCAAATCCCAAACAAGGAAGGAGGTGAGAAATTATGAAGCTACGTTCACCCATCCACAGCATCGATGCGCGCGGACGCTTCGCGGACGCGCTCGTCCTGGGAATCTGGCGGGGAATCAACTGGGCAAGGAAGTTCGTGAAACCTACGAACCCCCAGACCGTGCGCCAGGACGTGGTGCGCAAGATCCTGATCGCCACCACCCGGAGCTGGGCCACCCTGACCCCGGCTCAGCGGGACGCGTGGGAGGTCTTCGCCTTCTACATCGGCAACCCGGATCCGCTGAATGCCAACGAGGTGCGCATGACCGGGATCGCGGCCTACACCTGGGTTAACACCGTGCTGTCCGACACCGGACAGCCCAGGGTCGTGGACCCGCCCGCGCTGCCCCTGCCCGTGGAGCTGCCGGGATTCGTGGTCGCGCCCGGCCCGTTCGTCGGAGAGGTCACCGTGACCTGGACGCCGCAGCCGGTGGGCACCCTGGTGGACTTCTGGTCCCAGGTCATCCCGCCCACCCGCAAGGCGCTCCCCAGACGGTACAAGCACGACCTGTACCTCGACGGGGCGCTGGGGACCTTCACCTACACGGGGAAGAAATCCACGTGGAAGATGTCGGCCCGCGGGCGGCTGATCCGGCCCGACGGGGGAAGGAGCCCGTACAGCCGGGGCGAGATCATCGTGCCGTAGGCCTTAAAAAGCAGGGTGTAGGGTGTAGGGGGTAGGGTGAAAGGGTAGAACGACAGCTGCCCAAACCCTAAGACCCGACCCGAAACCCGACTCAGGCCTAAAAGGAGAGGCCCTGGCTTGCGACAGGGCCTCTCCACCTTGACAAATTTCCCCCAGGTCTGTTAAAATGTACAGGTTATGACCAGCGCGCGGACGGAATCCCTAAAGGCAAGGACACGCAATGGGCCTGGATGAATTCTTCCAGATGATTCAGGACAAGCCCCAGGCCGGGGAGAAGAAGCCCGAGGGGGCCGGGGGGCCCGGGGCACAGGCTCCGGCCGCCCGGATCGGTCCCAAGAAGCTGGAGATGACCGACCTCCTGAACGCGATGTACACCAACAAGGCCTCGGACCTCTACCTCAAGGTCGGGAGGCCCCCCATCCTGCGCATCTCGGGCAAGCTCACCCAGATGTCGGCCCCGCCTTTCGACGCCGAGGAGACCCGCCGCCTCCTCTACAGCGTGATGAATAAGCTCCAGTCCGCCAAGTTCGAGGAGCACCTGGAGCTGGATTTCTCCCACGCCCTCTCGGACAAGGCCCGCTACCGCTTCAACGCCTTCTTCCAGCGCGGCGTGATCGGCGCGGTCATCCGCATGATCTCCTTCGACATCCCGGACTTCGACTCCCTGGGCCTGCCGCCGCAGATCAAGGACATGATCCTCCGGCCCCACGGCCTGATCCTGGTCACCGGGCCGGCGGGCAGCGGGAAGTCCACGACCATGGCCTCGATGATCAAGCACCTCAACAGGACCCGGGCCAGCCACGTGATCACGGTCGAGGACCCCATCGAGTTCGTGCACAAGGACGAGCTGGCCGTGATCGAGCAGCGCGAGGTGGAGCTGGACACCAAGTCCTTCGCCGACGCCCTCCGCCACATCCTCCGCCAGGACCCCAACGTCATCGTGATCGGGGAGATGCGCGACGTGGAGACGATGTCCATCGCCATCCGCGCGGCCGAGACGGGCCATTTGGTGATGAGCACCCTGCACACCAACGACACGGCCCAGACCATCGACCGCATCGTGGACAGCTACGACACCCCGCACCAGCAGGACCAGGTGAAGATGCAGTTGTCCCAGGTCCTGGTCGGGGTCTGCTGCCAGCGCCTGGTCCGCAAGGCCGACGGCAGCGGCCTCGTCCCGGCCGTGGAGTTCATGATCAACTCGCCCCTCATCCAGAAATTGATCCGCGAGGGCCAGACCAACAAGATCGCGGATGCCGTGGAGCAGTCCCTGTCCCAGGTGGACATGCAGACCATGGACCAGGCCCTCCTCAAGCTCTACCGCAGTCGGGTCATCACCATCGAGGACGCGCTCAATTCCAGCTCCCGGCCCGAGGACTTCCGGCTCAAGGCCACGGGCGTGACCAAGGTGCACTGATGGCCGACGACCTGCAGGCCACCGTGGAACGCTGGAAGGCCCTGCTCGCAGCGGCCTACGAGCAGAAGGCCGGGGAGATCCTGCTCTCGGCTGGGGCTCCGCCCATGTTCCGGATCGGCGGCGACCTCGTTCCCGGTGCCAAGGAGGCCCTGTCCGAGGAGGCCCTGCGCGACCTGATCCTGGGCCTTCTGTCCGCGGACCAGGCCGAGAAGCTCAAGAAGGACGGTGAGGTGGATCTCTCCTTCGGGATCGGGAGCCTCGGACGCTACGTGGCCTCGGTGTTCCGCCAGAGGGGGTCCCTGTCCATCGCCCTGCATTACGTCCCCTGGCAGATCCCCTCCCTCGAGGACATCGCGTTCCCGGCGAACATCCGGCCCCTCCTCCTGTCCCCCTCGGGCATCTTCCTCCTGGCCGGGGCCGCGGGAAGCGGCAAGGCCACCACCTGGGCCTCCTCCATCGAGCACATCAACCAGAACCGCGCCTGCCACATCCTGACCCTCGAGGACCCCATCACCTATGTCCACAAGCACCGCAAGAGCCTCGTCCAGCAGCGCCAGATCGGCTCGGACGTCCCCAGCTTCGAGGAAGGGCTCACCCACTGCCTTCACCAGCGGGCCGACGTCATCGCCCTGTCCGAGTTTCACGGCCCGCAGGTCATCCAGTCCGCCCTGGCCCTGGCCGAGACCGGGCGCTGCGTCCTGGCCCCGGTCATGGCCCGGGACGCCCTCTCCTCCCTGGCCACGGTGGTGGAGGTCTTCTCGCCCCAGGAGCAGGCCGGGATACGGCGCTGGCTCTCCCGCACCCTCCTGGCGGTCGTGGCCCAGCAGCTCCTCCCCCGTGCGGACGGCAAGGGCCGGGCCGTGGTCTACGAGGTGCTTCTGGCCACCCCCGAAGTGCGCGGCATCATCGCCTCCGGAAACCTGGAGGCCCTGAAGGATGCCATGTCCCGGGGCAAGGTCCAGGGCATGCAGAGCTTTGCCCAGGCCACGGAGGAACTGAAGAAGAAAGGGATCATTGCCTGAGAAGGTATTTTGAACCTGAGATAAGGGGCCCGAGAAAAGGATCGGAAACGAATTCAGCATGACGTTGGAAAGGGAGGGGATCGGTTGGGGAGTCCCGCCGGCGAGGCGGGACTCCTTTCACTAAAGTTTCTTTAAGGAGACCAGGCTTTGGCGAGCTTCGATTCCGGGGACGTGGTGAAGGACTTCCTGGACATGATCTCCTGGGAGAAGCGCCTGGCCCGCGAAGGGCCGTTCTTCCGCGAGCTGTTTGAAAGCCGCAGGGTCCGCTCGGTCTTGGACTTGGCCTGCGGCCCGGGCCGGCACACCGCGATGTTCGCCTCCTGGGGCCTGGAGGCCTGGGGCGCAGACGCCAGCCCGGCCATGATCAGGCTCGCCCGGGATTACGCCCGGGAGAAGGGCGTCCGGCCACGCTTCGTCCGGGCCGCCTACGGAACGCTGAGAAGGACGGTTCACCGCCGTTTCGACGCCATCATCAACATCGGCAACTCCCTGGTCCAGGTCAAGGACCAGGCGGAACTGGCGGCCTTGATGAGAGAGGTGCGAGGCCTGCTCAACCCCGGGGGCCTCTTCCTGTCCCAGTCCAGGAACTACGACGGGTACGGAGAGGATTTCCTGGAGGCCCTCCCGGTGACTTCCCGGAGGGGTCCGGGCGGGGAGGCCCTCTACCTGCGGCTGCACCAGCGGCAGGGCGGGAGGATCCGGTTTTATCTCGTCAAGCTCCTCCCGGAAGGCAGGGGCTGGAAGGCCTTCCCGCGGATGACCTGGTTCTACCGCGTCACCCGAGCGAACCTGTCCCGGGCGTTGCGGGAGGCCGGAATCGGGCGGGTGCAGTGGTTCGGGGGGTACGACCGCTCCCGGTTCGACCCCCAGGCAAGTCCCGACCTCGTGCTCCTCGCCCGCGCTCCGGGGTGAGTTGAAACTTCCCGCAGCCTTTCGGTGTTATCCTTTTACGGAGTCATGATCGATTGAGTCCCCCGGATTTTTTTAAACAACGCAGGAGCGGTAAGCGCATGGACGAAAAGACCCTTACGGTTCTCCAACGCCTGGAGAAGTTCGGCAAGACCCACAAAGATTCCTGGAACGTTCCGCCGGAGACCGGGCAGTTCCTCCACCTCCTGGTCCTGGCGATGCGGGCCAAGAGGATCCTGGAGGTCGGCACCTCCAGCGGCTACTCCACGATCTGGCTCGCGGACGCGCTGCGGACCACCCGCGGGAAGCTCATCACCCTGGAGAACGATCCCCAAAAGGTCAAGATGGCCCGGGAGGCCTTCCAGGACGCCCGGGTGGACGGGTACATCACCCTCCGACAGGAGAGCGCCCTCTCGGCCCTGCCCAGGCTTGCCGGCCCGTGGGACCTCGCCTTCCTGGACGCGGCCAAGGAGGAGCACCTGCAGTATTTCCAGCTGGTGTTTCCGAAGATGCGTCCCGGAGGGGTGATCGTCTCGGACAATGCCATCTCCCACCAGCGCCAGCTCCAGACTTTCCTGAAGTACGTCCGAAAAAACGGCTGGGGCATTTGGGAGACCTCGCTGGTGCCGGTCGGAAGCGGCCTGGAGGTCACCCTCAAGCTCCGCGAAGTGAAGTGACGGCTGTTACGGAGTCTTAAAAAATTACCTGCCGGGGGGAACCCGCGGCTGTCCTTTATTGTTCAAAGCGTGTGGAGGGTGACGTTTTTCCGGACGGCTGAAGAGCAGGGACGGGAATCCCGGGTCGGTGCGAAAATGGCTGAATTTAAAAGGGATACGAAAGAAAGGAAGTGGATTCAGACGTGAAGACGCTGTTGGAAGATAAAGAGACCGGGACGCAGGACCCCCTGCGTGCGCGGGTGGAGAAGGTCCTGGGTGAGATACGTCCCTACATCCAGATGGACGGAGGGGAGATCCGCCTTGTGGATATCAAAGAGGGCGTGGTGAAGGTTTCCCTGTCCGGGGCCTGCGAGGGTTGCGCCATGGCCGCGATGACCCTGAAGGCCGGGGTGGAGCAGAAGATCCGCCAGGAGATCCCCGAGATCGTCTCGGTGGAGACCGCATAACGGACATCGGATACAAGGCGGGCAGGGTCAACCCCCGCCCGCCTTTTCATGCCCTTTACCCTCTCCAGACCCAGACGGAAAGGAGCATCCTCTCCCTCATCCTCCTGTTTGACAGGGTCTCCCGGGAAATCATATAATGACAGGGAGAAGCGTTTTAACCCAGACCAGGAGGACGAAATGACCGAACCCGTGATCGCCCGGAAGGGGCCGTATGTGGAGGAGGTGGAGCCCGGGACCTATGACTGGTGCCGCTGCGGCCGCTCCCGGACCCAGCC
>CAYGWX010000082.1:0-7743 GCA_964353855.1 uncultured bacterium | reverse complement strand
CAAGCTCAGACATTGCCTGGGCAAGATTTCTGTCGACCGAGCTATGAACTCTAGTCCTTATCTGCCATTTACGAAGACGATAGATCTCTGAGCGCTTCTTTGCCGAGAATCGCTTTCCTTGCGAGTCATGGTCGCGCCAGTCAATCATGGTGCTGAGACCCTTGTCGTGTATCGCGTAGTTTGTGGGGGCGCCAGCTCGTGAGCGAGCGTCCTTCTCATCACTCGTGAAGGCTCTCCATTCAGGACCTGAGTCTATCCGATGCTCTGAGACAACCAGACCGCACGATGCACAGATTCGTTCTCCCTTCTCGAGATCTTGTACTGCCTCCTTACCTCCACACTCGGGGCAAGTGAAGCCAGTATCTCCTCTAGAAGATCGATCTGGTTGTTTTCTTTCACTGCGCGATGACATGGTCATTCAGCTCCTCTGCTATGGGAATCGACATTTCGATACGCATGACATTGCTTTGTGAAACCGTCGTTGCGTTAAGGTGGCGTAGATGTTGTATAGAATTCAGTCCAATCCCCGTTCAGTGCCGTTACCTTTATATACTCTTATGTGCTTATAAAGCTTTTGTTCCTTTTGTGGACTAAGGATTTCTTCGGGGCGCAGACAAGATGATGGATGTTTTTTGATATAAGCGTTGCGAAAGGGTTGGGCACACAGATTTTCTGTAAAATGGATTGATCTTCTACGGGTATGACTCTGACTCGTTCTGTTGGTGTCCAGTCACTGCAGATTCTTCAGTGTGCCTTGCATGGTTTCGGCGAAACTCTCGATCTGCTTGGCTACCAATGCCCATGTTCTCTGGCATTCTCAATTGCCGGGCGTTCTCTTGTCTTTCACCCATTTGAATCGGGAGCAATCCTGTGACACATACGCACCTGCACAACATGTTGCGCCAAGAGCTAGTACCAACGCAAGCTGCACATCTTGATCTCCCTCGGACCGAAAGCGAGTTTCATGCCATGAGCTGAAACGGATAGTTCACTGATGACAGTTCCATCCACTCTCACTACTGATGCTGTCTTGATATGTTGAGCAAGTTTCACCTGTGTGTTGATATCCCTATTTTCAAGGTTGTAGAGTGTTGCCAGAACGGAGTGTCCGCGTATTCTCAATGAGGAGATTCTCACTGCTGGGTCATTGAGCTGTATAATAGGCTCAATGAGAGCGGGCGGTGGCTCAGCATGATCTAGAGAAATCACTTCGGGCTCATTTGAGAACACATCTGCTTGCTCCGCGCTAGCATCCAATGACTCATCCCGCGAATGTACGAGAAATCCATAGTGAAACTCGTACTCCTTGTTCATCTCTTGAGCCCCCGGGGTTTCCTCCGCGGGCCCGGCATGCATAGGTCTCTCGGGGAAATCAGAACGCGAGAGCCAACCAACACAACGAAGAAGCGTCACAGCTATGCGATGACCATTCGCCAGCTCGACTTCAGGTAGTCCCCTGTTGATGACAGTGATAGCATCTGTGCCAGTCTTGTCCTCAACCCGGATGAAGCCTTTCTGAGGCTGGATAGCAGATGGTTTTTCGGGATAATATGACCTGGTTCTTTCTAGTTCCTCTGTATCTGGTACTTTCTCTGCTACTCCTGCGCGTTCCACACAACCGAAATGAGTCGCTGTCAAGGTAGTGTCCGATTCGAAAGGAAGGTCAAAACACACTCTAAGCCGATGGTCCTTTGATGTGTTTGTGAGTCTGGTAGTCACTTCAATCCGTGGGGCATCTCGATAGAACCTGAACACAGAAACAACAGGAATCTCAGCCTTTCCAATTCTCTTCTTCCTCGATGAATCAACAGAACCGTAGACGTCCAGTGTGAGTGCCTGGCGAATCTCTGCTACGACGGGCCCCGTGCTAATCACAGTTCGCCTAACATTCTTCACCTGTGATTTTTCTGGTTCAAGTCTTCCGAATGTATACTCGTCGCCGCGATCCCCATAGTCCTCGAACACATGAAGCCTCTGATACCGTAGTCCACTCTTGGTATTGGTTAGAGTCAAGCTTCCATCTTTGTTAAACGATGCAGAATAGAACATATTGCCAATATGATTCTCGCTAGCTTCGAGGGTGCCTTCAGGCACGAGTTCAGGAGGCTCCCCTACCATTACAAGCTTCGAGAATGCCCATGGTCGTAGCGGAATGACTGTCGCATATACGCTCTGAGTCGGGCGCGCAGCCACAAGGTGGACTTTCTTGTATTTCTTGCTGCCAATAATCTCTTGGGCTTTGCGTTTGAAACCATCCATATCAAAGTCACCAACGGGATGTCTATCTGCTATGAATCTGAGTTCCAGCAAGCCCGGTTCATCCCCTTCAAAATACTCCACGCCATTTACGTAGAAGTCCATCAGCTTTCTTCCAGGGAGCAGTTTCATACCCATCTTGGCAGTAGTCATGCCAACCGTGGTATCTAGGAAGATGTCCTCTTTGAACTTGAGCAGTTGCACATCGTACATTTTCCCTTCATCTGAGCGGAGCCCCCTGATTGCTTCTCCTCTGGGGCAGGTGAATTCGAAGTAGACTGGTGTTATGTAGCTGCCGCCCGCATTGAACACAAGTATACTCGATTCATCAGAGGGTGTCGCGTTTTCCTGAATACTCTTCACTGCGTCTGCAAGTGCGCCTTCACCTATTGACTCTGCCCAAGAGAAACGAGCCTTCATCTCCTCGTGGGTCTGATCCACAGAACAGCCACATATCGAATCATGAGGCTGATTGCGCAGCAGCCATTTCCACGATGTCTTTAGGAAGCCGCCGGGATACTGAAGCCCAGTAGTAGACGACAAATATGCCCAGATTGGTTCTACTCTCCGTGTCAACAGGTCCTCGATTCTCTGGTTCAACTGCTTAATCCATATTCGAGCTGAGTACGTGTTCTGTAGAAGAGGTGCTCTCGAAGGAGACCTGAACTCGCCGGTGTGGACCGGACGATTGTATCCGGACTCCACAATTGCACTTTCCAGTTTCTTTACGTAGTCCTTCAAGGGCGATACAGAGATATCAAGCCCGCCTTTCGCCATTTTCTTAGCATATTCCTTGGCAAAGGGCTGGGGAAAACGATGGTCTGATCCGTTCATCAGAAGGTAGACAGGCACCGGAGAGAATGGCTCTAGTTCAGCTGTCTTCTCGTTGACGGTTTTCGCGAATTCCTCGTAATCGCTCGGAAGCGCGGATGCATTGCCATAGCCAAATGGCAGATAGATTCCATTGACTGATGTGTTTGAGCTCTCATGAGACTTCCATATGAACGGAACAGCTGTGAGGCTCGGAGGGACCCCACGCCATAATACAGCAGTCTTGAGACTTGTCAAGTTGCCAAGTAGCTGAGGTATTCCGCTTGAGTGTCCGAACTGGTCGGGAAGGTAGGCGATATCCATGAGAGGTATCTTGAGATCTTCTGCCAAGTCTTGACTATACTCAAGGTTGCGAATGAGGCTCTCTCCTCCCACTAGCCATTCATCGGGAAGAAGATACCACGGCCCAACGGCTATCTTGCCCTCGCGAATTCGTTGCAGCAACTCCTGCGTTTTCTCAGGGTGTATTTCCATGTAGTCCTCTAGAATAACGGTCTGCCCGTCCAACATGAACACATAGTCCTGGTCCTTCAGTATCCTGAGAAGCTCGTCAATTAGCTGAACGAGCATGTATCTGAACCTCTGGAATGGAAGATACCACTCTCTATCCCAATGTGTGTGTGGTACAATGATGACTTTCTTGGCAACCATTTCTGTCACCCGACTCTGCAGATGAATTCTCTTTACACAAGAGACATCTCCAATAAACATGTTGCGAGAATCGCAGCGAAACACTGTAGGTGAGAGATTAGGGGTCGGTCACGATGAGATTCGGAACGCTACCTGTCACTCGGTGGACTCCTCCTACAAGAATGCGATGGCACACCTCGATCTCTACACTCTTACGACGGCAATGGGGTGGACTGCAACATTGAGTTCGCCTTGTACATTTCCGTGAAAATGTGGGCTTCATTGTACTGTGGCTCTCTGGTGAACATCCATGGCTAGGCTCTTGAATGATTCATCGATGTTCTCTCCTGTGCTCAACTTGATGAAGAACACTGGAACAGAGAGCGTCTTGGCAATCTCACGCAATGCTTCTGTCTGACCCTTCATAAGCCTGCTTGAGCGGTCGACTATCATGATTGTGGGCAGTGGACGCCCCACATGGATGTTTACGGATTCCAAGAAGTTGGATAGCTCAGAAGGTAGATTGACTCGTATTGGATCAGCGCAAAGTACGATACCCGCGAATCTACGGAAATAGTCCCTTGGCTCAAGAGCGGTATAGAGTTCCCAGACCCAAGGACCATGGAGCTCCAAGTCTAACTCAAGTGTGAAAATCACGCCATTCTTCATGATAGTCGTGTGCTTGACCCACTCGTCCTTTGGCCAAGGTCTTTCAAGGGACTTCTTGGCTAGTTCTCTAGGGTCGGCTAACTTCTTGTTAAGCAGTTTCTCACAGAAACTGAAGCCAAGTTCCTCATCTCCCGCGACTAGTATTCTGTAAGTATCAGGTCTCGAACTCACATAGTCTTCTCCTTCGATACTCCTTGATGAGATGGATTCTGTGGCATTACTAATACCCAAACATGCAGAAAAACGATTCGTTGGTCAATATCACAAGTGAGAATCACATTGGTGAGAAGTACTACAGACCGCAATCGTTACATATGGAATTGCGAATGATGCAATCGGGTTGTTCTATGTCTTATCACAGCACTCCGCTGAAATACGGCAATCAAATGATTGATGATTTCATCCCTAAGAAGATTAAGGATGTGACGGTCCTTCGCGTCGACGAATTCACTCCGGACTTCACTGACCTGAAGAAGAAGCTCAAACAAGTGCTCGATTCGCCGCTGGGCACGAAGCCCTTTGATGAAGTGGTGAAGAGTGTCTACTCCAAGGGCAAACGGATACTCTTCATGGTCGATGATAAGACAAGGCCGAATCTGCATACTAAGATACTCCTGCCTCTCATCGCTGACCGACTGCTCAAGATTGGTGTGAGGAAGGAGGATATCGCTATCATCATATCAAGTGGTTCACATACACCCGCGAGTCCCAAGGAGGTGGAAGATAGAATCCTTGGTCATGCCCTCTATAAGGTCTGGAAGGATAATGTACTTGCCCATGATTGCGACACAGGGAACGAACATGTCGGAGAAACGTCCAAGGGCACTCCGATTCTCATAGATAAGAAGGTTCTAGATTCGTCGCTACTGATTCCCCTATCAGATAGCGAGTATCATTACTTTGCTGGGCAGGCTGGAACGGTCAAGCTCTTCTGTCCGGGTGTTGCAGGACGCGAGACCATCAGAATAAATCATCCGAGAATGTTTGATTTAGAGAAGGGGTTTGTTGATTGCTGCCGACTGGGCAACTGCGAAGGAAACCCGGTCATAGAGGACATGATTGAAATAACAGCAATGATGATGAAGCGAATCCCTATCTTCTGCGTCGATGTCATAGTCAATCATGATGAGATAGTGTATCTTCAAGCCGGAAACATAATCGAGTGCCACAAGGCTGCTGCAGCGCCTCTGCGCCAACTCAGGGTCATCGAAGTTGACAAGCCTGGCGACATTGTATTCGTGTCTGTTGGAGAGCTGGGAGTGAACCTCTACCAAGCAGGCAAGGGCGTCCATGCGGCATGGAACGCCGTCCGACACGATCGAAAGGGGTGGATTGTCTTGTTGGCTCGGTGCGAGGATGGTATTGGAAGCGCACCGTATGCCGAGGCCATGCAGTCCGCCAAGGACCTTGAAGTTCGCGATGCACTTCGCTTCGTGATTGAGAAGTACTGCTCACAGAAGACTTTCAAGATTGGTAATCAGAAGCCGGTTGACCTGTTTCGTATCCTTCTCGATGTGGCAGAGGGAAACATCAAGGTCGTGAGTGAACTAGATCCCACTGAGCTCCGTGATGTCTATCGCATGCAGGGATGTAAACCCAATAGTCCCGATGATGTGCAAAGGATTCTACGCGAGCTTGTCAATGAATTCCTGAAGGAACATGCCAAACCGAGAGTGTACGTGCTTGATGATCCAGGTCTCCTGATCAATGTCAAATCCCAAATCCATTAGCAAATCATTGCTTTGAGTGGACTGGTGTTCATATCAGATACTCATCACATGTCAGTCTGAGATGAGAAGGACCAGCAGACCCTTGCGGGGTCGTCTTGCACCGGCTACAGCTTTGCGCCTGTGCATTCATCCGCTGCTGGCCTGATACTATCTTCGCCTCAAATCAGCTTCCAGGTCGGACCGTCTTTTGTGTCTGCAATTGCGATACCGAGCGCGCCAAGACGGTCTCGAATCTGATCGGCTGTTGCGAAGTCCTTTGATTTTCGAGCCTGTTCTCTCAGCTCAAGCAGAAACTCTACCACTCCATTGAGTGTCTTTGCAGACGCACCTGACTCGTCGGTCGTGCTGCCTGCCAGCAGATCGATTCCGAGAATTCCGATGAGTTCACATAAGGCTGCCAGGGCCTCTCTCAGTACTGCCGCTCCTCCCACGTTCTTTGAGTGAGTGTTGATTTCACGGATGAATGTGAAGATTTCAGCAAGAGCTCCTGGAGTATTGAAGTCGTCACTCATTGCGGACTCGAAGCCCTCTCTCACCTTTCTTGAGGCTTCTGCGAGTTTCTTGTCTGCATTCGACTCACGACTTCCCGCTCGTTCGAGAATCGAGATGCGACCCTTTATTGTATCAACGGCATTCTTCATCCGGTCAAGTGATTGGACTGCCTGTTTCAGGGCACCGTCATTGTAGTCTAGTGGCTGCCCATATTGACCCGAGACCAGGTAGAGTCGGACTGCCTGATGGTCGTAGTTATCAAGTACCTCTCTCGCAGTGAAGAAGTTGTGTTCTGACTTTGACATCTTCTCACTGTTGATGGTTAGGAATCCGTTGTGAAGCCAGTACTTGACTGGATTTTCTATCCCATAGGCTACAGATGACTGAGCAATCTCGTTCTCATGGTGGGGAAAGATTAGGTCCTGTCCTCCTCCGTGAATATCGAACGGCAGCCCTAGGTAGTGGTTCCCCATGACTGAGCATTCAGCGTGCCATCCAGGTCTCCCTCTTCCCCAAGGACTCTCCCAGGAGGGTTCTCCGGGCTTCTCCGCTTTCCAGAGGGCGAAATCACGGGGGTCCTCCTTCTTATCGTCCTCCTCGATTCTCGCTACTGCAGATTCATCGGTGAGGTCTATCTTTGAGAGAGTTCCATATTTCTTCCATTTGCTGATATCAAAGTACACGTCACCATCGACAACGTATGCCTTGCGATTCTTGATGATCAGGCTAACCATCTCAATGATGCCGTCAATGTGCTCCGTCGCACGGGGATTGACAGATGCTGGTTTCAGGTTCAGCTGCTGGGCAATGATTCTGTACTCACCGATGAATTTCGTTGCAAGATCTGCAACAGCAACTCCCTCTTCCTTTGCACGGTTGATCATCTTGTCGTCGATATCGGTGAAGTTCGTGATGAATCGTACACGATAGCCCAAGTATTCCAGATACCTCCGAATCGTATCAAAGACTGCGAAGGACCTTGCATTACCGATATGCGGGTAATCGTAGACAGTCGGACCACAGACATACATACGCACGTTATTTCCATCAAGTGGGACGAATTCTTCCTTTTGCCTGGTTAGCGTATTGTACACTCTTAGCATGGTCACTACCCAACAACTCCTTGAGGTTATTC
>CAYGWX010000081.1:0-9164 GCA_964353855.1 uncultured bacterium | reverse complement strand
AATAACGAGGCCAGGGAGGATGACCTTTTGAACAGAAGGGCGAGATTGCTTCGTCCGGTTCCTTCGCTTCGCTCAGGACAAGCCTCGCAATGACGACGGGAAGAGAGATGCTGAAACAAGTTCAGCATGACGCGGCCTTTTAAAGAAGGTCGAGATTCTTCGCGCGCTCAGAATGACGCCAGAGGAGGGGAAGACGAAAAAGGGGGCGGCCAGAAGGCCGCCCTTTCGCTTGTGACCCTTTAAGACCGAAGGGCTCTATTTAGCCCTGGACCCCAGCCGCTTCATGAGCGGAGACCAGAGGCGGCGGTACTCGAAGGAGCCGCGGTACCGGAGCAGGGCGAGGAGGCCGGGAAGGGCCCGCTCGCAGGCGGCCTCGCCCAGGGCGATCAGGCGCTCGGCCTGTTTCAGGTCCCACTTGTCCGTAGCGCCCACGTCCACCTCAAGGGAGAAATCGGCGTGCTCCCTGGCCATCGCGACGAGTGAGGCCGTGGTCACGTCCAGCATCTGGACCCCGACCTCGAGAAGGTTGCGAAGCTCTTGCGGGCGGTGCTTCAGGGAGATTGCGACGACGACATCCGGGCCCAGGGACCGGGCCGCATCCACGGGCAGGGGGTCCGAGACCCCGCCGTCCACCAGGAGGCGTCCCCCCCGCTCGACCGGGGCGTAGACCAGGGGGATGGTGCAGGAGATGCGCACGGCCTCGGGCACCGGGCAGGCGTCGTCCCGGAAGATGACCGTCTCGCCGGTGAGCAGGTCGGTGGCGGTCACGGCCAGGGGGACGGCCATCTCCGAGAAGCGGGTGCGGGGGGCGATCATCCGGGACACGAAGCGGGCGATGGGCTCGCTCGTGGCCAGGCCCCGGGAGGCGAACAGGGTGAGCCCGGCCAGGCGCTTCCAGCCGATGCGGCGCACCGCCTCCTCCAGGTCGGCGATGTTCCGCTCGGCGCAGAACAGGCCGGCCACCAGGGCCCCGCCGCTGGTCCCGGCCACGCTGTGGATGGAGATCCCGGCCCGGTGGAGGGCCTTGAGCACGCCCACATGGGCGATGCAGTGCCCCACCCCTCCGGAGAGGGCCAGGCCGACCTTGAGCTCCTTTTGGGCGATGGGTTTTCCTTAGATTCGGTTTCCGGTCTTAGGATACCACAGATAGAGTGAAAAATCAACCCGGCATGAAAAACGCCCCGCTTCACCAAGCAGGGCGCACGAAGCCTGAAGCCTCAGGACCTATTTCTCTTTCTCGTCCTTCTGCCTCCCCCTGGACTGCTCCTTGAAGGCCGGGGAGAGGACGAGGAAGGCGTCCACGATCGCGGGATCGAACTGGGTTCCCCGGCAGCGCCGGATCTCGGCCATGGCCTTCTCGAAGGTGAGCGCCTTGCGATAGGGGCGGTCCGAGGTCATCGCCTCGAAGGAGTCGGCCACGGTGAGGATGCGCGCCGAGAAGGGGATGGACTCGCCGGTCAGGCCGTCGGGATACCCCTTTCCGTCGAAGCGTTCGTGGTGGTGGCGGACGGCCGGGACCAGCTCCCGGAGGTAGGCCACGGGCTGGATGATCTCGGCGGAGCTCAAGGGGTGGCGCTGGACCGCGGCGAACTCCTCCTGGGTGAGCTTGGCGGGCTTCCTCAGGATGCTGTCCTTCACCCCGATCTTGCCCACGTCGTGCAGGAGCGCGGCCAGCTCCAGCTTCTCCAGGTCCTGCTCGGAACAGTTCATGGTCTTGGCGATCTGCACGGAGTACTTGGCGACCCACTCGGAGTGGCCGCGGGTGTAGTGGTCGCGGGCGTCCAGGGCCAGGGCCAGGGAGCGCACTACGTCCAGGCTCATCTGCTGGAGGTCGAAGTAGGCGCTGGCGAAGTCGCCCCCCTTGCCCACCTTGAGGAGCTCCTCCTGGACCGAGACCTTGAGGCCCAGCTCGAAGAGCTTCTGGGCCATCGAGACCTTCTCCTGGCGCATCTTCAAGAGACGGCCGGCCCGGATCCTCAGCTCCTCGCGGTTGAAGGGCTTGGTCAGGTAATCGTCCACGCCCAGGCGGTAGCCCTCGATGCGGGTCTCCGCGGCGCCCTTGGCCGTGAGGACCATCACCGGGGTCTCCGAGGTGCGGGGCTCGGCCTTCATCCGCCGGACCAGCTCCAGGCCGTCCATCTTGGGCATCAGGATGTCGGCGATGACCAGGTCCGCCGGCTTCTCGGACAGGCGCAGCAGGGCGTCCTCCCCGTCCACCGCCCCCCGGACCTCGTGCCCGTCCTGCTCCAGCATCTTGCGCAGGACCTCGCGCACCGAAGTCTCATCGTCCACGACCAGGATCTTCGCCACGTCCTCCCCTTGTGCTTTGAAAAACGGAATCCACCCGCCGGGCCTCAGGCAGGTGGATTAATCCCTCCTTCGGTAGCCCAGCCATCCCGTTCCCTTGCGGAACGGGACCTTCGGCTTTGCGCCCCCCGATTGCTCGAGGTTTGCCTTTTCGAAAGGTGCTCCTTGCGATGTGCTGGTAATAAGTCTACACGAAAACGGCCGGTTTTGTCAAGACGGAAAAATTTCCGCCCAAAGAAGCGGGGCCGAACCGGGCGGGAAAACAGGAAGGGAGACGGCGGGGAAAACCTAAGGACCCCAGGCCTTCTCCAATTGTCTCAGGGAGATGTCGCCGAGGCCCTCCGCCGCCCAGTCCGCGTCTTTGAGCTCCCCCACCGGGTAGGAGTTGGCCACGGCCAGGCACTTCATCCCGGCCCGGTGGGCCGCCTCGATCCCTCCTTTGGAATCCTCCACGACCAGACATTCCTCGGGCACGATCCCGGAGCCCAGGAGGCCGTTGATCCGCTGGAGGGCGAGATGAAAGGCCTCGGGGTCCGGCTTTCCCCGGGCCACGTCCTCGGCCCCCACCACGGCCTGAAAGGAGTCCAGCAGGCCGGCCCGGAGAAGCGCGGTCTCGATCTCCTCCCGCCGCGCGCCCGAGGCCACGGCCAGGGGGTAGCGCCGAGCCGCTTCCAAAACGAACTCCCTGGTCCCGGGGAAGAACAGCACCCCGTCGGCGTGGTCGGCATAATACCTTCCTTTCCTTTCCACCATGCCCTCGAGCTGGGCCGGGGAGAAGGCCGTCCCCTTGGCCCTCATCACGGCCTGGAACAGGTCGCGGTCCGGAAAGGGGAGGTAGCGGGCGTAATACTCCTCGCGGGTGAGCGGCACGCCCTCCTCGGCGAGGACCCTCTGAAACAGGACGAAGTGCAGGGGCTCGTCGTCCACGAGCACGCCGTTGAAGTCGAAGAGGATCGCGCCCAGGCCCATGTTCAGAGGATCCTTGCGATCTCTTCCTGCACCGGCTGGGTCGTGACCCGGGCCTCCTCGTCCGCGAGGTAGAGGTCCACCTCGCTGCGCACCCCGAACTTGCCCGGCAGGTAGATGCCGGGCTCGATGGTGAAGCCCGTATGGGCCACGAGCCGGCGCTCGTCATGGGCCTCGAGGTTGTCCAGGTTGGTCCCGTTCCCGTGCCCTTCCTGGCCGAGGGAATGCCCCAGGCGGTGGATGAAGAAGTCCCCGTAGCCGGCCTCGCGGATGACCCTGCGGGCGACGTCGTCCACCTCGTACCCGCGGATCTCCTGCTTCCCGCTCCAGCGCTCGCTCACGAACCGGATGGCCTCGTCCCTCGCGGCTTTCACGATGGCGAAGACCTTCCGGTGCTCCTCGGGGATGTCCTGGCCCACGTAGCCCACCCAGGTGATGTCGGCGTACATGCCTTCCGGCCCGGCCTTCCTGCCCCAGAGGTCGAGGAGCACGAAGTCGCCCTCCTGGATGGGCAAAGAGCTTTCCTCGGTAGGAGCGTAGTGCGGGTCCGCGCTGTGGGCGTTCACGGCCACGAGCGGGGCCTGCTCCGGGGCCAGGCCGTGGGCCTCCAGGCGCTTGCGGATGAACTGCTGCAGGCTGTGCTCGGTGAGACCGCCTTTCAGCTTCTTGGCGATATGGGCAAACGCCTCGTTGACAATTTCGCCCAGAGCATTAGCCGCAATGAGATGCGACTCCAGCTGCTCCGGGGTCCAGGCCGCATCGAACCTCTGGATGAGATCCTGGGAGGAGATGACCTCGACCCCCAGGCTGCGCACCAGCTCCACGGTCCCGGCGTCGGTCCGGGAGAGATAGGGGATGGCGTTCATCGGGGAATACTGCATGGCCACGCGCTTGGAGCCGGAGAGAATGGCTTTGAGCCCCTCCGCGAGCTCCTCATAGGAGAGGTATAGGATCTCCCTGCCGGGGAGCGCGGCCAGGGCCCGGCTCTCGATGCGGTGTACCAGTTTGACGGGCTCGCCCCAGGCCGGCACGAAGTAGTACCAGCGCCGGGAGGCCACGGCTCCGGGCCTGATTCCGAGAACGCGGTAGCCGATGGGGTCGCTGCCCCGGAAGTCGTAGAACAGCCAGCCATCAATCTCGGCCTGGAACAGGGATTCCTGGATTTCTGCGATGCGGTCGGGCATGGACGTTTCGAATGATCCTATAGGTGCTTAAATCAAAAATCTCTTGATCAGATAAAACGTTCCGCCCCACACGCCGGGTCCGTGGCAAATGGCCGCGGCCCAGATGTTGCCGAAGGTTTCGGTCTGCCAGCCGAAAATCAACCCTCCGAGGAAAACGCTTATGACAAAGGGAATCATGGCTAAAGGAGGGAGGAAGAAGCTTATCGTGACCAGGTGGTAAAGGGTGAAGCATCCGGCAGACAAAAACAACGTCGGGCCCAAGCGGCCCGTCCTTCTCAACATTCCTTGAAGGCCGCCCCGCCAGTACAGCTCTTCGCCCACCGGCAGGACCAGAGATACCCACAGCAGAAAAGGAAGGACCCCGAATCGCAGAGAACCACTTTGATGTACCTGCTGGGAACAGCGATTTAGGACTACGGGTGAAAGGGCTTTGCTAAAGAAGATAGAACCAACCAAAGCAATCAATAGTCCGACGAGGATTGCCGAGGCCACGCCGAACCCGATCGTTTTGAATGCCTGGTTGAGCTGCAGGCGCGGAAATAACTTATAAGAGGAGCACACCCAAAAGGCCCCTCCGTAGAAAAGGAATGAACTTAAAATCATCGCCAGCCAGCTATTGTGTAAGACCCAGAGCGCAAACCCGTTGACGGCCATGGCGGCCAGGGTTAAGAGCAAAACAACCCAAGGCCAACGCTGAGATAAAATCATAAAGATGTCATAGTTTGTTTATTTTTAATATTTAAGTATAACCGTTTTAACGTCGGGAGTCAACGCCCCTTGAACTCGGGACTTCAAATCGGGTATCATATTCCCATGGCATTCCGTTACGTCGTTTTGGGGGCCGGCCGCCAGGGGGTGGCTGTGGCCTATGACCTGGGCAAGTTCGCCCAGGCGGAGTACGTCGTGCTCGCGGACCGCGACTTGGGCGTCGCCAGATCCGGGGCGGACCGGGTGAACCGGCTCCTGGGCAGGCCCGTGGCCACGCCCCGGGCCGCGGACGCCGGGGATGTCACGGGCCTGGTCAGGCTCTTCCGCGGCTCCCACGGCGTGGTCAGCGCCGTGACCTATCCCCTGAATCCCGGGGTCGCCAGGGCCGCGGTTGAAGCCAAGGCCAACTTCTGCGACCTGGGCGGGAACACCGCGGTCGGGAAACAGGTCCTGGACCAGGACCAGCAGGCCCGCTCTGCGGGCGTGAGCCTGATCCCGGACTGCGGGCTGATGCCGGGCATGGGGAACACCCTCGCGGTCTACGCCATGTCCAGGCTGGATGTGACCGAGTCGGTGCGCGTCCGCTGCGGGGGCCTGCCCCAGAATTCCAAGCCCCCCCTGAATTACAAGCTGACCTTCGCGGTGGAGGGGCTGACCAACGAGTATTTCGGAATGGCCAATGTCCTCCAGGACGGCGAGGTCCGCGAGGTCCCGACCTTCTCGGGCTTGGAGGAGATCGAATTCCCCCCGCCGGTGGGCAAATGCGAGGCCTTCGTGACCTCCGGGGGCACGTCCACCTGTCCCTGGACCTTCGCCGGCAAGCTCCGGGAGTACGACTACAAGACGGTGCGCTATCCCGGGCACTACGCCCAAATCAAAGCCCTCCTGGACCTCGGGTTTCTGGGCCTGGAGAGAGTGAAGGTCGGGGAGGCGGCAGTCCGCCCCCGCGACCTGGCCCATGTCCTGCTGACTAAGGCGACCGACTTCCCCCAGGACAGGGACCTCGCTGTCCTGCGAGTCACGGCCCGGGGTAAGAAGGACGGCAAGGCTATGGAGATCCAATTGGACGTCATGGACTTCCATGACGAGGCCACCGGGTTCTCGGCCATGGAGCGGACCACCGGGTTTCCCGCCGGGATCGTGGCCCAGCACCAGGCCCAGGGCCTGGCCCCCAAGGGTGCAATCCCGCTGGAGAAAGCGATCCATCCCCTCCCGTTTCTTGCCGACCTGCGCAAGCGGGGCATCGAGGTCAGCGAGGAGGTCAGAAATCTTTAGCCGGGGGAAACCATCAGGCGGGCCCTTTTTGGGGCCCGCCTTTTTTATCTAACAACCAACAACTAAAAACGAACAACTATTTTTTCTTCAGCTGGCTCACCTTTCCCTCCAGCTCGGCCAGCTTCGCCTTCAAGCTCTTGCTCTCGTCCTTGAGCGAGTCCATCTCCTTCCTGATGTCCGCGATCTGGGTCTGTTGGCCGGCCTTGTCCCGGGCGCGTTTCAGGCAGTCTCTCGCGGTCTTGCGGGTCATTCCCAGGATCTCGCTCTCGGCCATCCGGGAAATGGCGCCCAGGGCCTTGGGGTCGTTGACCGCGGCCAGGGCATCCAGGGTCGCGGAGCGGATGTAGTGGCTCCTGTCGTTCAGGCACTCCAGAAGGTAATCCAGGGCCCTGGCCTGCTTTTCCTTGGCAGCGAATTCCCAGAGTTTTCCCATGGCCCGCAGGGCCGAGGTCCGGGCGAAGATCGGTTTGCCGGACCGGGAATAGTCCCAGGCCACGTCCAGGCCCCTTGCCTCCTTGAGTTCCGCGAAGCCCAGGAAGGCGGCGTTGCGGATGATGTCGTTATGGGATTCGCGCTTCAGGGCGCCGAGCAGGAGGTCGTAGGCCGGGGCGGCATAGGTCTTGCCGATGGCCAGGGCCGCGGCTCCGGCCACGTAGTCGCTCTGGTCCTCTTTGAGCAGTTTCCCTAACTTCCGGGCGACCTCCTCGGTCTTGTAATTTCCCAAGGCATCGGCCACGGCCCTCCTGACCCTGGGATGCTTGTCCTTGAGTCCCTGCAGAAGTGCCTCCTTCGCCTCCCCGGTCTTCAGCGCGCCTAACGATTTGGCGGCCGCCCGCCTTACGCCCCAGAATTTTTCCTTGGTCAGGGCATCCTTCAGGCCCTGTGTGACTTTGGGGTCATTGGCGTGGGTGGAGAGGGCGTCGCAAGCCTTTATCTTTGGCGCCGCGTCCTGGGAGTTCGCTAGCTCGAACAGCCATTCCTCCTTGCCCTTCTCCCACTTCACTTTCTTCAGGACCCACTCCTCGGGGTCGAGCTGCACCGCCTTGGGCTTCTCCCTGGACGGCAGGTGGAAGGTTTGCGCCGCCTCCTCCAGACGGATGGAATGCACCGCGGGCTTGCCCTTCTCATCCAGGAGATGCACGTCGTAGGGCATCTTGAACAGCGGGGTATCCCCCTCCACCTTCTGGGTCTGCTTCAGGGTGAGAGAAACCAGCCGGTTCTTGTCGTCGTAGCTCCACTTGGCCTCGATCTCGGGATGCCCCCCGCCGTAGAGCCACTGCTTGAAGAACCCCTCCAGGCTCCTGCCCGTGGCCTCCTCCACCGCGATCTTGAACTGCGCGGTCTCGATGCTCTCCCGGGCGTGCTTTTTGAGGTAATGCCGGAGGGCCTTCCAGAAGGGCCCGTCCCCGAGGACCTTGCGGAGCATGTGCAGGACCCAGGCCCCTTTCTGGTAGGAGTGGCGGTCAAACATGTCTTCGTTCTCTACGAATCGGGGGGAGACGATGGGCCGCCTTTTGGTCTTGTCCTCCTCGAAGTAGTCCGCGGCCTCGGTGAGCATGGCCTGGATGAACTCCTCCCGCCCGTGCTCGGCCTCGAAGTACAGGGGGTCGAGGTAGGAGGCGAAGCCCTCGTTCAGCCAGATGTGCTCCCAGGACTTGGCCGTGATCAGGTCCCCGAACCACTGGTGGGCGAACTCGTGGGCCACCAGGCCCGTGGGGTCGTAGTCGTCCTTCAGGTCCGCGGTGATCAGGGCCCGGTCCGTGATCGTGGTCAGGCTGGTGTTCTCCATCCCGCCCCACATGAAGTCCAGGATCACCGCCTGTCCGTATTTGGCGTAGGGGTACTTGTAGTCCAGGGCCTTGTTGAAGAATTTTAATATGGCCGGGGTTTCGCCGAACGTGGCTTTGATCTTGGCGCCCTCGCCCTTTGGCACGTAGTAGGTGAGCGGGGTGCCGTCCACGACTTCCTCGATGGAGTCGAACTCCCCGATGGCGACCACGACGAGGTAGCTCGGGTGCGGCACGTCCTGCACCCAGTGGAAGACCCGCTGCTTGCGGGCCTTGTCGTGGCCGGCCTTGGCGAGCCGGCCGTTGGACAGGGCGACGAAACGCTCATTGACGCGCAGCACGGCCTCGGAGGTGAACTTGTCGTTGGGGGAGTCGTAGCACGGGAACCAGCACTGGTTGTCCTGGCTCTCGCCCTGGGACCAGATCTGGAAGGGCTTCTTGGGATAGTCCTTCTCCGGCTGGACGAAATACAGGCCCCGCTTGGGCCGGGCGTCGTAGGCGACCCTGAGCGTGAGGCTCTGCCCCTCCTTGGCCTGCCGGTCAAGGGTGACGATGAGCTTCTCTCCGGCGGCCTCGAAGGCGAGCTTCTTTCCGGCCAGGGTGACGCTTTTGATATTGAGCTCCACGGCGTCCAGCTCGACCGTCTTGAGGGTATGGATGGGCGTGAGCGTGATCTCGGCAAACCCTTTGATGGATTTCTGCTTTTCGTCGAAGGCGAGGTCCAGCTTGAGGTGGGTGAGGTCGAAGTTCCGGTCCCGGGTGTAGTGGTCCCTGGCCTTTCCGTCGTCCGGGGGGGCGAAGCGCGCGGCCCCGGCGCAGGCGAGTTCATGTTCGAAGGACATGGGAGGAATCGCTCCTTAACGGGTCAAAGGTTATAAGGATATAAAAACGGAGTATATTAGCATATCACAAGAGAGGAAGCGGTGTCAACGGACTG
>CAYGWX010000080.1:0-9236 GCA_964353855.1 uncultured bacterium | reverse complement strand
ACCTTCGGGGGCAATCCCCTGGCCTGCGCCGTGGCCCGCGAGGCCCTGCGGGTCCTGGTGGACGAGCGGCTCGCGGCCAAGGCCGCGGAGCTTGGAACCTACTTCATGCAGGAGCTGCGTATGATCCACAATCCCCTCATCCAAGAGGTGCGGGGAAAGGGGCTTCTCATCGGGGTCGTGCTCAAGCCCGAGGCCGGGGGTGCGCGCAAATACTGCGAGCAGTTAAAGGACGAGGGCATCCTTTGCAAGGAGACCCACGAACATGTTATCCGCTTCGCCCCGCCCCTGGTCATCAAGAAAGCGGACATCGGCTGGGCCCTGGACCGGATCCGGAAGGTCCTGTAGGCCGGCTTAAAACAACGAGGCGGGGTCTTCAAGACCCCGCCGTTTGCTTTCCCCACCCCTCTTAAAGCAAGTGCTCCACCAGAATCTTCACCCCGATTCCCACCAGCACCAGCCCTCCCACGA
Organism: uncultured bacterium; assembly: GCA_964353855.1. GTDB lineage: Bacteria > Edwardsbacteria > CAYGWX01 > CAYGWX01 > CAYGWX01 > CAYGWX01. Next base: position 8,768 of record CAYGWX010000080.1, on the reverse strand, counting down.
GCTCCATCCGCCGGCCGATCAGGTGGCCCAACCGGCTTCCGAAGGCGAACCCGAAGGCCGTTAACACGAAACAGACGACCCCGATGACCGCGCTGGGATAGAGGATCCTGACCCGCAAAAGGGACAGGGAGAGGCCTACGGCCAGGGCGTCGATGCTGGTGGCCAGGGAGAGCAGGACAAGAGAAGCTCCCCTGGTGATGTCCGAGACTTTCTTCTCCTCCTTCACAGTCTTGAATGATTCATATGCCATCTTACCCCCGATGCCAGAGAGGAGGGCGAGCGCGACCCAATGGTCGAAGGCCTTGATGAGGTCCTGCACGGTCAGCCCCGCGGCCCAGCCCAGGATGGGCATGAGGAACTGGAACAGGCCGAAGTGAAAGGCGAGCCGCAGGGTCTGCCGTAAGGTCACCTTCCCGGCCGCGAAGCCCCCGGAAAGGGCCACGGCAAAGGCATCCATGGCCAGGCCCAGGGCGATGAGAAAGACGGTCAGGAAATCCACGGGCAAACGATTACTATCGCAGGGGCGGGGAAATGGTCCGAACCATCAGTTGGGCCTTCCTCATAATTTACCAGCCCGGTTCTCATAGTTTCGCAACATCATCCCCGTGGCTTTCTTCATTCCCAAGCGTTCATAGAAGGGTTGCGCTTCCGGGTCGCAAATCAGGTCTACCATGTACAGTCCGCTGAGTTTAGCGAGCATCCGCTGCACGAGCTCCTGGCCGATGCCCCTTCTTCGATAGGCTGGCAGCACCTCGAGCAAGGGGATGTAAGCGCTCAGGACACCGTCGCTGATGGCGGTGGTGAAACCGACAGCATTCCCGGTTTCCTCGTCCAGGGCCAGCACAACATGGTCGCTGTTCCGAAGCAGTCGCAGGTGAGTCTCCGGCGAGGGTGGATGGGGCCAGCCCACAAAGAAGCCCCCAAGATTACCCGCCGAGATACGAGCCAATGAATCCGTGTAAGAGATCATTTCATCCTCGTTCCTCTGGCCCTGCTCACCCCGCTCCACCCGAACTGCTTGAAGTCCGTCTTCCCCCGCTCGTTGAACAGGACGCCCTCTTCCTCCAGGAGCTTCTGCTGAAAGAGCCCGGTGCTCACGCTGCCCTTGGCGTTGATGACCCTCTGCCAGGGGACGGACGGGGTTACGTGGGTCGTCCTCAGCGAGGCCAGGGCCCAGCCCACGGTCCGCGCGGAGCAGGGCGGCCCGACCATCCGGGCGACCTGCCCATACGACACGGCCCTTCCCTTCGGCACCCGCCTCACCATCCGGTAGATGCGCGCGAACAGCTTTTCCGAAGTGTCCGGCCAGCGTTTCCAAACACCCATCGTCTACGCCTCCTCTACCCTCCCCGCTACGAAGATCATCTCGGGAGAGTCGTTCGCCAAGGGCGACTGGTCGTAATCCCCGAACAGCTCCACGATCCGGAACCCGGTGCGGGCGAGGAGGTGCTCGATTTCGTAGCGGTAGAAATAACGCATGGGGAAGGCTTGGACGAAGCGCTTGGTCCGGCCGTCGGGGTGGGTTACGTAGTAGATAAGCTCGACGTCGTTGTATTGCTCGGCCCGGTGAAAGCCCGTGATGCGGAAGGTCCTGCGGAGGATTCGGCCGTCGGGCAGGGAAACTCCGGAGACATCCTCGGTCTCCTCCTGGGTCACGGGGCCGACGAGCTTTCCGGGGTCGGGGTGGAAGACATCCAGGATGAGCTTGCCGTCCCTCACGAGATGTTGATGCACACGCCGCAGGCAGGCCGTCTGTTCCTCTACGGACACGAGGTGCTGGAAGGGGCGAAAAGGCATCGTGACCAGGGAGAAGGATTTGTCGAGCTTGAAATCAACCATGTTTCCCTGGAAGAGAAGCACGCGCTGCTGGACTTCTTTGGGCTGGCACTGGAGTTTCTCCTTGCACTTGGCCAGCATGTGGCTGGAAAGGTCCAATCCGACGATCCGGCAGCCTGCCCCCGCGGTCGGGATGAGAACCCGTCCGGTCCCGCAGCCCAGTTCCAGGATCGTTCCCTTGTCCCGCAGGGAATAGTCCAAGTAAAATTCCAGGTCCCGCCGTCCGGCGTAGTCCGGGACGAAATCGTAATATTCGGCCACGAACGGCCCACTCTCGTAACTGCCGTATTGGCTCAACGTGGTAATCAGGCGGGAGTTAGGCCCGTTCACTCCGGGCGGCAGGCACGGGTCCCGCCCCAGAGGAACAGAACATAGATGCCGAGAGAGATGATGAGGAACGGGGGGATATCGGAGCCGGACAGGGAGATGGTGAATTCGTTCATCCCGGTGATGGCCAGGAAAGTCTCGTACACGATGACCGGGGTGAGGGCGTAGATGCCCAGGGTGAGTGTTTGAGGAAAGGTCATCTGCACGCTGAGTCGCCGGGTGAGCGAGAGAGTGGACAGGCTGAACAGGAGGACCAGAAGGATTTTACCCAGGCCCTCCCGGAGGAAGAGGTAGAGGTAGAAAGCGGGAAAGGAAGCCCAGTAGAAAAACTTGCGCCAGGCCTGGATGGTCGTAGGATTCACCCTTAGCTCCTTGACCTGGGAGAGATTGATCGTGGCCACATCCCGCCCTCCCCGGGGCTGCTTGACGATGAGCCGGTCCTGGGTCACCAGAACCCCCCGGGTATAGGTGGAGTCAATTCGGGGGGTCTTTCCGGTGGTGTCCAGGATGAACACGCCCACCTTGTCGTCCTTGATGACTAAGGGCTGCGGGACAGGGGAGGAGACCTTTCCGTCGAGGATCGTGATCTCCGGGAGTCGGGCGATCATCCACTCCACCACCTCGGCCGAGGCATCCAGGAACTTCAGCTCCAGACGGATGGTCAAGGCCAGGCTGGAGAGCGCGATCAAGAGGAGGAAGTAACGGATCGTAGCCGCGCCCCGCTCGAAGATCACGAACCGGTAGAAACGGAACGACGAGATGGCGCCGTAGAAACGGGCGAACAGACTCATTTCCTTACGACCCAGGCCTCCAGGTGCTCGGTTTCGAGAAGGCGCTGGGCGACCTTCTCGGCGTCCTTCATGCTCTTGAACGTCCCCAAGCGCACGCGGTGCCAGGTCTTACCATCGGACAGGACCACGGAATCCGCGTAGGCTGTGGAATAGCCCCGCTGAGCGAGCTTCTTGACCATGTCCTCGGCCCAACGCGGGTCGGCGCTTGAAGAGAGCTGCACGGTGTAAAAGACCCCGGCAGCGGTATCGGGCATAACGGCTGTCGTATCTACTTTAGGCTTGGTCGTGTCCACCGGGGTCGAATCGACTTTAGCCGATTCGGGCGGCACCGTGGGGATGACCGGGAGAGATAGGCGTTTTCCGAGCACGAACAGAGCCTGGGGCTTACTGGTGAAATTGAAGGTCTTGAGCAAGGTGCAGGATGCGAGAGCGATGAGGTCCACCCGTTTGTGGTCGCGGGAGAGGAGGAAGGCAAAAGTCCCATGGGGCGAAATAGCGATGTCCGCCGGGGCATAGGGGACCTCGCAGGTGCCGAGGATGGAGTCCAGAGCGGCATCCACCACGGTCAGGGACCCGGAGCGGGAATTGTCTATCACCAGGCGGGCTCCGTCGGGCGAGAACACCAGATGGTTGGCACGCTCGTCCACCGGGAGTTCCTTGAGGATCTGGTTGGTGGAGCGCTTGATGATGGTCAGCGTCTTGGCCTCACGGGAAAGCACATAGAGCTTGTTCCCGGCCGGCGTAGTATAGAGATTATCGCCCCTGGCCTTGAGCTTTAGGCTGGAGACCAGGGAGAAGTCCAGGGGCACATAGGTCTTGAGGGAGTCCTGTTCCAGAAGCAGAAGCCGCTCGCCGTAAGGGGTGAGGGCGAAGTCCGAGAGCTTGGCGGATTCATACTTCTTGGCCAGTTTTGGATTGGATAAATCAACGGTGTAGAGGAGGGAGCGGTTCTTGCCCGGAGCAAGCAGATAGAGGGTCCGGCTGTTGGGGGGCAGGATGGAACGCTTGACCTCGCCGGCGGAAAGCGTGGCCACTACTTTACGGCTGGTCCAGTCCAGGACCGAAAGGCTTTTGTCCCTGTTCGCGGCGGCCAGAAATAAAAGGTCGCTCGTAAATGAGACCGAGGAGACCGCCTTGCCCACCGGCGCGGTTTCCAACAAAGAAAGACTGCTCAGGTCAATGACTGCAATGGACTGTGCGGCCGGATTGGCAATGAACAGGGTCCGCTCGTCGGGTGTCATGGCCAGGCTCGCAGAGCCATTGGCCAGGGGGATCCCGAGCTGGGTCTGGCCGGTGGTGGGATCGATAACGGCCAGGCCGGTCGAATCCGAGCTCAGCACTAGAAGAGAAAGCTGGGAAAGGTCCTCCTGCGCCGTCGGCGTGATGATGTTTTGGGGCGGGGGTTGCCTCCTGCCACGGCACGAGGGAAGGATGAGGACAAGGAGGATGAAAGGGAAAACAAACCGAAGGCTATTTTTCATGGTTGCTCCGTACTTTTTGGATGGCCTGGGCGTGCTGGGCGCCGGTCTTGGTGAAGGTGTGGCTGCCGTCGCCGTTGGACACGAAGAAGAGGTAGTCCGTATCCGCAGGATAAAGGGCGGCCAGGATGGATCTCTTGCCCGGAGAGCAGATCGGGCCGGGGGGAAGCCCGGCGTGGAGATAGGTGTTGTACGGGGACTGGACTTTCAGGTCCTCGAACAGGAGGCGGTCCTTGTGTTCGGGCAGGATGTATTCCACGGTAGCGCAGGACTCCAGAGGCCGCTTTATCTTCAGGCGGTTGTGGAAGACCGAGGAGATGGTCGGCCTCTCGGAGTCCTTCTTGCCCTCGCGTTCCACGATGGAGGCCAGGGTCAGGGCCTGGTGGGGAGTCATTCCGAGGGCCGCGGCCCTTCTTTTCAGGGAGTCGTTGAACACCCTGTGGAGCTCGGCGGTCATCAGGATGATGGCCTTCTTGGGGTCCATCTTCCAGTAGATGTTGTAGGTGGAGGGGAAAAGGTAGCCCTCGGCGCTTTGGCCCTCGATGCCGTGAGCGTTCAGAAAGGAAGCGTCATGGGTCAGGGCGAGGAACTGCTTGGTATCTATGGATTCCTGCTCAGCCAGGGTCATGGCGATCTCCTTGAGCGTGAAGCCCTCGGGGAGGGTGACGTGCTCGGTAAGCGTGCCGCTCTTGGTCAGGGTCTTCAGAACCGCGATCGGGGCGATGGGTTCATCGAACCGGTAGCGTCCAGACTGGAGCTTCCTGTCCAGGCGGGTGACCCGGGCCAAGAGGATGAAGGAGTTCACGTCCTTGATGAGCCCGGCCTCCTTGAGCGTCGTGGCGGTCCGGCGGAGGGGCTGGCCGGGCGGGATGATGACGACCTGGGGCTTGAACTCATACGGCGCAGGCTTGCGCAATTGCTCGCGGAGCCAGAAATTGACCTTGATGGCGGCGATCGCAATCAGGACGAGGATGACGATTGCGACCCAGCCGATGACACGGCGCTTATCAGCCATGAGCCCTCTGGCGGTCCAGATAGGATTGGAGCAGGAAGACCGCGGCCAGGGAATCGATCTTGGGCTTATGTCCCTTGGTCCGGGTGTTCGTCTCGCGCATCGTGTTCTGAGCCTGTCGCGTGGTGAGGCGCTCGTCCCAGAGATTCACGGGAAGGGAGAAACGTTGCTTAAGGGTCTCTGCGAATTCCTCAGTCTCAAGGGCCTTGGGACCCCTGGAACCGTCCATGTTCAGGGGATGGCCGAGGACGATGACCTCCACCTCGTGGATCTTGATGAGGTCATATAGTTTCTGCATCAGCTCGGATTTGGACTTGGGGGCCAGCGTCTCCTGGGCCTGGGCCGTGAGGCCGAGGGGATCAGAGAGGGCCACGCCGAACCGGACCGAACCGTAGTCCAGGGCTAAGATGCGGGCCATGGTTTACCAGGTATCGTCGTCTTCCTGGAGGACGGAGCCGGGAAGCTGCTCTTCGGGCAGGGACTTCCCATAGTCCTCCAGGATCTGGCTGTGGGCGCGGAAGGCGATGGGGGGAAGGTCTTCCAGGCCGAACGTGGCGATCTCGACGGCGTCGTCGCCGGCCTTCAAGTCCCCGCCCTTGACCTTCGTATGATAAACGATAAGCACGACAGGGGTGCGGGGGTCGTCGTTTCCGGAATAGACGCCGAACAGGCCGGCAATGTCCACGTCCAGGCTGGTCTCCTCCTTGACCTCGCGGAGGAGGCTGGCCTCGGGGGACTCCAGGTGCTCGATGAACCCCGAGGGTAGGGTCCATAACCCCTTGCGGGGGTCGTATTTCCGGCGCACCATGACCACCTTGCCGCCCAGGAAGATAAGGGCCGCAGTCGCAGGGGCCGGGTTGCGGTAGAACACGAACCCGCAGGCGGGGCAGACCAGGCGCTCATGGCCGTCGAGGCTTTTGGACTCAAGAGAATGGGCGCACTTGGGGCAGTACTTCATCATTTGCTCTCTTGGGCAATCAACTTTCGGGCCTGGGCCTTGGCCTTGGGCCTGCGATAGGCCCGCTCGTCCTCCTTGACCCGGGTGCGGGGATTGATCTTCCAGGTGCGGCGTGTCTTGGGCTTGGGAACCTTGATCTTCACAGATCCCTCTTCTGGAACAGGACCAGAGCGATGCTCGCTAAGGCCAGGGCGTAGAGCGCGACGTAGAGGATGGGCAGAAGCTCAAGCGGAGCGAGGGAGGCGCGGGTAGCAAAACTCTTGCCGATGCTCCAGAGGTCCTCGAGATGGGGAATGAAGACAGATGATATGATGAAGATGGTCTTGGTGGGCAGGTTGGCCTGGTCGCTCAGGCAGTACTGCTTCAAGGGCTCGATGCCGACCACCAGGCTGGCGAAGAACATCAGGAATCCGAACAGCCCGGCCACGACGCGGGGGACGATCAATGTGAGCAGAGCTACGAACAGGAGCATCACGGCCAGGTCCAGAAGAGCGAAGGCCCAGCCGAAGTATAGCCCGGGATAGAAGACGCGGGCCCGGGCCGCGAGCAGGAGATAGTATCCCGAGGTCAGGGCGAAAGTGGCGACGGCGATGGTGTAGAAGGCGCCGAGCAGCTTGCCCAAAAGGAAACGGGAGCGGCCGATGGGGCGGGTCAGCTGGAACACGATGCTGCCGGACTCCAGCTCACCGGGGAGGATGCCCATGGAGAGCATGATCGTGATCAGGAGTCCGAAGAAGGTGACAAGACCGTAGGCCACGGAGGAGGCGAAGCCCACGACCTGCCGGGGGTCCAGCGCCTGGCCGTTCACGTTCATCTGCCCGGAGAACATGCAGGAGGAGATGAACAGGAACAGAACCGCCAGGCCGAGGAAGATGTAGAGGACCTTGTTCTGGAGGTTTTCGTAAAAGGTGTTGGAGGCGATGGCAAGGAACGACTTCATGCCTTCTCCTTCACCGTGCGGTAGAAGAGGTCTTCCAGGGACTCGCGCTCGACTTCCATGGAGAGGAGCTTGACTCCCGAGGCCTTGATGAGGCGCACGACCTCCTCAGATAGGTCCCGGCCTCCGGTGTCGAGATAAACGATGTTGCGGTCCACAGTCAGGGTCGGGGAGAGCTGCCGCAGGGAGGAGAGCAGGGGTTCGGTGACCTCGGAGACGGTGAGCACGAGCTTCTCCTTGACCTCGGCGAGGTCCTGGATCCGCCCCAGCTTCTGAAGCCGGCCCTGGTTCAGGATGGCGATTCGGTCGCAGGTGCGCTCCACGTCCGAGAGGAGGTGGGAGGAGAGGAACACGGTCTTGCCCTTCCCCTTCTGGGCCAGGATGAGGTCCCGTATCTCCTTGTGCGCGATGGGGTCCAGGCCCGCGGTGGGCTCGTCCAGGATCAGGAGGTCCGGGTCGCTGACCAGGGCCTGGGCCAGGCCGAGGCGCTGGAGCATGCCCTTGGAGAACTCGCCCACCCGGCGCTTCCTGGCCTCCGCCAGTCCCACGGTCGCCAGCAGGGAGGAGACCTTTTCAGGCAGGCCGTCCACCCCGGCCAGCATGGCGGAGTAGGTCAGATACTCCTCGGCGGTGAGGAAACGCTTGATGGAGGGCGTCTCGGGCAGGTAGCCCACCCGGGCTCGGGAACGGGGGTCGATGATAGGGATGTCCAGGAGGCGGGCCGTTCCGCTGGTGGGGAAGAGCAGGCCCAGAAGCACGCGCAGGGTCGTGGTCTTCCCGGCGCCGTTGGGGCCGAGGAAGCCGAAGACCTCACCCTGCTGGACTTCGAGCGAGAGGTCATGGACGGCCGTGACCGCGCCGAAGCGCTTGGTCAGGTTAGTAATGGAGATGGCTGAAGGCATGATGGACGCGATTGAATTAAGAGCTAATCATAACATTTTACGGGATTTGGGGGGAAAAGTCAACAGAGGATTGGGTGTGAGGGGGCTGGGTAAAGGGGGAAGGCGAGGCTTTCGCCTCACCCTCTCTCACGTCATCATGAGCTTGACTCAGGATCTCCCTACCCGTCATGCTGAACTCGTTTCAGCATCTCGTCGTTCAGTCGTTACGTCTCCACCGTAGCGAAGCGATCGACCGTTTCAACCGTAGCGTAGCGATCCAGCGGTTGTTCAGGGAGGGGCGGGCGGGGTGGTAGGTCCCCCTTAGAAAAAGGGGGATAGGGGGGATTTGTCAGTGTCGTCATTCCGGGCTTGACCCGGAATCCAGCGTCTTTGGTTTGCCGTTAAATTCGCAATTCGCAATCCGAAATGCTGTTGCTCTTTCCTCAACCTCAACCTTAACCTCTACCTGTCGTTAGAGCCCCTTGACTTCCCTCCTCCCTTTGCGCTAAACTAACCGCATGTCCCTGGCCTCCTTTACCCAAGAGCTC
>CAYGWX010000079.1:0-9456 GCA_964353855.1 uncultured bacterium | reverse complement strand
GTGGGCGATAGAGGACTTGAACCTCTGACTTCTACCGTGTGTAGGAAGCGGCGAAAAACGCTAAGGTGTAGATAATAATTATGTTACTATTAAATAGGCCAATTTTTAAGAGCTCTAGGATTTCGATGGAGTTCGATATCTTTAGATGCGTTTTGATATTCCTGATGATTTTTGGACACAATTTGGGCACAAACGACAGGTCGTGATCGTGATTGACCGGTCGCTCCAGCGGTGATAATATCCGGGCACCGGCCAGGCTAAGTGATCATGAAATGCTCGAAATGCCAGTTTGACAATCCCGACGCGACGAACTTCTGCGGCAAGTGCGGCATGTCGCTTGCGGCAGAGGCCCGGATGGCCGAATCCCTGACGAAAACCCTGTCGACACCTCTTCCGGTCATAACGAAAGACAAGCTCATTGCGGGGAAATACCGCATTATCGAGGAGATCGGCCGTGGCGGCATGGGGGTCGTCTATAAAGCCGAGGACCTCAAGCTCAAGCGGCGTGTCGCCCTGAAGTTCCTTCCTCCTCACCTGATGGATTCTCCCGATCTCAAGGAGCGCTTCCTCATCGAGGCCCAGGCGGCCGCGGCGCTCAACCACCCCAATATCTGCGTTATCCACGAGGTCGGAGAAGACGAGGAACGCTCCTTTATCGCCATGGAGTTCGTGGAGGGAGAGACTCTTCGCGAAAGGGTCAGGAAGGGACCGCTGAAACCAGGAGAAGCTCTGGGTATCGCTGCTCAGGTCGCTGCCGGCCTCGGCGAGGCCCACCTTAAGGGCATCGTCCATCGGGACATCAAGAGCGCCAACATCATGGTCACGGCTCAAGGCCGGGCCAAGATCATGGATTTCGGCCTGGCCAAACTGCAGGGCGCGTCGTCGCTGACCAGGAGCCAGACAACATTGGGCACCGTAGCCTACATGTCGCCTGAGCAGGCGCGAGGCAAAGGACTGGACGGTCGGACAGACATCTGGTCGTTGGGCGTGGTTCTCTACGAGCTGCTCTCCGGCAAGCTGCCGTTCCAGGGAGAGCATGATCAGTCGGTCATTTACGCCATCCTTCACGAAGAACCGGAATCCTTGAAAAAAGCCCGGCCCGACGCGGCGCCCGAAATGGAGCAGGTCATTTGTCAGGCCTTGGCCAAGAAACCGGCCGATCGCTACCAGACCATGGAGGAGTTCCGGGAGGACGTGGAGGCCCTGGCCGAAGGCCTCAAGCCTCTCAAGGCCAAGCGCCGGCGGGTCCGAAGGATCCTGGGGATAAGGGCGGCTTATGTTTATTCGGCCCCGGTCATCGTGCTGGCCCTTATCCTCGGTCTCGATGTCGGCGGGCTGAGGGATCGGCTCCTCGGCCGCCCGGCCCCTCCGACGGCCATCCGGATGGCCGTGCTCCCCTTCGCCAACCTCACCGGCGACCCCGAACAGGAGTACCTCAACGACGGCGTCACCCAGGAGATGATCACCCAGCTCGGAGGCCTCCATCCGGAGCGCCTGAGCGTCATTGCCCGCACGTCGGTGATGCGTTACAAGAAGGGCGACACGCCGATCGACGAGATCGGGCGCGACCTGGGGGTGGAATACGTCCTGGAGGGCAGCACGCAGCGCCAGGCGGATCGGGTCCGCATCGCCGCCGAGCTGATCCGCGTGAGTGATCAGACGCAGCTCTGGGCCAAAACCTACGAGCGGGACCTCTCGAGCTTCCTGGCGGTGCAGAATGAAGTGGCCCAGGGCGTCGCCGAGGCGCTGGCGCTCAAGCTGCTCCCGGCCGAGCGGACGCGCCTGACCTCGGTTAAGACCGTCAATCCCGAGGTTTATGACGCCTATCTCAAGGGGATGTTCTATGTCTCGCAGAACAACCTGCAGGGCTTCGAAAAGGGCATGCGGTTCCTCCATCAAGCCGTGGAGATCGACCCTGCGGAACCCCTGGCCTATGCCGGCCTGGCCCAGGGGTACATCACCCTCGGTCACGGCGGCTCCGAGGAAGCCGACATCTACCCGCGCGCCAAGGCCGCGGCCGAACAGGCCCTCAAGCTCAATCCCGAAATGGCCGAGGCAGTGGGCGTGCTCGCGGAAGTCGCCCTCTACAAGGAGTGGGACTGGGCTCGAGCGGAGGAGCTTTTCAAGCGGGCCCTGAAGCTCAATCCCGGTCTGGCCATGACCCACTACCACTATGCGTGGTACCTCTGTCTCTTCGATCGCCTGGAAGAGGCGATCGTCGAGCACAAGCTGGCCCGCGACTTCGATCCGCTCCGGGCGCTCAACACCGGCTGGCTGGGCGATCTCTACAACTATGCCGGCCGGTATGACGAGTCGATCGTCGAGGCCAAGAAAGCGCTCGGGCTGGAACCGGATTTCTGGCCGAGCTATTACATCCTGCGGCGCGCGTATTCCGAGAAAGGAATGCACGCGGAAGCCATCGATGCGGCCCGGCGTCTCACCGAGATGGATCCCGCGATAGGCAAAGCACAGATGATCATGGCCTATGTCGCCGCCGGCCAACGGGATCAGGCGTTGGCCATCGCGCCTGGATTAGACAAGAACTATCCCTTCTCCCTTTTAGTGGGTATGGCTTATCTGGCACTCGGGGACAAGGACACGGCCCTGCAGGTCCTGGAAACCGCCTACAAGGTCCGTGAATCGACGGTGCCCTGGCTTCGCGTGCGCGGGTTCGGCTTAGACGCCATGTTCGGCGACCCGCGTTTCCAGGACCTTGTGCGCCGGATGAACCTTCCGCCAGCGGGCGGGAAATAGAGGGCGTCCTGTAATCGCGGACGACTCGAGAAAAAGGGAGTGGTGGGCGATAGAGGACTTGAACCTCTGACTTCTACCGTGTGTAGGAAGCGGTGGAAAATCGTAAGACAAAGAAAATAATGAAGATATCTTACAGGAGGCCCATTTCTTATTGCTCCGGCATTTCGATGGAGTTCGATATCTTTAGATATGTTTCGATATTCCTGACGTCATTTAGACACAATTTGGACACAATTGCAGCCTTGAGAATAGAAACGACTCATCGAACGAGCTCTTCAAGAGCCGGATCCTGAGGACGTGACGTCGCCGCGCGTTGACGAGCCGCGAGGTCGGCCTCGGCACGACGTCCTATGGGATTCCGGCACGTATTTTGAATCCGCCTTCCCGATGTGCAGGGGTTCTATCGTCCTCGTCATCCGGAGCGCAGGGTCCTCTAACGGACTCTACTTCTGGACCCCTGGGCCCGAACATCCGCCCGCCGACAGCCAGACGGGCTAAATTTCGGGAAGTTGACATCCGCCCAATGATGATATACTAGATCTGGATATCCTCTCAACAATGGGGTCAGCGGAGGGGAAAGCATGGGCAAGAAGGTCTTCAAGTATCTCTTTTTGGCGATTGGTATTCTCGTCCTTCTCTTCGTCGGCACGAGACTTGCTGGGTACAGAACCATGAGATACCCGGCGGAGGTGGGAAATTCAATGTCTCCCACGGTCTCTCCCGGGGATATTTGGCTGTGTCGGATGAAACGCGGCTTCTCATCCGGAGATTTAAAACCGGGAATGGTCATTCTGTTTCCCAAGGAAGGTTTCAACTCCCTGCTCACCAAACGAATCATCGCCCTCGAAAACCAAACGGTTGCGGTCAGGGAACGAGCGGTCTTTGTCGACGGAAAAGAGATCCCGGAACCCTATGCTTTTTATTCCGGCGAAAAACCAACGGGAGTCAATACGCCGCATGACGCCTCGCGGGTCGAGACGATCGATGTCCCGCCGGGCAAGCTGTTTGTAATGGGCGACAACAGAGACAACAGCTTCGACAGCCGGGATCCGCAATTCGGATTAGTCGATATCAAAGATATCGTCGGGCGGCCTCTTCTCATCCTCTGGGCCAAGGAGAAGAGCCGGATCGGACGCGGGACGAGATAGGCCCGTCGGTCTTTTCGCGGGGCCGCGAACGATCCTGCCTTGCTCACGCCAAGGCCTGAGGAGGCTGTTCGTCGGCCGGATGATCCCCCGGGAGCTTTTGGAGAAGGCTGACCTGTCCGAGGAGACCTTGAGCGTGGAGCAGGAGCTGATTAAGTTAAAGAATGCAAGTGGTTGAAAAGAAAGTGGTGGGCGATAGAGGACTTGAACCTCTGACTTCTACCGTGTGGAGGAAGCAGCGGAAAAAGCCAAGTCGCAGAAAATAAGGGTATTCCCCTGTAAAGCGCCCCTTTTCAAGGTCTTCCGGATTTCGATGGATTTCGATATCTTTCGATAGTTTTCGATATTTATGGGCACACTTTGGGCACAGTTCATGAGCCTTGGGCGGGATTACTAGCCTGTTCGGAATGCCAAAGGTGACGTCGAATCAGGATCAGGGCAGTCGGCGCATGAGATTCCGGTATTTCCGGACATAGGATTCCGTCGCCGCCCTGTCCTCCCCCCCGAACAGAGAATTGAGGAAGACCTCGTGACGGATGTATTCCCTGGCGATGTTGATCAGGCCCTTGTTCTGGGTCAGGGCCGCGCTGGCGGAGTCCGGCGGCTGGGTGCATCCGATCAGGGCCTGCTTCCCGTCGACGACAACGGCGATCTCGCCTGACGTCAGGCAGATCTCCCCCAAGTGCTTGATCAAGCCAGGAGAGCCTGACGGAAGATCGCCGCAGTATATGCCGTGGAGGGCGACCCGTCGCTGTCGGACTTTTTGCAGAGCCGTTTGAAGCTCCCGGACGTCTTCGGCCATGGATTCGAGATAGGCGTACCGCCGCGCCGCTTCCAAGAGACCGCGAGCCGTTTGCAGGACTTGGAACCGGCCGGAGATGTTCCAGATTCCCGGGGACTCGGCCGAAGGAACGGCCGAAAGCAACTCGCGCAGGCGGTCGATCATCTCCCGATTTTCGACCTCCCTTTGGCTGAGAATCTTCTCATGGCTCGCCGCCGCGAGGAGAGTCCGTCCTCCGGATTGAAAGATCAAGAGCCCTTTAGCCACCAGCCTGTCCACGATTTCGTATATGCGGGGGCGGGGGACACCGGAGAGCTGGGCCAGCTTATAAGCCGTGAGAGGAGCTTGACCGACCGCGGCCAGGTAGGCCTTCGCCTCGTATGTGGACAGGCCGAAGCGCTTTAAAAGGAGGATGCTATCGTCTTTTTTAGATGTCATGGATGAACCGGCCGACGGGCGCTTCGGCTTGAGAAAGTATAACCGGCGCCTCCGCCCTTGTCAATCACCGGACGGACTCTCCGCCGACGCTCGCGTCTCTTGACAAAGGCGCTGGCTTATAGTATCTACTAGTGTAGTTACTATAGGTCTAGGAGGTCGGCGATGGATGACCGCGCCGGCGAATCGAAGAACTATTTCGCGGGGTTCGCCCCTCGATGGGATGACCTGAGGTCGGGCTTTTTCACGGAAGAGATGCGGGACGACGCCATCGGCCGCGCCCCCCTTCATCCCAACGCTGTTGTCGCCGATATCGGAACGGGGACGGGGTTTGTCATCCAAGGGCTCACCCGCCTGGTCCGCAAGGTTTACGGCTTCGACGAATCCCCGGAGATGCTGGCTGTGGCTCGCCGGAATCTCGCGGATTTCCGGAACGTCGAGTTGATCGAGGCTCCAGGCCAAAATCTGCCCTTGGTTGCTGGATCGCTCGACGCCGTTTTCGCCAACATGTACCTCCATCATGTCCCGGATCCGTCCGCGGCCGTTGCCGAAATGGTCCGGGTCCTGAGGCCGGGCGGGGTCCTGGTGCTGACGGATGCCGACGAACATGATCAGACCTGGATGCGCGAGGCTATGGCCGACCAGTGGTTAGGATTCAAACGGAGCGAGATCCGGGCGTGGTTTGCCCAGGCCGGCCTTGTCGACGTGAACGTCGACTGCGCCAAGGGCCGCTGCTGCCCGACGGCGGAGGACGGCCGGCGTCTCGCGTTGGGGATTTTCGTCGCCACGGGCTTCAAGCCACAGTGAGGGTCCAGAGGGAGGAGAATCATGAGCAAAAAGGAAATCCCTGGCGGCCAGGAGGAGCTCAATCGGAGACGCAAGAGGGCCCACGCCCGCTTGATGAAATCAGGCTCCCCGGTTTATGCGAAATTCCTTGAGCTCGAGGCCGCCGCCTATGCGTCTCGGACGCTCGATCGAAAAACCAAGCTCCTCATCGGCACCGGGATATCCGTGGTCCTCAATTGCGAGGGCTGCATGCAGTGGCATATCGAGGAAGCGGCCGCAGCGGGGGCGACGAGCGACGAATTGATCGAGACGATTGAGGTGGCGATCAAGATGGGCGGCGCTCCGGCAGTGGTCTCGTCCCGGCTAGCCTTGGAGGTGATGGCCGGGTCCTTCAAGGCCAAGGGAGGCAGGGCCTCATGAACCTCTTTTTAATAGGGGGCTATGATACCCGTTCCCCAATTTCCCCGCCTCATAAGGGCTATGGGCCGGGCGCCGCGAGGAACGGCTTTGGGAGGTCGTTATGATAATCAATAAACGGTCCTTATGCTGTCTCGTTCTCCTGTTGTTCTTTCCCGCTTTCTCCCGGCCCGGGTTTAGCCGCGGCCAAGAGCGGGCTGCGCCGGACAGGCAGAAAATCGCGGATGAGCTTTTTGCGGCGGCCGAGAAGGGAGACTTCGAGACTGTCAAGAGCCTGCTCGCGAAATATCCCGACCTGAAAGATGCCAAACGAAACGGCGGCTGGACCCTGCTCCACATGGCCTTCAACAGCCGGGAGATGGTCGAGTACCTGATCAAGATCGGAGCGGACATCGAGGCCAGGTCCGACGGCCAATGGACGCCCCTTCATTCCCAGGCCTACGCCGGGTCTAAGGACGCCGTGGGGCTTCTGCTCGAGCACGGGGCGGACAAAGAGGCCAAGCATGCTTATGACATGACCCCGCTCTTGAATTCCATCCGCTGGAATCGGGTCGAGGCGGCGAAAGTCCTGGTCGAGAAGGGGGCGAACGTCGATTCCCCAGACACCCTGGGAAGAACAGCCCTGATTCTCAGCGCCACCAAAGGCTATTCGGAGCTGGCCAAGATCTTCCTCGAAAGCGGCGCGGACATCCGGATCAAAGACAAGTCCTCCAAGAGGAGCGCGCTTCATTTTGCGGCCTTGAACGGCCACCTGGAAATCGTCGCCGAGCTTCTGAAAAAGGGCGCGGATGTGAATGAAAAGGACGGGGCCGGGAAAGCGCCTCTCGACTATGCCAACCAATACGGCCATGAGAAAGTCGCGAAATTGTTGAAATCTTCTGGGGCCGAGGGAAAAATCGGCCCCCAGAATTTCGGATTTTCCTCCCATCTCAAGAAAGCCATGAAAGAAGGGGAGGCCTATGCCTGGTATATGGGTCGCTCGGGATATGCCGTGAAAACGAACGATCACCTCCTTCTGTTCAGCTATTTTGTCGAGGGGAATCTTCCGGAAGAGCCGCGGCTGGCCAACGGGCATATCGACCTCGACGAGATCGGGGATTGCGAGACGATCGTCTTTGCCTGCGGCTCCGCCTATTGGCACCACAATCCCGAAAGATTCAGCACCTGGCAGAAAGCGCATAGGAACATCTCGTTCATCTACAGCTTCGAGGACAAGGTCGGACGGAATCCCCAATACCTCAAGGACGTGGAAGGCCCCGCCTATACCTATCTGCCGGTCGGCGAGAAAAAGACGATCGGTGGCGTGAAGGTGGAAACCATTCCAGTGGCTTCGCCTTTCGGGGTCCGTGATTCGGGATTTCTTGTGGAAGCGGACGGAGTGGCGATCTTTTTCGGCGGCGACCACGTCTTGCTCAGTGAATCCCAGAGAGAAAAGTACCACAAGACCGTCGATGATCTGAAGAACATGGGCCAAGCGATCGACCTGTTAATCCTTCCGGCGACTATAGCCATGGATCGGGCGACCCCCATCAGCGTGGAGGGTGTCGACTACGCCATCAAAACGCTCAAGCCCAAGGCTTATCTCGCCTCGGACGGCGAGTCGACGGAATTTGTGCTGTCCGAAGTGAGCGTGGCTCTCGCGAAGTATGGAAACCAGACGAAGATCTTTTGCCCCGAACACCGCGGAGACATGTTCTTCCTGAAAAACGAGTCGGAGAGAGATCTCCCACGTCCTCTTGCGCCGATTATGAATGGAAGCGGGAGAAATCATCCGTGAACGTTAAACGTAGAGAAGAGATCAAACACTATCCATGTGGAGAAGTGCTGGCCATTCCTTCCGAGAATATCGGAGGGGATGCCGGCTGACGTTTTGGGCCAAGAATGGTGGGCGATAGAGGACTTGAACCTCTGACTTCTACCGTGTGAAGGTAGCACTCTACCGCTGAGTTAATCGCCCCAGAGTCAATATTTTACAGAATCCGAAGAGGTTGTCAACCTCAGTATCGAGGGCATCGGAACCGCGAATTCTGCCCCTGGGGAGGATGCTCAGAGGAAGTTCGCCAATGTCCACTTGACAATTACACATATATGTGTATATTGGACCTATGAAGCGCCGTGAACTCGAGGACCGCCTTCGGGCCCTCGGCTGGAGTCTCGTCCGCCGCGGCCGCCGTCACGACGTTTGGGCCTGCGGCGAACACGAGGTCGCGGTCCCGAGGCATGTCGAGATCAACGAATACACGGCGAGGGCGATCTTGCGGGCGACCAAAGGAGACAAGTCATGAGATTCGTAGGCAATGTATTCAAAGCCGGGAAGTACTGGGCGATCGAAATACCCCTCCTGGACATCTCCACCCAGGGCAGGACCAAGAAGGAGGCGTACGAGATGATCGGCGATGCCGTCGAGTCTCTCATCAATAAGAATGGCTTTGAGGTCCGCGTGTTCGGGACGAAGGGGAGGGTATTCGAGATCGGGGCCTCCGATCAAGGCGCCCTCACGGCCCTGTTGCTCCGGCGGATGAGGCAGAAAGCGGGGCTGAGCCTGGAAGAGGTCGCCGCGCGCTTGGGCTCGAAGTCCCCGAACAGTTATGCCCGGTACGAGCAGGGCCGGTCGGTGCCGAGCATCGAAAAGTTCGCGAAGCTCTTCTCGGCGGTCGCGCCCAATAAGGAGTTCGTGATCATGGAGAGCGGCGTCCGATATGGACGGCTCTCCGCGAGATCCTGAACGCGATCTGCGAACGGCAAGTCGATTATACCGCGTCGATGTCGATTGAGTTCGGGCTCGCATTATCCTTCGATCTTATCATCATTGACGAAACTGCCCTTCTTAAAATAATAGGCACGGTGTTATTCGGGAGTCAAGTGGCCGCCAGGGCCTGAATGACCTTGACCACATCTTGACCAAATCAACTTAGCCGAATCGGCGGCGATGTCAATTTCCGGCGTCAGCCGGGAGGATTGGTCCGGTCTCTGGGTGTGGCCGGGCTCGCGGAAAGCGGGGGAACCGGCGTCGAAGTGCGTCTCAGCTGCCGGCCTTTTTACGGCCGGCATGGCTCCGGCCCACGGCCCGGACGCCTCCGGCCGTGAGCGGACAGCGCATCAGAAAGGCGATGACCTTGTTCTTCCAGCCGGGGATAC
>CAYGWX010000078.1:0-9754 GCA_964353855.1 uncultured bacterium | reverse complement strand
ATCATCTCTATTTTTCCACTCCTTCGCATGCCGTGCGCACAGGGTGCTGACAGGACAGAACTCTACCACAGTCGGCAAGGATTTGTCAACCGTGAACGGCCGGGAAAAGAAAAAGGGAAAGCCCGGCCTGTGTCGGCCGAGCCTTATATATCACAAGAAAAATATTAAGGTTTTTTCGCCCTAACTCTCCCCGTGGTCCCATTCGGGTTCTTCCAGTTAGCCTCAAGGCTGTCGTAATTAACGCTGAATCCAACGCGCTCCTGTGAAACCATGGAATCACGATTGGCGAAGTTATCAAGCCCGCCGCTTCCATAAAAACGCCACAGGTGCACTTCGTAGGCCGTACCCTGACCCCCATTTACGACATATTGCGTTGAGCCACCGAGATTGAAGAACAGGCTGGCATCGGGCACCGGCGGATAGAAGGGGCTCGTGCCCTGGGAGCAGCTCAGGGTGAGGAGCAGAGCGATGACCAGGAGAAGGAGAAGCCAGCGTGCAGGCATGAGACGATTACCGGACCAGGATGTCCAGGCGGTTGGTCCTGAGGTTCCCCTCGGGCACGAAGCCCGCAGCGAAGGACAGGGCCCTGGAGGGCATCAGGAAGTCGAACGTCGGGCTGATCTGAAAGATTCGGGTGATCGGGATGCCTGCGATCATACGTGCCTTTCCTTTAGGTTAAAGGGTCCGCTTATCACGTTTTCAGAAGCTCCGCCAGCCGCTCCTCCTGGGCCTTGAGCTGGACCACAACCTCCTCCGGAGAGAGGGCTTTCGCCTCGGCCTGGATCCGGATGTCCCGGCACCGCTCCTGGAGCCAGTGGAACTCGGAGCGCTCGTGCTGCATCCGCTCCACGAGCTCGTTGAACGGCAGGGAGATCATGTGGAACTCCATCTCGTCGCGGGTGCGGAACTTGATGGGCTCCGGGATATCCCCCCGGGCCATCCGCGTAAGATCCCGCTCCAGGCGCTTCAGGGGGCCCAAGATGCGCAGCGAGATCACGACCGTGATCCACCCGATCAGGATCGCGATCAGGGCCAGGACCAAAAGCAGCACCTGTCCGACGACCCCGGCTTTCTCCAAGACCGGCGGCAAGCTCTGGGATGACATGAACACCTGGTGCCGGAAGAAGTAGGTGTAGCCCAGGGCCAGGGCCAGGATGAAGGCCAGGAAGATGACCGTGAACATCATCCGGAAGGTCTTGAACTCGAACGCCTCCCGGATGCTCTTCACGAAGCGGCGCTGGTCGAGGTCGTTCATTTGCTCCGACCTGTCGGAACCTTCAGGTTGTTTATCTTGCGCTGGGCCGCGGACTTCACCTCGGACCGGGCGGTGCTGGCCGCCAAAGCGGAATAGGTTTCCTGAGCCTCCGGGATCGGCCCGAAGGCCCGCTTCAGGTGAACCCCGGCCTCTTCCAGGGTAGGCTTGCTCCGGATGACCCTCCGGATCTTTCTGTTTTTCTCGATCTGTACTTCCTCTATCCGGTGCTCTGGGAACTGATGGCCGGGCTTTCTTTATGTATTTAAAGACTATTCCGGCTTGCGGGTCTTGCTGCGGATATAGAACAACCGCTGCAGGGCGGTGAACGTGGCCAGGACGACCAAGGCCCAAAGCACCCAGAAGAAGACGGTGGCTCCGAAGACCGCCCCTGCCACCAGCAGGGTGATTCGCTCCGGCCGCTCCATCAGTCCCACCTTGCACTCCTCGCCCAGGCCCTCAGCCCGGGCCCGGGAGTAGCTCACCATCAGCGAGGCCGCCATGCCCAGGAAAGCCAGCAGCTCCCCCCAGGGGTGGTCGGTCCATCCGGTCCGCTCGTGATAGAAAAGAAAGATGCCCAGGAACACCGCGATCTCGGAATAGCGGTCCAGCGTGGAGTCCAGGAACTTCCCGAAGGTCGTCACGCGGTTCGAGCCTCTGGCCAGGGCCCCGTCCAGGGCGTCGCAGATCCCCGAGGCCAGGAGCACCAGCGCCGCCCAGAAGAAATGCCCCCGCCAGAACAGGTATCCCGCGCCCACGCTCACGAAGAACCCGAATGCCGTGAGGTAGTTGGGCTTGACCCCGAGGACTACGAGCAGCCTCGCTATCGGCGCGAGGAGCCTGGCAAACCCCTTTTTAGTCCCCTCGGAGTACACCCCTGCCCTCCACCACGATCACCATCTCCCCCTTCGGGCTCCTCTCCCCGGCCCAGGCGATGAGCTCGGAGAGCTTCCCTCGCTTGATTTCTTCGTACATCTTGGTCAACTCCCTGGCCACTGCTGCCCTCCTGTCCCCGAGCACGGCAAGGAGGTCTCTTAAGGTTCTCTCCAGGCGGAACGGGGATTCATAGAAGATAAGCGTCGCTTCTTCCTCGGCCAAAGCCGCGAGTTTGTTCGCCCTCCGTCCGGGCTTGACCGGAAGAAACCCGGCGAACATAAACCGGTCGCAGGGAAGCCCTGAGGCCACGAGCGCGGCGACGAAGGCTGTGGGCCCGGGTACAGGGACGATGGTTATTCCCTGGGCTATTGCCGCTCGGACCAGCGCCCCTCCGGGGTCAGAGATGCCCGGGGTCCCTCCGTCCGTGACCAGGGCGATATCCTCTCCCCTCTGGAGTCGAGCAAGCAGGGGCTCCAGCTTCCTCTCCTCGCTGTAAGCCTGATAGCTTGCCATCGGGGTGTGGATTTCATAGCGGGCCAGGAGCGTTTTCGTCCGGCGCGTATCCTCGGCAGCGATGAGCGAGACCTCCTTCAGAATGCGGACCGCCCGAAGCGTGATGTCTTCCAAGTTCCCGATCGGGGTAGCCACGAGAAAGAGAGTTCCACCTGCCATGGGGGTGCTAATGGTTTGACCCCGACAGCATCGGGGTCCTTGGCATTCCTCTATGTTGTATTTTCCTAATCCATCAACCGGGCGAGCTTGGATATTTCCACGAACCCGGTGGAGCGCAGCGCGAAGCGGTAGTCCTTCAGGGCGTTCTGGATGAGCTGGTCCAGGCGCTTTCCGAGGAGTGCCCGGAAGGATTCCACGAAGGTGTCCGTCCATTCCGCAAAGGCTTTAGCCAGGGCCGTCGGGGAGGTCATGGTGTTTCCGCTCACGGTCCCGTTCCCCTCCACCGTGAAGTCCTTCATGAACGGATAGCGTACCTCGATGGCCGTTTTGGACCCCTCCAGGGTCCTCTTCACGAGAGTCGGCCCCACCACGCCGGCCAGGTCCTGGGCGATGCGGTTGAGGGTGTTCTGGAACAGGGTGACCATCGCCGGGGTGGCCTGCTCGATGGCGGTGTCCGAGGTCTCCTCATAGGCGTCGATCATCAGGGTTTCCCCCGTCCCCAAGGCCGAGAACAGGTCGCGCAGGGCCGGGGTGGTGAGGGGCACCTCGGGCTTGGCGATGAAGAACCCCTTCACGGCTTCCCCCTCCCGGAACCGCACGTAGGACAGCTCCACGCCCTTACGCAACTCCAGGAACCCGTTGAACTTGGATTTTTGGAGCCGGTCGAAAAGGGCGTCCACGTTGATCTTTCCCAGGTCCGCGCCCTTGAAAAGGGGCTTGGCCGTGAGGGTCATCACCACCATGGCCACGAGCTCATCCGAGGTTTCGTAGAGGTTCACCATCCCCCCGGTCGCGGTCTTTGTTTTGTCCACGATATCGTTGATGGTCTTGGCCTCGCGCCCTTCGCGGGTGAACCGGGCGGCGTTGAACGGCTCCCCCCTCCGCAGGAACAGGAACTCCGTGGCATCCGGGTAGATGATCTCCAGGTATCCGGAGATCTTGCTGGCCCGCTCCTTCTTGGCGTCGGCCAGGATGTTGTCGAAGTGCACGTACTCCAGCTTGGCGTTCTGGAGCACAGGGCGTCCCTTGGGCAGTCGCATGGCTAAGTGTAATAAAACGTAATGAGTTGTAATATGTTGTAATTACAATGCATTACGATTTATCACTCCGCATTACTCCTTCTTCCTGAACTTCTCCTTGAGGGTGATGAACTGCCAGTACTCCTCAAGCTCCGGCAGACTTCGCACCGTGACCAGATGCTCGTTCACGCTGATCAGCCCCATATCCGTCAAGTCTTTCATCATCCCCTCCACCATGGGCTCGGTCGTGCCCACGGTGTGCGACAGGTCGCGGTTGGTCACCTCGGCGTCGATCACCACGCCGTCCGGCCGCTTCACGCCCTTGTCCTTGGCCATGGAGAGGAGCGAAGCCACCAGCCGGCAGAGGTCGTCCTTCTGCAGCAGGATCTCGATCTGCTTGTTGGTCTCGCGGAGGCGCTTGATGAGCATCGAGACCAGATACTCGATCATAGGGTTCTCTTTGAGCTGGGCCTTGAACGCCTCGCGGTCCAGGGTCAGACAGATGGCGTCCTCCAGGGCCGTGGCCGTGGCCGAGCGGGGCTTCTCGTCGATGATCGCCATCTCCCCGATGAAGTCCCCCTCCTTGAGAACGGCCAGGGTCTTCTTCGTTCCGGCGGCGAAGGCCGAGATCTCGATCCGCCCGGTGCGGATGAGGTACATCTCGTTCCCCGGCTCTCCTTCCCGGAACAGGATCTCCCCGGCCTTAAAGGTTTTTTCCGGAATGACGTCGGTTTCTGGCATCGCTTTAGTTTCCTTTCCGAATGGTCGGCCTCAGGGTTCTGCTGTGGAAAGCTATTAGTATACTGGATTTACGCGGTGCTGTCAAGGACTGGAGGGCGGATAACGCCCCCGGGCACGGAGATGAAAAAGCGCCCCGGGCCGGGGCGCTCAAGAAAGCCTGGTCTGTTTATCCCCGTAGCATCCGCAGGCCGCTGGCGAAGAAATACGCGGAGAGCAGGATGAGGAAAGCCCCGCAGGCCAGGACGGTGCCACGGTAGACGGTGTCGTTCATCAGCCTCCCCCCCGAGGCCGCCACGAACGACAGGGCGCTGTACCAGAGGAGGTCCGAGAGGATGTGCCCGAGGTAGAACGCTGTCAGCCCGATGAGCCCGAACTTCATGGAGAACAGGATGTAGCTCGTGCCCACGGTCGCCCACCACAGGAGCCAGTACGGCCCGGCCATCGTGGTCAGAATCCCGGTCGCCACGGGCCCGAACCTGGCAGGCTTCTCTCCGGTCGGGGCGAGGGAGATCTTCTTCTTCAAGACATCGTACGCCATCCCGGCCCCCATCCCGAGAAGCATCAGGCCTCCCAGCAGGCCAACTACTCCCACGACAGCGTGCTTCTGGAACACCTGGGAGAGGCCCAGGGCCAGGAGCGTGACCAGGGTGACTTCGGCGATGGCATGGCCTAAGACGAGAAGGGGCCCGGTGCGGGCCCCCCGCCTGGGAGATTCGCTCACCGTGACCGCGAACACCGGCCCCGGCATCAGCGCCCCGGAGAAGCCCACCAGGAGCGACGTCAGGAAGATGGCCCCCAACTGGAGCAGCATGATCTAACGGGCTTTAACCCTTCTTCTCTCGGGGCCCTGAATCCTATCCCGCCACCACGCTCACCAGCTTGCCGGGCACGACGACCACATTTCGGATGGTCTTTTCCCCGACAAATTTCTTCACCCTTTCGCTGGCTAACGCGGCAACCCTGACCTCGCCCTCCGAGGCATCGGCCGGGAGCAGGAGGCGCTCGCGCACCTTGCCGTTCACCTGCACCACGATGGTGACCATGGCCTCCTGGATGGCGGCTTCGTCCCAGCCCATCCAGGGCAGGGTGTGGACGCTTTCGCCCCGGTGTCCGAGGCCCTCCTGCCAGAGCTCCTCTGCGATGAACGGGGCCATCGGGGAAAGCAGCCGGACCAAGGTCTCCAGGGCTTCTTTCCACAGGACGGACGCGACCCTGCCCTGCTGGTCCTGGAAGTAGTTCAGCCACTCCATCAGGGCCGCGACCGCGGTGTTGAACTGGAAGCCCTCGATGTCCCGGGTCACCTTGCGGATGGTCTTGTTCATCCAGCGCCTGAACTCCCCCTCATCCGTCTCCTCCTTGGACGGACCGATGCCGGAGGTGACCAGCGTCCAGACCCGCCCCAGGAACCGGTACACGCCCCGGATGCCCTGCTCGTCCCATTTCAGCTCGGCCTCGAAGGGACCGATGAACAGGATGTAGAGCCGCAGGGCGTCCACCCCGTAGCGCTCCACGACCTCATCCGGGGTGATGACGTTGCCCT
Source organism: uncultured bacterium (assembly GCA_964353855.1). Lineage (GTDB taxonomy): Bacteria > Edwardsbacteria > CAYGWX01 > CAYGWX01 > CAYGWX01 > CAYGWX01. The sequence continues at coordinate 3,654 of CAYGWX010000078.1, read as the reverse complement.
TGGATTTGCTCATCTTCTGGCCGTCCTCGCCCAGGAGCATGCCCTGGTTCTTCAAGGTCGCGAAGGGCTCCTGGAAGGGCACCAGCCCGGCATCGTGCATCACCTTGGTCCAGAACCGGGCGTAAAGCAGGTGCATCACGGCATGCTCGGCCCCGCCCACGTAGAGGTCCACGGGCATCCAGTAGCGCATCTTCTCCGGGTCGCAGGGAAAATCCCTGGCCCAGGGGCTGGTGAAACGGAGGAAGTACCACGAGGAGCAGGCGAACCCGTCCATGGTATCGGTCTCGCGCTCCCCCGCCCCGCCGCAAGTGGGGCAGGTAGCCTTGACAAAGGAGTCGATCCTGGAGAGCGGGGACTTGCCTGTGCCCGTGGGTTGGAAGTCCTTCACTTCCGGGAGGAGAACGGGCAACTGGTTATCCGGAACCGCGACCGGGCCGCACCTCTCGCAGTGGATGATCGGGATGGGCGCGCCCCAGTAACGCTGGCGGGAGATGAGCCAGTCCCGGAGGCGGTAGGTGATCCGGCGTTTCCCGGTGCCGGCTTTCTCCATGTCCTGGATGAGCTTCTCGATCCCCTCCTCTGAGGTGAGCCCGTCGTACTTCCCGGAGTTCACCATCAGCCCATAGTCCACGAAGGCTTCGGCCATCTCCCCTCCGGTCCCGGCCGAAGCATCCCTGGGACGGATCACTTCCCGGATCTCCAAGCCGTATTTCTTGGCGAAGGCGAAGTCCCGGGTGTCGTGCGCCGGAACGCCCATCACGGCCCCGGTGCCGTAGGTGAGAAGCACGTAGTCCCCGATCCAGACCGGCACCTTCTCCCCGGAGAGGGGATTCGCGGCATAGGAGCCGGTCGCGACGCCGGTCTTCTCCTTCTCGGCGCTCATCCGGTCTATCTCGCTCTTGCGCTTGGCCTTCTCGATGTAATCCTGGACCTCGGCTTTACGCTCCGGCTTGGTGAGGACCGCAGCCAGGGGGTGCTCCGGGGCGATGGCCATGAAGGTCACGCCGTAGATCGTGTCGATGCGGGTCGTAAACACCGGCAGCGGGTGCACCTTCCCCCCGGCCTCCACGGTGAAATAGGCGTCGCCGCCGTAGCTCTTGCCGATCCAGTTTCGCTGCATGATCTTGATCGGCTCCGGCCAGTGGATCGTCTCCAGGTCGTCGAGCAGGCGGTCGGCGTACTCCGTGATCTTGAAATACCACTGCTTCAAGTCCTTCCGGGTCACCTCGGATTCGCAGCGCCAGCACAATCCGCTCTCCACCTGCTCGTTGGCCAGGATGGTCTTGCACTCCGGGCACCACCATTGCGAGCCCACCGCCTGGTAGGCCAACCCGCGCTTGAACAGGAGGAGGAAGAACCACTGGGTCCAGCGGTAGTAGTCCGGGTGCGTGGAGTTGACCTCCCGCTCCCAGTCGTAGCAGCATTCCACCAGCTTCATCTGCCTGCGGTAGTTGTCGGTGTTCTGCCGGGTCGTGACGCTGGGGTGCACGTTCTGCGCCAGCGAGAAGTTCTCGGCCGGAAGCCCGAAGGCGTCCCAGCCCATCGGGTGCAGGACGTTGTAGCCCTGGGCCTTCTTGAACCGGGAATACACGCAGGTCGGAACATAGTTCCGGCAATGGCCCACCGAGAGCCCGTCCCCCGAGGGATAGGGGAAGAAATCCAGGCAGTAGAACTTGGGCTTGCCCGGCTCCTCATCGGTGTGGTAGAGCTTCATCCCCTCCCACACCGACCGCCACCTGGCCTCTAAGACTTTGAAAGCATAGCGCTCAGTCATGAAGAAACCTCAGTCAATGGTGAATTGTGAATAGTGAATGGCAACGGCTACGGCTTGAAACGATTGGGTTCATCGCAACAAAAAAGGTGCCCCCTCAAAGGCACCTGAGACTGCGGGAATAGGAATTTACCCGCTCTCGGGTGCCGGGACAGTAAGCAGCAGGCCGCACAAGGGCAGCTTGGTCTTCTCCGACAGAACTGAGGAACGGTAACTCATGGTAATAGTATATCCCAAGCGGTTCAGATTTGTCAAGCAGGGGGACGAAAGACGACGAATCAAAGAGCAGTTTCCAGACGGAATGCAGGGGAAGGAAAGAAGGTCTGGAAAGCGGGAATTCATAGCTCTCTGAATCGTTAAACAAAGCCGACTCTCTATCTTTCAAGGGCTTACAAAGCGACCTCCCGGTTTCGGCCTGCAGTCCGCCGCTCAGGTTTTAACCATAACGCAAGCATTAACAAAGCATTGCACCAGCACCTCCCGCCCTATTCCCGTCGTGTTCCCTCCATGTTCTCACTAAGTTCTGTCTAATTTAACTCTAATTTAACTCTAACTTCACTCTAATTTAACTCTAATTTCACTCTAACTTAACGCTAATTAAAGGCGCGGAAAGGGAGCCCGGTTCGAGGATAGCTTAAGAGGCTAAAAGAAAACGGATTACCGCAGAGGGCGCAAAGAGAAAGGGGGGCGGGACGCCCCCCACACTGCCGCCCCCGATAGACAACATCGGGATTTCGCTTCGCTCAACAAGAATGGCGGCGCTACAAAGGTCGCGGGCCGAAGCCCGTTCCTATCGCAACTTAACGATCCTCAAGGGCTTAGCATTCCCGCCGAAAGGCCTCCCCGCAAGCGGGATCTTCGAGAGGAAATAGACCCCGGCCGAAAGCCCCTCCCCGACCCGGTCGCCCTTATAAACCCCGACCTTCCTCCCGGAAACATCATACAAGGCAAAGGACTCCTTTTCGTGGCCGGGGATGGCGGCGTAGGAGAGGAAGGGATTGGGGGACACAACGTAAGGCGTAAGGCGTGAGGCGTGAGGCGGAAAGGCTTCAACCCCATCGGGCCTACGGACCGTGAACGGGCCATCGCTGAAATCCCAACCGGTGGCGTTTTGGTAAGCCCACAACATGAGGAAACATTGAGAAGAAACGGTATCAGGAACCGTCCAGAGATACGTGCTGTCAGAGCCGGGAATCCCACGAGCAATCGGAGAATAGGAAAGCCCTGAGTCCGAGGAGAAGAAGAGACTGAAGGAATCCGCCTGAAAGGGAGCAACGTTCCGAAAGCGAACCACACACGAAGAATCCCAATACAGCGTCTCACCCCCATTGGGATAGACCACCTGAGCCGCCTCCACCTCCCAGATATGCGTCTCATTCCCTCCCGACTCGATAATCTCCGGATACCCATTCCCGTTCATGTCGTGGATGTGAATGTTCGTAGAATTATGCCCGTTATCCCCGTAGGCCGAAAAGACCCGCTGGAACTGATTGTTCCCCGGAGACTTATACACCATCCAATCCCGATCAATCGCCCACACCAACTCCGGCCTCCCATCCCGGTCCACATCCCCGCAGTCGGAATGAACACAATAGACGCCCCGGTCGGAAAGCCCGGTTACAGAATCGGTATAGATTATTTCGTATTGGTTATTACCTGTAGCTTCGTAAATCCACAAACCACCTGTATTAGGAGCCCCGTTGTGAAAATCACCTAAGATGAACTCCATCTTCCCATCTCCATCTAAGTCCGGCCCAGCGATACAATCGTAAATATTCCAAGCAGTTATCGTATCATTCCAGACCATCTGATACTGGTCATTACCAGTGTGACCTGACCCCCTGGAACTGGTCCAGGTAGTATGTTACAATTTCAGCCTGGAT
>CAYGWX010000077.1:0-10139 GCA_964353855.1 uncultured bacterium | reverse complement strand
ATGCCCAGCCAGCCCAGGACCCAGAGGAAGGAGCAAATCTGGAAGACCACCCCCAAGGTCACCCGGGCCTGGGGCGGGATCACGGATGCGGAACGGGCCCAGTGGGAGGCGTACGCCCGGCTCTTAAAGCCTACAGACCCCACCTTAGGCCGGGAGAGCCACTGGTCCGGTTACAACGCCTATGTGTCCGTGAACCAGGTGTTAGCGGATGTAGGATTAACCCTGGCCATCCAGCCCCCAGCCATCCCCCTGCCCAATCCCCCGGAGAGGTTCAGACTAAGAAACCCAAGCCCCGGAGTCGTCAGGATAAGATGGGAACCCTTGCCTGCGGGCATCCTCATAGACCTCTGGGTTAACCAGGGAAAAGCCTCGCGCAAAGCCTACCCCTCCGGGTTCCGGCACCTGGTCTACGCCGACGGGACCACGGGGTTACACGTCCTCACCGGAATCCCAGTGGGAACCAGAGTGGCCGTAAAAGGAAGAGTCGTGAGACCCGACGGCGGAAGATCGCAATATGCACAGGCAGAAGTTGTAACCACATGAGGCGTAAGACGTAAGGGTTGTCAAGAACCCTCGGGCTGGGTTTCGTGTAATGACTCGAAGCCTCGTTAAAGCCCGAGCCCTTAATTCATTACAGCAAAACCGCCCGAGGAAACCACCCCCGCCCTGGGAAACCCAGACCAGACAACCCATGGCCGGTTGTGCGCATCATAAATTAGGGGGTCTTTTATGGCAATCAGGAAGCTGCTGCTTTTCTATATCCCTTTGATATGCACGCTTGGCGGAACGGGTTTCGGGAAGAATCCTGTCTACCGAGTGGGTATAATGGGGGTCTGGTTTTACCCCTTACATCAGCCGCCTACCCCTTGGGTCGAGGCAGCTATATATTCAAACCGATTCGAGCCCTTTCGAGGACTAGGCTGTGAGACAGGGAGGGTCTCGGAGCATTTCGACGTAAGCCTTGAGGCTCATTTCGACATGGCGAAAAAGGCCAAGAACGCCTCCGAAAGATGGTATGATTACGCGGTCCTCTATATGGTTACCCCGAGGGTGGCTTACCGGCTGATGAAACGGTGCACGCCCTATATCGGGGTTGGCTCTGGGTACCAATGGCTCCACTATCATAGCAACGCATGGGGAAACATGCAAGTTATCGTTGATATGAACTACTCCTCTATTACGTTTGAGCCCTTTGTAGGGTATGACTACCGAGTGACTAACCGGTTCGGTTTAAAGCTGGAAGGGCGATACCAAATCGTAAATCCTGGCGAAGGACCCTTCGCAGAAGGTTTAAGAGGGAGCGCTGGTGCGTATCTGGCGTTCGGAGGGAAATGAGCTGAGAATAATTGCGGTGAAAAGGAGAAAGCACCCACACCGCCCCCGCCCCGTGGGAATGACGACCAACTAACGAAGGGAGCCTGGCCATTCGGCCAGGCTCCCTTGATTTAGGCGACTTCGACTAAAAGCTCATCCCCCACTGCAGGATGAAGTCGTCGTTGTACCTCGTGGGCACGAGATCACTCTCCTCGCCCTTAATCTCATAGATGGCCTGGAGCTTGGAATTCGGTGAGAAGTACCAGTTCAGGCCCCCGGCGATCTTGTTGACCTGGTTGTTCCCCGTGGCGGTGTTGGGGTCCCAGACGTCGTATTTGATCACCGGCTGGAGCACCTTCCAGAGCTTGACCTCGGCCAGGGCGTAGTAACCCCGCCGGGTGACGGTGTCGTCCCAGCCCTGAATGAACTCCGTCTGGAACAGGAACGGGGCCCTGTCCAGCTTGAGGTCCCCCCCGAAGCGGACCTTGTCCTTGAGGGAGTCGGAGATAGCCCCGGTCTTCCCGTAGTAGTAGCTGCCTCCCAGGGTAGCCCATTTGTACGAGCCGGCCAGCCTCCCGACCACGTCCTTGTACTGATTCTCCTCACTCTTGTCGTAACCTCCGCCGTTGAACACGGCGAGGTTGTAGGTGGCCTTCCAGTCGTTCTTGGGGTAGGTCCCCCAGAACATCACCCCCAGGTCCCGGTTGTAGGGGAAGAACCCGGTTGGCCCCGGGGTCTGAGGCCAGCCCGTCCCAACCACATAGGAGTAGGTGATGGCGTCCAGGTTATACGGAGAGTTGGAGACTTCGATGCCGAAGGGAAGGGCGAACTGGCCCGCGGAAAGCTTGGCGCAGGGGCAGAGGGTGTAATCGAAACGGGCGTCCAGGAGGCGCGGGGCGGGCGGCGTCCCCCCCGCTCCCCAGAAGTCGTGCTGGATGAAGAAACCCACCTTCTCGGTCAGGGTCCCGGTGGCCTTGAACCGCACCCGCTTGGGGACGAACTTGCTGATATTGCTGCCCTGCTCATAGTAGTACTGGAACTGCCCGAAACCTCCGAACTTGATGTCGACATCGGACGCGGCCGCCGCCTCGGCGAGAAAGAGCATGGCGCCGCAGAGGAGGACCACCCGAACGGCCAATTTTCTCATCTTTGTAAACCTCGTTTCATTGTGAAAAGCTGGCAGGGTCTATGCGCTCTGGACCTTCCTGGGCGCCTTGATCGCCAGGCTGACCAGGGCCGCGGCCAGGCAGAGCACGCCGGTCAGGATGAAGGCGAAATTGTAGTTCCCGGTCAGCTCCTTGACCCGTGGGGCGAAGATATTGGACAGGAGCCCGCCCACGCCGTAGGCCGTGAAGACGAAACCGTAATTCACGCCCACGCTCTTCGTGCCATAAAAGTCTGCGGTGATCGCCGGATACAGGGCCAAGTACCCCCCGAAGGTCGCGCCGACCAGGGCGATGCCCACCCAGAACAGGGCCGGGGTGGCCGGGATGAGGAAGTACCCGAACACGGCGACGGTGTTGATCAGGTACATGATGAACAGGGTTCGGGATCGGCCGATGGAATCCGAAATCCGGCCCCAGAAGATCCGCCCCAGGGCGTTGAAGATCGCGAGCACCGAAACCCCGACAGCCGCGGTGGCCTTGTCGAAGCGGGCGAGCTCCTGGGCGATCGGAGAGGTCTGGCCGATCATCATCAGGCCCGCGGCGCAGCCCGCGAAGTACATCAGCCAGATGATCCAGAACTGGCCGGTTCCGAGCATCTGTCCCGGAGTATAGTTAGCACCGATCGGCTTGCCGGCCGCCTGGGGCGGGGTCCAACCCTGGGGCACGTAGCCCGCAGGCGGGTTGCGCAGGATCAGACCGCCGAGCGTGACCAGCACCAGGTAGGCGACGCCCAGATAGAGGAAGGTGTTGTACACCCCGAGCTTGGGCAGGGCGAACAGGCTTGCGCCCATCAGGTTGTAGGGGCTTCCCGAGATGAAACCCTGGGCCAGGGGGGCAACGAAGAACGCTCCCGCCCCGAACCCGGCCACGGACAGGCCGGTGATCAGGCCCCGTTTGTCCGGGAACCACTTGACCCCGGCCGAGATCGGGCAGACATAGGCGAATCCGATGCCGATCCCGGAGACCACCCCGTAAGCGACGACCAGCATCGTGATGTCCCGGGCGAAACTCGCCAGGACCATGCCCGCGGCCAGGAGCACGCCGCCCAGGATGGCGACGATCCGGGGCCCGAGCCGGTCCTGGAGCCGTCCGCCCAGGACCGTGGCCAGGGCGAAGAAGATGAGCACGATCGAGAACGGCAGGGAGGCCTGGGTCGGGGTGATCCCCAGCTCGGCCTCAAGCGGCTTGCGGAACACGCTCCAGGCGTAAATCGCGCCCAGGCAGAGCTGGACCAGGATGGCCCCGACCACGATCCACCAGCGGTTGAACGTTTTCTGTTCTTCCATGGATGCTCCTATGTGTAAGTGAAGAGTTGCTGAGCCGATGGACGAGCCATCAGCTCAGCAACTCATGGACATTCCGACTCTCTGCGGAATCCTATTCTTCTAAGGTCGAGATGTCGCCGATCGGCTTGCCCAGGGCCTCGGCCTTGAGCAACCGGCGCATGATCTTGCCGGAGCGGGTCTTGGGCAGCTTGTCCCGGAACTCGATCCACTCCGGGCGGGCGATCGGCCCGATCTCCTTGCTGACCCACTCCTTCAGCTCCTTCTCCAGCTTCTCCGAGGCGGTGAACCCAATCTTCAGGACCACGTGGGCCTTGGGCACGTCTCCCTTGATCTCGTGGGGGATGCCGATGACTGCGGCCTCGGCCACCGCGGGATGAGACACCAGGGCCGATTCCACCTCCGCGGTCCCCAGCCGGTGACCGGCCACATTCAGGACCTCATCGGCCCGGCCGCGGAACCAGAAGTAGCCGTCATCATCCATCGTCGCCGAGTCTCCGGTGAGGTAGACGTTGGGATAGCGCGACCAGTAGACCTCCTTGTAGCGCTCCGGGTCTTTGTAAAGCGTCCGCAGCATGGATGGATAGGGCTTAGTCAGGATCGCGAAGCCATTCTCGTTGGGCTTGATGGGCTTGCCCTCGGCGGTGTAGACGTCCGCGCCGAAGCCCGGGAGCGGCCGGGTGGCCGAGCCCGGCTTGAGAGGAGTGACCGGCAGGGGCGAGATGACGAAGGTCCCGGTCTCGGTCTGCCACCAGGTATCCATGATCTGGCAGCGGTCTTTCCCGATGTGCTTGAAGTACCAGCGCCAGGCCTCGGGGTTGATCGGCTCGCCGACGGTCCCCAGAAGCCGCAGGCTGGAGAGGTCGGACTTGTTGGCCCACTCCTCGCCGTAGCGCATGTGCATCCGGATCGCGGTGGGCGAGGTGTACAGGATGTTCACCCGCTCCCGCTCGATCATCCTCCACCACCGTCCGGCGTCAGGGTAGTCCGGGGCGCCCTCGTAGAGAATGGACGTGGCCCCCAGGATCAGAGGAGCGTACACGATGTAGCTGTGGCCGGTGACCCATCCGATGTCCGCGGCGCACCACCAGACATCGGTCTCTTTGATGTCGAAGACGTACTTCAGGGTGGTGGCGGTGCCCACGGCGTAGCCGCCGTGGATGTGTACGATCCCCTTCGGCTTGCCGGTGGTTCCCGAGGTGTACAGGAGGTAGAGCATGTCCTCGGAGTCCATGACCTCGGTCGGGCACTCCTCGGATTCCTTGGCTGTGATCTCGTGCCACCAATGATCCCGGCCCGCCTTCATCTCCACCTTCTCCTTGGTCCGCTGGAGGACGATGACGTTCTTGACCGTGGGACATCCTTCCATTCCCTCATCGGCGTTCTTCTTCAAGGGAACCGTCTTGCCCCTCCGGTAGCTGCCGTCCGCGGTGATAAACAGGACGGAATCGGAGTCAAGGATCCGGTCGCGTATGGAGTTCGCCGAGAACCCCGAGAAGACCACGGAGTGGATGGCCCCGATCTTGGCGCAGGCCAGCATCGCGACGGGGAGTTGGGGGACCATCGGCAGGTAGATCGTCACCCGATCCCCCTTCTTGACGCCCAGCTTCTTCATGGCGTTGGCCAGCTTGTTGACCTCCCGGTAGAGGTCGTAATAGGTCCATCTCTGCACCTCACCCGGCTCGCCCTCCCAGATGTAGGCGACCTTATGCCTCAAAGCACCCTTAACGTGACGGTCCAGGGCGTTGTGGACAATATTGATCTTTCCCCCGACGAACCATTTGGAGAACGGCAGCTTCCAGTCCAGGACCTTCTGCCAGGGCTGATACCACTCCACCACTTCTTTGCCCATCTCCCCCCAGTACCATTCCTGGTCCTCGGCGCGGGAGTAGAGCTCCTTGACGTCCTTCATCCCGAATTTGTCCAGCAGCTTCTTGACGTTGCTGTTTTCGACCAGCGTCTTGGAGGGATGGTAGAATCCCTTCTGATCCTCCATGTCTTTCTCTTGTCCTCTCTCTTTAGAAGTGGCTTGAGTTCACGCCCCTCAACGCGGGGGCGTTGCTATGACAGAATACTGTGGTAAGGAAAGCCTCACCTTTTCGGGCGGGGGACGTGACTAACCGATTGAATAAGTGAATATTTTAACAAATTAGCTTAAATCTGTCAAGGGGTTAAGGAAAGGTGACCACCCGGGCTGCCGCCTGTCTTTCCTTGACTCCCGGGGGAAAATGGGTCCAAAAAACATGAGAACCTGGCCGAATGGCCAGGTTCTCATGATGATTTATTTCCCTTACTTTTTCACCTTATCGCCTTCACTCTTTCACACCTTCTCACTACCTGCTTTTTTCCCTTCTGAAATCCAGGTTCGGCGTCTGGCCCTGGGGGGTGCGGTCCTCGTGAACCACCGGCCCCTTGGGGAAGAGGTCCAGGTGTACGATGTTCCCCTTGTCGAAGAGCGCAGTGCCCGAGACGCGGTTGCCTTTGATCTCCTCGGCCCATCCCGTCCCCGGGGTCGAGACCTCGCGCTCCTCAGCGGTCTTGGCCCAGTTCAGGAGGTCCTCCACATCACGCTGGGTCACCCCCCGCCAGCCCCTTGGCTTGTTCATGGCGTCCGTCACATAGGAATCCAGGAGCTTGGGATAGAGGTCCTGGAACAAACTCCGGTTCCCGAACAGGTCCACGCACAAAACCTGATCTCCCACGGCCACAGCCACGCCCGAGCCCATGGGAACGGTCCTAGGCAGGGAGATCAGCGCGTCTTTGTAGGGCTTCATCCGGGCCTGCACCTCAGGCGCCTTGGGCACCTCCAGGTAGCTTCCCCCGGACCCGGCGGTCACCGAGTTCTCCGCCCGCTTCTCGGCCACCTTGTCCCAGACCTTGGACTGGTCCTGGTCGATCTTCCCGGCTCTGCGGACCGCCAAGGGGGCATTCGCCTTGGCTGCTCCGAAATGCTCGGACTGCACCACCCACCGGCCGTGCTCCACGCAGAACACAGCAATCTTGATCTTCCCGCTCTTCGGCGGCAGCAGGATGTCCTGCCCCACCATCCGGTCCTGCTTGGCCCCGGAGATCATCTCCCCGGCCAGGAGGAACACGTATTGCGAGGAGCGGTTCTCGACCCAGACCGTGTTCACCTCGGCGTGGTCCAGCTCCCCGAAATACACCCAGCCCTTGTCCACGGCCTTGTCAAGGGTCACGTAAGGCCTCCCCTCGCTTCCCTTGAGGGTCAGGGGAAAAATCGTCAGGCTCTGGTACTGGATGGGTTTGCCGATCTGGACCCGGTTCAGGACCTCCGAGACCCGACCCTCCGGGATCACCATCGGGTTCGCCAGAGTCATCCCCGAGACCGCCAGAACCCCGCATAAGATCCATCCGATTCCTTGTTTCATCGCTTTCTCTCCTTTTGATAGTCTGCTCTTAATACCATTCCAAGAGGCAGGTTATTCCCTCCGGAACCTCTTGAACCGCTGGCAAGGAGCGCTCCGAAAAGAGAAGCGGTTCAATTGATATTGTATATTGCAATTTAAGGAGTTACAATGATATAGAATGGCATTCCAGGGACATCCTTGGACAAAGTGGAACCAGCAAATATCCGTTACAATGGGGAAGGATCCGGTCAGGTCAGGGTGGGGATGTCCGGCAAAGTCACTGTACGGAGCCAGGTCTCCAATGTTTTTAAGGCAGAGCGAAAAACGGGGCCTCAGACCTTCGTCGCCCGCCTGTCTCCCTTGACAGATACGCCCTGTCCATGCTATCATTATATTTCTGGTTATTTTTACCCAGGCTTAATAAACAAGACACTCTTTTAGGAGGTTTTCCATGAGCAAGGTGTTTCTCGCCGGGGCCGTCCTCTTGGCCTGTACGGCCGTGCTTTTCGCCCAGGCTCCTGCTAAAAAACGGGTGGCCATCCTGGTAGACAACTCCACCCCCCGCGCCGAGCTCACCGGGGCCGCCGAGGCCAATCTCTCCAACGCGTTCGTGAAGACCGGCCGGTTCGAGGTCATCGAGCGGGCCCAGCTGGACAAGGTCATGAAGGAACAGGTTCTGGCGATGACCGGGGCCCTGGATGCCGCCTCCGCGGCCAGCGTCGGAAAGATCCTGGGCGTGAACTTCATGGTCCTGGCCAAGATCAACGAGGCGAGCTTCGAGGACAAGAGCACCACCGGCAAGGAAGGCAAGCGCTATCCCAGCTACAAGGCCGTGGTCGGGGTGGACCTGCGCATCGTGAACACCGAGACGGCCTCGATCCTGCTCTCGGAGCTCATCCGCAAGGAGAAGACCGCCTCGCGGGACAACCCCGACCAGACGATGATGATGTCCGAGGCCCTGGGCAACGTGAACAAGGAGGTCCAGCGCAAGGTCTGGAACGCCTTCCCGGTGGAGGGCTACCTGATCGCGGTCAAGGACCCCACCCACTTCACGTTGGACATCGGCAAATCCCTGGGGATCGACAAGAAGACCAAGCTCAAGGTCGTGCGCGAGGGCCAGGCGATCAAGCATCCCGTGACCGGGGTGATGCTGCCCGGCCCCCGGGAGGACATCGCGGAGATGGAGGTGGAGTCGGCCACGGATGTGACCAGCGAGGCCAAGCTCACCAAGTGGCTCAAGGACCCCAAGAACCCCAGCCCCTTGAAGGTCGCGGACAAGGTCATCACCATGGAGAAGGGCCAGGGCTTCTGGGAGAAGCTCGGCGAAGGCAGCCACTGAGCCTTGTCATAAGTCGTTTTATCTGACCTCTGATCTCTAACCTCTACTTTCTGTCGTTTCAAGGCGAGGTAGCTCAATGGCAGAGCGGGGGAATCATAATCCCTAGGTTCAGGGTTCAAGTCCCTGCCTCGCCACAAGTTATAAGGCGGAACCCAATGGGTTCCGCCTCTTTTTGTAAATAACAGACCCTACTCCCCGCTGTAAACGACCTCCCCTCCCAGGATCGTCATTTCCACTTTTATATCCCGTATCTCCTCTTTCGGGACTTCGAAGAGGTCCCGGTCCAGGACCGTGAAATCGGCCAGTTTCCCGTCTTGGATGGACCCCTTCAGGTTTTCCTCGCCGGAGGCATAGGCTGCGCCTGAGGTGTAGCCCTGCACGGCTTCCAGGACGGTGATCTTCTGTTCGGGATACCAGCCCTGCTTGGGGGTCCCGTCCCATCGTTTACGGCATACAGCGGCCCAGATTCCTTTCAGGGGGTCCAGGGTCTCCACGGCCGCGTCCGAGCCCAGGCACAGAGGCACCCCGGCCTCCAGGAAGCTCTTCAGGACATAGGCGTTCGCGCAGCGCTGCCCCCAGTTCCGCTCCGCGGTGGAGATGTCCCCGGGAAGGTGAACGGGCTGGAGGGAGGCGATGATGCCCAGTTCCTTGAACCGTTTCACGTCCATGGGCCTGACGCACTGGGCGTGCTCGATGCGGTGGCGGAGCCAGAGCCGGGTGTCCGGGCACTCTTTCTTCCGGGCCTCGGCCAGGGCGTCCAGAACGACCTTATTCGTGTAGTCCCCGATGGCGTGGACCATGCTGGCCAGGCCGTGAACGGTCGCCTTCCGGATGGTCTCGAACAGGACCTCCTCGGGGATAGCCAGGATGCCTTTTTGACTGCTCCCCTCGTAGGGCTCCAGCATCGCCGCGGTCTGGGAGCCCAGGGCCCCGTCGACAAGGATCTTCACCCCGCCCCAGCGCAGCCACTCGTCCCCGCTGCCGGTCCGGAGGCCCAGCTGGATGGCGTCATCCAGGGCGTCGCGTCCGATCATGCAGGTGAAGCGCAGGCCGAGCTTGCCCTCCTCGCGGAGCTCCTGGATGAGCTTTACAGGGGATTTGCGGCTCTCCGAGGAGCAGTCGTGGACCCCGGTGAGCCCGAAGCGCTGGGCTTCCTTCTGGGCCCGGAGGAAGGCCCGCTTTTCCTGCTCCCAGGGCAGGTCTCCGGCGGCCCGCTCGATGACCTTCTCGGCCTCCTCCTTGAAGATGCCGGTGGGCTCGCCCTTCAGGTCCCTTTCGATCTCCCCGCCGGGAATCTCCGGGGTGTGGCTATCGATGCCCGCTTCCCTCAGGGCCCGGGTGTTGCACCAGATCACATGCCCGTCCCGGGAGTCCAGGAGCACGGGGTTGTCCGGTGTGAAAGCGTCGAGATCGTCTTTGTTGGGAAAGCGCCCTAAATTCCAGAGGTTCTTGTCCCAGCCGTCGCCCCGAACCCATTCCCCGGGGGAGGCTCTCCCTGCGGCCTCACGGACCCGGCGCTTCACCTCCTCGAAGTCACGGACCCCAGCCAGGTGCACCCAGGTGAGGGAATTGGCGAACCAGCGGAAGTGGACGTGGCAGTCCGTGAGTCCGGGAAGGACGCACCGCCCCTGAAGATCCAATCTCTGACCCCCGGAGGGGAAGTCGGATT
>CAYGWX010000076.1:0-10222 GCA_964353855.1 uncultured bacterium | reverse complement strand
CAACTCGTCGATCGCCGTCGACGCCCAGCAGTTCTTGCCTTAACCGTGGTCGCTTGCGGCGAATTTCCTGCCGTAAATCGGGGACACAATACTAATTTCCGAATTTAAAATCGGAAATTAGTATTGTGTCCCCCTTTTAAGCCGCGGCGCACCAAGGAAAGAGGCCGAAGATCAATCAAAGAAAGGGGACACGTACCGAGGCGGTACATGTCCCCGAATCCGTGCCGAAGCATCGCATGCCCGCTTGCTCGGTACATGTCCCCGAACCCGTACCGAAGCGGTGCATGTCCCCAGGGAGTTGACTTCCCTGCGGGCTTATGCTACTGATAAAGCTCTAAATAGGTACGGGGTAGGGAAGGGTTTCGTATGGCCTCTATGGTCATTTCTCTCTCGAGGCGGAAGGCCGTCGACCCATCTATCTCCGGGGGCAAGGGCGCCGGTCTGGCCCGGCTCGTCAAAGCGGGCTTTCCGGTTCCCCCCGGCTTCGTCATCGCCGCGTCCGCCTTCCATGAACCACTGAATTCCGCGTTCCAGCTGACCGTGTCCGACGCAGGCAGCCCCGAAGCAAAGGGCCTCGAGGCCGCCCGCCGCTTCTGTCTCGGCTGGGACATTCCTGCCGCCACGCGCCGGACCATCTTCGACGCCTACCGGCGCCTCGGCGGCCCGGTCGCGGTCCGCTCCTCCATGGTCGGCGAGGACGCGCCCGCCGACTCCTTCGCCGGCCTTCTCGATACCGTGCTCGACGTCAGCGGCGAGGACGCTCTCGTCGAGGCCGTCCGCCGCGTCCTGGCCTCCGCGTTCGGCGATCGCCTCTGGGCCTACCTCAGGAAATCACCCGTCAGGACCCCGTCTGCCTCATCCGATCAGAAACCCGTCCCCGCGCCCGACCCTTCGACACGTCCACCCTTCGCCGTCCCGTCCCTTGCCGTCGTTGTCCAGTCCATGGTTCGAGCCGAAGCCTCGGGTGTCGCCTTCAGCGTCGATCCCGTCTCCTGCCGGCCGGGCGTCGTCGTCGAAGCCGTCCCCGGCCTGGGCGAGGATCTCGTCCAGGGCCGCGTCCGCCCGGACCGCTACCGGCTCGACCCGCGCGGCGAGCTCGACGAAGTCCTCCCGGCACGTCCCGGGGCGCCGCTGCTCCCGGAGCACTTGGCGCGGCGGCTCGGCGAACTCGTCCGCTCGGTCGCCGACGTCGCCGAAACGCCCCAGGACGTCGAATGGTCCTGGGACGGCCGGCGCTTTCAGGTCCTTCAAGCCCGCCCCATCTCGTCCCTCGCCGGGAAGCGCGTGTATTCGAGCCGGATCGTCTCCGACATGGCCCCGGGCCTCGTCAAGCCCCTCGTCTGGTCGACGAAATACGCGCCGATCGTCAAGAACGTCTTCGGCCCGATATTCGAGGCGATCGCCGGGCCGACGGGCATCGACTACACGCGGATGTCGGCCAGGTTCTATTCGCGGGTCTACATGGACGTCACGCTTTTCGGCGAGCTCTTCAAGCGGATCGGGCTGCCCGCTAATTTCTTCGAAGTCATCGCCCGTGAGGACAAGGCCGCCCGGCGGAGGTTCCGGCTTCGGCTCCGGATGCTGCCCGTTCTTCTCCGGCTCGTCCGGTTCGCCTGGCGCGAATCCCGGATCGAACGGCGGGTCGGGCCGTTCCTCGGATCCCAGCACGGCAAGCTCGACGATTTCCGGTCCATGGACTGGGCCTCCCAAAGCCCGGACGCTCTCGTCGGTCACTTTCGGCGGTTGCAGGCGCTCCACGCGGACTCCCAATGGTACGTCGTCGTCGTTACGGCGAACATGCTCATCCGGAGCCGGATCATGGGTCGGATGATCGTCAAGCGCTGGCCGGGGACCGACCCGCGCGACGTCATCAAGGGCTATGGCCGGCGGTCGAGCCTCGTCCCGTTCGAGGAGATAAAGAAGCTGGCCGAAGAGGCCCGGCGCCTCGACCGGGCGC
Organism: uncultured bacterium; assembly: GCA_964353855.1. Lineage (GTDB taxonomy): Bacteria > Edwardsbacteria > CAYGWX01 > CAYGWX01 > CAYGWX01 > CAYGWX01. The sequence goes on along the minus strand of CAYGWX010000076.1, from coordinate 8,265 downwards.
TCCTCGAGCTGATGGCCGGGGATGATCGATTCGAGCCCGTTGCCGCCCTGGCGGGCTCGGAGGCCGGCCGCGAGCTCGTCCGCCGCTTCGAAGCGTTCCTGGGCCGATTCGGCTTCCTCAGCGCCAACGGCAGCGACTTCTCCGAGACGCCGTGGGTCGAGAACCCCCGGCACATCTGGAGGTCGATCGGCCGGCTGGCCCTTCGCCACGGCTCGGCCCCCTCGCCGGACGACGCCGAGACCCACCGGCAAGAGGTGCTCGGCCAGGTCCGGTCCGGCTTCGGGCCTCTCCGGCGCCGGGTCTTCGACCGCCTCCACGCCTCGACCGTCCGCTACATGGACTGCCGGGAGCGGGTCAGCCTGCTCATGACCGAGGACTCCTATTGGATGCGGCGGTGCCTGCTGGCCCTGGGGGGCCGGCTCGTCGAGCGCGGGGTCATCGCCGCGGCGGAGGACGTGTTCTATCTATTCGAGGACGAGCTCGCGCGCGTCCTGACCGACCCGGCCGAAGGGACGGCCGCCGCCGGCCGCGTCGCCGCCCGCAAGGCCGAGCTCGAGCGCGACGCGGCCCTCGACCCGCCCGACACGCTCTGCGGCGGGGAGCTGGCGCGCCTGGAGCCGCCGACGGCCGAAGGGCTCGAGTCCCTCTCCGGCATCGGCGCGAGCCCTGGCGTCGTCAAGGGACGGGCCCGCGTCGTCCGGGACCCCGCCCTGTCCACCGACCACTTCGGACCGGACGACGTGCTCATCGTGCCCTTCACCGACATCGGCTGGGCGCCCGTCCTCGCCGCCGCCGGCGGCATCGTCGCGGAAACGGGCGGACAGCTCTCGCACACCTCGATCATCGCCCGGGAATTCGGCATCCCGGCCGTGGTCAGCGTCGACAACGCCACGCGGCTTATCCGCGACGGCCAGCTCGTCACGATCGACGGGACGGCCGGCCGGGTCTATCTCCACTCGGAAGACGGGATCTAAGCACAAGGAGGTTCGCATGGATCCGCTCATCGTTATCGCCGCGGCCGCCGGCGGCTACCTCGTCGGCAGCCTGTCCTTCGCCCGCATCATCACGGCCGTCGCCGGATACGGCAAGGGGTACCCGGAGAACGCCGAAGCCCGGATCGAAGGCACCGAGAACACCCTCCGCCTGAACACGGTCTCCGCGACCTCGGTCTCGATCAAGGCCGGCCCGCGGCTCGGGTTCCTGACCTATCTCCTCGACGTCCTCAAGGTGTTCATCCCCGTCTTCGTGCTCAAAAAGGTCTTCCCGGGCGAGCCCTATTATCTCGTCTGGGCCGCGGCGGCCGTCGTCGGCCACATCTGGCCGGTGTACCACAAGTTCAAGGGCGGGGGCGGGATGTCGGCCATTTTCGGCGGGCTTTTCGCCATCGACTGGCTGGGCGTTTTCGTCACGGCCATCGGCGGGATGGTCATAGGGCTGGCCGTTCTGCGCGACGTTTACCTGATCTATTATTCGGGTCTGATCCTGCTCATCCCCTGGCTGTGGTTCCGGACGAAGAGCGTCCCGCTACTCGTCTATGCCCTCGCCGTCAATGTCCTTTTCATCATCGCCTCCTATCCGGCGGCGCGCCGCTTCTACAAGCTGAAGAGGACCGATCCCTCCTGGAGGGACCCGAAAGTGGCCTGGAAGCTCTCGGCCATGGGACGCGGCATTTTGAAGATGCTCGACAAGCTCGGGCTTGGAGGGAAGAAGAAGGACCGGCCTGAGGCGGGAACACCGTGAGCGGACGGCCCGGCCCGGGCGCCCCGCGGCTGGCGCTGCTCGCGAAGGGCCTTCTCGGCGTCTGCGCCCTGACGGCCGGACTCTTCGCGCTGGCCGGAAGTTTCCGGTACTGGCAGGCGGCCTTCTTCGGGGCGGCCAACGCGCTGCTCTTCGCGGCCCTGGCCCTCGGGTTCGGCGGCCGCCTGGGCCTGATCGCCGAGCGCATGAAGCCGGCCCCGAACGCCAAAGCATGGGACAAGGCCCTGATGGCCGCGTTCATGCCCCTGGCCGGGGCCGTGATCGTCCTCGCGGCGCTCGACGGCGGACGGTTCCATTGGACGGGGCGGCTCCCAGCCTGGGTCTACCCGCCGGCAGCGCTGGCCTACTGCGGGGCGGCCGCGTTCCACCTCTGGGCCATCCTGGCCAACGAATTCTACGTGAGCACGGTCGCCGTTCAGGCCGACAAGGGCCACAGGACGATCGAAGCGGGCCCCTACCGCTTCGTCCGGCATCCCGGGTACACGGGCATCATCGCCATGGAACTCTGCATCCCGCTCCTGCTGGGCTCGCTCTGGGCCCTCGCCGCCTCGGGCGTTGTCGCGGCGCTGCTCCTGGTCCGGGCAGGTCTCGAGGACGCGGTCCTCCGCCGTGAGCTCGACGGGTATGCCGGATACGCGGCGCGCGTCCGCTACCGGGTCATCCCTGGGATCTGGTGACCGGCGGCTGCATTCTCTTCCGGAACCAGCGGTTGACCGGGCAGCGGCAGTTCTCGCAGGTCTTGCAGACGACGAGCAGGACCTCGGCGTGGGCGGCCATCCCGAGAACGGCGAAAAGGACGAGCAGCGGCTTGGTCTGCCACAGCCAGTAGAGGGGGAACGCCGCCAGCAGCACGAGCGTTCCCAGGATGCCGGCGAAATCGGCCCTGGTGTAAACGTCTGTCTTCCGCGGCGGCAGGCGCATGCTCAGGCGCCCCGGGAAGACCATCAGGCATCTCTCGCCGCGGCAGACGCACTTGCCGCAGAAGAGATAGACGATCGCGGGCACGCCGGCGGCGATCATCAGGCCGTAGAGGACCGCGGCCAGGGCGTCTTTCAAGGCGATCCCCGCGAGCCCGACGAGCAGCGCCAGCACGAGAAAGGCCAGGGTAAGAAGTCCGTGGAAGCGGGGCAAGGTCTTGCCGCCGCAGGGTCCGATCTTCATCGCGCCTCCTTTCGCCGCCGCGAGCACGGGAAATTCGGAAATGGGTATTGTGTCCCCAATTTTAGCGGAGCGAGGCCTTGGTGAAGACGTGGTCGGGGATCGCGGCGTCGAACTCGATCGACTCCAGGATGAACTCGGTCCCCTGACCCTCCTTGAGGGCGTCCTTGAAGACGACCCGGGACGAGATCCAGCGGTCCTTGACGCGCTCGACCGCCTTGACCTCGGTCGTCTTGAGGAGCTTGCCGCTCTTGGCGAAGCGTTCCTCGCGGAGGGCGACGTAGCGCTCTTTATCCACCCAGATCTTGCGCTTGAAGTAGGCGATGTCCTCGCCCTTGGACCCGAGGTCGAGGACCCAGCACGGCCGCCCCGCATGCTCCTCCTCGCCGGCGACCGAGGCGTCGTAGAGCGCGGTCAGGCGCTGGTCCTCCATGACGTCCTCGTAGGACAGGTCCGAGCCCATGACCGGCTGCCGGAGCATGTGCCCGGAGATGAGGATGGTCCGGTCCGAGGACGGCGTGTAGGTCCAGAGCTGGTCCTCGAGCTTGAGCATCTTGGTGCCCTTTTCGCGCGGCGGATCGAGGTACTCGGTGAAGGACTTCGTCCGGCCCTGGATCCACGACCGCGACCTGACCGTGCGGGAGCCGCGCCGGCCGTGGATGACCATCTCGCTCGTCGTGATCTTGTTGTCCGAGCCCATGTTCTCGTCGACGCGGCGGAGGATGGCCGCGCCGTCCGGCGCCTGGGCCAAGGCCGCGGCGGTCGGGCCGAGCACGGCCAGCACGTTGATAATCAAGGGGATACGGTTCCTCATGCTTCGAACTCCTTGGCCAGCCGGGAGGTCTGCCGCTTGTAGATCCCGATCCCGGAGACGGCCTTGCCCAGGAACGTCGCGGCCAGGCCCGGGATGAATCCTATGAAGTAGCTCACGGGCGTCACCCGGGCCCTGAGGACGTCCGTGACGATGATCGAGGCGTTCTTGAGCATCGACCCCAGGTTGAAGCCCTTGACCTGGAGGTAATAGGACAGGCCCAGCCCGAGGGCCGTGCCGGCGACCGAGCCGAGGAGGCCGACGAGCGTTCCCTCGGCGATGAGCGTGCGGTAGAGCCGGCCGTGTTCCTCGCCGAGGGCCAGGCGGATGCCGAACTCGCCGTAGCGGCGCAGGCTCGACATCAGCCCGGCGTTCCAGAGGACGATCGACATGACCAGGATGAAGACGACGAGCATGAGCGAGTAGACGGCCGTGGCCATGTCCAGGGTCTGGGCCAGGCCGCTCTGTTCGTGCAGGGAGACCATCACGGGGGCGAACTCCCCGGCGTCCCCGCCGTGGACCTCGTTGAACGCGGCGGCCACCGCGGCGGCTTCGTCCCTCCGGTAGAGGGAGTCGCGGAAGAAGCCGAGGACCTCGCCGGCCGCGTCCTCCATGTCGAGCGCGGCCCCGACGTCGGCGATATCGGCGACCATCGCGCCCCGGTCCATGGCCGTGACGCCGAAATGGACGGTGCCCGAGACGGTGAAGTTGTGGACGACGAGGCTGCCGTACATGGTCGCGCCGATGAGGGTCGCCGTGTCGCCCGGGCCGACGCCGAGGCGGACGGCGAAGCCGTCGCTGAGGAGGATCTCGCCCGGGCGCTCGGGCAGGCGGCCGCGGACGACGGCCTTGTCCAGGTTGAGGAGCTCGCGCTCGGGGCTTTCGGGCGACCGGAGGTCCACGGCCAGGCCGGCGGCCGGCCCCTGGGCCCGGGTCTCACCGTTCCCGTCGGGGATGTCGATGAGCCCGCCGAACTTGATCCGCGGCGTCCAGACGAGTTCGGGGCGGCCGCGGCGGAGCTCGGAGACGAGGGCGCCGACGCCCTCGAGGGCCAGGTCGTTCGGGGCCTGGTCGGCCTCCGCGGCGTAGGCCCGGGACATGACCTTGACGTGTCCCGTCGCGAACTTGGCGCCGGATTCGATCATGGCCGAGATGGCCCCGTTCGTCCAGCTGAACCCGACGACGGTCAGGGCCGAGCCGAGGACGACCGTGATGAACGGCAGCAGGCTCCGGGAGCGGTCGCGGAGCAGGCCCTTGAGCAGGAAGCGGATCATGTCATCCGCCCCCTCAGCGCGTCGGTCGGCTTGAGCTTGGCGATCCTACGGGTCGGGAGGAACGAGACGAAGGTCGTCGCCAGCAGGACGAGGAGGGTCGTCCCGGCGACGAGCTTGAAGCCGTAGGCCGGGAAGAGCCGCTCGCCGAGGGCAAAGCCGTAGCTGTCGGCGTCGCCGGGCAGGGCCCAGCCGGTGCGGGCCATCCAGGAGAGGAGCGGGATGCCGTAGAGGGCGGCGACGAGCGCGGCCAGTACGCCGTTGAGCATGCCCTCGAGGGTGAAGAGCCCGATGACCTTGCCCCGGGTGAAGCCCAGGGCCATGAGCGTGCCCATCTCGCGGCGGCGGTGGAAGATCGACAGGACCTGGGTGTCGAAGATGGCCAGCATGGCCAGGGCCAGGAAGATGGCGTAGAGGATCGAGCTCCCGACCGACTTCGACTCGACCATGGCCTGGAGGTCGGCCAGGAAATAGTCGCGGTCGCGGAAGACCCAGCCGCCGTCCGCGCCGTCCGCGGGGCGGGCGGCGTCCTGGGCCAGGACGGCGAAGGTCGCCTCTCCGGGCATGACCGTCATCTCGCGGAGGCGGTCGAGCGGGACCCAGACCTGGCCCTGGTCGATCGTCTGGACCGAGGTCTTCATGACCCGGACGATGACGGCGTCGCGGGCGTCGAAAGTGCCGCGGGCGTCGCGCCACTGCAGGGTGACGCCGGCGCCCGTCTTGAGGCCGCCGAGCTTGGCCATGCGCTCGCCGAGGAGGAGGGGGATCTCTCCGCCCGCGGGCGCGTCGGCGAGGACGGACGTCGGGATGTTGAGGACGGATTGCGCGGGGTCGATGCCCTTGACCAGGACCGGGACGAGCCGGCCCTGGGGATAGATCGTGCCCTGGATGACGAGGACGGGCGTGGCCCGGCCGGAGGCGGCGAGGGCGGCCAGCGCTTCGGGCACGGGGCCGTGGGCGTCGATGAGGCTGAGCGGGTCGTAGGCGTCGTAGGCCGGGTGCTGGTAATGGCCGCCGCCGATCTCGGAGGCGACCATGGCCTCCTCGGCCTGCTTGTTCATGCCTTCGAGCAGGCCCTGGCTGAAGACGATCAGGACGAAGGAGAGCGACAGGACGAAGACGTTGAGCCAGGTCCGGAGGCCGGCGCCGAGGAGGTTCTTGAGGGCCAGCTTGGGAAGGGTCATGGCTGCGCTCCCGGGGCCGGCGGGGCGCCCGGCGCGGGCCGGCCGTCGACCGGCTCGTCCGCGGCGACTCGGCCGTCGACGAGCGTGATCTTGCGCCGCAGGTACTGCATGACCTTGGCGTCGTGCGTGGCGAAGATGAAGGTCGTGCCGAGCTCGCGGTTGAGGCGCTCCATCGTCTGGAGGATGTTGTGGGAGTTCACGGCGTCGAGGTTGGCCGTCGGCTCGTCGGCCAGGACGATGTCGGGCTCCTTGACGACGGCCCGGGCGATGGCCACGCGCTGGCTCTCGCCGCCGGAGAGCTGGGCCGGCTTGGATTTGGCTCGGTCGGCCAGGTGGACCCAGTCGAGGGCGGCCATGACCTTATGGCGGCGCTCGGCGGGAGGATTGCCGAGGAGCAGGAGCGCGAACTCGACGTTCTCGTAGACGGTGTAGACGGGCAGGAGGTTGAAGGTCTGGAAGATGAAGCCGATGTGGCGGTTGCGCAGGCGCGCGGCCTCCTTGTGCGAGAGCGTTTCGACGGCCTGGCCCATGACCACGGCGCTCCCCTCGGAGGGCGAGTCGAGCGAGCCGATGATGTTGAGGAGGGTCGTCTTGCCGGAGCCGCTGGGGCCGACCAGGCCGGCGAACTCTCCCCTGTCGAAGCTCAGGTTGACCCCGGCCAGGGCCTCGAGCTTGTGCGGGCCCATGGCGTAGACCTTCTTCAGGTCCTTGGTGACGATGAGCGGCGTGTCGGTCATGGCGGCCTCGATCCTGGTCCTAGAAATAGTAGGCGAGGAGGAGCTGGAACCCCGTCCCGGCGAACGAAACCGAGCCCGGCCGGCCCCGGAAGACCTGGACCTCGGCCGGGTTCCAGAAGACGATGACGCTGAACGAGACGTCGTCGGTCGTCCGCTTCCAGCTGAGGAAACGGTAGAAACCGCGGCCCTCCCAGTCGTAATAGAAGATGCCCGAGACCTCGCTGAGGAGTCCCGGGGGATAGCGGAGAAGGAGGGCCGAAAGGCTCAGGCCGTCGCCCCGGCCGAAGGCGCGGACGGCGGAGGCCAGCCGGAAATGCTCGGCCATGACGTTGAGGCCGTTGCCCAGGCCGAAGGTGTAGTCCAGGCCGAAGGTCAAGGTCCGCTGATAAGGCGCCGGGAGGAGAGCGGTGCGCTGGTGAACGAGAGCGCCCTCGAGCCAGACACCGACGCCGATGTCCCACTTGCCGTCGACGGCGAAGCGGTCCTCGGGGACGGGCGGGACGGGCAGGGGGGATTCGGGCGGGGGCCCCATGACGGGCACGAGGCCGTCGATCGCGGCCCTACGGCGGTGGTAGGTCGCGGCCAGCTCGCCTTTGAAGAGGGGCACCTGGACGCGCCCGCCGAATTCGGGCGACTTCTTGTCCGGCGGGGCCAGGTCCCAGCCGCGGGAGTCCTCGTTGCCGTAGAGGCCCCAGGCCCAGAAGTTGGCGTTGCCCTTGGTGAAGGCGCGGAGAAGGAGGCCGTAGACCCCGTCGGTGAGCTGGAGAGGGTCGCGGGGGTCGAGGCTGTCGAACCACATCAGCGGCCGGAAGATCGAAGCCGAGCCGAAGTTGAGCTTCTGGAGCCCGACTCGGGCCTCGAAGCGCGAGGTCGAAAAGCGGAGCCAGGCCCGGTAGGGCCTGACGTCGCCCGAGGTGTTGGCGGGCCCGCCGGAGACGAACGAGGCCGAGCCGTAGGCGTCGGCCGAGGCCTCGGCGTCGAGCGTGGCGCCGCGTCCAAGGGACAGGGCGAACTTGAACTCGGGGATGAAACGGAGGCTGGTTAGCGGCTCGAAGCGGGCGTCCAGGCGCGACGAGGCGAGAAGCGACAGCATGCCGCCGAGTTGGATACCCGGAGGGGACGCCTGAGCCGGAGAGGCGACAGGGAGCAGGAAGAGGAGGGCGGCGGCAAGGAAAATGGCGGGGATCCCTATCTTCATCTGCGCGGCCATTTTTTCACAGGTGGGCCGGCGAGTCAATTCGCCCGGACCGGGGGACCAAGGCCGATTCAAGGGCGCTTGCCGGCGATGACATAATCGCCGTAGATCTCGATGGCCTCGATGCGGATGTTCTTGATGATGACGCCGA
>CAYGWX010000075.1:9317-11385 GCA_964353855.1 uncultured bacterium | reverse complement strand
CCAACCTGGCGGACGGACAGCACCTCTTCGCGATCTCGGCCATGGACAACGCGGAGGCGGTGGACCCGACCCCGGCGATCCGCCATTTCACGGTGTACCGGCCGCTCTTCAACCAGGGAATCCTGCTGGTGGACGAAACCCGCAACGGTTCCGGAGGCCAGGGATTGCCCAACGACGCCCAGGTGGATTCGGTGTACCATATCGCTCTGCAGAATGCGGGAAGGGCCTGGACCGATTGGGATAATTCCGATGGCAACAACCGTCCCCCCGTGGAGGTCGTCCGGCGCTATTCCACCATCCTTTGGCACAGCGACGAGATCCAGGGCGGAACTCAGTATTTAGCCCGGGACTCGGCCAAAATCAGGGATTTCCTGAATGTGGGGGGCAAGTTCTGGCTCGTGGGCCTGAGGAACCTCACCGGCCTCAACGTGGGCGTCGACCCCAATAATAAAAGCTACGGGGCGGGGACTTTTGAGCACGACTACCTCGGCCTGTCTGCGGCCAATACCAATATCAAGTCCGACTCCAGCTTCGTGGGCACCTGGGGGGTCTTTTCTGGGTATCCCGACATGGAAACGGACTCGATGAAGATCATGGCCAGCCAGCACGGGCACCTCTCGAACGTAAACGTCCTGTCCACGGCAGGATCCGACGTCCTGCTGAGCTACAAGAGCTCTCCTCTGAACCCGCAGTTTGAGCGCTTGCCATGTGCTGTGCGCTATCAGGGACCGACTTTTAAAACTGTTTTCTTCGGCTTCCCCTGCTATCAGATCAAGATCGACCGGATCACGGGCGAACCCCTGACCACCGTCTTCCGGCAGACCCTGACCTACCTGGGCGAATAGTTAATCTCTGAAGGAAAGGGCTCCGAGACTTCGGAGCCCTTTCCTTTTTCCTTCCCTTCCGAAACCTTGCAGGATGGTTCGGAAGAAGTTTTTAGCTGGAAACTATCCCGCCCATTAGTTTGTTTGACATACAGTGGCTAAAGCGGCGTCCGGTGAAAGGATTGACAAAATCTTATTTTTCGAGTTATAATTATTATGATGGAACTACGTTCTAAGGTGTGGGAATCGATATGCGCCAGATCCTTTTAGTGTTCGTTAAAGCCCCAACCCCGGGGAAAGTTAAGCTTCGACTGAGTCCACCCTTGGTGCCAAGGGAGGCCGCAAGCCTCTACCGCGCCCTGGTGGAGGATCTCCTGGAGCGCACGGCGGCCCTGGAGGAGCACGGCGTGGAGCGGGTCTGCGCCTATAATCCGGATTCTGAGTATCCCGACCTCTCCTGGCTCTCGGTGGCGGCCCCCAGGCTGTGCTTTCAGCGTGGCAGTACCCCAGAGGAACGCTACCTGCACGCCTTCGATCAGGCTTTTGCTACGGCCCCGGGGGGACGGGTCGTGGCCATCGCCTCGGACATACCGCTTCTGCCTCTGGAGTACATCCAGCTATCCTTCAAGCTCCTCGACGCCCAGGAGGTCGTGCTTGGACCCTGCGCCGACGGCGGGAACTACCTGATCGGCCTCAGGCGCCGCCATGCCGAGCCTTTTCATGGAGTCTCCGGCCCGAGCGGGCAGATCTTTGAGATGACGAAAAAGGAGCTGAGGAGTCATGGGCTTTCCTATGACACACTCCCGCCCTATTACGATGTGGACACTTATCAGGACCTGACCCGGCTGGCCAAGGATCTCCTCGCCAAGGAAAACGGCTGCCCTCGAACGCGGAAGGTCCTGGTGCAGCTGAAGCTGCTCTGAGTAAAAATGAGCAGGCCCCCGATGTGTCGGGGGCCTTTTTTAATTCCTGGCAATCAAGCAAAGACTTCTCTCATTATCTCCTCGGCCAATCCCTCCAGAGGGGTCCGGCCCGCCCCGCAGTCCCGCTCAGAGGCCGCCGAAAGATAAGCCTGGTAGGCGTCTTCGGTCCGAAACTCCGAATAGAGCATCCAGAGATGAGGGTCTTGAAGGGACTTCTTCTCGAAGCACCGAACGCACCCCGGCTGGCTTACGACGAAGGTGTGAACTTCCTCGCAGACCTTCTGGGCTTTTGGCTCGCAGCTTTCACGGATCCGGCAAACG
>CAYGWX010000075.1:0-9217 GCA_964353855.1 uncultured bacterium | reverse complement strand
TTCCTCGCAGACCTTCTGGGCTTTTGGCTCGCAGCTTTCACGGATCCGGCAAACGATGATTTCAACGACCATGATGGCATCCTCTCTTTCTTTAGGGGATCGTCAACACAGCGGCCCCTCGGATTTTGCTCTCCTTGAGCAGTAAAAGAGCCTTGTTCGCCTGCTCTAAGGGAAAGGCCTCGACCTCGGTCCGGATGGGTATCTTGGGGGCGAGGCTTAGCAGGTCCGTGGCGTCCCGTCGCGTGCTGTTGGCCACGCTTCGGACGCCGCGTTCGTGATAGATCAGGCTGTAGGCCATCTCCGGAATCGGGCTCATGTGGATCCCGGCCAGGGCCACGGTCCCGCCTTTCCTCAAAGAGCGCAGGGCATCTCGCACCAGTCTTCCGTCCGGGGCGAAGAGGATGGCGCTGTGAGCCTTTTTGGGGGGGTCGTCTTCCGCCCTGCCGATCCAGGCTGCGCCCAGCGTGTGTGCCAGGAGGCGGTGCTCCTCGCTGCGGGTGAAGACATAGACCTCGCAGCCCCAGTGGATGGCGACCTGGATGGCGATGTGGGCCGAGGCTCCGAAGCCGTAGAGCCCGAGTCGCTCTCCGGGCTTGATGGTTGAAAGCCGCAGGGCGCGGTAACCGACGACCCCGGCGCAGAGGAGCGGAGCGGCCTGGAGGTCGGGGTATTCACTGGGGATCGGACAGGCGAAGTCCTGGCCGACCACGCAGTACTGGGCATAGCCTCCGTCCGCGTGAAGCCCGGTGAACCGCGCCTCGTCGCAGAGGTTCTCGTTTCCCTCCCGGCAGAATTCGCATTTTCCGCAGGTGGAATGCAGCCAGGGAACGCCGACCCGGTCCCCTTCCCGAAAACGGCGGGCCTCCTTTCCTTTCCCCTCCACGAGCCCCACGATCTGATGTCCGGGGATGAGCGGCAGTTTCGGCAGGGCGAGCTCTCCCTCCGCGGTATGAAGGTCGGTATGGCACAGCCCGCAGGCCGTGACGCGGATCAGGATCTCTTTGGGCCCGGGCTTTGGAACGGGATAGTCGGTTAAAACCAAAGGCTGGGTTTCTATGGGGCCGGGCTTAAGGAGCAGGGCCGCTTTCATGGGTTGAGAAGTCTCAACGAATCGTTATGGATTGAAGGGAAATTTGCAATTTGCATTGAGTCGTCAGCCCCTCCACTCGCTCTCCTGGGTGATCGTGTCCACGACCCAGTCGAAGGCCGCAGCCGTGGACAGGGTGCCGCAGTAGGAGCACTTTCCGGACTCGTTGATTTCCAGGGGCGCGCCGCAGTTCTGGCATATATAGGCCTTGGCCTCTGACGGCTTCTGGGTCTTCTTGTCGTAGCGCCGGACGAAGGCCCAGTATTCCGTGAACGGCCGCGGCTCCTTGTGCCCGTCCACCACCTGGCCGGTCTTGTCGTCCACCATGTAGTCGGACATCGAGGCCCGGATGCGCACCGTGATGGCGTCGTAGTCGTTCTCCGAGATGATCTTCACGATCTTCGTCCCCCCGATGACGATGTTCTCGAGCACGTTGGTCCGGCCCTTCTGGAGGAGCTCGTCGGTCTGCATCTTGTGCCTGCGGTACAGGGCCTCGGACATCACGGCCCGGGCCAGGTCCTGGTTGCGCTTCATCCAGGCCTTCTGAACCAGGAAAAAAGCGGTTTGGACCTTGTCCAGGAACACCGGCTCCGAGAAGTTGGGGTCCTGGCCGAGCAGTTTCTGCTTCGCCGCAGCCAAACCCGGGGCTTCATCGCATACCGCTGCGGGCCCTGCCGAGGGCTGACCTTCCAAATAGACCGAGCCTTTTCGGCTTCCCCCGATGATGCCCTTTTTCTTCAGGATGCTGACGATGATGATGATGACGATGATCCAGAAGATGGTACTTCCCCGGAAGGGCAGGAAGAAAAACAGGGGGAAGAATCCGCCCACCCCGCCTCCGCCTCCTCCACCACCGCCCGGAAAGCTCTGACCGCCTCCGCCCCGGGCAAAGGCGAGGGTCGTGAGCAGACTAAGGGCTAAGACCAGAAGAAACAAGGCCTTAAAGTAACGCATCGTTCTCCTTTTCAAGTGGTCATTCTGAGGGAGCGAAGCGACCGAAGAATCTCAACCTTCAAAAGTGTTCTCCCTCTTCATGTTGATCGTGGCACTCCATAGGATGAAGGGTTCGTCTTGGATGTATCTACGTCCAATAAAGACATAGGGTTTCAGAAATCGATCCTGCTATTATAACGTAAAAACAGGGATTTGTGAAGGGCGTCTGATGTTTTTTGCTTTTGAGCTTGACTTTGATGCCCCAGGAGCTTATAATTTTGGGGTCCGGTCAGGTATACCGACATGCCTTCCCAAAAAGAAGAATTAAGAATGAAAAGCTGTCTCTCCCTCATACTATCCTTTACGCTTCTGATTTCAGCCGTGTGTTTTGCCCAATGGGGGCCTGACGTTCGTTTAACCCATACCACTATCGAATGCTCCACCACCTCAAGCAATGGAAGGAGCATCGTTAGCGATACTTCGGGGTTTCTGCACGTGGCCTGGCTTCAAAGGGCAAGGTACTCCACAAGGTCAACCCTCTGGTATCGGCGGTGGAGGGGATTATGGGAGGCACCGGTCCAGTTAACGGACAGCACCGCCTTCGGGGGTTACTTCAGTACCTCCTTTTCGGCATCCGCTAACAATCTTGGTGAAGTGCTTGTTGTTTGGAATGATTTTAGATTAGAGATTTGGTGTCGGAATTCTACGGACGGAGGGTCAAGTTGGAATCCTGAGGTGCGGTTAACCAATGTCTATGGCATGTCCGTCTCCCCTTCCATAACTACTTTGGGCGCTGCGGTTCATGTCGTCTGGTTGGATTATCGTGACGGGCCGACCGGCCAGGTCTATTACAAGCGGAGAGTGGGTGGGGTCTGGTCTCAGGACACCGCTTTGACTGCCCAGACCGATACCTTGGATTATCCGACGGTTGCCTGTGACAGCGCTGGTCGTGTTTTTGTGGCCTGGTGGAAGGCTCGGAATGGCAAAGGCGAGCTGTGGTTCAAGCGCTATAATGGAGTTTCTTGGGATCCGGGGGTTAGGCTGAGTCAGGATACGATCTCGTATCCTGCGCTTTCTAATCTGCCCTCGATGGCCGTCAAAGGCAATGGGGAGATTCATCTCTTTTGGAATGGTGGCGATGATGAGATTTATTACAAGCATTCATCCGACGGCGGTGCTGCCTGGGGCTCGGATGTAAGGCTGACGTATGATCCGGCAGAAAAGTTGTGGCCTTCAGGTGGAGCAGGCCCCGGCAACCGGGTCCAAGTGGCATGGGCAGATGCCAGGACAAACCCTGTATTCGGGGATATTTACTTCAAGGAATCCTCCGATGGCGGCCAAACTTGGAGTTCGGACACTCAACTGACTGCGGATGATCCTTCTTCTGCCGGAAGCGTGTGTCCCACTTTGGCCGTGGACCCGACAGGAAGGCTCCATGTCGTCTGGATGGATTGTCGGGACACGGTTTATCAGGTCTACTACAAATCGCGAGCCCCGCTTGGAATTGAAACGGCTTCGTCTTCGCTTAAGCCACGTACCTTTGAGCTTAGCCAGAACCATCCCAACCCCTGGAAAGAGGTTACGAGCATCGCTTATTCCCTGCTCGTGGAATCCCAGGTAGAACTGCGGGTTTACAATCCCATGGGTCAGCTCGTTCGCACCCTGGTGGACAGTGAGCAGTCCGCTGGTTCCAAGCGCGTGGCCTGGGATGGTCGGGACGACCTGGGCAGAGATGTGCCGAGCGGGGTCTATTTCTACTGTCTCCAGGCCGGGAAATTCTCGGATACGAAGAAAATGGTGCTGATTCATTAGGCCGATAATTATTTAAGTCCACAATTTATAACAAGTTATCCAAGAGGGCGGTCTCATGACCGTCCTTTTTTGTCTTTCCAAAGCACAGGGGTCAAAAGTTTAACAACTGTTTTTACAAGGTGTTATATAGATAGGCTATTCACTTAGAGGGTTTTCCATGGGTGCGTGATTAATTAGCGTGAAGTTAGCGAGAAATTAGTGTTAAATTAGTGTGAAGTTAGTGTTAAATTAGACTTAAATTAGTGTTAAATTAGACACAACTTAGAGAGAACTTGGCGGGAAGTGCTCGTGTGGCATTGGCTCAGTCCTATGGAAATGTTTGGGTTAGGCTATAAAAGGGGGGCTTTTTGGCAGGGGCGGTTTTGGAAGGTTGCTATGTAAGCGATTGAAATCAAATGGGATGGATTTGTTGAGCTTTATGCGGGCTACTGGAGCGGCCTTACGGTGAGCTCGCCCTTCCGGGCGGCCTTGATGGCCATGATCTCGGCTTTGGCCGAGGACAGGGCGGTGATGAACGGGATGCCCAGTTCCACGGCCAGGCGGCGCATGGCGTAGCCGTCCCGGCGCGCGCCGGTCACCTGGCTGGGGGTGTTCACGATGAGGTGTATCTTGCCCTCCCGCATCAGGCCCAGGGAGTTCGGGGATTTCCTTTCGCTGATCCGGTAGACCGGCTCGCAGGGGATGCCATGACCTTTCAGGAACTCCGCGGTCCCGCGGGTGGCCACGATGCGGAAACCGAGGTCGGCGAACTCCCGGGCGATGGGCGCGATGGCCGCCTTGTCCTCGTCCCGCACCGTGAGGTAAACCGTCCCCTCCCGGGCGAAGCCCTGGTCCGCGGCCAGGATGGCCTTCCAGTAAGCCCGCCCGAAATCTTCGTCCATGGCCATGGCCTCGCCGGTGGATTTCATCTCCGGGCCGAGCAGGGGGTCCACCCCGGGGAGCTTGAGGAAGGGGAAGACCGGGGCTTTGACCGAGACGAACGCGGGGGCGGGGTGGGAGGCGGGGACGACCTCCTTCAGTCCGGCGCCGAGCATGACCCGGGTGGCCAGCTTGGCCAGGGGCAGGCCGACGGCCTTGGATACGAAGGGCACGGTGCGGCTGGCCCGGGGGTTGGCCTCCAGCACGTACACGGTCCCCTCCCTGACCGCGAACTGGATGTTCAGAAGCCCCACGACAGGCAGGGCCAGGGCGATTTTACAGGTGTAGTCCCTGATGAGTTCCAGGACCTCGTCGGAAAGGGTCTGGGGCGGCAGGGCCATGAAGGAATCCCCGGAATGCGTCCCCGCCTCTTCGATGTGCTCCATGATCCCGGCGATGAAGACATCCCGGCCGTCGGAGAGGGCGTCCACGTCCACCTCCAGGGCGTCGGTCAGGAACTTGTCCACCAGGATGGGGTGCTCGCGCGAGGCTTTGGTGGCCAGTTTCATGTAGTGCTCCAGCTCCCGCTCGGAATACACGATCTCCATGGCCCGTCCCCCGATGACATAGGAGGGCCGCACCAGGACCGGGTAGCCGATCTCCTTGGCCAGGGTTTTGACCTCCGGGAACGAGAAGCCAGTGGCCGAGCGGGCCTGGGGGATGGAGAGGCGATCCAGCAGGGCTCCGAAGCGCTTGCGGTCCTCCGCGATGTCCATGGCCTCATGGCTCGTGCCCAGGATGGGGATGCCGGCCCGGGACAGGGGCACGGCCAGGTTCACCGCGGTCTGGCCCCCGAACTGCAGGATGACCCCCCGGATGGGGGACTCCTGCCCGATGACGGCGAGCACATCCTCCAGGGTCAGGGGCTCGAAGTAGAGCCGGGTGGAGATGTCGAAGTCCGTGGACACGGTCTCGGGGTTGTTGTTCACCATGACGGCCTCGATCCCGGCCTCCTTCAAGGCCAGGGCGGCGTGCACGCAGGAGTAGTCGAACTCGATCCCCTGCCCGATGCGTATCGGCCCGGAGCCGATGATGACCACTGGACCCTGAGAGGTTTTCCCTTGAACCCTTGGACCCTTGGACCCTTGAACCCTGGCATGGGTGGAATAATAATACGGCGTCTCGGCTTCGAACTCCGCGGCGCAGGTGTCCACCATGAAATACGAAGGGGGCAGGGCCGGGTCGGGAGCCGGTTTTCCCTGTCCCCTTGTCCCCCTGTCTCCCCGCAGTTTCGCAATATAGGCGTCCGGGAACCCCAATCGCTTGGCTTCCCGGCGGGTGGCCTCGTCCAGGGACCTGGCCGCGAGCCGCCTCTCCATGTCCACAAGGCCTTTGAGCTTGTGGATGAACCAGGCGTCTATCCCGGAGAGCCTGGCCAGGCGCTCCACATAGTAGCCCCGGCGCAGGGCCTCGGCCAGGGCGAACAGGCGCAGGTCGGTGGGCCGCTCGATCTCCTTGAATAATTCGTGTTCGGCCCATTCCTCGGGCTCCAGGCCCGTCTTTCCTATTTCGAGGGAGCGGATGGCCTTCATCAGGGCCTCCTCGAAGCACCGTCCGATGGCCATGACCTCGCCGGTGGACTTCATCTGCGTGCCCAGCTCCCGCTCCACGCCCTTGAACTTGTCGAAGGGCCAGCGGGGGATCTTCACCACCACGTAATCCAGCGCGGGCTCGAAGGCCGCCCGGGTCTTTCCCGTGATGGCGTTGCGGATTTCATCCAGGGTCAGGCCCGTGGCCAGCTTGGCCGCCACCCGGGCGATGGGATAGCCCGTGGCCTTGGAGGCCAGGGCCGAGGAGCGGGAGACCCGGGGGTTGACCTCGATGATGCGGTGCTCCCCGGTCCGGGGATGGACCGCGAACTGGATGTTGCACCCGCCTTCTATCTTCAAGGCCCGGATGACCGCGAGCGCGGCGTCGCGGAGCTCCTGATGCTGCGTGTCGGAGAGGGTCTGGGCCGGGGCCACCACGATGGACTCACCGGTGTGCACGCCCATGGGGTCCAGGTTCTCCATGTTGCACACGATCAGGCAGGTGTCCCGGGCATCGCGCATGACCTCGTACTCGTACTCCTTCCAGCCCAGCACGCTCTCCTCGATGAGCACCTGCTTGATGGCGGACTGCCTGAGCCCCCTCCCGGCGATGGTTTCCAGCTCCTCCAGGGTTCCGGCGATTCCGCCCCCCGACCCGCCCAGGGTGTAAGCCGGGCGGACGACCACCGGATAGCCCAGGGTCTCGGCGGCCTCGCGGGCCTGGCCCAGGCTCCCGCAGGCCGCGCTTTTGGGGATGGGCTCTGCGATGGAGTCCATCAGGACCCGGAACTTGTCCCTGTCCTCGGAGGCCTCGATCGTTTCCAGGGGTGAGCCCAGAAGCTTGACCCCGTGTTTCTCCAGCACCCCGCCCTTGGCCAGCTCCCGGCAGAGGTTCAGCGCCGTCTGTCCGCCCATGCCGGAGAGGATGCCGAAGGGCTTCTCCCGCTCGATGATCTTTTCCAGGGCTTCCGGTATCAGGGGCTCGATATAGACCACGTCCGCGGTCCCGGGGTCGGTCTGGATCGTAGCGGGATTGGAGTTCACCAGGACGACCTTGTAGCCCTCCTCCCGCAGGGAGCGGCAGGCCTGGGTCCCGGAGAAGTCGAACTCTGCGGCCTGACCGATGACGATCGGCCCGGAGCCAATGATCAGGATAGGTTGGCTGGTCTTGATCATGGATTACTTGAACATCTCGGCGAAGCGCGTGAACAGGCTTCGGGCATCGTGCGGCCCCGGCGACGCCTCGGGATGATACTGCACCGAGAAGGCCGGGAGCCTCTTGTGCCGCAGGCCTTCCACGGTCCCGTCGCTGACATTGGTCTGGGTGATCTCCACCTCCGGCATCCCGACATCCGGGGACACGGCATAGCCGTGGTTCTGGGAGGTGATGAAAACCTGTCCTGTGAGCAGGTCCTTCACGGGCTGGTTCGAGCCCCGGTGTCCGAACTTGAGCTTGTAGGTGTCCCCGCCCAGGGCCAGGGCCATCAGCTGGTGACCCAGGCAGATGCCGAACAGGGGGATTTTGCCGAGAAGGTCCTGGATGGTCTTGACGGTGACCTGCATCTCCGGGTGCTTGGGGTCCCCCGGTCCGTTGGACAGGAGCACCCCCTTGGGCTTGAGGGTCAGGATTTCGTCGCCAGGAAAGTCATAGGGAACTTGAACCACAGAGGCGTGGGCGAGGAGATTTCTGAGGATGCTCTGTTTGACCCCGCAGTCCAGGAGCACGACCAGAGGGGCGGATGCGCCTCGAAGGGATCTCCGGCGTTTGGGCCTGGAGAGGCTCACCTCGGAGACAAGATCGGAGGCGTCCGGGGAGGGCATGGCGCGGACCCGCTCCAGCAGAGGGTCGGGATCGATTTTGTTCCGGGAGGTGGCCAGTGCGGCCTTGAGCGTTCCGCGGTAACGCGTCTTGAGGGTCAGGCTTCTCGTGTCCACGGCCTGGATTCCCGGGATGCCCTGTCTCCTGAGGGTTCCGTCCAGGTCGCCCTTCCGTCCCCAGGTCGAGGGATGGGCGCAGAGCTCGTGGACCACGAACCCCCGCGCCTTCACTCCGTCGGACTCAGTGTATTCTTTGGACACCCCGTAGTTTCCGATCAGGGGATAGGTCATCATCAGGATCTGCCCGTGGTAGGAGGGGTCGGTCAGGGCCTCCTGGTACCCGGTCATGGAGGTGTTGAACACGAGTTCTCCAAACGCCGTGGCCTCGGCCCCGAAGCCTTTTCCCGGAGTGAGGGTCCCGTCTTCCAGGGCGAGCAGGGCGTTCAGTTCAGCGGGCATGGCTCAGGTTAAAAAAAATGGCCCCTCAGGGCCATGAACCGTCGCAAGGATGTTTAGGGGCGTCAGCGTCTTCATCGTTTCAAAGTTCGTAATATGATACCCGAAAACGTGGTTTTATGTCAAGGGCCCGATCGAAATAATCAAGGGCGATGCGCGTCCTTGATCCTTGGAAAAGAAAAACGGCCCATATAAAAGGGGGCCGCTGGAGCATAAGTCAACGGGGAACGCTCTATGATATTTATGGAATCAGGCGGCGTTCCCCTTGAGCCAGTCATCCCACTGGAGCTCGATAGCCTGGAAGACCTGCTGGTCGGTGAGGCGGTCCATCTCGACCAGGATGCGCCCGATCTTCTTCGCCGGATTGTGCGCTTGGAACTCAAGGGCTTTGGCGATGTCCATATCCTGGACATAGCCCAGGTCCACCAGGATCTCTCCGAGCCGTCGGGTGGCGGTCTTGGTTAGCATAGTTACTCCTTTCTCCATATGCTATATAGATGCAATTTCCATGCCAAAAGTTTATCCAAATGTAAAATTTGTATTTAAGGCATTGCAAGACGGTAAGTTAAGTAAAAACAGGCCTCTTTTCAGGATGCCTGTTTTGGAGCCAAAACTATTCACTTTATGATACAAAGTGTGAACTAAAGTGAATAGGGGTGAGTCA
>CAYGWX010000074.1:0-11608 GCA_964353855.1 uncultured bacterium | reverse complement strand
ATAAGGAATAAGGAAAGAAGAAATGGGAGGCAATACCTGACCTCACCCCAAACCCCTCTCCCACCGGGAGAGGAGAGGATTCCACAAGCCTGACCTTTAAAAGACAGAAGGCCGGTTGACAACGGATTCGTTTTGTCGTATAATAACCCCTCGCCGGGAGTCCCGATGAAACCACCGGAAAGAGGGGGTTGGACCATCCAAACCAAGACCACGGATCGAAGGAACGATGAGCCCCACGGTATTTTACCATAAAGGACGACGGTACTTCTTCTTCAGCCGGGAAGAGACCCGGATGCACATCCACGTCGTCTCCGAAAAAGGGGAGGCGAAATTCTGGATCCAGCCGATCGTGTCCCTATCCGATTATACCGGCTATACGATCCGGGAATTAACGGAGATAGAAAGGACCATCCATGACCACCGCGACGAAATCGAGAAAACCTGGAAACGCCATTTTGCCCCCTGAAGTGACCGCGGTCACCCGGCACGGCGTATGGCTCCTGGCCGGAGAAGCCGAATATTTCCTGGCCTTCAAAAAGTTCCCCTGGTTCAAGAAAGCCACCATCGCCCAGGTCGCCCATGTCGTAAGGCAGGGCGCGGGAGTCCTCCATTGGCCGGAGCTTGACGTGGACCTGGACCTCAACCGCATCCGAGACCCGGACAAATATCCCCTGGTCAGCGTCGTCTGACCGTCCGGCAACCCATTCGTTTCCAACACGTTAACGCTGGCAGCCACGCCCTTTCGACAGGGTTGCAGGGAGAAAGGTGAATCCAGCATAGGGAACCGTTAGCTTTTTCTTGTCCCCCCTTGACAGCAGGCTTGCCCTTCTGGTATAGTAAGGCCACAACAAGGAAGCCAAGGTACGAGGTCGGGCAGACCCGGTTGAGGAGGAAGCCTAAATGAAACAGACGCTGGAAGAAGCCCCGGAAACGGGGCAGGTGAAAGTCAGCCATCATCACCCTTTACCCAGCGTCCTTTGCTTTGCCCCTGGAAGAAACCCTAAAGGATAGGAGGAAGTCATGAACAAGAAGTACAGTTTCACTCGTCTCGCGCTCTGCGTCCTTTGCGGAGCAAGCATTATCGTACTACCCGGGCTCGCCTCTGCCGGCTGGGTCGCCCAGACCTCGGGCACGACCTACGGTCTTTTTTCGGTCCATTTCCCCGTGGATGCCCAGACCGGGTATGCAGTGGGAGTCGGGGGCACCATCCTGAAGACCGTGGAGACCGGGTCGGGGAGGGCCTCTCCAGCGGGGTCTACTTCCTCAGACCCGAGAGTGGGAACAGCAAGCCCCTGAGGATCGTGAAGGTGAGATAAAAAGCACAAACCTTAGAGGAGCCGCCAAAAAGGCGACTCCTCTTTTTAATACCATCAAAGTACCCCCCACCCCCTGCCCCCTCCCCAATTCGGGGAGGGGGATTTCTTCTCTACCTTTTCTATTCCCAGGCATAAATGCCTGGGCTATTCAAAATGCGGAGCGCGGAGTTCGGAGTGCGGAAGGACAGAAGGCAGAAAAGATAGATCCCCAAGAGAGATGCTGAAACAAGTTCAGCATGACGCGCCCCGCTTGAGTCTTCAATTCATTACAGCAAAACCGCCCGAGGAACGGAAAGTAGGCAGGAAAGTAAAGAGGGGCGCACGACCGTGCGCCCCTAAGTCATTGTAATAGCGAGTATTAAAAAGCAGGGATGGAGGGATGATTAGGTTGAGATTCTTCCCCCGAATCAAGTTCGGGGGTAAGAATGACAGCCTCACTTACTTCCCCAGATACTTCTCCGGCTCCTTGTCGAACGCCTTCTTGCACCCCGGGGTGCAGAAGTAATAAGTCTGGCCCTTGTAATCGCTCTTGGCCGGAGCCTTGGCCGGGTCCACCTGCATCTTGCAGACCGGGTCAATCGACATGAAAGTCACCTCCTTGAAAAGACAGGGTGTAGGGTGTCGGGGGTAGGGTGTAGGGAACAACGATACCTAATCATAACCATCCCAATCAGAGCTTTATATTTCGCAGACGCAGGGAGTTCGTGACCACGAACACCGAGCTCGCGGCCATAGCCCCGGCCGCAATCATCGGGTTCAGGGTGATATGGAAGAAGGGATACAGCACGCCCGCCGCGACCGGAATCCCCAGCACGTTGTAGGCGAAAGCCCAGAACAGGTTCCAGCGAATCGTGCCCATCGTCTTCCGGGAGAGGGCAATGGCTCGCGCTACGCCTCTCAGGTCCCCCCGCATCAGGGTGATGTCCCCGGCCTCCATGGCCACGTCCGTGCCTTGTCCCATCGCGATCCCCACCTCCGCCTGAGCCAGTGCTGGGCCGTCGTTGATCCCATCCCCGACCATGGCCACCACCTTCCCCTCCCCCTGAAGTCGCTTCACCTCCCTTGACTTGTCCTGAGGCAGAACCTCGGACAGGACCCGCTCGATCCCGGCTTCCTGGGCAATCGCCTGGGCCGTCCCCTTGCTGTCCCCGGTGATCATCACTACGTTTAATCCGGCTTTTCTGAGGGACTGGACCGCGGCGTGAGCCTCATCCTTGAGCACATCCGCAAGGGCCATCAGGCCCTGAAGGTTGTGATCCGAGGCCACTCCGATGGCCGTCCTCCCTTTACCTGACCACTCCGCAATCGTGGCTTGAGCCCCGGAAGAAACCTCCACCCCCAGGTCCTTTAACCAATCCAACTTGCCCACCGCAACCGCCTGACCCGCGACTTCGGCCCGAATCCCCTTTCCCGCTATCGCTTCGAATTTCGAAGCCTCGGGAACGGCAATCCCCCTGTTCCTGGCCTCCTCCACAACCGCCTCGCCCAGAGGATGCTCCGAGCCCTTCTCCACGGCAGAGGCCAGGGAGAGCACCGCGTTCATGTCCATCCCGAAACCGGCCACCTCGACCACTTTGGGCTGGCCCTTGGTCAGGGTGCCGGTCTTGTCGAAGACTACAGCCGTGACCTTCTCCAGCCGCTCCAGGGCCTCACCGTTCTTGATTAAAATGCCGCTTTCCGCCCCCTTTCCCGTCCCGACCATGATCGCGGTCGGGGTCGCCAGACCCAGGGCGCAGGGACAGGCGATGATGAGCACGGCCACGAAGGCCAGCAGGGCTTGGGTGAAGATCGGAGGCGGGCTGAACAGGAGCCAGAGGATGAAGGTCAGGACCGCGATCCCGATCACGATGGGAACGAAGACCGAGGCGACCTTGTCGGCGAGGCGCTGGACCGGGGCCTTGGAGCCCTGGGCCTCTTCCACCAACCGGATGATCTGAGAGAGCATCGTGTCCCGGCCCACCTTCTCGGCCTGGAACACGAAACTTCCGACCTTGTTCAGGGTCCCGCCGAACACGCGGCTGCCGGGTCCTTTATCCACAGGCAGGCTCTCTCCGGTCAGCATCGCCTCATCCAAGCTGGAGGAGCCAAGAGTGACCACACCATCAACCGGCACCTTCTCTCCGGGCCTCACCCGGATCAGGTCCCCGGGCACGACCTCCTCGATCGCCACATCCACCTCTTCCTTCCCGCGCAGGACCCGGGCCGTCCTGGGGGCCAGGCCCATGAGCCGCTTGATCGCCTGGGAGGTCCGGCCCTTGGCCTTGGCCTCCAGCCAGCGGCCCAGGAGGATCAGGGCGATGATCACGGCCGAGGTGTCGAAATACACCGCAGCCCCGTAACCGGCCCGGGAGAAGAAGCCTGGGAACAGGACGACGGCCAGGCTGTAGAAATAGGCCGTGGAGGTTCCCACCGCGATCAGGGTGTTCATGTCCGCCGTGCCGTGCTTCAAAGCCTTAAAGAACCCGCGGTAGAACCTGAAGCCCGCCCAGAACTGCACCGGCGTGGCCAAAAGAAGTGAGAAGTAAGAAGTGAGAAGCGAGAAGTGAAGCAGATGGCTCAGGCCCACCATGTGCGGAAGGGAAATGAGCAAGATGAGGCTGGCCAGGACCGCGCTCACGATGAACCTCGTGCGCAGGTCCCGCTCCTCCCTCTCTCTTGCCTCCTGCTCCCTGTCGGGGGAGCCCTCAACCACATCCAGGGGCTTGTAGCCCGCGTCCAGGATCGCCTTGCGGAGCTCGGGTAGCCCTGTGGCCCCGGCCACGAACTCCAAGGTCGCCCGCTCCGTGGCCAGATTGACCTGGGCCCGGGTCACGCCGGGCACCCGGGACAGGGCTTTTTCCAGGGTCGCGACGCAGGAAGCGCAAGTCATGCCTGAAATGGGGATCGTCAGCTTGTCCAGGACCAGCTCGTAACCCAGGTCCTGGATGGCCGCAGTGATTCCTTCAAGACTTGCCTGACGGGGATCGAAGGCCACCGTGGCCCTTTCAGCGGCCAGGTTCACGCTGGCCAGGGAAACCCCGGAGAGCTTCTTTACCCCCTCCTCAATGGTCATCGCGCATGTGGCGCAGGACATGCCCCGCACCGGGATGTCCACCCGCTGTTCCCCCGGCGCCATGGGTGGCGCAACAGAACAGGACTCGGAAGGAGACAAGAACACCTCCGGGTCGGCGTCGAACCGTTCTTTGCAGGAGGCCGCGCAGAAATAGTACGTCCGTCCATCATAGACGCTTTTCCCCGCGGCGTCCTCCGGGTCCACGTCCATGTGGCAGACGGGGTCGAGGGGCATTATGTTAAACTCCCAATCCGATATTCGTAATTCTTAACCATGAACGGCCTCTACCGGTTTAACAAGCCACGCCGGTGAAAAGGTCCGCAAATGACGAGGCATCCCGCTCCAAAGGGAACGGGATGCCTGACCGGGACCCTTCGGAAAATCAATAATAGGAATCGTCTTCGTAGCCGTAAAATGCGTGGAGGGCCTCCTCCTCCGGAATGCACGCCCCCACCGGACAGACCTCGGCGCAGACGCCGCAATCGG
Organism: uncultured bacterium; assembly: GCA_964353855.1. Lineage (GTDB taxonomy): Bacteria > Edwardsbacteria > CAYGWX01 > CAYGWX01 > CAYGWX01 > CAYGWX01. Next base: position 6,754 of record CAYGWX010000074.1, on the reverse strand, counting down.
TGCAGCGCCGGGGCTCGACGATGAAGATCGGAATGTGTTCCTTGATGGCATCCTCCGGACATTCCGGCCGGCAGATGTCACACCCCGTGCAATCCTTGGTGATGAGATACGGCACGCTCTTCTTAACCCTCCTGATTAAATGGTCCCCGGAGGATAGCCTCGCTCGAGTGTCACGACGGGTTTACAGACAAAAGACGCTCCATCGCAGGGACGGAGATGCAAAATCTATGCCAAATGAAAGAAAAAATGATTCAATCCCCGTTACTTCTTTCACACCAGACAGTTAAAGCGACGAAGATGGAACGAAACGGAAGAGAAAGAACCCCCGCTAATGTACGCTTTTACCGATGGGTGTCGGGATTTAACACAGGGTCCTTTTCCGGTTCGTGGAAAAACGAAGAGAAAATATACTAAAATTGAGGGGGGTTTGTCAAGCTCCCTTCGGGTTTGGCGAGTCCGTATTTCTCCATTCGGTAGATCAGCGTGGGGCGGGTGAGCCCGAGAAAGGCCGCGGCACGGGTCTGGTTCCAGCCATAGCGCTCCAGGGCTTCCAGGATGAGGGCCCTCTCCAGGTCCTCCAGATTCAAGCCCCCCTCGGGAAGCTCCAAGGCCACCCGTCCGTAGGTTTTCCTCCGCTCGAGAAGGCCCTCGGGAAGGTGTTCCGGGCCGATCCGTTCACCCCCGGATAAGACCAGTGCCCGCTCCAAGACATTCTCCAGCTCCCGGACATTTCCCGGCCAATCGTGTTCCTCCAGAATGCGCATGGCCTCTTTATCCACTGCGCAGCCAGGCTTCCCGAACTGTTTCAGAAAATGGGTCGCCAGGAACGGGATGTCTCCCTTACGGTCCCGCAGGGGCGGAAGGGTGATGGCCACGACATTCAGCCGGAAGAACAGGTCCTCGCGGAAGGAGCCATCCTTCACGGCCCGGGCAAGGTCCTTGTTGGTGGCGCTCACCACCCGGACATCCACCGCGAACGGCTTGCCCCCGCCGACCCGCTCGACCTCCCGCTCCGCGATGGCCCGCAGGAGCTTGGCCTGCATCATCAGGGCCATGTCCCCGATCTCGTCCAGAAAGATCATGCCCCCTTCGGCGGATTCGAACTTTCCGGCCTTCTCCCGGATGGCCCCGGTGAAAGCCCCCTTGGCGTGGCCGAAGAGCTCGCTCTCCAGCAAACTCTCCGGAATGGCCGAGCAGTTCACGGTCACGAAGGGCCCCTCCCGCCGCGGCGACAGGGAGTGAATCGCCCGGGCGGCGAGCTCCTTGCCGGTCCCGCTTTCGCCCAGGAGAAGGACGTTGACCTCTGCGGGAGCCACCTTGGCGAGGAGGTCGAAGGCTTCCTGCATCCGGGGGCTCTTTCCGACCAGCGACTCCAAGCCGTACTTCCCGGCCAGCTCGCGTTTGAGCGCCCGGTTCTCCTCCTCCAGGGAAGCCATCCGGAGGGCCTTGGCCGCCAGAAGTTTGAGCTCCTCCTGGCTGAAGGGCTTGGTGAGGTAGTCGAAGGCCCCGAGCTTCATGGCTTCGACCGCGCTGTCGATGGAGCCGTAGGCAGTCATCATGATGACCGGCGTCGGCCCCATCCGCTTGACCTCCCGCAGGAGGGCCATGCCATCCAGCCCGGGAAGCTGGAGATCCGAGAGAATGAGGTCGTACCCCTCGACCTGGTGCATGGCCAGGCCCTGGGCCCCGTCCCGGGCTTTGGCCACGATGTAGCCGGAATCGGCCAGCGACAATTCGGTCACCCGGGCCAGGCTCTCATCGTCCTCGACGATCAAAATCTTTTTCTTCATCGGGTCGCGATCCAATCCGGCACCTCGGTCACGCTCCGGAGCACCCCGTCGGCCTCCGGGCTGGGCTTGCTCCCGTCCCACACCAGGTGCAGAGCCAGGAGCCCGGCCCGCTTGGCTCCCGCCACATCGGTCTCCGCGATGTCGCCGACATGAACCGCTTGCTCGGAGCTGGTCTGCAAGTCGGCCAGCACCTTCCTGAAAATCCTTTCATCCGGCTTTCTGACCCTCAGTTCATCCGAGAACACCATGGCTTTAAAATAGGCGCGAAGACCCATCCCCTCGAGGAGAGGCCGAAGAACCCGGCCGGGGGTTCTGCCGGTATTGCAGACGAGGCCCAGACAAACCCCTGCCTGGGAGAGGGTACGAAGGGCCTCCCTGGCCCCGGGAAGGGCGACCGGAGGGATATCCCGAATCGGGCTTACATAGGCCTCCTCCAGTCGTTCCCCATCGGTCTGGGAAAGACTGAGGTCTCTGTCCAACCGCCTCAGGACGAACTCCACCTGATCCCTCGTGGACACATCCTTGTTTTCTTTCCAGACCTCTTGGAGCCATTCCCCGCAGGCCCGATAGGCCTCCTCCAAGGCCCCCAGGGTAGAAGGCTTCCCCAGTTCGCTCAACAGGGCGAGCATCCTTTCGTAGCGGAGGCTCCGCCTCCTCTCCTCCTCCTCGGGCTTCTCCGTGATGAGCGTCTGCCAAAGGTCAAAGGTGACGGCCCTGATCATGCCGGCAATTCCAGGATGACCGTGGTTCCCCTGCCGGGCTCGCTTTGAATGGTCACCCCTCCTCCGTGTCCATCCATAATTCGTTGAACAACCGCCAGGCCCAGCCCGGTTCCCCCCTCCTTGGTCGTGAAGAAGGGATCAAAGGCCCGCTCCACATCCCGGGGCGACATCCCGACCCCGGTATCGGAAAAGCGGACCCTCAGCCATTCCCCGCCCTTCTCCGAGTCAGAGAGCCCGAAATCCACGGACAAATCCCCTCCCTGGGGCATGGCCTGAACGGCGTTCAGGGCCACGTTCAGGAAGGCCTGCTTTAACTGCTGGGGGTCGGCCGTCGCCTTCAGGCCGGGATTCGCGGCCTTCGTTTCAATTCTCACGCCGGACCTTTCGGCCTGAGGACGGACTAGGGCCAGCGTCTCCTCAAGCACCCGGTCGATCTCGACCTTAACCCGTTCCGCCCTGGCGGGGCGGGCGTAACCCAAGAAATCCGTGACCACCCGGTCGAGCCGGGAGACTTCCTTGGCCAGGATGTCCATCAGCTCATCGGACCTGGCCTCCGGGGGCCGGCCTCCGGCATCTTTTTTCAGCATCTCCACCGCCCCGGCAATCGCTCCCAGGGGATTGCGCACTTCGTGGGCCATCATGGAGGCCATCTCGCCGAGAACTTTCAAACGGTCCGCCCGCCGGAGTTCTTCCTGGATCCGGAGGGCCCGCTCCCGCTGCCTCCGCTCAGCCTCGACCAGGGCGCCGGTGAGCCAGGCGATGGCATTGAACAGAAGAACCTCGAAAGCCGCGTCCGCGGCCCCGGCCCGGGGATAAGCATGGAGCCCGAGCACGTGGAGGTGGGGCATGAAGACATGAGGGAGGAACAGGAGCGTGGCCGCGAGCGACGTCGCGAGCCCGCCCCAGAGCCCGAACCGGAAGGCGGCGTAGATGATCGGGAGGTAGTAAAGCCGGCGATAGAGGTCGTGAAGCAGAGGCCGGTCCGGGGCGGTTGTGAAATGGAGGGCCGTCAAAACCAGCAGAACGGCCCCCACCAGGCCGATCTCGCTCCAGGAGGGGTGTTGGGATGTCTTCTTCATTGCTCAGAGGGCTTCTATTGTAACGAAATCAAAGGCATAAGTCAAGGCGTTCCCTCCCGTTGCCGAGCTGAATGCGGTCGGGGCTCGGGAAGAACGATTGATGGATTGGAGAGACGGGAAGGGGGAAAAAAGGACTCCGGTTCGAACCGGGGAATCACCACATCAAACACAAAGAAAGGCGGAATCCTTGAGATTCCGCCTCCTCTAAAGGATCCCTGCGTACTAGACAGACGACCCTCCCCCGCCGCTCACTCCGGAACGAAACTCCGCGGGGTGATCGCCCGCCTTCTCCCGGCCCGTCGCTGAACCCCTTCCGTAAACACGATGATCTGATCCATCATCCGAACCGCCTCCACGGGGTTTTTCCCCATGGCCGTTTCCTCGGACAACATGAGGTAATCCGAGCCGTCCAGGATGGCATTGGCCACGTCCGTGACCTCGGCCCGGGTCGGTCGGTGATGCTCGACCATGCTCTCCAGCATCTGGGTGGCGGTGATCACGAATTTCCCCCGGCGATTGCATTTCCGGATGATCATCTTCTGGAGGATGGGGATTTCGTAAATCGGCACGGAGACCCCCATATCCCCCCGGGCGATCATGATCCCGTCGGCGGCCTCGATGATCTCGTCGAGGTGACGGATCCCCTGGCGGTTCTCGATCTTGGCGATGATCCGGCATCCGGGAAGCCGATCCCGGATGAGGTCTTTGACGGCGAGCACGTCCTGCCGGTCCCTGACGAAGGACTGGGCAACGAAATCCACCTCGTGGCGGATCCCGAACTCCAGGTCTTGCCGGTCTTTCTCGGTCAGTCCGCGCATCCGGAATGAGAGATCCGGGATGTTGACCCCCTTATGGGATTTGACGGTCCCGGGGAGGATCACTTCGGCCTCGAGGACCGTTTTCGTCCTGGCCTTGACCCGCAAAGCGATATTCCCGTCGTCGATATAAAGGAGAGAACCGCTCTTGATGTCGCTCAGGGGGCCGGGGTAATCGAAGGGCAGGAGGCCTCCCGTGGCCTCCCGATTGGTCAGGCGAAGGATTTGTCCTTTCCGCAGGGTTATCTCCCGGAGGAGTTTGCCCATCCGGATGCGGTAGCCCTCTAAATCCTGTAGAACTTTCAGGGGCCTCTGCCTTCCGGCCTTGGCGTTGTGCCGTCGAATCCGCGTGATTCGGGCCTGATGCTCCTCGTGGGTTCCGTGGGAGAAATTCAGCCGGGCCACATCCATGCCCTCGAAGATCATCTGGTTCAGGACCGAGGGGGAGTCGCTGGCCGGGCCCAGGGTGCAGATGATCTGGGTTCTGGGGTTGGCGGGGCGGGAGGTTTGGGTATCAGGCATGGCCGCGGATAAGCTTCAGGACCTCGTCGCGCTTTTCTCCCATCAGGCTCTTCGTCTTGGCCTCGAGGTTCAAACGGAGGAGGGGCTCGGTGTTGGAGGGCCGGACGTTGAACCACCAGTCGCCGTAGTCGATCGTGATCCCGTCCAGCTTGTCGATCCGCCCCGTCGCGTAGGCGTGCTCCAGCTCCAGCAATTTGCGCGGGATGTCGTCCACCGGCGTGTTGATCTCCCCGGTGCGGACATAAGGATCGAGGGAGGCGACCAATTCCGAGACCGGCTTGGCCTCTTCGGAGAAGAGCTCGAGGCAGACCAGTAGGGCGATCAACCCGGAGTCGGCGAACCAGTTGTTGCGGAAATAGAAGTGCCCGGAGTGCTCGCCCCCGAACACGGCGTTCTCCCGGCGCATCAGGGGCTTGATCAGGGCATGGCCCACCCGGGTGCGGATCGCCCGGCCGCCGCATTTTACAATCGTCTCCGGCACGGCCTTGGAGCAGATCAGGTTGTAGAGGATGGTCGCGCCCTTCTCCTTGGAGAGGAGGTTCTTGGCCACGAGCGCCGTGACCATGTCCCCGCCCAAGGGGTTGGCCTTCTCGTCCACCAGAAACATCCGATCGGCATCCCCGTCGAAGGCCGCGCCCAGGTCTGCTTTCTCCTTCTGGACGCGTCGGCAGAGATCGGAGATGTTCTCGGGCTCGATCGGGCTGGCCAAGTGGTTCGGGAACGAGCCGTCCAACTCGAAGTACATCGGAATGACCTTGCAGGGCAGGCGCTTCATGACCTCCGGCAGGGTCGCCCCGGCCATGCCGTTCCCGGCGTCTATCACGACCGTCAAGGGCCTGACCTTCTGGGGATCGATGAAGGAGAGCACGTGGTCGGCATAGGCCGCGGAGATGTCCTGCTTCCTGACCCTGCCCTTCCGGGCGGGCTTGGAGAAGGCGCCCTTCTCGACGATCTCGCGGATCTCCCGGAGTCCGTGGTCCCCGGAGAGCGGGATGGCCTCCCTTTCGCACATCTTGAGCCCGTTGTACTGCGGCGGGTTGTGCGAGGCGGTGATCATGATCCCGGCATCGTAGCTGAACTTGCCCACAGCGAAGTACAGGCCGTCGGTGCTGACCAGGCCGACGTCCACCACGTCTGTGCCCTGCTGGGCAAGGCCCTGCAGGAGCCCGCGGTGGATGTCCGGGGAGGAGAACCGCATGTCCCGGCCCACGGCCACCACCTTGGGCTTGAGGAACTCGGCAAAGCCCCGGCCGATCTGACGGGCTACGTCTTCGTTGAGCTCCCCGGGCACGACCCCGCGGATGTCGTACGCTTTGAAGACCCTTGGGTCGATCATCGAATAGTCAATTTTGGGATTTGAGAGGGATCGCTGAATGATGAACGCCGGGAGAGAGACTAATAAATAAAAACCGAGCTGCCGACCTTGATGAGCTCATGGATGACCGTAAGGTCCGGGGACAGGACCCGGATGCAGCCGTGGCTCACCTGGCCGCCCGCGATGTTCCCGGAATGGATGTAGATCCCGTCGCCCAGCCCGAGTTTCCAGGCCCCGAGGTGTCCGGGTTCGCTGCGCACTTTTTCCCTATCGGCTTTGGAGAGGGAGCGTAAATAGGCCATGGCTTGGGCCGTGGAAAGGTTCCTGGGGATCTGGATCACCTCCTCGGGCTTGGGCGGCTTCTTGCCCCGCTCCAGCCAATACCAGTCCGGGCGGTTCCAGTAGGGGTTGGATTCTACGAGCAGGATCTTGCGCTCGCCGGTGGGCGTTTCGAAATCCCAGCGCTTCATCCGGCCGTAGAGGTCCCGGAACCAGCGCTCGCCCCGGCCCG
>CAYGWX010000073.1:0-11608 GCA_964353855.1 uncultured bacterium | reverse complement strand
GTGGCTATTATACCACAACTTTCCTCAGGTCCAGTCCTAACGGGGGCCGAAACGTGGGGCTTACTCCGTCCTCTTCAATCTTTTCTAAGATTGATAAAACTTCATCTATACTGCCTTTAAGGGCAATTGTCTTATCTTTTACTTTTTCCTCGCATTTCCTTAAATATCCATTGGATGACTCTCGCCTCATTTTCCCATACAGCTCTTTTATCTCCTTAAAGAACTCTGGGGTTCTTGCCAAGCCATCGAACAATTGCGCGATTGGTAGTTCAACTTTTAACTCAGGTGTATATCGTGGTCCTGCGTTAGCTACCGCCACCTCAATATTTTTAGTTAACCATTCCTTGCTGAATAGTTCTTTATTAAACCAGAAAAGATGTCGTCCTCTATGCTCTTCGAGACTTAGACGTTGGAATATTTCATGTTCGCCCCAATAAGGGAAGTCAACCTGTTTTGCTTTTTGTTGGGTCCAGTCTTTCCATTTTTCTACACGTTCATTCCATTTATCCTTAATGGATTTCTGTCCTTCAATTAGTGGATCCCCAAGGTCTCTGGGGAGGCAGATTGTATATTTTGTTAGGCGAGGGTGTTTTTCAAGTGCTTTTTCAACTGACTCATCTATTTGTCTCCATTGGGTTTCCTGAAGCGATCCTAGGAAAAATTTTGCTTGCCATCCCCATTCATCTCCATTGGGTAAGGTCCAATAGCACTCAACGCCTGCATCAGGGGGTGCTTTACGGATGAACTTGGATCCTTGTGGTGTTTTCTCACAGGAGGCAAGTTGGCAGCACAGCTCCTCGAAGGCGCCGTCTTGTGAACCGTTCCATGGTCTTAGATTATTCCATTCAGATGGCATAGTTATCTTATGTTTAGCTTTTCTCTGTTCGTTTATTCATTCCTGTGATGCGTTTCAATTATAACGTATTTTAAAGTAAAATTGAAAGAGATTTATCTCTTTTTTCCCACCTCTTGATTTTGTCTCATGATTTCGCTTATAATGTATATATCCGTTTACACTTGGTTACTTCTATCTTCCCTCATTTCAAGTCCTTATCTCAAATCAGGAGGCAATAAATGCCCAAGCTTGATCATCCGTTTCACGGCAAAAGGGCTTCTGGCCGGTTCGGGGATATGCTGGTCTACGGGTCCTGGAAGGGGATTTCTTACGTCCGGATTTACCGCAAGCCGAAGATGAAGGAGTCGGCCAGGCTGAGGAGGCTGAATGACCTCTTCCGTCAGCAGACCCGGAAATGGGCGAAGCTGGCTGAGAAGGAGCGGCTGGCTTGGTCGGCGTTCACGGCTTTGCTCGGGGCTAAGGGAACGCCCCTTTCGGTGTTTACGAAGTATTCGACATTGGCCCTGGATGCAGGGTTTTCTGAGCCGGTCTTTCCTCCCAGGATGAGGAAGTACGACCCGCCGAGGCTTAAGCTAATTCCGGACAAGAGGTTAAAGGCTTTGGTCCTTTCCTGGAGCCTCCCGGATCTCCCGGATAACTCTTTGGCTGACATTTACTTCTGCTCTTCCAAGGCGTCTCATAATCCTGATTCCCATCGTCATCACCACCTGGCTTTCCTCCCGGCGAAGGACAGGCATTTCGTGCTCGGGGACCCGAAGCCAAATCTGCGCTATTCTTTCCGGGTGCGGTTTATCCTTCCGGACTCCAACCACACCCCGTTCTCCCAAATCTCCCACGTCTACGAGCCTTAGGCCGGTCCTTAACCAAAGGACCCGTCCTAACTTTTTCTAACCTCTCCTACCATTTAACCGTCCAACTGTCCAACCGTCTAACCCTTTCTTCTCCCGTAGGGAGAAGAGAGTAAGACCTTGCAGGAAGCTGAGGAAGGTAACAGGAAGGTAACAGGAAGGGATCAGGAAGGGTTCAGGAAGGGAACAGGAAGGGTTGTGGGCGTGAACTGGGCGTCCAATGGGGGTGCAATGGGCGTTCAAACCTCCCTTTTCCCTCCTCCAAACCACCTTTTGCGATCCATTATTCATAGAAGAGGCCTGGCTTTTCGCCAGGCCTCTTCTTGCCTATCCTTCCCTTTTCCCCCCGTTCGAGCCTTTACTTCCCCTGTCTCTCCTTATCCTTCATCGCATCGCGGACTCCCCGGGTCTTATGATTCCTCCTGGCTCCTCAGGCCTCGCGCTTCGCGGCCCCTACCGCCCTTTGCCCATCATCTTGTTGGCCATGGCCGAGGCCTTCTGCTCCGCCCACACGTGCGAGAGGTCCGAGGTCTGGGTCATCGCCAGGATGGCGTCGTATTCGGCACGGGCCGACTTCCAGTCCTCTTTCTCCTCGAAGAGGAGCCCCCGCTCCTTGTGCATCTGGACGGCGTAGACCCTGCGCACGTCCAGGCTCAAGGCCTTGCCGTACACGGCCAGGGCCGAGTCCGCCAGGCCCTGGTCGTGGAGCAGCTGCGCTGCGATCATCTGGGCTTCCAGGGTGCGGCTCCCGGCCGTGGAGTCCATCACGAACCCGGCCAGCGCCTCCAGCGCCTCCGGGGCCTTCTTCTGCTCCCTCAGGATCAGGGCCCGGTGGAAGCGCCCCTCCCGGCCCAGGGAGTCGTCCGCGTCCCGGCTGACCACCAGGCGGTAGTGCTCCAGGGCTTTGTCCTGCCGCCCCAGCCGCCATTCCAGGTCCGCGGCGCTGGACAGGGCGAACCTCGCCCGCGGGGTCTGGGAGTATTGCCGGGCTACCTGGTCGAACTTCGACAGGGCCCGCTCGAAGTCCCCGACCTCCTGGGCCCTCAGGGCCTCCTGATACAGGCCCTCGCTGTCCTTCTCCTTCTCCTTGGGCCGGTTCAGCGTCTTGATGAGGAAGAAGGCCAGCACCGCGAGAGCGATCCCGGCTCCGATCATGCCGATGATCTTCCAGGGCAGTTTCCTCTCCCCCCGCGCCAGGGCCACGAATTCCTCAGCCCCCATCTTCTCAGGCACCTCCAGGGCTTCCTTTCCCTCCTCGACAGGCAGCTGGGCCACGGCCTCCCCGAAGCCGATGCCGGCCTTCTCTTCCTCCTCGCTGGGTTTCTCAGGCAGGGGGACGAGGGGCACGGTCTCCTCCACCGTGACTTCCGGGGTTTCCTTTTCGGCCCGACCCTCCGGAGGCCTTTCCTCAGTCCTAGTCAACGGCTCTGGAGCAGTTTCCCCTCCCTCCACGGCCACGACCTCCCGCCCATCGGCTTGGACCGCGAAGATCTCGCTCTCCCTGGCAGGGAGGGGCTCTTCCCCGGCAGGGGCCTCCACCGCTGCGGGAATCTCCTTCTCCGGACTCGGCTCGGCCGGAACGAACAATGCCCCTGCCGGGCCCTCCCCTTCCACGGGAAGCAGGACTTCCTCCCCGGCTTCCAGAACCGGAGGAGCGGGCTTCTCGGGCGCTTTGGCCTCCGGGGCTGGAGCCGCGGTCAGGGGCTCGGAGGTCCGCAGTTTCTCCAGGATGTCGGCCACGCCCTTCTTGGCGGGGGGCTTTGCCGGGGCCGTCAGCTTTTCCACCGAAAGCCCTTCCCTGGCCCCCAGGAGCTCCAACTCCGCCTCGGCCTCGGAACATTCGGGGTCAACCGCCAGGGCCCTCTCGAATTCGGCCTTGGCCTCCTGGACCTTTCCCTGCTCCAGAAGCTCTTTGGCCTCCCGGGCGATCTGGTTGGCCTTCCACTGGTTCAGCTGTTCCACAAAGGCCGCCGGCCCGTCCAGGAACCGCTGCCAGGCCACCTGGGAGTCGAACTCCCCAAACTGCTGGATGTAACCTTCCAGGTCCGCCAGGACCTCCTCGGCCCCGCCATAGCGCTCGAACTCCTCGCCGAGGAGTTTCTGGATGATCTTCGCCATCCTTTCCGAGATGGCGGGATCCCCCCTCAGCCTCTGGCTCAGGGCCACCACGATCTCCGCCTCGGGGGCGTCCGCCCCTGTTCCGGGCTCTCCCACCAGCACCTTGGCGAAAAGGATCCCCATAGCGAACAGGTCCAGGTTCTGGTCGGCCTTCTGCCAGAACCACTGCACCCCTTCGGCGGCCGGGCTGGCCGTCGGCGCGCCCTCCTCCTCCTTCACCCAGTCCGTGAACACCAGCTTGCCGTCCTGCCGGAACACGATGTTGGCCTGGGTCAGGTCCAGGTGGGCGATGCCCTGGGCATGGGCTTTCTGCACGGCCCGGACGATCTCCCCGAAGAGGATCCCGGCCAGCTCTACGGGAAGCCGTTTCACCGTAGCCAGGACCTCCGCCAGGGTCATCCCGACCACATGCTCGCGGATCAGGTAGACCTTTCCCGCCTCCTCCCCCCAGGAGAGGATCGGCACGAACTCCTCCCCGGCGAGCTTCTGGACCTTCTCCACCAGGTGGCGGTGCCTCGCCCGGGCGGCGTTGGCCGCGGCCTCGCCGGGCGGCAGGACGACGACCTTGGCCACCACGCTCTTCCCGCTCCCGGTCTCCCGGGCCAGCACGGTCGTGCGCAGCCCTCTTTTCATCAGCTCCCGCTCCACCGTGTAGCCTTGGACGATTTCCTCCATCTCCCCTTTTCTCCCTCTAAGCCCTCTCTGGCTTCATCCGGTCCTGGTGCGCTTCCAAGATGGCCGACTCCTTAACCCCGGCTTCCCCTCAGCACGGCCTTGAGCAGCCCCTCGGCTCCGTGCCCGTAGAGGCGGTAGCTCACCCCCCGCCCGGCCTCATCGAGGCTGACATCGTATCCGGCCACACCGGGCTTTCCCGGGATCCCGGCCACCACCACGTCTCTCAGGTTGCTCGATTCCGAGAAGGGATTGACCAATCCCCCCGGGATCCGGTTGAGCAGGGTCTCCATGTTCGGGTAATACCCCTCGTGCTCCCGGGCATAGCTTTCCGCGATCACCTGGATCGTCTCCATGTTCGCCCGGACCGCCCTCTCCTTGGAGGTCGTGGCCACGTCCGTGGGGCTCCGCCACTTCAGGGTCTCGGCCGTGGCCCGGATGCCCCTCAGGTTCTCTCCCTCCCGGCCCAGGCGCTTGATCTTCTCCTCGGCCTGGGAGAGTTGTACCTGGAGATCCGCGTTCTTCTGCTCCAGCTCCCGGATCCGGCTCTTGAGCACCTCGTTCTCCAAGGCCTCCTTCCCGGAGCAGCCGGTGAGGGCAAGGAGGAAGAGGAGGAGGTATGGCGCGGGTGTATTTCTCATCCCATCGATCCGCTATGAGATTCCATTTTATCCCCTTATTCTACATCCAAACGCCCTTTGCAGTCAAGAGGTTGCGGCTTCTTTCCCCAAAAAAGAGGAGGCCGCGCTCGGCCTCCTCTGGCTTGGATCGATGAAGGACTACAACCCGAACTTCTCGATGAGCTCCTTTTTGCCCAACCCCAGGATCCCTTGCTTCTTCCCCACCTTGACAAACCCCTCGCCGGCCTTGTCCAGGTGGTGTTTCTCGTGGGCCGCTGAGAGCTGGGTCCGGATCCTCGCCTGACCCTTGGCGACCACCGGGAAGAAGAATCCGATCGCATAGATGCCCTCCGCGAACAGGTCCCGGGCCATCTCCTGGGCCAGCTTGGCATTGTAGAGCATGACCGGGACGATCGGGCTCTCGCCCTCCTTGATGTCGAATCCGGCATCGCTCAGGAGTTTCCGCCAGTACCGGGTGTTCCACTCCAGTTTGTCCCGCCGCTCCGTGGTCTGGGAGATGAGCTCGAGCACCCGAAGGGCGCCCGAGACGACCACCGGAGCCACCGTGTTCGAAAATAGGTAGGGCCTGGCCCGCTGCCGGCACATCTCCACGATCTCTCGGCGTCCGCTGACGCATCCCCCCGAGGCTCCTCCCAGGGCTTTGCCCATCGTGGTCGTGATGATGTCGATCTTGCCCACCACCCCACAATGCTCGTGCGTGCCGCGGCCGGTTTTCCCCATGAAGCCTGTGGCGTGGGAATCGTCCACCAGCACCATGGCGTCGTATTTTTCAGCCAGGGCCACGATCTCATCCAGCTTGGCTAGGTCCCCGTCCATGGAAAACACGCCATCCGTGATGACCATGCGGGAGCGTTTGTCCTGGTGTTCCTGCAGTTTCTCCTCGAGATGGGCCATGTCGGAATGCTTGAAGGTGTCCTGGGCCGCTTTGCACAGCCTCATCCCGTCGACGACCGAGGCGTGCACCAGGCGGTCCGCGATCATCACGTCCTGCTCATTCAAGATGGCCTCGAAGACCCCGGCATTGGCATCCAGACAGGAGGAGAAAAGCAGGGTGTCCTCGGTCCCGAGGAACTCGGTCATCTTGGTCTCCAGCTGGCGGTGGATGTCCTGGGTCCCGCAGATGAACCTCACCGAGGACATCCCGTAGCCCCGGTGGTCCAATCCCGCGTGCGCCGCCTTGACCACCTCCGGATGGCTGGAGAGCCCGAGGTAGTTGTTGGCGCACATGTTGATGACCTTCTTGGCCGAGGAGCCCGCCGGAAACTCCACCTCGATCTCCGCCCCCTGAGGCGCGTGGATGTACCGCTCCTCCTTGAAGAGCCCGGCCTCCCGGACGTTCTTCAGTTCGTTCTGATAGAATTCTCTAACCTTCTTGCTGTACGCCACACCTGCCTCCTTCCTGTGAGGTGTTCATGGGCCCGGGAATGCCTACGCCTTCTGGTAGCGCTGGATCAACGCTAAGATCTGGTTGACCGTATCAAAGGTCTCCGGGGTCGCTTCCGCATCCGGGATCTGAATGTTGCACTTCTTCTCCAGAAAGCGCTTCAGCGAGACCATCGAAAACGAGTCCACGATGCCCCCCGAGATGAGCTTGGTGTTTTCGTTGATCTCGCGATCGTCGCCTTCCTCCAGATATTCCTTGCGGACGTAGTCCAGCACGGCCTTCTTGATGTCCTCCATCGCTGACTTCTCCTTAGGGTTTCAGATTTGGGATTTTAACGACCACCACTTTACGGCGTCCCTCCGGACATCGAACCGTTCAACCGTTGTTCCCGTCCAACCGCCTTTCAGTCATTTTCCAGCGTCGAGATGTCGCCGACCGGCTCCCCCCACTCCTGGGCCCGCAGGAGACGCCGCATGATCTTCCCGCTGCGCGTCTTGGGCAAGGATTTAACGAACTCGATCTCCTGCGGCATGGCCATCGGGGAGAGCTTCTTGCGGATGAAATTCATGATCTCCAGCTCCAGGTCGTCGCTGGGCTCGAAGCCCGGCTTCAGGGCCACGAAGGCCTTGACCACCTCCATGTTCACCGGGTCGGGCTTGCCGATGGCCCCGGATTCCGCCACCGCGGGGTGTTCCAGGAGAGCGGACTCGATCTCGAACGGCCCCACGAGATGGCCGGCGGTGTTGATCACGTCATCGTCCCGACCCACGAACCAGAAGTAACCATCCTCATCCAGGCTCGCACGGTCCCCGCAGATGTACCATCCGTTCCGGAATTTGCTCTGGTAGACTTGGGGATTATTCCAGTAGGTGCGGAACATCGCCGGCCAGCCTGGACGCAGGGCGATCAGTCCCACGGTTCCCGGCTGCGCGACCGGCTCCAAGGTCATGGGGTCCAACACGGCCGCGGTGATCCCCGGAAAGGGTTTTCCCATGGACCCGGGTTTGATGGGCATCCCGGGATAGTTGGAGATCACGATGCTTCCCGTCTCGGTCTGCCAGAAGTTATCGTGGAAGGGAAGCCCGAAAGCCTCTTGGGACCACAGCACCGCTTCGGGGTTCAGGGGCTCGCCCACGCTGCACAGGTGCCGCAGGGAGGAGAGGTCGAACTTCTTCACCAGCTCGGTGCCCTCCTTCATCAGCAGGCGGATGGCGGTGGGCGCGGAATACCAGACCGTGACCCGGTGTTTCTCGATCAGCTTGTACCAGCGCTCGGCATTGAATCCCGAGTCCAGAACGACCTGGGTCACCCCATTGGCCCAGGGACCGATGATGCCGTAGGACGTGCCCGTGACCCAGCCCGGGTCCGCGGTGCACCAGTAGATGTCGTCCTCCCGCAGATCCAGGACCCACTTGGTGGTCAGGTATTGGGAGATCAGGGAGTAGTGGACGTGCTGGGCGCCTTTTGGCTGGCCGGTCGTGCCCGAGGTGTAGTGCAGCAGCGAAGGCGTCTCGGCCGTGGAGGGATAGGCCTCGAAACGCTCGACCTTCTGGGCTTTCTGCATCTCAAAGGAGACCTCATGGTCCCGGAGCGGGGAGCCCTCGCCGTCCACGATGATGATGTGGCGCAGCTCCGGCAACTGCTCCCGGATCTTGCGTACCTTGGCCACATGCTTCTTCTGAGTCAGGATGGCTGCGGTCTTGGCGTTGTCCAACCGGGTGAACAGGGACTCCTCGCCGAAGGCCGAGAACAGGGGCTGGGCGATGCCGCCCATCTTCAGGATGCCCAGGAAGGAGATATATAGCTCTGGGACGCGGTCCATGAAGAGGCAGATGCGCTCGCCCGGCACGAGGCCCAAGCCGGAGAGGAAGTGGGCGAAGGTATTGGAGTACACCCGGATATCGTCGAACGTGAAGGTCTTGACGGTGCCGTGGAAATCTTCCCAGATGAGCGCCGTCCTCCGGGCCCTCCCCAGCCTGCAAATCCGGTCGCTGCAGTACCAGCCGATGTTGATGGGTTCGCCCTTCTTGTACCCGAGCTCCTGCTCGGAGAGGGACCAGTCGAAGTTTGGGAGACGTCCCTCGTACGAACCGATGTTGCTCATCTTCAACTCCCTTTAGTGCTTGGATAAATGCTCTAAGATTCCAAAACTACGCTGGACAGGGCCAGGCCGCGGGTGTGCGCGAGGGAAAGAAAGATTCTTTTGATGCCCCGGCGCCTGGCCAGGGCCCTGGCTTTTCCCCGCAGGACCAGGCGGGGCTCCCCGAGAGGCCCGTTTCGGACCTCTGCATCCCTCCAGGAGAGACCATCCCGCAATCCCATGCCTAAGGCTTTGAACAGGGCCTCCTTGGCCGCGAACCGCGCCGCAAAGTGCTGTCCTGGAAACTGCTTTTCTTGACAGTAGGCGATCTCTCCGGGAGTGAAGACGCGATCCCGAAATCCTCCCCCCTTCTTCCTGAGCTCCCGCTCCATCCGGGAGACCTCTAAGATATCGTTTCCCACCCCGCGGATCATGGCTGGTCAGGATCGGCCCCCAAACCCTGAAAAGTCGGATGCCGGGTCCTATGAGCCCCTGGGCCTTAAGCGTTCCTTCTCTTCAGGGCCGCTTCGTGCTCCTTCCGATCCGGGAAGAGCACCACCTTGGCCGACTTCCGGGGCCGCTCCAGCATGGCGGCGAATCCCTTCTCGAACTCCTCCAGGGGGAACATGTGCGTGATCACCGGGGTCACGTCCAGGCGTTTGTTGGCCAGGAGGTTCCGCACCCGGTACCAAGTGTCGTACATCTTCCGGCCACTGATCCCGTGGATCTGGCAGCCCTTGAAAACTATCCCGTTGTTGTAATCCAGCATCAAAGGCGATGAGGGCGCGATCCCGAAAGCCGAGACCCTTCCCCCCTTGCGCACCATGCGGAAGCAGTCCACGATAGAGTCGTTGGAGCCGACCATTTCCAGACAGATGTCCGTCCCGTTGCCCGCGGTGTGCTCGCGTACGAAAGCCAATCGCTCGTCCGCCGTGGACTTGTTCGTCCAGAGGAGGTGGTCCGCGCCCATCTTTTTACCGATCTCCATGTTGAAGTCGTATTTCCCGACGAGGAAGATCCGGGCCACGCCGCAGGCCCGGGCCACGCCCACAGCGAAGAGCGAGATCGGGCCGTCCCCGGTGATGACCATGGTCTTCCCGGCCACGTCCGCGTCCTCGCCCAGGGTGGCGTAGGTCGCGTTCCCCAGGGGCTCCTGGATCGTCGCGAACTCCGGGGGGATGCTCTCATCGTTCACCCAGCACACGGATTCCGGGACCGCGAAATACTCCGCAAACGCCCCGTCGCAGTCCACGCCCAGGATCTTCATGTGCTCGCCGATGTGCAGCTGCCCGAGTTGCGCGGTCAGGTCCCCGGGGTCGTAGATATGCGTCTCGGCCGAGATGTAATCCCCCGACTTGATATGCGTGCAGTGCCCACCCACCTCCACCACTTCCCCGGCTACCTCGTGCCCCAGGATCTGCGGCAGGCGCTTGGGCCCGATCCGCTTCTCCGACCAGTCATCCCACTTGTAAATATGGACGTCCGTTCCGCAAATCGAGGTGGCCCGAACCTTCACCAGCACTTCATCGGGCTTGATATGGGGCATCGCGTGGTCCATGAACACCGCCCCCAGCTTGGGCTCGGTCTTCACCACC
Organism: uncultured bacterium; assembly: GCA_964353855.1. GTDB lineage: Bacteria > Edwardsbacteria > CAYGWX01 > CAYGWX01 > CAYGWX01 > CAYGWX01. Next base: position 1,414 of record CAYGWX010000073.1, on the reverse strand, counting down.
GCCTTCATCTTCTCTGCCATGTCGTTTTCTCCTGCTTGTTATCCTGCGTGACGATCCGCCACAATTTCAACACCATACTCATTAAGCACCATCCCAGAAAGAACATATATTATAAATAAATCGCACTCCCTCTGTCAATGGTGGTGATTTCGTTCACAACCTTCTCTGCCGGATGGAGAGGGTCCCGCTGAATAGCCCCCAGTTCTTGAATAAAGCCCCGTCCTGCGCGGGCCAGGGTAGGGAGAAGGGTCTTACCCCTCCTGAAGAGAAACCCGGCCCCTGAGAAGAAACCTACCCTCCCCCAAAGGGGGAGGGTAGGGACGAACAAAAGGCCTGAGCAAGCCAGGTGCAACTCAGGTTCAACCCAGGTTCAAGCCAGGTACAACCCAGGATGCACGAGCTATACAGTAGCTCTGCGCTACCCCTGCTCTCCCACCCCTATAAGGGCTCACGCCCAAGTCAATGCGGATTGTGGAATGCGGAACGCGGATCGGAGGGAAGGGGCTGGTCTACAAGGAGGGCAAAGACTTACAAAGCAGGCACTGCATCTTTCACCTCACCACCACCAGCTTCCTGGTGATGGCCTGACCGCCTATCTCTGCCCGGAGAAGATAAACCCCGCTGTTCACCTCCTTCCCTTGGTCGTCCCGAAGATCCCATGCATAAACCGTGGCTCGCGGACTGGGAACTGTGAATTCAGAAAGTAACCGCCTCACGACCCGACCTGTGAGGTCATAAATCGTAAGCTTGGCAGAACCATACCTCATTGGCCCGTAGGTAATCGTGCATGAACTCTTCGCCGGATTAGGGCGAACCTCCAAACCGAGCGGCTCGATCTTCAGCGAGCCTCTTTCCCTCTCTGCAACGCCCACGGCGCTGTCCACAAAGAACACAAAAAGATTGCCCATATAAGCGCCCCCGTAAGCATAGGGCTTCCCTTCGTCCCCCCATACTTCCTGCACGGTCCAGCCGGTCTCGTAATGCCTGATGGATTGAGGGCGATGGGGGTCCCTTACATCAATCAGTTCTATTTTCCCAACCCAAGCGCCACTAAAAGGCCTCAACCGCCCCCCCATCCACACATATCCGGGCGTAACATAGTGCAACCCGTAACCATCGTACTCCCAGCCCGGCCCGTAGCCATACCACCCCGCCGTGTCCGGCTGCAAAGGATCGCCTATGGTCACGACCTGTAACCCGGCAACGCCAAGGAGATACCCCAAGGTGTCGGCATACTCCACCTCATTGGCCGAAGTGATAAATTCCGTCATAAACACGTTGCGCGGAAAGCGCGGATCGCTCACATCCATCACCGCATACCCTCGTGAGCCCTCGAACCTTCCCGAAAGGTAAGCGTATCTCCCATTCACCCAGAAGTCATTGGTAATTCCTGAAATGCCTCCCCCGCCAACGA
>CAYGWX010000072.1:0-12453 GCA_964353855.1 uncultured bacterium | reverse complement strand
AATACTCAACTTCCACAACCCTGTTTTAGTCCAGTTTAACGGGGGCCAGTCCGGAATATTCCTTAAAAGAAAGGCAACGGCGGTTGCTGTGAAAAATCCTTTAAATATTTTAGTTGATGCCAGGGGCACTCAAGAAGGGTTCAAACAACATAAGCAGCGCGGAATTGGACATTATGGACGAAATTTATTAGAGCGCCTACCCCGTGTTACCGATGAATTGAGTTTTACATATCTTGTTGATCCCGACAGGAGGATCGAATCATCTCTTCTCTTACCCCATGTCAGCTTATTTCCGTTCAGAACTAGCAAATCATATTTTGACAGTCTGAAGTATTTAAAAACTCAGTTTCTTCTTGCATCGTCACTGAGAGAACATAGTTTTGATCTCGCACATTTTCTCTTTCATGAAGATGCAACCTTGACCTCCCCTTTCCCTTTTTGTGTTACGATCTTTGATACCATCTTGATTTCCGCTAAACATCTCTATAAACCATTTCAGAATATGAAACATATGGTTTCCCAAAGGGTGGGTCGTCATATCGTAAAACGAAGCATAGCAGTGTTCACCATCTCTGAATATTCCAAAAAGGAGATTGTCAGAAACTATTGTGTGCGGCCGGAAGATATTTATGTAATCTATCTTGGAGTTGATGACTGTTACTTTCGGAACCATCCCCAATCTCTTTTGGAAGGAATTCGAACCAAATATTGTCTTCCCTGTGATTTCTTTCTATATGTGGGTGGAATCGACCCCCGAAAAAACGTTCCCAATCTTTTAAAAGCTCTTTCTATCCTTTGTTCCCATGACCCCAACTTTCCCCCGCTTGTCTTTGTGGGCCAAATATCCAATCAAAAGGAATATCCTCAAGTCCTTAAACTTATCCAAACCCTAAACCTAAAATCCAAAGTCCTTTTGGTCGGTTATGTTCCTGACGATGACTTGCCCTTATTATTTGCTTCCTCGCGCGCCTTTGTATTCCCATCAATGTATGAAGGCTTTGGTTTACCAATTGTTGAAGCGATGGCCTCAGGGGCCCCAGTGATCACTACTCGTCTTGCCGCAATCCCAGAAGTTGCAGGGGAGGCCGTACTCTACATAGACGCATACGACCCCAAAGCCATTGCCGAAGGCATAAAAGCAGTATTAAAGGATAAAAGTTTAATGCGCAGATTACAAGAAGAGGGGAGGAGGCAGGCGAAGAAATACTCATGGGATTGCACCGCTAAGGAGACAGTGAAGGCCTATATAGAACTCTCTAAAAGATTCATTTCTGAGAGCCGATGAAATAGGAAGTCGAGGATTTCAGTCCATTAAAGAGAACTTTCGCTGGGACCGTGTCATCCAGGGATATCAATCTATATTAGCCAAGATCGTAGCTAAGAATTGAGTGTTACAAAAACCACATTGATGCAAATTTCCTGCGGATCTCAAAATCGAACGTTCACCTTCTCACGTTATTCCCTTTCTCCTTGCCCCTTTTTTCACAGCCACAATATATTGGGGTCAGGCAACAAAGCAGGGGGGGGATGGCGTGAAGTAGTCGGAAACCCTATGGGATTTCGGAGCTTTGTCGGCCATCTCCCTCTTTAATCAGGGTTTGGTTAAACAAGTGTAACTGAGCGTTTTCGGCCATACTTACGAGACAAATTTAAAGATGCCACAATATATAGTGGTCGTCCATTTTGCCGGTTCCAAGCTAATCATCGGTGAAAAATGTCTAAATATCTACAGGATGGGGTTAGCTCAATTTGAATAACCTCTTATTTTAACAGGCTATGGCCTCTTTTCACAGTAAATTTATTGAGGATGAGCGGGTCAAAAGGCTCCTGATAGTCCTCGTTCTCCTCCTGGGGTTCAGTCTTCATCTTATTCGCATCCAAGCCCCCCTCTTAGGCTATCATTCCTGGCGGCAATGCGCTACTGCCATGTCGGCCCGCAACTTCCTACGCAACGGTTTTAATCTGTTGTATCCCCAGGTCGACCTCGCGGGCCCCAATCCTGGAACCTGGGGTGCGGAATTCCAGATATATCCCTTCCTGGTGGCCCTTCTATATAAGCTCTTCGGCATCCGTGAATGGCTCGGCCTTCTTCTTTCCTCGGTCTTTGCCCTGGGCGCGGGAAGCATATTCTATCTTTTAGTTCGCGGCTTTTTAGGAAAGATCATGGGTTTGCTGAGCCTGGCACTGCTGAACATCCTTCCAGTCTTCGTCTATTTCACCCGTACTTTCATGCCTGAATCCCTGATGGTGTTTGCTTCCGTTTCGAGCGTCTTCTTTATATGGAAATGGTCCCTCAGACGAAATTGGCTCTGGCTGATTCTTTCCGGGTTATCCCTCGCCTTGGCCATTTTGCTTAAGGCTAACGCGGGATATCTTTTAGTTCCCGTTGGTTGTTTTTTCTGTAAAACGTATCGAGTAAAACTGCTATCGCGCTGGCAGGTCTGGATGTTTTTACTGCTCTCCCTTCTTCCTCCCCTTCTCTGGTATCTACACGCCCGAAACTTGGAGTTTGCCATTGATGTTCTGCATCCAGGCTCTGACCCCAAATGGGGCAGCTTTACATTCTGGTTTTCCTGGCAGTTTTACCACCGGGTCTTCTTGCAGTGGGCCTGTGAGCAGACCCTCCTCTATCCCGGCTTTATCTTGGCCCTCTTAGGACTCTTGTGGGGCTGGAAGGACCCGTGTCTCAGCCTCTTCAGAGTCTGGCTTTTAGGGATTATCATTTCCTTTTTCCTCGTGGCTGGCGGCACATTTGTCCATCTTTACTATACTCTCCCCTTGGTCATTCCGGGTGCGGTCTTTGCCGCGTACGCTATAGCCAAGCTTTGGTCTCTTAATAAACGTTTCCTTCGATATTGGGTCCGAGGCATTATAATCGTATGCATTATCCTGATGACCAGGGCTTCTCTGGTAAAGCTTCTCCGCTGGACCAAACCCGATGGAGCGACGTATCGTGCGGCCCTCATGGCGAAAGAATTGACCCATCCGGGAAGTCTCCTCCTCGTCTGCGACGACGGGGAACCCGAACTCCTTTACTATGCCGACCGCAAGGGCTGGCATCTTCACCCCGAAGAGTGTTCTCCTGAGGTCATTAGCGGGTATAGTGTGAAAGGAGCGCAATACTTTCTGACCACTTGGTTTGGCGACCCAACCTGGAGGCCAGCTCTTTCCGGATATCTTCTAACACACCTCCGCCCTATTCGTCAGGAGGGCGACATCTACTTGGGCGAGTTTCGATAAGCTGTGCGCATCGGCTTGGATGCCCGGATGCTCACTTATTCCGGAATCGGCACCTATCTCCGGAGCCTTGTGTCCGGGTTGTTGGACATTCCCGGTGAAGAGGATTATTTACTTTTTGGAAAGGACGCTGAAGTTCAGGGTATTATGAGGAGGGGAAGATATCGAGGGATAACGTGGAAAGCTGGGCCGTACGACCCCTTATCTCTCTTAATAAATCCGATAAAGAAATCGAATGTAGATGTATTTCACTGTCCGCACTACAATATGCCTTTTGGGATCAAGCAGCCGAGCGTGATCACGATTCATGACCTCATCCATCTCGTCCGCCCTGATTTGCTGACAGACCGTCGGGCCCATTGGTACGCCTCCTGGATGCTTCCCAGTGCGGCTCGCAGGGCTTCCCACATCATCACTGTTTCGGAATATTCAAAGCAGGATATCGTTTGCAATCTCGGAGTTTCGGAGTCCAAGGTTACCGTGGTTCATCATGGCGTGGAAAAGGCCTTTCGTCCCTTATCGAAAGACGAGGTGGAAGGGTTTCGTCTTTCGAGAGGATTGCCGCAGCGATTCGTTCTCTTTATTAGTCTGCTCAAGCCGCATAAGAATATCATCCGGTTACTCCGCGCTTTTTCTTCCCTCAGAATAGAAGACATTTCGTTGCTGCTGGTCGGGCGAAAAGACAATCGTTATCGCGAACTCGATAAAGCCTTGGCAGATGAGACTCTTCGCAGAAACGTGGTTCTACTTCCTTCTGTCCCTTTTGGGGAATTGCCACTCCTTTACAATGCCGCCGAGTGTCTCGCCCTTCCGTCCCTCTACGAGGGCTTCGGTCTGCCGGCATTAGAAGCCATGGCTTGCGGCACGCCTGTGGTCTGTTCCCAAACAACCTCTCTCCCCGAAGTCGTGGGAGATTCCGCCATCTTGGTTGATCCGTTTTCAGTGGAATCTATCGCGAGGGGGATGAAAATGATTTTGACTGATTCCGCGCAGGGGGACGGGCTGAGGAGGAAAGGCATAGAACGGGCCAAGAGCTTTAGATGGTCCGATTCTGCAGCCAGGACCCTTCTTATCTACCGCGAAGTCGTCAACCGATGAACGTCGCCCTGGTCCACGACTGGCTCACCGGCATGCGGGGAGGAGAGAAATGTCTTGAGGTTCTCTGTGAGCTCTTTCCCAGGGCGCACCTTTACACCTTAGTCTGGAACCGAGGCACGGTTTCCAAGACCATCGAAGGAATGCCAATACACCCTTCTTTTGTTGACCGAATACCAGGCAAGACCAGAGGCTATCGTCGCTACCTCCCGGTATTTCCTTGGGCCATCGAATCAATGGATGTAAGGGGATACGACCTCATTATCTCCACAAGCCACTGTGTGGCTAAAGGGGCAATTCCGGGGAAAGGGAGTTTGTGTTTGTGCTATTGCCTAACTCCCATGCGGTATGTCTGGGAGTTCGAGGACGTTTACTTCACCCGTGAGCGTTACGGGTTTTTGAGACGCTGGGCCATCGGCCAAATAACTCGGCGGCTTCGTTCTTGGGATAAGGCAACGGTCAACCGAGTCCATACCTTTGCTGCCATCTCACGCTTCGTAGCCGCTAGGATAAAAAAACATTATGGCCGGAATGCCGAAGTCATCTTTCCACCGGTGGATACGGATTACTATCGTTCGAGTGAAAATTCGACTAAGCGAGAAGACTTTTATCTGATCGTTTCAGCATTGGTTCCTTATAAGAAAATAGAAATCGCTCTAGAGGCCTTCCGAGGCAACTCTTCACGTTTGTTAATCATCGGCCAAGGGACAGAACGGCGTACTTTAGAACGCACCGCGCCTTCCAACGTACAGTTTCTGGGACGAGTCGATAATGAGGTCGTCCGAGACCACTACCGTCGCTGCCGGGCCGTCCTCTTTCCCGGGATTGAGGATTTCGGCATCGTCCCTTTGGAAGCCCAGGCCTGTGGGGCGCCGGTTATCGCTTATCGGACCGGGGGAGCACTGGAGACCGTCCTGGAGAAAAAGACTGGGCTCTTTTTTGATGAACAGACCCCGCATGGATTGCTATGGGCCCTTGAGGAGAGCCAACGCGTCTGTTTCGATGAGTCGGCCATGCGTCGTAATGCCGAGCGGTTTTCCAGGGTGCGATTCGTCCATGAAATCAAAGAGTTCATCCGCCGGGCTTGGGTCGAGCATCGCGGCCAAGGGGAATTGCCATGGTAAAGAAAGAGGAACTCTTTCTTTCCCTGGCAACCTTTTTTAGCGACGCCTTGGCCATTATCATTGGATTTATCCTTGCCTATGTATTTAGATTTTACTCTGGCTTGATTCCGGTGATCAAGGGAATACCTTCCCTTCAGCTATATTTCTTTGGCTCTCTCCTCGTGTCCCTCGTATGGATTGGCCTGTTGGCGGCCCGGGGGCTCTACCGGCCCCGGCGCTGGCTTTCCCTTGGAGGAGAGCTTGGACAAGCGTTTCGCGGGGCAGGAATAGGGACTCTGGTGGTTTTGGCCTTTACCTTCTTTTATCGCGAACCCTCCTACTCCCGCGTCGTCCTAGTGTTAGCTTGCACCCTCGGGTTCTTCGTTTTGGCTTCAGGGCGCCTTTTTCTCTACCAGATTCATCTCGGCCTTTTGGCCCGTGGCATCGGGACGCGGCGGACCGCCATTGTGGGCAGCGGGGAAGTAGCCGCTGCCGTGGCCAGGAAAATTACCTCCTCGCCTCATCTGGGCTATCAACCTATCGGGGTGGTGGTAGAAGATGTTTCAAGTGTTGTTCAAGTCCCCGTGTTAAGGGTTCTCGGGACTGCGGATGAAATCATGGCCTTGATTGAACTTGAAACTCTGGAAACCCTAATTTTGGCCCTTCCTGTCGAGCATCACCGTAGAGTCATGGAAGCGGCCTGGCAGGTGGAAGGTCGGGAGGTGGATCTGAAGTTCGTGCCTGATCTCTACGAGCTCATGACCAGCAAGGTCAGCCTTACCGATCTGGACGGCATCCCGCTCATCGGGCTGCGTGAGTTTCCCTTGCAGGGCTGGAACCGGGTCCTCAAAAGAAGCCTCGACATCGCGATCGCGTTATTCGGCCTTCTCTTACTTTCGCTTTCACTTCTCATTATAGCGTTTCTGGTTAAGCTCACATCCAAGGGCCACGCTTTCTACAAGCAGAATCGCATCGGTCAGGATGGTAAGAGGTTTGCCATATTCAAGTTCCGCTCCATGGTGGAGAACGCCGAGGTTGAAACCGGCCCGGTCTGGGCCAAGGAGGGTGATCCACGTCAGACGCGTTTGGGCCGACTTCTTCGCAGATTCAATTTGGACGAGCTTCCCCAACTCTGGAATGTCTTGAAGGGGGACATGAGCCTGGTCGGACCTCGGCCCGAACGTCCGACTTTTGTTGAAGAGTTTCGCGGAGCCATCCCTCGTTACTTCGAACGCCACCAGGTGAAATCCGGCATAACGGGCTGGGCCCAAGTAAACGGCCTGCGCGGCAACACGCCGATCGGAGAGCGCACTCGCTACGATCTTTATTATGTAGAAAACTGGTCTTTAGGGTTCGACCTTTGGATTCTTCTTCTCACCCTGTTCGAGCCCATCCTGCGGAACTGGCGCAAGAAGGTTACGGTTGAAAGTTAAGCCCAAATATAGTATCCTTTAAGAAGCAGCTTTTTCTTAATGACCATGTTTCGCCGACTCTTCCAGAATCTGGACATCAAAATCGTTTCGGTCTTGATCGCTCTCCTCCTGTGGGCCCACGTGGTCACGGATAAGGAGTACGAAAGCCGGGTGCCGGTCCTTCTGGTTCAGGGTGGCCTGCGCCCGGGATTGGTTTTGGTAGATAATCTTCCCAGGGAAGTCCCTGTCCGTTTCCAATCCAAGGGAAGGGATCTGATTCGTATGCACTTTCAGCATTATGCTCCAACCCTGAAGCTTAATCTTGCTTCCTTGCCGGTCGGAAAGAACCCGGTTATTCTATCTGTTGATGAAGTCGAAGTTCCTATCGGGATCATTGCCAAGCCGTTGCGCGTGCTCCACCCCGGGCCTCTGGCCGTGGTTCTGGACACCCTCTGGGAGCGCCGGCTGAGGGTTCGGCCGGTACTCGAGGGCGATTTGGCAGATGGCTATGTGCAGGGCGATCCGCCGATTACAACTCCAGAATGGGTGACCCTAAAGGGGCCGAAACAGTTGCTGCTAGGGTTGGAAACCGTTTTCACCCGTCCGATAAACCTTGAAGGACAAGATCGAACCTTGGAAATTGAGGTTCCTTTGGATCTATCCGGGTTCAAGCTGGTTCGTGCCGAACCCAAAAATGTGGCCGTGGCGATACCTGTGGAAGCCATGGCCGAAAGGACCTTGGAACGTATTCAAGTTAAGCTTTTGGATGCCGAACGTCGTCCCGGAACGACCTTAGAGCCGCAGACCATCCGGCTGGTCGTTCAGGGTAGAACTCGGGAAATGTCCAAGCTTCGGGAATGGGCGATTTCTGCAACCTTGGACGTGAGCGGTCTTTCTTCCGGAACCCATGAGCTTCCGGCCCGGATCGAGTTTCCCAAAGGCTTCGTGCTCAAGTCCGCCTCTCCGGAGCATTTCAAAGTCGTCCTGAGGTAGGATGCTTGTCCTCGGCATCGAAACCTCCTGCGACGAGACAGCTGCGAGTGTGGTTCGCGATGGACGGGAAATTCTATCAAACGTCGTCTACTCCCAGCTTGTGCATCAGAAATACGGCGGCGTGGTTCCGGAATTGGCATCCCGGGCCCACATGACGGCCATCGTTCCCGTGGTGGGAAAAGCTCTTAACCGAGCTGGAGTGGGCCTCCCAGATGTGGATGGTATTGCCGTCACACAGGGGCCTGGGCTGGTGGGTTCGCTTCTGGTTGGTCTGATGTTTGCCAAGGCTCAGGCCTATGCGTTGAGCAAGCCGTTTATCGGGATTCATCACCTCGAGGGCCATCTGTTTGCCAACCTGCTCTCGGATACGGACTGGGCTTCCCCTTTCGTTTTCATGGCGGTTTCCGGGGGGCATACCGAGTTGATCCTGGTAAAGGATAAGGGAGATTACCTGAGTCTGGGCGCGACCTTGGACGATGCCGCAGGTGAGGCCTTTGACAAGGTGGCGAAACTATTGGGCTTGGGTTACCCCGGAGGCCCAGAAGTGGAGAAAACGGCCCGGGATGGGAACCCGTACTTTGTGAAGTTTCCCCGGGCTCTCCTCGATGATGAAAGCTTGGATTTCTCGTTCAGCGGGATCAAGACCGCGGTGGTCTACTATGTTCAGGACAAGCCGCGGGAGTTCGTTAAGGAACATCTTGCGGACCTCTGTGCCAGTTTTCAAGAAGCTGTGGTTGACGTGTTGGCGGAAAAGTGCATCCGGGCTTTGAGCAAGACAGGGGCCAGAGCCCTTGCCCTTGGCGGGGGAGTGGCCTGTAATCGCAGGTTCAGGGAGGTCGCCGAAGAACGGTGTAAGGCCTTGGGCGTAAGGCTTTCGGTTCCGGACCGTGCTCTGTGCTCGGATAATGGCGCGATGATAGCGGCAGCCGGGGATTTCCGCCTTTCCAGGCGAGAACGGTCTCCATGGGGTATCACTGCCCGATCCAGAATGGACCTTTCCTAAAAGGCCGTTGGACCAATGGACTGTCCGGCTTTTTCGATGTTGTTCCTTGAAAGCCGTCGCTAAGATCATTCTAGCATCCGGCTCTCCCCGTCGGAGGGAGCTTTTAAGTGTGGCAGGAATTCCGTTCCGGATCGTGAAAAGCAGGATCGAGGAGGAGGAAGGATTTCCTAGAGGAAAAAGCCCCGCTTCGTGGGCAAGGGGATTGGCCTATAGGAAGGCTTCGGGAGTGGCCAGGAGTAATCCAGGCAACACGGTTCTGGGGGCGGATACGATCGTGGTGGTCAGGGGAAAAGTCCTGGGCAAGCCTAAGAATGAAAGTGATGCCCGGAAGATGCTCGATCTCCTTTCCGGAAAATGGCACCAGGTTATTACGGGGGTGGCTATCGTCAAGGGCAGCAGAGTTCTCTCCGGCACAGGGAAAACTCGGGTGAAGTTTCGCCGTATGACCAGGAAAGAGATCAAGGACTACGTCGCATCGGGCGAGCCCATGGACAAGGCCGGAGGTTACGCTGTTCAGGGTGGAGCCAGGGTTTTTGTAGAGCGTATAATAGGCGATTATACCAATGTAGTTGGGCTTCCCCTTTATCTCGTCGTTACACTCCTTGCGAGATTGCAACTAAAACCTATGATAAACACTTAAGCTTATTGTTGAAAGGAACACGTTAAGATGGGACTCTTCGACAAGTTCAAGAAGAAAAAAGAGGTTCCTTGGACTTACCAGGGAAGCGGGACCGACAGGGACTTGGAGGGCATGCACTTCCGGGACAACGACAATGGTTGGATCGTTGGCCAGAAGGGAACGATCCTCACGACCGCGAACGGCGGCATGAATTGGCAAGGTCGGCCCAACCGGGTGCTCTGGCAGAATCTGAATTCCGTGTCTTTTCCGGACGAAAAGCACGGCTGGGTAGCAGGAAAGCTGGGGGCCATCAGCGCGAGCGTGGACGGTGGCCTGAACTGGGAGCAGCAAACTTCCCCGATGGAAGAGGAGGTCACGGACCTGGAGATGTTGGATATCCTACATGGCCTGGCTTGCGGGGCTGGAGGGCATGTCTGGCGGACCGAGGACGGGAAGACCTGGGAGGTCATACAGACCGGCGCGGAAAAACACCTCCGTGCACTGTCCATGCTGGATTCGAAGAACGCTTGGATCTGCGGCGATACGGGGACCCTGATAAAAACCCGGGACGGAGGAAAGACTTGGGAGGCGGTTAGGGCACCGGAGCCGGATCACTTGACCGACATCCAATTCGTGGATCTCCAGGTGGGTTGGGCCATCTCCAGCCAGCAGGTCTTCCGGACGACCAATGGGGGCTCCACTTGGCAGGTCTGGAAGAACCAGTTCTACGAGGATACCATCCGTGGCATCTGGATGCTGGACAAGCAAAATGGCTGGGCCGTGGGGGGGACCTCTGCGGAATATTCCTCGCTTTTCCTTCAGACCGTGGATGGAGGGGCTACCTGGGAGCGTTTCGTGATGAAGGGAGTGGGCTTTAACTTTCTCAACAGGGTGCAGTTCACGGACCGGGACCACGGCTGGGCCTGCGGGCATGCCGGAGCAATCGTCCATTTCGTGTCGGCCGTGGTTTAAACATCATCCCTTGAAAGGCCATTGAAATGGTCCTACACTGCCCCCGACAGATCCGGGGGCAGCGTTGTTAATAGGAGCATGAAGGGAAATTTGGGAATATGAACAACCGTGAAAAGGAAGCGAAGATCCGGCGGAAGAGGGTTTTGTCCGGGAGGCTCCTGAAAGGGGCTCTTAAGATTAAAAAGATTTATGCTCCGGAGCGGACCAAAGAAGGCAAGGTGCCTCTGTTTCTTGAAGCGGTGTCTGCGGGTTTTCCCTCCCCGGCCGAGGACTACCTCGAGAGCAAGATGGACCTCAATGAGCACTTGGTGAAACATCCCGCAGCCACCTTCTTCGTCCGTGTCACCGGGGATTCCATGCTCGAGTCCGGCATCCGCACGGGGGACCTTCTCGTAGTGGATCGTGCCATCCAGCCCGCGGATGACCACGTGGTCATCGCGGTCTTAAACGGCGAGCTGACCGTAAAGCGGATTCGCTGTCAGAAGGAAAAGCTTCTCCTCATCCCCGAAAACAAGGCCTACAAACCGATTTCCGTGGATTCCGAAATGAGCTTCGAGATCTGGGGAGTGGTGACCCACGTCATTCACTCTCTTTGAGCACCATGGCCTACGTGGTTTCGCTAGTGGATTGCAATAATTTCTACGTCTCCTGCGAGCGGGTGTTCGATCCCAAGCTGGAGGGATGTTCCGTGGTCGTGCTTTCCAACAACGACGGAGTCATCATCTCACGCTCCAACGAGGCCAAAGCCCTGGGGATCGGAATGGCCGTGCCCTTCTTCAAGGTCCGCAGACTGATCGAGGCGAACGATGTCCAAGTCTTTTCGGCCAACTTTTCACTTTACGGGGACATGTCCCAGCGTGTGATGAGCACGCTCTCCCAGTTCACACCTGACATGGAGATCTATTCTATTGACGAGGCCTTTCTGGATTTTTCGGGCTTCAAGGGGGTGGACTTAACGGCATACGGCCGCAAAATTAGGGGCACTGTGAAGCAATGGACCGGGATCCCGGTCTCCATTGGGATCGCCGGGACCAAAACTCTGGCGAAGATAGGCAATGAAATCGCTAAGCGCTCTCCCAAGGCCGAAGGCGTTGTCAACCTCGTAAAATCCGAGCTTCTGGACAAAGCCCTGGCAAGGGTAGAAGTGGAGGAAGTCTGGGGCATCGGAAGAAAGTCGGCTCCACGCCTGCGGGATAAGGGCATTAAAACCGCCCTGGACCTCCGGGAGGCGGAAGAGGTCTGGATTAAAAATAATTTCGGCTTGGCGGGCCTGAAGACGGTTTTGGAGCTGCGTGGCACCCCTTGCCTGACCTTAGAATCCTCTCCGTCCCCCAAGAAGGGGATCACTACCTCCCGTTCCTTCGGAACGCCGGTGGAGTCTTTGGAGGACCTGAAGGAGGCTGTGGCAGACTATGTCTCACGTGCAGCGGAAAAGCTCCGCGGTCAGGGCTCCGCGGCCAAAGTCCTGACAGTCTTTTTGATGACCAACCCCTTCGGCAAGGACTCCCAGTATCACAACTCGATCTCGATCGAGTTTCCCGTCCCTACGGACAGCACCCCGGAACTCCTCAGTCGCGCCCTGACCGGGACCGAGAGGATTTTTAGGGAGGGCTACCGCTACCACAAGGCCGGGGTGATGCTGACCGGGCTCTTGCCACGGGGACAGACCCAGACGGACCTCTGGGAAAACGAAGGGCCGGACCCTGAACGTCGGAGGAGGCTGATGCAAGCCCTGGACCGGGTCAATGCCCGGATGGGTGCGGGGACCGTGGCCTTTGCGGCGGAGGGGATTCGCAAGGTCTGGAGGATGAAATCCGAACGTCGCTCTAAACATTACACCACCCGTTGGGACGAGTTGGTCGAAGTGACCGTATAGACCTCCCTCTTCGGGTTTCCATTTAAAACGGTCCCCGCAGAGAAAGCAGGGGGCTATTTGATAATCCAATTTAATTAAAAGGCTCTTCTCCTTTCCGAGTGGGCAAGGATCGGTGGCGGAAGGAAGCTAATCATCCATCTTGA
>CAYGWX010000071.1:0-12867 GCA_964353855.1 uncultured bacterium | reverse complement strand
CCTTGCGGAGGAACTTCATCTGGTCTGAGATGATGGGCGGGACCCAGTGCGGGTCGCCCTGGTAGATCGCCCAGGGAAAGCGAACGAAGCGCTTGAGGTCCTTCTTGGTTCGGACCGGCTTGATCGTGATGCTCATCGCCTAAAAGTTTAGCCCAAAAGGGGACAAATTTGCAAGGCCAGGGAAGGGACCGGGGATCGGGATCGAAGGCTTGCACGCCCACTGCACACCCGCTGGACGCCCATTGCACGCCCACAACCCTCCTTGATCCCTTCCTGATTCCTCCCTGTTACCTCCCTCAGCTCCTGGGCAGGTTGTACTCTCTTCTCCCTACGGGAGAAGGGGGGACAGCCGCTTCAGTCTATTTACGTAATAACGGGCTTGACTTTTCCAGGCGGTCGTGGTAAGGTTAAAGGGTTGAGTTAAATGAAGTTGCCTTATGAATAAGACCTTCTACTGTGGACTTATTTTCATAACTATTGCCACCCTGCCGGTGTACCCGGATGGAGCCTCATATCACGGGGAAGGGCGGACGGTCTGGCCTATTCGGAACGACCAGGTCGAGATGACGGAGGAACGGGTTATCATCCGCTACGATCCTCAAAGGGATTGGTTTGAAGCTGACTGCCAGTACGTTCTACATAACACCGGAGAAGCAACAAATGTGCTGATGGGATTCCCGGACGAAGACGATTTCAACCCTCCAGGAATCACGGATATCGGGCCCACGGTGCTTGGCTTCCGAGCCTGGGTGGACGGGAGGAAAGTCCCGATACAGGTAAAAACAGGGCTCCCTTCACCTGTATATCCCGACCTTAAGCACAAACGAGTGCTAACCTGGCAGACAAAATTTAATTCGGGTCAGACCCGTACTGTAAGAAACTGTTATCATTTCAAGGGCATCTATTACGCGGAAAAATGCCGGCTGATCCGATACATCCTTAGAACCGGGAAGGTCTGGAAAGGGCCGATCGGAACAGCGGAGATCATCGTTCATGGCCTTCCGAAAGATTGCCTGATGGGCATTTCCCCACCGGGCTATCGGATAGACGCCGATCAATGCACTTGGACCCTCAAAGCATTTGAACCGGACTCCGATATTGAAATCCTTGCCAATGAACATGTCCTGCAGTGGTTCAATGCTTCATTACAAATGCTCAAACGAAAGGCCATCAAGCCGAAGACCCTGTTTCAACATTTAGAGATCATTGAAACCTATCGGCAAGAGATGATACGGGATACGGAAGGAGGAGTTTGGATTCGTCCGGAGTGCTTTGCGCACGAGCCGAACGAACTCGAAACCCTGCTACTTTCCCGAATGCCCGAGGGACCTATGAAGGATAAGGTCCTTTACCGATTTGCCCTCACAAAAGGGGACACCAACGGTGCTGCTACGCGGTTCATAACGTCCCTGGGAGGTTGGCGGAAGGGTTTGATCCTCTGGGATATCAACGAGGCTCTGAACGTACCTGAACAGTTCAAAAACCCAAACGACACAACCTACGGACCTTGGCTCCGGAAGGCTTACCCTGACACAGGGCGGTATGTAAGGAGTCTGAAGGCCGTCGAGGATTACTTCAAAGCCGCCTGGGACACTTCAACTTATTTTCAAGAATGGCCACGGTTGGGGGGATCTTATCTTTCCGTCTGCAATACCACCGGCGCCATGCGATGTTTCCAAAGAGAACTGGACCGAACAAAGCAAATGGCGAAGGTAGATACAAACCGTCTGGCCAGCGTTCTGGAGGCCATGGGAACAACGATGCTTGTTGCCGGGGATACCGCCAAAGGTATCACCTATTTGGAACAAGCCGCTTCCCACCCACATGCCATAGGTGGCACGGAGGCCAGGCACTATTTGGACTGGCTACATACAACCAAAGGATATAAAAAATAACGATGAGACCGAGCAGGGACCTCCTCGAGACCCTGTAGGAGAAGATCATCTCTTGGACGGAGATCGAGAGTTCTAACCCTAATTGCAATAAAGAACGAAGCTAAAGCGGCTTCGTCCTTTTCTTTCGGCGAACGGCCTTGACATCTTCCCCTATTCGTCGTAATATTAAAAGGCCCTCATACAAAGGAGACCCATGAAAAAAGGATTTATTATTTTCTTGCTCTGTGCCGGGACAGCGCTCCCCGTGCTCGGGGCCGTCTCCCGGCACATCAAGTGCGACCACTACGGTTACCGGCCCACGGACCCCAAGGTGGCTATTTTCACGAGCAATCCGGGCTCGACCGTGGAGGTGCAGGACACCCTGGGAGGGGTCGTGTACCGCATCCCCCAGAACGGGGGCTCTATCACGTTCCGGGGCTACGACAACACCGTGTCCGGGGACTCCATCTGGTGGGTGGACTTCACCCCGTTCCAGACCGCGGGGACCTATCAGCTCAACGTGACTTCCCTGGGCCAATCCTACCGGTTCGCGATCAACGACTCCATATACAATCTCCCGGTCCTCGTCTCCCTGAAATCCTATTACTACCAGCGCTGCGGGGTCCCCAAGACCAGCCAATACGCCGGGAACTGGAGCGACCTGGGGGCCTGCCACCTGAAGGACACCGCCGCGGCCAAAAATACTTTAGAGCAGCCCGGAGGCCGGAACTGGGGACGCTTGAACCTCTCCGGGGGCTGGCACGACGCGGGAGACTACAACAAATACGTCTGGGACCAGAGCACCTGGTACTTGATGACCGCCTACGAGCTCAACCCCACCCGGTTCGTGGACAACCAGACCAACATCCCGGAGAGCGGGAATGGCGTCCCGGATCTCCTGGACGAGCTCAAGTTCGAGCTTCAGTGGCTCTTAAAAATGCAGCGGCCGGATTCCTCGGTCCTGGAGCGCATCCACTCCTACAGCTTCATCTACAGCGCGGGAAGCCCGCCCTCCACGGACACCACCACACGGTTCTACCTGAACGCCACCAAGAACTCCGCCCCCTACTTCATCGCGGACTGCGCCCATGTCTCAAGGGTCTTCCGTTCCATCGGACAGACGGCTTTCGCCGACACTTTGGCCAACGCCGCGCGACGGGCCTGGGCCTGGTCCCAGATCCCGGCCAACGACACCCTGTCGGACGCCAAGCTCTGGGCCGCGGCCGAGATCTTCCGCATGGACACCACGATCAGCGCGGCGCGGACCTACGTCAACAATTACAAATCAAACCAGTGGCTGAACTGGTGGATGAACCCTAGTGAGATCATCAACTACGGGGTCTGGGCCTATTGCCAGACCCCAGGCGCGACCCCGGCTGTGGTCACGAACATGCGCAACTCCATGGGTCAGGGGATCGACGCCGTGTTCGGGTACAACGACAACTACCTTTCCGGGCTCATCCCCGGGCACTACTGCTGGTCCTCCAATCAGTACAAGGCGGAATACGGGATCATGCTCCGCATGGGCATCCTCCTGGGCGTAACCGGGAGCCACACCGTTCAGGAATGCTGGAACCAGGCCCTCGCCTACTGGCATTACCTGAACGGGCTGAACGCCATGAACATGCTCTACCAGACCAACATGGCCGGGTACGGAGGGGAGCACTCCGTGTTCCAGGGTTATCATGGTTGGTTCTGTTATGGCTCCTCGCTGTATGACGGCAAGCCAGCCTCGGTCGTGGAGCCTTTCTATCCCTATTACTCCGTGGATAACCAGACTTCCACCTACGGAACGGCCCCCGGGCTGGTGGTCGGGGGGCCCAATAGATACTATTCCGGGAATCAGACCCCGCCCTCGAACCAGGTGTACTACCACCGTTTCTACCGCGACTGGCACTACGAGGACACGGGGAACCGTAAGTCCTGGGAGGTGAACGAGGTGGGAATTTATTACACGGGGTCCTACCTCTGCCTGGGCTCGTTCTTCATGAGGCCGGGCGCGGTCGGCATCGCGGAGGAGACCCCGGAAAAGAAGGCGTTCGCCTTTGAGCTCAAAGTCTCCCCCAATCCGGGAACCCGGTCTGTGGCGATCACCTTCTCTCTTAAAGAGGAAAGAGCCGTTGACATCGCCGTTTACGACCTCACGGGAAGACGGATCGCGACCTTAACCAAAGGCCTCCTGAACGCGGGAAAGCACGACTTGGTCTGGTCGCCTGAACAAAGCGTTCCGGTCGGTATCTACTTTGTGCGCCTTGTTTCCGGCAAGGCCTCCAAAACCGAGAAGATGACCCTTTTGAGGTGAGTTCATGAGACCTGATAGAGCATGCATCGCGACCCTCCTCCTAACCCTCATGACCGGCTCCGCTTTCGCCCTTGACCAAGATGACCATCCCTTCCGGGCCGGGCTCAGGATGGCCATCCAGGTGCCCACCAAGAAGGCCTCGCGCGAGGGCATGGATTCCTTCATCGGAGGCGGAGGGGACCTGGGCCTCTCGATCCGCAAGCACCTCGACCTCCTGGGAGGCGTGGAGTACGTCCAGGGCCGGAACCAGAACCTCTTTGCCGTGTACGACCGGCAGGGGAATATCCTGGACACCGGCATCCTCACCGAGTCCGTCCTCTCCGGCCTGTTTTCCGCGCGCTGGCGGCTGTGGGACAAGGCCACCCCCTATTTCGGGCTCGGGGCCGGGGGCTCGCGCCTGACCTGGAAGATCACCGGGTTCAAAGAGAACGCTAATGCCCCGTTGGTTGAACTCTTCGCCGGGTATGAGCTCGCCACGAGCGAGCATTTCCGCCTGGACCTGGACCTGCGCTTCCGGAGCCAGAAGGCCGACGTGGACTGGGGCGGGGTCCCCAACGACGTTTCCGGAATCCAGTTCTCGGTCGGAAGCCATTACAACTGGTAGATAATCAGACCGTTCGATGGTTGGACGGCCACTGAGGTTCTAAGGGTTCCTTCGATTCAAGGACTTTGAATTGACAAGGACGCTCGGAAGGTGATATACTAAAAGTCTTACTTTAAAAAACCCGGCTCGGTTTGGAACAAAACAAGACCTCTTTCTGGAACAGGCTTAAAGAGCAGGCCCCCAATCTCGTCCCGCAGAGCGGGACGCCCGGGCTCTGGAAGCTCCTCGGGGACCGACTGGACTTCGCCAAGGCGAGGCCCGCGGCCATCCCGGACTACGAGTTCCGGCGCCAGGACGGCCGCGGCGGGGAGCACTACTACGTGCTCAAGAATCCCGCCGAGGAGACCTACCTCCGGCTCTCCCCCAAGGACTTCTACCTCTACGGCCTGATGGACGGGCACAAGAGCGTGCAGGAGCTCCTGGTGGCCTACTTCCACAAGTTCCGCGCCTTCGCCTTCAGCCGGCTGGGAAGCCTGGTGGAGCAGCTCAGGGAAGCCTATCTCCTGAAAGGGAACCCCGGCCACCTCTTCACCGGGACCGAATCCGCGCTCAACCGCCGGACCCTGGGCGCGAAGCTCGGCACCCTCTTCCGGGCCTTCCAGCACACCGAGTTCAATATCGAGGGGCTGGACGCCTTTTTCGAGAGGATGTACCAGGGCTTCTTCCGGGTCTTCTACACCCGGCCGATGGCCGTCCTGATGCTTTCCGTCGCCCTCCTGGGAGGGGTCCTCTTCGCCCTGAACGTTCAAACGGGGCGCTATGCCTTCTTCCGGGCGCACAACTCCCTGGCCCTGGGCCTGCCCTTCGTGATCCTGGTGAACCTGATCGTGATCACGGCCCACGAGTCCGCCCACGCCATGACCACCAAGCATTACGGCCGCACCGTGCGCCGGGCCGGGTTCATGATCTACCTGGGCATGCCCGCGGCCTTCGTGGACACCACGGATATCTGGATGGAGAAGAAGAGCGCCCGGATCGCGGTGTCCTGGGCCGGCCCTTATGCCAACGCCATCCTGGCCGGCACGGCCTCCCTGGTCATGACATTTTTCCCGGCCTGTCCTCTGAACCCTTTCCTGTACCGTTTCGCGTTCCTGGCCTACTTCGGCCTGGTCATGAACTTGAACCCCCTCCTGGAGCTGGACGGGTACTACATCCTGATGGACTCTCTGGACATCCCGCTCCTGCGCCGGCGCTCTCTGGCGTTCGTGACCCGGGGCCTGTGGGCCAAGCTGGCCCGCCACAAACCCTGGACCCGGGAGGACGGCATCTTCGCCGTGTTCGGACTCCTGGCCCTGGTCTGGACGACCTGGTTCACCCTCTTCTCGGCCCTGATCTGGCAGCACAAGGTGAATAAGACCTTGAGGCTGTTCCTCAGGACCTCGGATAGTGGGACGAAGTTCGTGATCATCGCGGTCGTGGTCCTCTTCTCCCTTCCTATCCTCATGCGCATCGGGCGGAGGTTCTTCCGGGCCGTGGCCGCCATCCGGCATCAGGCCGACATCCAAAGAAGGAAGCGGGGCCGGGGGGCCGTGGAGACTCCCCTCTCGCTGGATGAGAGGGAGAAGCTGGTCGCCTCCGTGGCCCTCTTGGCGGACCTTCCGCCTGAAGACCGCAAGGCCGTCGCGGTCCGCTTGAGGTCCCGCTCCATGCGCCACGGCGAAATCCTGATCCGCCAGGGCGAGAAGGGGGATCGCTTCTACGTCATCCAGCACGGCCGGGTCAAGGTCTCGGTGCGGGACGAGTTGGGCCATGAGCAAGCGGTAGCGACCCTCGGGCCGCTCGACTCCTTCGGGGAGATCGCGCTCGTCAAGCACATCCCTCGCACGGCCACGGTCACCGCCCTCTCCGACGGCCGGCTCTTCAGCCTGGACCGCTCGGATTTCGAGGCCCTGGTCGGGTTCAAGGTGGGGATCGCCGAAAAGGTGGACCGGCTGATCCAGAACCGGGGCTTTCTGTTCAAGCTCCCCCTGTTCTCTGAGCTCCCTCCCGCCCAGGTGGGCCTCCTGGCTTCCAAACTCATCCCGCGGAGCGTTCCCCCGGAAACGGATGTGATCAAGCAGGGAGGGATCGGGGATTCCTTCTTCTTGATCAGGGAGGGCGCCTGCCGGGTCCTGGTCCAGGGGAAGGGGGTAGAGCCCCACGAGGTCGCCCGGCTCAAGGAGGGGGACTACTTCGGGGAGATCGCCCTCTTGCTGGACGTTCCGAGAACGGCCACGGTCAGGGCCGAGACTGCCTGCGAGCTCCTCGAGCTCCGCAAGGAGGATTTCTTCAGGCTCTTGGGCGACCACCTGTTCCTGGCCAAGAACCTCGAAGAGGCTTCCGGCCGGAGGCTCGAGGCCTTGAAAGGCAGGGCCGCGGCGTGATAAACTACATGGAGAATTGAGCATTCATGCATTGCTGGCACTGTTCTCAAATGGCCCGGGGTGTCTGCCAGTTCTGCGGGCGGGGCCTGTGCAAGGACCACGCCAAGACCTTGCCCGCGATTGTGGCTCTCTTCAAGGGCAGCGCCGGGACCCAGAAGGCCGTGGTCGTGGGCGATGCCCTGTGGTGCGGGGTCTGCAAGCCCAAGGACGACCCCGTGGACCTGCCCGAGCTGGAGTGAGATCGGTCAGGTCGGTCAAATAGGGCTGGGGGGTCAGGTTGGTCTAAGGAGTATCGGGAATGCTCCGGGGTCCCCGGTCTCTGCGACAGATTCCCTCGGGCATGAAATAGGCTAAGGTCTATAAAGACAGTAAGTTAGACCTACCTCACCCCCCAACCCCCTCTCCGAACGCTTTCGGAGAGGGGAGTAAGGGGGAGAGGTGGGGTGGGTTAAAACACCCGGTCACAGGAACTGCTTCGGGGCCGGGGGGCCGCGTTACACCCAATAGAAGGAGGATGAATGTCCAAAAGCCCCATTGCCGTGAACACCCTGCTTATGGCCATCAAGATGGAGGAGCAGGCCGCACAAGTCTATGCCCAGGCCAGGGCCGTCGTGGAAAACCCTTCGGCTAAGAAGATGTTCGAACACCTCATCGCCAAGGAGAAGGGCCACAAGGCGCTCCTGGTGAAGGTCCTGGGAAAGGACAAGATATTCGATGCTGGGGCGGAATCCCTGGATGCGATCCGGCTGGCCCTCCGGATGGAGGAACAGGCCATCGAGTTTTACACCCGGGCCATGGTCGGGGAGAAGGACCCCGAGACCCGCAAGACCCTGGAGATGCTGGCCAAGGAGGAGGAGAAACACCGCCTGGCCCTCCAGGATGAGATCGACACGGAGTTCATGAAGGAGTATTAAAATAGAACCGACGGCTTTCTCTCTTGGCTCCCTGCATCCCGGGCCGAAAGCTAAACGTCTGATCGTGGAGGTGTTCCATGGCAAAGAAGACCATCAGTGACCTTGTCGGGCGGGCGGTGTCGGACCCGGCGTTCCGCCAGGACCTCTTAGCGGACCCGGAGGGCGTGGCCCGGCGCGAGGGGTACGCGCTCTCCCCCCAGGAGATGGCCACCCTCAAGCAAATGAGCACGGAGGGCGAGGAGGCCTTTTCCCGCGGGCTGGACGAGAGGCTCTCCAAGAGCGGATTCCTTCTGTCTCCCGGGGACTTCCTGCGGGACCGCGGGCGGGAGGTCGGCCTGGTCCCTGTCGAGGAGGCCGGCGCAGAGGGGGCCGGGGGGGCCTCGGGAGAAGAACTGGATGCCGCCGAAGGGGCCGGGGGCGGGCTGACTTCCAAAGGCGGCTCCATAGGCGGGGAGGAAGACTCCGACCTCTCCGGCGAGGAGCTGGACGCCGGGGACGGTCCGGGAGCGTAAAGAGGAGAGGTTGTTGGTTTCTGGTTGTTTGCCAAAAACTGAAAACTAACAACCAACAACCCATTGTTTCTTTTTGGTTAAAGAGGCCATGCCGTCGAGCGATTTGGATGACATCATCGCACGGGCCGCAGAGGACCGTCCGTTCCGCAAGCGGCTCGTCCAGGACCCCGAGGAAACGGCCACGGCCGCAGGCTACCGCCTGACCGGGGAGGACGTCGAGATTCTGAGGGTGATGGCCGAGGAGGGGGAGGACGCCTTCACGGGCGAGCCGGACGAAAGCCTCTCCCGAGGCCCCGGCATGATCCCGGTGGATGATTTCATGGAAAGCGGGGGGACCGGGGTCGGAAGGGTTGAGACCGCGGATGACGAGGAGCCTGAGAAGGAAGATGACGAAGAGCCCGAGAAGGAATAAGAGAAAGCGGGAAGACGGACATCTTTTAACCTTACTTTGAGAGGCCGACGTGCACGAGGAAATACCCTGGAAGAGCCATCTTAGAGAGCCCTGGGCCCTCTCCCTGATCTTGGGAGGGGCACCGTGGATCCTCCTATTTCTCAGCCTCCCCATCCGGTCGGCTCTGGCCCGCAACGGGGACGAGGTGGCCTGGGCCCAGGCATTCGGGGTGTTCTTTTTCGTCTGCTCCCTGGCCGGGGGAGTCCTGGCCGTCTACTTCGGGCGCAAAGCCAAAAAGGCGGTCCCGGACAAAGCGCAACGCTTCTTCGCCCAGGTCGGGTGGGTCCTGGGCATCCTGGATGTCTCCCTGCTTGTTCTCTGCTCTCTGAAGATGCCGGGCGATGCCCGCATGTCCCGGCGCGACAAGGAGGACCAGGTCAAGGCTGTAGCCTACAAGGTCGAGTTTGCGATCCGGGAGTTCCAGCAGACCCATGACGGGATGAAACCCAATGTCCTCGGCGTCCTGGAGGCGATGATCCCGGATTCCGTCAAGGCCACGCACAACCCCTTCATCCCCCGCCAGAGCTATAACCTGTACACCGGTGGCCTCGTAGAAAAAGTGCCGGTCGGGCCGGGGCAGATCGGATATCTCTTTCAGGGACAGGCCAAGCCCTACAAAATCATCGCCAACGGCTGGCGATGGCCGGTCCTGGTCCTGGAGGAGATGCGCAAGAAACCCCTCTCGCCATAGGAGGAGACCATGGAGCAAGCAGCACCTGTGAGCAAGCCCAAGACCAGCGGGATGGCCATCTGGAGCCTCATCTTGAGTTTTTTCCCCGTCCTTTGTATCGTGGGGCTCGTCTTAGGCATCATCTCTGCAATCAAGATCGGAAAGCGCAAAGAAGAGCTTAAAGGCCGGGGCCTGGCCATCGGAGGCATCGTGATCGGCGCCCTCTCCACCCTCGCCTCCTGCTTCATTTTGCCGATCATCGCTGCCATCGCCATCCCCAACTTCATCTCTTATTCCACTAAAGCCAAGGACGCTCAGGTCAAGGTGGTCGCCCGCTCTGTCCAGATAGCGGTGGAGGAGTATCGCATAGAGAAGAACGACTGGCCGATGAGCATGCGGGACATCGAGGCCCAGCTCCCGCTGGAAACCAAACAGCAGAAGAATCCCTACAACGGCAAAGAGACCTATAGCGTGGCCGGAGGGGCTCTGGTGGACGGGGAGCCCTCCATGCCGGGACAGGTCGGTTATATCCGTCCCGAGGGCCCGTACGTGTCCTACGAGGTGGTCTTCTATTTGAAAGCGGGAACGGAGCGGCTGAACGGGGAGCTCCCCGAACCCCCGCCGCCGGAAGAACCGCAAGGGGATTAAAACACGCATCTTCCCATCGGAGGCCCCGCCTTTTCGCGGGGCTTCCTTTTTTATAAAAATGGGCTTGACTTTTCCGCTCTCCGGCCTTATAATGAATACCTGACCCCATCCATACGGAGGTGCGAAATGATCCGGTACGTTTCAGTCCTCTCCTGCGTCGTTCTGCTCTCCCTTTGCCTTCCCGCACTGCCGGCCTGGCCGCCTGCCCAGCGGATCACGACCGGCCCGAACGATAACCTCCATCCCGCCCTGTCCTATTTCGAGGGAACCCGAGCGGAATCGCCCCGCTTGGTCTGGCAGAGGAGCCGGACGAACGGCTGGGACATTTATTACTCCACAAATCCCATGGGCACGGCCTGGACCACGCCCCAAGCCCTCGCCAGTCTGGCGGACTCCAACCTCACCCCAGCGGTCGCTGGATTTGACCCCCGCTGGGTCTGCGCCTGGGTGAATGTGCACGGCGGGATCCAGGACATTTTCTTCTCCCGCTGGCAGTCCGGGGCATGGACAGTTCCACTCGCTATCTCAACGGATGGTTTTGACGACGCCGAACCCGCGGTTTGGATCGCTCAGCTTCACGACAGCATTTGGGTGGCTTGGTCGAGCTTCCGCTCTGGGCGCTGGTCTGTCATCTCCCGGGTCTACAACGGCTCCTCCTGGTCCCCTGAGATCCCGGTGGTCACCAGCCCGGGGAACAACCGGGCTCCTCGATTCTTCATGTATGCCAAGACCCAGCTGCCGGGCCTGGTCTGGCAGGGTGACTCTAACGGAAACTGGGATATTTACTTGAGCCAGTTTCAGGGCGGTATTTGGACTCCTCCGCGGCCCGTGACCTCGGGCCCTCAGGCGGATCTCTCCCCGGCGCCAGCCACCCTTTATCGCTTCTCATCCGCCTTACAGCACACGGACCTCGTCTGGGCTACGGACACCATAGGGAACTTCGAGATCTTCGCCACCTTGGTGGATAGCCCCGGTGTCCGGGAGCGAATAACAAGCAGCGATTTCTTAGATACCGAGCCAGCGGCGCTCAACCACCTTTTGCCCGCCGCGCAGGCCATGGTCTATCCTCCCATCCTGACTGCCTGGACGAGCCGCAGGCAAGGGAATCCCAATATCTACGCTCAACTCTTTAGCACGCAGGATGTCGTGGACACGAACCGGGCGAACGATAACCATCCTGCGGTTACGTGCTTTAACCGCGGAGGGTACTTTCACGAATGGGTGGTGTGGCAGAGCGACCGGGACGGGAACTGGAACCTCTACGGGAGCTACCAAATGAGGGCATCAGGGGTGGAGGAGGAAGGAAAGGACGCAAGCTTTCTATCTCAAGGCAGGATGCTGAGACCATCCCCCTTCCGCCCGCCGGGGAGGCTGACCCTTTTCTATCCTGGCTCTCGCTCGGACATATCCTTCAGGTTTTACGACCTCCAGGGACGGATTGTAGGATTGCGCAGCAGGGCCGAGAAGAAGGCCCCAGGTCAATATGAACTCACCTGGGACGGAAGAGATGCCTCAGGTAAACTTCTCCCCTCCGGCCTCTATTTCCTGAAGCCGGAAGGGACTTCGGCCTTGTTCCGAATCATCCTGTTACGATAATGCGAAAGGAGAAAAGACCATGAAGCGTTGCGCGTTGATTTTGACCCTGCTGGCTTTGGCGTCTACCTCGTTTGCCATCTGGCCTCCGGCCCAGCGGATCACGCCCGGAACGAACGAGAACCTCCATCCTTCCCTGTCTTACTATGATGGTACCCGGATAGACACGGCTTGCCTGGTCTGGCAGAGGAGCCGGACGAACGGCTGGGACATCTACTACTCCACCAACCCCACGGGCACGGCCTGGACCACGCCCCAGGTCGTTGCGAGCCAGGCGGACTCCAACCTCATCCCAGCCGTGGGTGGTTTCCACTCCCGCTGGGTCTGCGCCTGGGTGAACGTGCATGGCGGGATTCAGGACATCGCCTTCTCCCGGTATCAGACTGGGGCTTGGACCGCGCCCATCGCCATCTCCACGGATGGGTTCGATGACGCCGAACCCGCGGTTTGGATCGCTCAACTTCACGACAGCATCTGTGTGGCTTGGTCGAGCCTTCGCTCCGGGCGCTGGTCGATCATCTCCCGGGTCTATAACGGCTCCTCCTGGTCCCCGGAGATCCCGGTGGTCATGAGCGCGGGGAACCACCGGGCTCCGCGGTTCTTCCAGCATTTCCGGTCCAAGTTGTTGGGCCTGGCCTGGCAGGGCGATGTCAGCGGCAACTGGGAAATCTACATGAGCCGGTTCCAGGGCGGGATATGGACCACGCCCGCGCCCCTTACTTCAGGGGCCCAGGCGGATATCGCCCCGGCGCCGACCAATCCCTACGCTTTGGCGAGCTTTTCGCAAAATACCGATCTCGTCTGGGCCTCGGATTCCCTGGGGAACTTCGAGATTTTCGGCACCTTGGTGGACAGCCCCTCGGTTCGGGAGCGCATCACTGCGAACGATTCCTCGGATGCCGAGCCCGCCGCGCTCAACTTTCCCCTGCCCATCGC
>CAYGWX010000070.1:0-12985 GCA_964353855.1 uncultured bacterium | reverse complement strand
CGATACAATTAAAGGGTCTACGTAAAGAGGCAAACCCTGAGCAATCGGGGGGCGCAAAGCGTCAGATCCCCGGATGGACGGAACCTCAGGGGATGGCTGGGCTGCCGTAGGCTTCCCGGCGTCTGCGCTGCCCTGCCTCTGGCGGGGCAATTCCCATTAGGCACTGATGAAGAAAGGAGGGTGCGTGAAAAGAAAGACGCTCGTTTTGGGGGCCATGCTGCTCGGTGGCGTGATTCTCGCGGCCCAGGCCGGAACCTGGGAGTTTCTGCGGACCGAGCCTCTCGGCGCGGGGACGGCTTTGACCTCCGAGAACGGCCGGTATTCCGCCAAGGTGGTCTGGGGCGTGGACCCGGTGAACCCCACCATCGTGAGCTTCACCCTCGCCGGGCCCGACGGAGGAGCCCTCTGGTCCTCTCCGGCCCTCGAGGAGAACGCCTGCTTCATCGCCAACGATGGCAGGACCGTGGTGGGAATCAGGGGATCGGGAATCGAGGCGATGCCCGCGACCCTGACCTTTTATAGCTCCCGGGGTGAGAAGAAAGCACAGGTCAAGGTCCGAGGGCTTTCGGGAACGGCCTTTTCTCAGGATGGCGGCACCTTTTTCGTCCGCAGCCTGGACCTCGGCCTCGGAGCCTTTGACCGCTCCGGGAAGAAGCTGTGGCAGGTCCCCGGAGGGAGGCTCTTCGCCCCTAGCCCGGACGGAAAGCGGCTGGCCGTGGAAGACCAGGGGACTCTCTTGCTTTACGAGAACGGCGCCCTGGTCGGGAAAGAATCCCTCGGCGAACCGTTCGCTGTGGCTCTCAGCTTTTCTCCGGAAGCCGGTTTTCTGGCTGCGGCAACCTCGCATCGCCTCGGAGTATACCGGGCCAATGACCTGGGGCTTGTTTGGAAAACCGAGATCAAGGAACCCGGAAGGAGCTTCACCTCGGTGAGTCTTTCGCTGAAGGCAGAGAAAACCGCCGCGGGCGTGGATTACGACGCCGGCCTGAACGTCTCCCCGGACAAGCGCTACCCCAAGGGGGACGCTGTCCTTTTCGGCGCAGACGGAAAGAAGCTCTGGTCGCAGGAGATCGTGCTCCGTGGCTTCGCCCCGCACCGGCCCTTGGTGAGCCTTTCATCTGATGGCGGAACGATTCGGGTCGTGGGAACGGACCAAGCCTTCGTCTACGAGCAGAAGTAAGGGAGGAAACCATGAGAAATAAAACGCTGTTCGGCCTCTCCTTGATCGCCGGATATCTGGGTTGGGTCGCAACCGCCGGGGCCGCGCTCTGGCCGCTTTCCCCGACCAACCAGGTCCATGCCCTGGGAAACGGCTGGGGGGAGTATCAGAACTACGGGGGGAGTCCCTACTTTCATCCCGGAATCGACGTCATGGCCCTGACCGACATCGGGGTGCCTTGCTATGCCGTGGCCCGAGGATGGGTCAAGGCCTGGCTCACCACCTCGGCCAACGAGCACTGGAGGCTGGCCATCGCGGACACCAACCTGCTCTACCGGGACTCCTGCAACGGTTATCTTTACGCCCACATCGATCCCAATAGGACGCACAAGGCCGTCGGAGATTTAGTGAACCCCGGGGACCAGATCGGCTACCTGGTTTATTGGCCGGTCTCGGGATTCGACCACTGCCACTTCGCCAGGGTCCGGGATTCCGGGGCCACCTGGGGCCGGAACGGCCAGGCCGACTGGACCTTCGTGGAGAACCCCCAGAACCTCATCTCGCCCAACACGGACACGGCCAAACCGACCATCGAGACGGCCATCACGGGGTCCAAGTTCGCCTACTGCCGGAACAATACCAGCACCTATTTACCCTATAACAATTTAACCGGGGACGTGGACATCGTGGCCCGGATCTACGAACGTTTCGGGATCGCCATCCCGGGACATTCCCTCTGGGAGCGGATCAACCCCTACAAGATCGAATACGCCATCCATCCTCCGGGAGGCTCGGCCCCCCGGACCTTGTCCTTTCTGTTCGGTCACTACCTGCCCTGGGACAACGTCTCCCTGGTGAACATGGCCTTCAAGGACGACGCCACCTGCAACACCCAGGGTGATTACAACAATCGGGTGTACTACTATACCGTGACCAACACCGACGGGGATTCCATCTTAGAGGTCCGGGACACCTCCGGGACCTGGCATACGCACAACTATCCCAACGGCCAGTACTGGGTCGTGGTCTACGCCTCGGACCAATTCGGGAACACCACCCCGGACAGCCAGCTGGTCACGGTGACCGGGTCGGGGGTGGAGGAGAAAGGATCCGAGGGCGGGGGAGCGTTCGCCTTCCAGGCCGGACCGAATCCCTTCCGGGGAGACCTGGAGGTCCAGTATTCCCTGCCCCAGCGGGAATGGATTTCCCTGGCGGTCTACAATGCCGCGGGACAGGTCGTGAGGACCTTGCAGCCGGGCGAAGCGCGGGAAGGCACCCAACGCGTGAGGTGGGATGGACGGGGCCAAGAAGGAAAGGAGGCCGGCGCCGGAATTTATTTCCTCAGGCTCCGGGCCGGCTCCGCGACCCTGACCCGACGCGTCCTGCTCCTGAGATAGCCGGAACGGGTAACGAAAAGGAGGCCCTTGGCGTGGGGGCCTCCTTTTTTTTAGGATTCCTGAAAGTTATTTTACGGCGCCCTTGAGCACCTTGCCCGGCTTGAACACCGGGACCTTCTTGGCAGGGATCTTGATCTCCTTGCCGGTCTGCGGGTTCCTGCCGGTGCGCGCGGCTCTCTTCCGGACGTTGAAGGTTCCGAATCCCACCAGGGTGACGGCATCGCCTTTCTTTAGGGATTTGGTAATCGCCTCGATCATCTTGTCCATACAAGACCCGGCGTCGGCCTTGCTGCACCCACACCCCTTCGCCACGGCATCGATCAATTCGGCTTTGTTCACTCTCTTCCCCCCTTTCCGATGTGTAACATGGTTCGCTCTTCCTCAGGCCCAAGATCTCTCTGGGAGCCTCGGATCGCTATCGTGATGTTAAGAGTATAGCAATTCTGGGGTTTTTTTGTCAATATGATAGAGGCCCGCGAGCAAATTATTTTTCGTTCCGGGCCGCGCCGCCCGTGGAGTTCTGGTGGCGACCCTTGACAATTCCGGCTCGTTTTAGTAACATAAGGGGTTAAAATCAAACCTCAAAACAACGCCACGGAATCGCCGAACCATTGACCTTCCCTGACCAGAACCACCCGCAGCCTCCTAAAAGGGTTCGCGGCCGGACCATGGCCCGCACCTTCGGATCCCGGAGGAAAGAAAGGACCGAGGACCGCCGGACCCGGCTCCTGGAGGGTCTCCTGGAGCTGGACCACGTCGTCTTCTCCCGGCCCGACCTCCAGGACCGCCTGGAGGGCATTCTGTCCAAGGTCCTCGAGCTCCTCGGCCTTCAGGCTGGCACCATCCACCTCTTGGAGGGGGATGGACAGCTCCTGCTCAAGGCCCACCGCGGCCTCTCCCCGTTTTTCCTGTCCCGGACCCAGCACCATCGGTTGGAGACGGACCGCCCGGACATCTCCGGAGCCCGGGCCCCCATGCTGGTCCCCGATGTGGGTAAGCACCCGAATTTCTCTCAGACTTTCTACCAACAGGAAGGCATCAAGAGCGTGGTCATGACGCCCCTCCAGGCCGAGGACCGCCTGGTGGGGACCTTCACGCTTATGTCCTTCCGGGAAGAGCGGACCTTGGGGGAGGAGGACCGCCTTTTACTCGAGGAGGCCGGAAACCGGCTGGGCCGGGCCATCCTGAACTCCCAGGAGCACGAGGAGATGCAGCGTCGGAAGAAGAGCTTGGAGCTCCTCCTCGCCGTGTCCCGCGCCGTGGGACAGTCCCTGGCTCAGGAGGAGATCCTCGAGCGCGCCATGACGGCCCTCTGCTCCGAAATGGGCTGCCTTTTTGCGGCGGCCTATATGGCCGGCCGGGACGACCATTCCCTGCTTCTGACACAACACTGGGGGAAAGTGGCCCTTCCGGAACGGCTTTGGGAGTCCCTTCAGGAGGAGCCCTCCGCCGTCCGGGCCACCCTGGAGCGGGCGCTCGCCGGAGGGGTCGTCGAGATCCACGACCTGGCCCAGGTCCGGTTTCCCGGCTCCACCGAGCTTTGGGAGCAGGGCGTGAGGAGCTTGACCTTCGTCCCCATTCGGAAACAGGATGCGATGTCCGGACTCCTCCTCCTGGGAAGGAAGGCCAGTTGCCTTGATGAAAAGGGAAACGAGGAGCTCCTTTCCGCGGTCGGAATTCAGCTCGCGGTCGGCATCGAGAACGCCCGCATGGTCGAGAGCCAGAAGAGGCAGGTGGCTCACCTCTCCGCGCTCAACCGTGGCGGGCAGGCCCTGGCCAGGGCCCTGGCCAGGGAGGCCCTGCTCGAGGAGATCCGGATGCAGGTTCAGGCGGTCCTGAGCCCGGCGAACATCTCTCTCATCCTGGCCGCCGAAGACCGGGAGGGCATCGAGGTGGGCTTGAGCTTCCGGAACGGCCAGCGTCAGCCGATCCAGCGCTTCAACCGGGCCGGGGGCCTGGTGGGACACATCCTGCGGACCAGGAAGCCCCTCCTGACCGGAGATTACGAAGTGGAATGCCGGAGGCTGGGAATCTCGTCTCCCCTCTCCTGGGAGTCTCCCTCGCGGTCCTGGTTGGGCGTGCCCATGCTCTCCGGGGGCCGGGTCCTGGGAGCTCTGGTGGTCTGGGACGCGGAAAAGGAAGGGGCCTTCGGGGAGGAGGAGAAGGAGGTGCTCGCGACCATCGCCAGTCAGGCCGCGGTCGCCTTGGAGAACGCCCGGCTTTATCAGAAGGCCGAGCAGCGGGTGGCCGACCTCACCGCCCTCCAGATGATCGGCCTCGAGGTGGGCTCTACCCTCAGCCAGGGAAAGGTGATGGAGCTCATCGTGGAGACCGTGGACGAGCTATTCCAGGCCCACAACGTGAGTCTGATGGTTCTCGAGGAGGGAAGCGACGAGCTCAGGACCCTGGGCTACCGCGGCAAGGACCCCGACCCCTCGGTTTGGGAGCAGACCATCAGCCTCTCGGATGCCCGGGGGGTGATGGCCTGGGTGGCGCGGACCGGAGAGCCGGCTGTGATTCCGGAGGTCTCCTCGGATCCCCGCTATCTCGCCTGGTTCCCCGAGGTCCGCTCCGAGATCGCCGTGCCCCTATCCGCCCAGGGAAAGGTCATCGGGGTCCTGAACGTGGAGAGCGAGAGGGAGGGGGCGTTCGGGGACCACGAGCTCCGCCTGCTCAAGACCCTGGCCGGCCAGGCGGCCATCGCCCTCCAGAATGCCCGGCTTTTCGAGGAGGCCCAGCACCGCATCGCCGAGCTCACCGCCCTGCAGAGGATCAGCACCGCCCTCGGCTCGGCCGCAGACGAGCAGAATGCCGCGCAGGTCATCGTGGAGACCGTGGAGGAGCTTCTGGGCACGCACCACGTGAGCCTGTTGACGAAGGTCCCGGGAACGGACCGCTTTCACCTCCAGGCCATCTGGGGAAAAGCGACCCCCGCCGAGCTTCCGGATGCCGGGGATATCTCTTCCTCGGACGAGGTCGGGATGATCGCCTGGGTGGCGCGGACCGGCCAGCCTCTCCTGGTGAACGATGTGCGCAAGGAACCCCGATACCGGGGGGCGTTCCCGGGGATCCTCTCCGAGGTGGTGGTCCCGATCCTTTCTCAGGGCGCGGTCATCGGCGTGATCAATGTGGAGAGCGAGCGGCTGAATGCCTTCAACGACCATACCCTCCGCCTACTCGCCATCGTGGCCAACCAAGCCCAGGCGTCCCTGGAGAACGCCCGGCTCTTCAGCCATTCCCGGCAGAAGATCGCCGACATGACGGCCCTGCACGAGATCGGCCTGGAGATCACCTCCACCCTGACCGTAGAGAAGGTTTTGGAACGCATCGTGGACATTGTGGTGGGCAGCCTTAAACCCTTCGACTGCGCCTTTTACTCCCTGACCGAGACCGAGCCCCGGGAGCTGGTCATCGGCCAGAGCTTCCCCGGGGACAGCGTCAAAGGCCTGTCCACGGCCCCGGACGTCCACCGGATGTCACTGGAGGGCCCCGGGGTGATCGCCTCGGTCGCCCGGGAGGGACGCGCGGCCTTCCTCCCCCGGGTCCAAGAGGACCCGCGCTACATCAAGGTCTTCGAGGAGGTCGTCTCCGAGATCGCCGTGCCCCTCCTGTCCAAGGGCCGGGTCGTGGGCATCCTGAACGTGGAGACCGACCGCGAGGGCGCCTTCACCGAGTCCACCCTGGAGTTCCTGACCACCATCGCCCAGCAGGCCTCGGTGGCCATCGAGAACGCCCGGCTTTACGAGATGCTGGAGCAGAACTACTTCGACACGGTCCGCACCCTGGTCCTGGCCATGGATGCCAAGGACCCCTACACCCGCGGGCACTCCGTGCGCGTTCGGCGCTACGCCGTGGAGCTGGCTTCGGCTTTGGGCATGTCCGAGGAGGATACCAAGAAGGTGAGCTATGCCGGCCTGCTCCACGACATCGGTAAGATCGGGATGCGCGAGGACATCCTCCTGAAGCCCGGGGAGTTGACCCCCGAGGAGTTCGAGGAGGTGAAGCTCCACTCCGTGCTGGGCGGCAAGCTGGTGGACAACGTGGCCCTCTTGAAGGGCGTGGGCCCGCTGATCCGCTCCGAGCACGAGAGCTTTGCGGGGGGGGGATACCCGGACGATCTGGCCGGGGAGGCCATCCCCTTGGGCGCCCGGATCATCGCGGTGGCGGATGCCTACGATGCGATGACCACGGACCGGGCTTACCATCAGGCGATGTCTCCCGAGGAGGCTTTAAAGGAGCTCCGCGCCTGTGCCGGAAAGCAGTTCGACCCCCGGGTCGTGGAGGCCCTGGTGCACATCGTGACCGGGGGGAAGGAGTGAGGGCCCGGGGGCTTGAATTTGAGGCGGCCTTTTGGCCGCCTTTTGCTTGTCCTGAACTCGTTTCAGGATCTCTCTTTGTCGTCATTCCAGCGTAGGCTGGAATCCAGTTCTGTTATCCCCTCTAAGAAGAGGGGGTAGGGGGTGTGTGTTCCTTGACGTTCATTCCGCACTCCGCGTTCCGCGCTCCGCATTTGAAGCGTCTCCACCGAAGCGAAGCGTTCAACCGTTTCAACCGTAGCGTAGCGATCCAGCGGTTGTTCAGGAAATGGGGGGTGAATGTGTCGGGGCGCACAGCTGTGCGCCCTTGATGTAATAAAAAGAAGGGCCGCCCACAGGCGGCCCCTCCCATTACAACTCATTACCACACATTACAATTCATTACTCTTCTTTACCTTCCGTTTCCCTATCTCACCTTCACTATACGCAGGGGTTTATCTTTGCTATCCGAAGACCGAAGGAAATACACCCCCGGCGCCAGCCCTTCCCCGATCCGGTCTCCCCGGTAGGTCCCGACCTTCCTTCCGGAGACGTCGTATAGGCTGAACCGCTCGGCCTCA
Organism: uncultured bacterium; assembly: GCA_964353855.1. Taxonomy (GTDB): domain Bacteria; phylum Edwardsbacteria; class CAYGWX01; order CAYGWX01; family CAYGWX01; genus CAYGWX01. The sequence goes on along the minus strand of CAYGWX010000070.1, from coordinate 5,553 downwards.
TGCCCGGGAAGAGTGGCGAAGGAGGTGAAGGGGTTCGGGAAAACAACGTAAGGCGTAAGGCGTGAGGCGTGAGGCGGAGAAAACTCCACGCCGACGTTGCCGGTGGGGTTGCGCTTGTAGTAAATCTCGAAGTTCCCGGCCCGGCCGTCCTCCCAGACGACGTGGATATTGCTCCCTGAGGCCGCCGCCGAAGGGAGGTACGACCACGCACCGTTGTTCGTGAGCCGGGTATCCGCGCCCCAGCTCGCGCCTGAGTCCGTGGAGCGCTTGGTGTAAATCTCCTCGTTCCCGTCCCGGTTGTCATTCCAGACCAGGTGGACATTGCTCCCTGAGGCCGCCACCGAGGGGTAGTACGATAGCGCACTATTGTTCGTGAGCCGGGTATCCGTGCCCCAGCTCGCGCCTGAGTCCGTGGAGCGCTTGGTGTAAATCTCGTAGTTCCCGTCCCGGTTGTCATTCCAGACCAGGTGGACATTGCTCCCTGAGACCGCCACCGAGGGGTAGTAAGAAATCGCACTGTCGTTCGTGAGCCGGGTATCCGCGCCCCAGCTCAGGCCGTCATTCGTGGAGCACTTGGAGTAAATCTCCATGTTCCCGTCCCGGTAGTCGCCCCAGACGACGTGAACATTGCTCCCTGAGGCCGCCACCGAGGGGAAGTACGAGGACGCAGGGTCGTTGGTGAGCCGGGTGTCCGGGCCCCAGCTCGCTCCAGAATCCGTGGAGCGCTTGGTGTAAATCTCGTGGTACCCGTCCCGGTAGTCCCACCAGACGACGTGGACCATGCTCCCTGAGGCCGCCGCCGAGGGGCGGAGCGATTCCGCATTATTGTTCGTGAGCCGGGTATCCGTGCTCCAGCTCAGGCCGTCATCCGTGGAGCGCTTGTAGTAAATCTCGTCGTTCCCGTCCCGGTAGTCCTCCCAGGCGACGTGGATATAGCTCCCTGAGGCCGCCACCGAGGGGGATTCCGAGTACGAAGGGTTGTTCGTGAGCCGGGTATCCGCGCCCCAGATTGACCCGAAGTCCGTGGAGCGCTTGGCGTAAATCTCCCAGTTCCCGTCCCGGTTGTCCTGCCAGACCACGTGGACGTTGCTCCCTGAGGCGGCTACACACCAGGCATTGTTATAGGAGGTATTTGAGAGGCTGTCGTTATACGTCAGCCTCACGTCCGGCTCCCACTGAGCCAAAGCAGGCAGGGCCCCTGCCAGGCCAATGAGCAGAACGAAACTGAGAACCCTTTTCATCTCTCCCTCCCTTCAGGGTTTCTTCCGGGGCGGGGCGACCCTGAGTCAAGCTCAGGGCAGGCCCCCCGCCCCCTCTTGGTTTGTTTTTGTTTTGCCGTTACCCTAACCCCTGACCCCTAGTCCCTAACACCTGCCGTTTATCTCACCTTCACTATACGCAGGGGCTTGTCTTTGCTATCCGAAGAACGCAGGAAGTAAACCCCCGGCGTCAGCCCCTCCCCGACCCGGTCGCCCCGATAGGTCCCGACCTTCCTCCCGGAGACGTCGTAGAGGCTGAACCGCTCGGCCTCATGCCCGGGAACTGAGGCAAAGGAAGTGAAGGGGTTCGGTTTTGCCGTTAGTCTAATCCCTAACCCCTGACCCCTAACCCCTGCCATTTCTACTCCGCTGCTTCCATTCGCATCCGTCTTGATGAGATAGACATCGGAGGCTCCTGCACCGAAAGAGTAAGTAAACCCAGCGATGATATAGCCCCCGTCAGAGGTCTGCTGGACAGAATAACCACCATCCCAGCTCGTGCCCCCGAAGGTCCTGGTCCAGAGGGTGTCCCCAAAGGCATTGGTCTTGATGAGGTAGACATCCCAGCCTCCTGGACCGAAGGAGTGGGTCTCCCCGGCAATGATGTATCCCCCGTCAGAGGTCTGCTGGACAGAGCGACCATAATCATCGCTCTTCCATCCGAAGGTCCTGGTCCAGAGGGTGTCGCCGGAGGCATTGGCCTTGATGAGGTAGACATCACTACCTCCCGCACCAAAGGACTCGGTGTACCCAGCGATGATGTAGCCACTATCAGAGGTTTGCCGGGCAGAGATACCATATTCGCCACAAGTCCCGCCGTAGGTCCGAGTCCACAGGGTATCCCCTAAGGCATTGGTTTTGATGAAGTAGACCTGGTTGCTGTCCCCGAAGGAATAAGTCTCTCCGGCAATGAGGTAACCTCCGTCAGAGGTCTGCTGGACAGAGAAACCATATTCGTCACCTGCCCCGCCGTAAGTCCGAGTCCAGAGGGTGCCACCGGAGGCATTGGTCTTGATGAGGTAGACATCGTAGCCTCCCGCACCGAAGGAGTTTGTCGTTCCAGCGATGACGTAGCCGCTATCAGAGGTCTGCTGGACAGCGTAGCCTTCCTCATTGCCCGCTCCCCCGTAGGGCAGGAACCAGAGCCTACTCCCTTGGGCATTTGTCTTAAGGAGGAAGACATCATTTCCTCCTGCGCCGAAGGAGCTTGTCGTCCCAGCGACGATGTAGCCCCCGCCAGTGGTTTGCTGGACAGAGAAACCATATTCATCACCCGCGTAGCCATAGGTTTTGGTCCAGACGGTATCCCCGAAAAAGTTGGTCTTGATGAGGTAGACCTGTGAACTATCACCGAAGGATAAAGTGTAACCAACGATGATGTAGCCTCCATCAGAGGTCTGATAGACGGACCGTCCGCCATCGTTCACCCCCCTCCCGTAGGTTCTCTCCCACCTTTGCTGGGAGAAGGCGGGGATGGCGTAAAGCAAAGTGAGAAGTGAGGTGTAAAATGCGATTCGAAATAGGTTCGTTTTTCGCATGGCGACCTACCTTAACTTTACGATTCTCAAAGGCTTGCCATCTTTCACTTCGGGCCTCAGGAAATACACCCCGGCCTTGAGCCCCATCCCGATCCGGATTCCGGGATAAGTCCCGACCTTCCTCCCGGAGATGTCGTAAAGGCTGAATCGCTCAGCCTCATGCCCGGGAATGGAGGCGAAGGTGGTGTAGGGGTTGGGGGTTATCTTGAACCCTTGGACCCTTGGTCCCTCAACCCGTTTATTATCCTCTATCCCGCTGTTCCCTGTGGGGTTGCGCTTGTAGTAAATTTCAAAGTTGCCTTCAAAAGTATCCGCCCATGCAACATGTACAGCTGTATTGGAATTTGAGACCGATGCGTCCTTAGAGGTGTATAGATGATTTGTTAACCGAATATCCGGTGTCCAGCTTGTACCTGAGTTTGTTGAATGTATGTAATATATTTCAGAATTTCCCTGCCTGTTGTCCATCCAGACAACATGGACGTTTTGACCTGAGGCTGAGACATTAGGGTTAAATGAACCCCCCGGGTTACCCGCAATCAGCGTATCTCTGGACCAAGTGATACCGCTATTTGTTGATTTCTTATAGCGAATACCACTCCACACGACATGAACAATAGGACCTGAACATGCTATGGAAGGATCATCTCCGAGGAATAGTTGATTATCGTTCGACCAACTATTTCCGTAATCAGTTGAACGTTTATAAAGGATGCCGCGTGAATCATCCCAAACCACGTGGACCATCGAATCCGAGATACTTATACTTGGCATTCTTGCCGAGCCCGGATTATCCGACAAACGTATATCACCGGACCAAGTGCTTCCAAAATTCGTCGAACGTTTATAATAAATCGCCCAACCGTCACGTGCATCGTACCAAACTACATGGACCATTGGTCCCGCTGATGCAATTGATGGATTTTCCGAGTAATTGGGATCATAGGTTAAGCGTATATCCGGTCCCCATGTTTGACCTGAATTCGTGGACTGTTTAAATAATATTTCCGAGCAGCCGGACCGCCAGTCATCCCAGACAACGTTTACGTATGATTCATTCGAAGCAACAGAAGGATATACTGAGATACCCCAATTATTTGTTAGTCTAAAATCTGGTCCCCAAGTTATCCCGGAATCTGTTGACCTTTTATAATATATTTCAGCATCCGCATCCCGGTAATCAAACCATACAACGTGAACAAGCCCACTTGATTCGCTGGCGATACTCCAGGCATTTTTCAAGGTGGTAAAAGAAGGACTATTATTATAAGTCAGCCTCACGTCCGGCTCCCACTGGGCCAGGAGGGGTGTGGCGAAGAGAAGGATGGCGAGGATAAAAAGGGGAATATATTTCATGGCGCCTCCTTGATTAAAGAATAATTGCGTTCTTTTCTTTCCGGGCGGGGCTTCGCCCCGCCCCCTTCTAAGTTTAACCAGCTGTTTTATAGTCTACGTTCTACAGTCCACAGTCTGCGGTCGCCGGTTATCCTCTGCGAGTCATTTCAGCAGAGTGATCTTTCGGACCATCGTCCGGTCCCCGGCATCCAGCCTCAGGAAGTAGCTTCCCGAACGTACGGCTCTTCCGGCCTCATTCCTGCCATCCCAGATCACGGTCTGCTTTCCCGGTCCCCGTTGTTCATCCACAAGGACCCGCACCTTTTTGCCTTGCAGGTCGTACACGGCCAAGGCCACTTTCGCTGGCGCGGAAAGAGAGAAGACCACTTGCCTCTGCCCTCGGGCAGGATTTGGGCTGATGGCGACTGATGAAGGACCATTTCCTTGGGGAAAGATTCGACTTGTGTCTTCCTCTACACCGCTCGGGGCGAGGACGATGTTAATATTGCGCACCGTATCCCTGGTAGCGACGACTACGGGCCCGACGTAAGCCGTGCTATCGTATCCGCTCGCCAGGGCCCACACACGGTAAGTTCCTCTCGGTACAGCCATAAGATAGGGGTTGTAGGGTTCGATGACGCAGTAGCTGAAGCTCGTCCCACTGTCGCTGAATGCGTGGAGGAGAGCCCCAATGCGGTTTCCGCCGGTATCCCTGACCACCCCGGTGATGTAACCCAGATGAGTCCGGTTATCGCTTCCGAAGCTCGGCGTGGGATCGTAATACCAGTGGATCAGCCGGGAGTACATCGGGGACATGTACCAAAAGGTGTTCAAAATTCCTGCGCTCCAGCCATCAGGCGGAGGGAAAGGGGGGCCGTGAAGGGTGGGAGGGGGAGGCCAGATGATGCGGTCGCGTGCCAAACCTTGCGCGTCGCTCACGGTCAGGGTGTCTGCCGCGGGGTTCATCCTCAGCGGGCCCGAAAGGTTGGTGGAATCGAAGGCCAGGAAGCTCAAGGAATCTAAAACATAGCCGGAGTCTATCCGCACCGTGCCAAAGGAAGTCGTCAGGGTCCAGCCGTCCAGCGAACCCGGGGCGTAAACACTGGGCCAAAAGTGCAGCTCGACTCGTGGGTCCGGTGAGGTTTCTAATTCGTTGATGCAGGTCACAAGGATGGGGTTGGCGATGGCCGGTGCGGCGATGAAGATCGCTGCACCAGCAAGGAGTGGATAAAAATGCTTGCCGATCAGCATGGATTCCTCCTTCCGGTAAGGGAGCCCGTGGGTTTTTCTGCTATAATTCTACTCTTTTTTACGGAAAAGTCAAGGGGAAATTGTTATTTTTACGTTTTTGTCTCATACCACGATCTCCGCCTGCGCATACCCTGACCTTCCTCCGTCTGGTCTCACAACTCTGCCTTTCA
>CAYGWX010000069.1:0-13276 GCA_964353855.1 uncultured bacterium | reverse complement strand
ACAAGACCAAACACGCAGAGATCGGTCATCAGCTTTTGGCAAATGCCCTCAAAGCTTCAAACGAAACCTAAGGGAAAAAGGCAACCCCTCCCTTTCTCCCTCCCCTGAAAGGAAGGGTCCACGCCCGCCCGCCCCTTTAAAAGAAAAGCGGAAGACGGAAAACGGTAGATCAAACGAAAAAAACCGGGAGCCCCTGCCCGCCGGAACCCTGATAGACCTCTGGCTGAACCAGGGCAAAGCCTCTCGCAAAGCGTATCCGTCAAAGTTCAACCACCTCATCTACGCCGACGGCACCACCGGCCTCCACGTCCTCACCGGAATCCCAGCCGGAACGAGAGTCGCCGTGAAAGGAAGAGTCTTAAGGCCAGACGGGGGAAAGTCCTATTACGCGCAAGCGGAGATCGTGGTGTAAAGGGCATATTCGGCAGGAGATTTGGTAGATTAAGAAGGGGGGGTGCTATTATTGACTTTCTCGTGATTTTCGAGTAAAATACAAGTCAGAGAAAGGCAAAATAGAAGACCGCGCTAAGATTAATGTGATATAAGGAACGAATGAAGACCATCTACAAAATCACGAACCGGGCCTTCTACCTCAAAGAAGGAAAGGCGGCCCCACCGGAACACGAGAAGGACGGCAACAAAGTACGGGTATTAACCTTGACGGATTTATTCGCGGGCGCGGGAGGTTTCACGCTCGGATTCGTCCAAGCCGGATTCGTCCCGGTATACGCCGTCGAAATCGACAAATACGCTGCCGCAACCTACGAAGAAAATTTCGGACCGCACTGTTTTACCGGAGACGTAAACGATGTCAAAGATTTCCAGTTTGTAGACGTAATTATCGGCGGCCCACCGTGCCAGGGATTCAGCAACCTGGGCGCGCATCTGCCGAACGATGCGCGAAACCAACTCTGGCGCCATTACGTGCGCGCGGTTAAACAGGGGGAACCTTTGATCTTTGTGCTCGAAAACGTACCCCCGATGCTTAACTCCGCGGAAGGACAACAATTCATCAAGGATACGCGCGACTTGGGCTACCAGGTCGAGGGACGCATTCTTAATGCCGCAGATTATGGAGCCCCTCAAACGCGAAAGCGAACCATCATCATCGGCTCGCGCGTCGGTCCAGTGACCTTTCCCCAGCAAACCCATTCGAATCCCAAGAAACGAAAATCCGGTGATAATCATTCGTGTGATTGGGTAACGGTCCGACAAGCCATCGGAGACCTCCCCTTAAACCCGACCGGCCACTCGCTGCATATCGGACGAAATCCAACACCGAAATCACTTGAACGGTACAAACACATCCCCCGGGGAGGGAACAGATGGAATCTCCCCCGGGACTTAATGCCCGAATGTTGGAAGAGAAAAACGAAGGGCGGAACCGATCTTTTTGGCCGCCTCCTTTGGGACGAGCCCTCCGTTACGATACGAACCGAATTCTTCAAACCCGAGAAGGGGCGTTACCTCCACCCAAAGGCCAATCGGCCGATAACACACCGCGAAGCGGCCAGAATTCAGGGATTTCCCGACGAATTCGAATTCAAAGGGTCTAAAATCGAAATAGCCAAACAAATTGGAAACGCCGTGGCGGTAAAGATGGCATACGCCATAGCGATTGCCGTAAAGAAAATGATCTTACCTAAAACAGCGGAGAGCGAATACTATGAGCGCGCGTGACGCCATAAGAAAATTCTTAGAAGGTAACGTTGGTAAAATAGTCACCACGAAACAAATCCAACGGGTAGCAAAGATTAGTGAATACGCGAGACGTATTAGGGAATTAAGAGACGACGAGGGCATGCAAATTCAATCTTTTAAAGATAGGCCGGAACTTAAACCCAATCAATATATCCTCGTAAGCCTAAAACGCGTCCCGCGCTTTAGCCATAAAATAGATAAAACCTTGCGTGCAAAAATCCTTGATCGTAACGGCTTTACCTGCTCCATGTGCGGGGCCATCGCGGGCGACCCCGACCCCTTCAAGCCGAGCCGCAAGATCACCCTCCACGTTCATCACATCGACCCTGACGGGACTACGACAGAAGAAAACCTGAGAACACTTTGCCACAACTGCAACGAAGGCCTGAGTAATTTAATCAAACCCCTGAAACAAAACACCCTCACCGTTTTAAGAAATATTAGAAAATTGGCCCGCGACGAACAACGTTTAATCTATGAAGATTTGAAAAAGAGATTCGAGCCCCAAAAATAACCCGCCGATGGCAGACGTCTTTTCAAAAAAGAAACGATCTCTCGTTATGGCCGCCATCAGAGGAGGCGGGAACCTATCCACGGAATGGAAATTAAGGGCGAGGTTAATATCACACGGCATAACAGGTTGGCGTATTAACGCGACAGACAAAATCGGGAAACCCGATTTTGTTTTTGACAAAAAACGCGTCGCAGTATTCGTCGACGGCTGTTTTTGGCACGGCTGTCGTCTTTGCCGTAATATTCCAACATCAAATCGTAAGTTTTGGGCGAAGAAAATCAACGCCAATCGAAATAGAGATCGTAAAGTTACGCGCTCGTTAAAGAAAACGGGATGGAGGGTTGTACGTATTTGGGAGCATGAAATAAAACAAAACTCCGAAAAAAGTTTGCGAACTATTAGGGGAGCATTAAAAAACAGGCCGGATCATAGAGGAAAGAGGGGAAAATGAATATATTCATAGTGATTGGCGGATGGGCTGCAGCCAATACAAATACTATCTTAATGGCCGCGGGATGGATTATATCGGTCGTTACATTACTTATAGCAATCATAGGCAGCAAGTTGAATCGGGCTAAAATAGTCTTACTGATTGTAAGTGCCCTTTGTACTTTTTTAACTTCAACATTTACCTACATCAAAGCAACAAGCGCCGAAAGAAACTCCGCAAAATTAAATAAAGCAACCAAATTAAGCGTCATGTTGGGTAGTTATCCTCCCGAAGCGCAAAAAATGTGGATCGAAGAAGAAAACGAGTTGAAGGAAGAATTAAAACACAGTAAAGCAGAGGAGGCGGACAAAGCGTTAGCTAAGCTTTCCTTTGGCCTGGCTTGGGAAGCTCTACAGGGGGACGAGATTAAACCCTGCATTGAATTTTTAGATTATTCATTATACTTCGTTGAAACTGGCATAGTTCATAATATGAAGGGTGTAATATATTACCGAACAGACACAACAAGGGCGTTGAAGGAATATCAATTAGGATTAAAAATAAACCCTAAATCCCCCATCTCACACAATAATTTCGGGGCTGCACTCGTAGATCAAGGGAAGCATGCGGAAGCAGAGAAGGAATTTCGGGAGGCGATAAGGTTAAAACAAGATTATGCCAACGCACACTTAAATCTTGCAAATGTTCTTAGGGTACAGAAAAAGTTAGAGGAAGCCGAGAGGGAGTATATGGAGGCGATCCGGTTGAAGCCCGTTAACGCTCTCGCTCACTTAAACCTTGGTCTTACATATGATAGACAAGGGTATTTTGAGAAAGCGATTACAGAGTATCAAATTGTCATCCAACAGGAACCGAACGAAGTCTCAGGACACCTAAACTTAGGAACCGTGCTCGAAGAGCAGGGGAAGTATGAGGAGGCGGAAAAGAAATTTCGGGAAGTAATTCGGTTGAATCCTAAATATTTACCAGCGCGAAGTAACCTTGGGAATACGCTTAGATTAGAGGGCAAGTTTGATGAAGCGGAGAAAGAGTTACGTGAAGCGATACGACTGAATCCAAACGATGGCCCATCTCATTATAACCTTGGGTTGGCACTTTATGAACGGGGGAAGCGTGATGAAGCGGAGAGGGAATTCCGTGAAACGATACTGTTGAATCCTGCTTATGCCGAGGTGCGCAGCAATCTCGGTATTTTGCTTGAAGATCAAGGAAAACATGTAGAGGCTGAGAAGGAGATTCGGGAGGCGATCCGGTTGAATCCGGAATTAGCAGAACCACTTGAGAATTTGGCGGTCATTTTATATATGCAAGGCAGAAGGAAAGAATCACGGGAATTATCGGAGAGAGCATTAAAAGTGGAGAAGCGGCCGGATAGGATCGAGTTGATTAAGCAACGTCTTGCTTTGCCGGATTGAGAACTAACCGGAAGTATCTAAAGATCAAGGGGGGCCGCCTTTTAGGCGGCCCTTTGAAATTTATTTGGTCTTAAACCGGACAAACTCCCTCCAGCCGATGTCCCTGCGGAAATGGGCGCTTTCGAAACGGACTTTACCCTCTTAGCGGAAATTGCCCCAGGGCAATTTATCCGGGGGTGTACTTTCCCGGATGAGGGGGGATGGGGGGTGAAAATAGTCCAGGTGCAAGGCGTTTTCTGTCCGATTTCTGAAACTTAGCCGGGAGGGAGGAGTAGTATTCTGATGAAACGAGACGGTTGATTTTTGTCTGCCGGATGTGATAGCATAAACACATGTGTTTCTTGTCCTTGACTAACAACTGACCACCGACAATCAAAAAACCGCCTAATCTTCCATGACATTACAGTGCGAGCAATGCGGCGGGACGCTTGAGGTCCTGCCCCAAAACCTCCTGGTCAAGTGCCCCTACTGCGGGGTAGCCCTGGTCTATGAGAAAGAGGGGTTCATCGGCCGGTTCGTGATGAAGCGCCTCCTGGCGTATCCCATGGCGGCGAGGGTCTTCGATACCCGCCTGGCTCAGGCCAGGATCGGGGACCTGAAGGAGAAACCGGAGCCGGAACTGTTTTACTTTCCCTTCTGGCGGGTTACGACCAGGCACAAGGAGAGTGAGGAGGTGCGTTTCACCCCGGCGGGGAACCCGGAGGTGTCACTCTTCTCCCGGACCAGACTGCCCGAGGGGGAGCTCATGGAGTACCGCCCCGGGGCGGAATACGACGCCCCGCTGCGGGAGGCCGCGGTGAGCGCGGATTCCGCCTTATCCCGGCTCTCCTCTCAGGGGGAAGGCTTCGAGGCTGCAAAGGAACTGGCCTTGATCTATGCCCCCTTCTACCTTCAGCGGGTCAGGACCCTGGAGGGGAAGTGGCACTTCCTGCTCCTGGAGGCCTCCAGCGGGAAACTCTACGACGACCTTCCGGTCCGGAAGACGCCTCTCCTGTTATTCGAAAGCGGCCTGCCCTATCTGGCCGTTTTCTTCGTCTTCCTTGTCGAGGGCGGCCTGATTCGGAACCCCATAGCGAAGCTCGTCGTTTTCACCCTGACCATGGTGCCGGCTTATCTGGCCCTGAGCATCTTCCGGGACCGGGAGGCGGAATGATGGCGGAACCGGACCAGGCCTCTATACCGGTCCAGCAGGAGAAGTCCTCCCGGAGGACGATCGCCCTGGCCTGCAGGGAATGCGGGGGAGCCATCCAACTCGCCGAGGGGGCCCGGATCGCGAACTGCCCGTCCTGCGCCACGAGCTTCCTCGTGACCACCCCGGTGGGAATTCAGCGCTATTTTGTCCCCCCCACCCTGACCGTCAAGCAGGCCGCCCTGATGACCGCCGGCGCGGCCCTGGTGGGACAGAAGGTTGGCCACAGGCTCCTGGACGCCCAGCTCGTGTTCGCCCCGCTCTGGGACCTGCGCGGGGAAGTGGAGGGATGGATCTCCTGGAAGCGGCCCCGGCGCCAGGTGGTGATCGATGAGGTCAGGGAGTCCTGGGACGGGCCTAAGGTCGTCCAGAAGAAGATATTGGAGGAGGGCGGAGAGCGCTTCAAGCGCATGGTGTCCTGGGAGGGACGGCAGGTCTTCCCGGGGATCAAGGTCGGAGAGTACGGGTTGTACGAGGTGAAGGACGAGCGGTTCCCCCTGCTCAAGCCCTACGACGAGGGGGAGATGCACCAGTACGGGACCATTTTCACCCCGCAGGACCCTTCAACGCAAGACGCCCTGGAGCACGCTCAGCAGTACTATCAGGAGCTGGTGCTCTCTCCGTACAGCCAGGCCGAGGAGGTGCATCACCGGTTAAAGGTGACCCGACAGGGGCCCCCGATGCTCCTCTTTTACCCCATCTGGATCGTGCGCTATCTCTCCGGACGCAAGCTCTACCGGATGACCCTGGACGCGGCAACCGGGAGCGTCATTTACCTGGACCAGCCCAAAAAGAGAGTCCGCCTGAACCTCGTGCTGTCCCTCCTGGGGCTGATGCTCCTGGCCTTCGTCCTGAGCACACCGCTCAAGGCCTACTCGGCCCTGCGCTCCCCCGGCGAGATCAGCGAGGTCCTGGCCCTTTGCATCATGCCCCTGTTCGGGGCCGGGGTCGTGCTCATGCTCTGGCTGGAGCACGTCCTGTGGGAGCGGTTCGCGGACCGGTTCACGGCGAGGATCCTGGGCGATCTCCTGGGGAGGTTCTTCTGATGGCCCCGTTGAAAACGGAGAGCGGTGAGATCGTCCTCGTCCCGCTGCGCTGCATCGCCTGCCACGCCCCGCTTTCAGCCAGGGAGTTTCAGGTGTTCTTCCTGTGCGACCACTGCGGGATCGGGCAGGTCCTGGAGGGGGAGAGACTCGTTCCCCAGGAGATCGCCTTCGCCGAAGGGAGAGGCGAGGTTTTTCTTCCGTTCTGGGTCTTGGAGGCCCGGGTGAAGCTTACGACCCAGCTCCTGGACCGGGAGGCCCGGCCGGTGCAATTCTCGGAGGCTCTGGCCGAGATCCTGGCCCAGGAACCGGGCTTGATTCAAAGGGTCATCCAGACCTACACCCGGCGGATGGCGGATTTCCAAATCGGGGAGACGCGGGACTTGGAGATCTACGTCCCGGCCTTCGAGGCCACGAATTTCGCCAGCTACACCGCCAACCTGGGCATGGTGTTCACCTCAGCCCAACCGGAGATCCGGGCCGGAAAGCCCCCGGATCGGGGTCCGGGGAAGGCGGGGAGGATCATCCCCGCAGTTTACGAGCGTGCGGACGCGGAGAAGCTGGCCGAGATCATCCTGGTGGCTGTGGAGGCCGGACGGCGTACCGAGGTCGTGGATCTGGGATTCGAAATCAAGATCCAGGGGGCGAAGCTCGTGGGGATCCCGTTTTTCAGGGATGGAGACTGTCTCCGGGACGGGCTCCTGGGGGCGAGGATCCTCGCTGTAGGAGTGGTTGGCTTGGAGGAGGATCAGTCTCGGAAGTAAGTTGAGGGAAAGTTTAACCAAAGTAAACAGGACAGGCTTTTTGGCCTGCCCTTTTTTCTACCGGGCTTGACATCGAAATGTCCCATTTGATATAATCGTAATGACTGGCCAGTCAATAATTGACCGGAAGGTCATATTTTGACTGACTGGGAACTTTTGTAAATAGAGACAGGTTTTAAGGCGTAATGATATGGAGGTAAGGATGGAAGAAAAAGCGGTCCTTCCGCGTAAAGAGCGTGAGAAAATAGCGAGAAAGGAGGAGATCCAGAAGGCGGCCCGGGCGGTCTTCGCGGAAAAAGGGTTTGAAGCGGCAACCTTGGAGGAGATCGCGGAGCGGGCTGAGCTGGCCAAAGGAACCATCTACGGATATTTCGAGAACAAAGAAACCCTGTTCTTTTCACTGATCGAGGAAATCCTTGAGGGGCAGGCTCGGATCCTCAGGGAAGTCCATGAAAAGGACATGGATGCCACTGAGAAGCTCTCAGAAGTCATCCGGCGTTATGTCTTCTACCTTAGCGAGCGGAAGGACCTGTTCCGGATCCTGATGGGGCAGTCCGGAGGCCTGACCGGGAATATCCGGGATGAAATCCGTCAGAAATACTTCCAAATCCACCGGCATCAACTCGCCTCGCTGGTGGCCATCCTCCAAGAGGGCATCCAGAAAAGTGAGCTCAGGGACTTACCGGCCCAGGCCATGGCCTATGTCATTGTGGGGTTGATTCACGGGGCGATGATTCCCCTGGTCATCACCCAGGACATGCGGGACGAAGAACAGGTCATCCGGACGATCACCGAAGTATTATTGAACGGGGTGAGGAAATGAAAAAAAATATAGCGTTACGGCTATTGGATTGGGGCTTGATCGTAGGCTGGCTTTTGGCCATCTTTGCAGGGCCTGTTCAGGCGGAGCCGTTGAAACTGTCCCTGGACGACGCCATAAAGATGGCCCTGAAGCAGAACCCCGGGGTGCAGATGGCCGGGGAGAAGGTCGCGGCGGCGAGGGGGAAGTACCTGGAGTCCCGGTCCGGGGCCCTGCCCAAACTGGACTTCACTTCCACCTACACGCGCTTGGCTCCGGTACCCGGGGTCACCCTTCCGCGAGCCTTCGGGGGAGGCGAGATCAAGATGGGCTACGCGGACAACTACGACCTGAAGCTGTCGCTTTCCCAGTCCATCTTCTCCTGGGGCAAGGTTCAGAACGGCACCCGCGCGGCGGGCGATCAGGTTAAATCCTCCCAGGAAGATTCGGCCAAGACGCGTCAGGAGACCATCGCCAGCGTCACCAAGGCCTATTACGGGGTGCTTGTGACCCAGGAGTTCATCCGGGTTTCCGAGGAGGCCCTGGCCCGGGTCCAGGAGCAAGAGCGGGTGGTGCGCAAACGCTACGAGGCCGGGACCGTGTCCAAATTCGATCTCCTGCGCACCCAGGTCCAAGTCGCCAACACCAAGCCGCAGGTGGAGAAGGCCCACGACGGATACGAGATGACGCTCCTGGCGTTGAAGAACCTGATCGGCGTGCCGCTGGATTCGCCCTTAGAACTTTCGGGAAGCCTGTCTTATGAACCCATGACCATAGACGTAAAAGCGGCCACTCAGACAGCCGTGGAAAAGCGTCCGGACCTAAAAAGCCTGGCCTATCAAAAGCAGGCTCTGGAGCATACCCTGGCCATCGCCAAGGCGGGGCTCCGGCCGAACCTGTCCCTGGCCGCGACCTACGACTACAAGAGACCCGGGCCAAGCGGAGAAGATAAATGGGGCCAGAGCGCCACGGCGTCGGCCATCCTTTACACTCCGCTGTTCGACGGGTTCGCGACCTCAGGGCGGGTGGCCCAGACAGCTTCGGGAGTGCGCCAGCTGGAGATCGCTCAGAAGCAGGCCGAGGAAGGCGTGGCCCTGGAGGTGAACTCCGCGGTCCTGGCCCTCCGGGAGGCCCAGGCGAACATCGAGTCCCAGAAGGAGAACGTGGACCTGGCCAAAGAGTCCCTGCGCATCGGCAAGGTGCGTTACGACAGCGGCCTCATCACGAACCTGGAGATCCTGGACGCGGAGCTGGCCGTGACCCAGGCCGAGACGAACTACCTCCAGGCGCTTTACGATTTTCAGGCGGCCAGGGTGAACCTACAAAGGGCGATGGGGACATTGTGATCTTGGAATTCATGAGATAATTCGGAGGTAGGACAATGAAGAAAGTTGTGATTTGGATCCTGGTGCTGGTCATCGTCGGGTTGGTGGCGCTTACTGCCTACCGGATGGCGGTGACCATGGGCAAGAAGAAGACGAGCCCGGCTCTGGGGGGTCAAGAGGCCGTGGGCGTGGAGGTGGCGGTCGTCACCAAGGAGCCGGTGGAAGACAAGATCCTGGCCACGGGGTCGCTTGCGGCCATGGCACAGGTCATGGTCTATTCCAAGGTCCCGGGAAAATTGATCAGGAACCTGGTGGTGATGAACCAGTATGTGAAGCAGGATGAGCTCCTGGCTCTGGTGGACCGGGACGAGCCGGGCTTCGAGTTCACCCAGTCCGAGGTTAAAAGTCCGATGGCCGGGATCGTGGCCAAGACCTTTCTGGATATGGGAGCCCAGGTCACTCCCATGACCCCGATTGCCCAGGTCGTCTCGATGGGCCGGGTCAAGGCTGTGGTCAACGTGGTGGAGAAGGACCTCGGCAACGTGAAGCGCGGTCAGCCGGCTGTGGTCCGGGTGGATGCCTACGAGGCAGACTTCCCCGGCACGGTCAGGGAGATCAGTCCGGTGGTGAACCCTCAGACCCGCACGGTGGAGGTGGAGATCACCTTACCCAATCCCGGGGGCAAGCTCAAACCCGGGATGTTCGCCCGCTCCGAGATCCGGGCCGGAAAGCACGACGGCCTGGTGATCCCAGCAGTCTCGGTGGTCCGCCGGGAGGGCAAGGCCTACGCCTTTGTCGTGGCCAGCGACGACGTGCAGGAGCGCGAGGTCTCCCCGGGCCAGGACTTGGGGGAGAAGGTCGAAATCACCGCCGGCCTCAAGGAGGGTGAGATGGTGGTTACTGCTGGGGCCTACGGCTTAAAAGACGGGGATAAAGTGGCGATCAAACAGGCCTTGAAGATTGAAAAGTGAAGGTTGGATAATTTTGCTTGAAATCTTAAATCTTCAATCTTCGATTCACATTAAGGAATAATCATGTGGGTATCTGATACCTCGATCAAGCAGCCGGTTTTTGTCACCATGCTCATCGTGGCGATTCTCGTGCTGGGCATCGTGTCCTACGGCCGGCTGGGCGTGGACCTGTTTCCGGACATCAATTATCCGATCATCGTGGTGATCACGGCCTATCCCGGGGCCGGGCCCGAGGAGGTGGAGACCCTGATCTCCCAGCCCATCGAGGAAGCGGTATCGGTTCTCGGGGGGGTGAAGTCCGTGAGCTCCACATCCCGGGAGGGGCTGTCTTCGGTGGTCATCGAGTTCGAGCTCGAGACCCCGGCCAAGTTCGCAGCCATGGACGTACGCGACAAGGTCTCCTCCATCCGCAACAGCCTGCCCAGGGACATCCTCGAGCCGGTGATCGCGAAGCTGGACTTTAATGCCGCGCCGGTGGTCTCCTACGGGATCTCGGACCAGAGCGGAAAGATGAGTGACGCCGACCTGCGCTTCTTCGTGGACGACAAGCTCAAGCCCCTTATCGAGCGGGCGGAGGGAGTGGCCCAGGTCTCGGTCGTCGGCGGACGGGAGCGTGAGATTCAGGTGAACCTGAATGCCGACCGACTCCAAGCCGTCAAGGTCTCCCCCCAGCAGGTCATCCAGGCACTCTCGAGCGAGAACTTGAGCGTCCCCGGCGGGCACCTCGTCCTGGGGGCGCAAGAGCTCTCCCTTCGCACCACCGGCCAGTTCGCCAAGGTGGAGGACATCGGAAACGTGGTCATAGCCAACTCCGGGGGAGTGCCTGTCCTGGTCAAGGACGTGGCCGCGATTGTGGACGGATACAAAGAGGTGCGCTCGCTCTCCCGGGTGGACGGGATCCCCAGCGTGGTCTTCACGGTTCAGAAGCAGTCGGGGACGAACACCGTGCAGGTGGCGGAGAGGGTCGAGAAGGCCCTGGCCGGGGCGCAGCGGACCTATCCCGATCTCGCCTTGACCAAGGCTTTCGACGAGTCCTATTTCATCCGGCACCAGCGGGACGAGGTCATGAAGAGCCTCATCCTGGGCGCGATCTTCGCCGGGCTGGTGGTGTTCTTCTTCTTCCTGGACCTGCGCAACACACTGGTGACCATCGCCGGCCTTCCGGTCTGCGTGATCGGGGCCTTCATCGCCATGGACGCGATGCACTTCACGGTCAACATGATCTCGCTGATGGCCCTGTCGCTCTCCATCGGGATGCTCATCGACGACGCCATCGTGGTCCGCGAGAACATCTTCCGGCATATGGAAAAGCTCGGGAAGAAGCCGATGGACGCGGCGCGGGACGGGACTTCGGAGGTGGCCCTGGCCGTCCTGGCCACAACCTCGACCATCGTGGCCGTGTTCCTGCCCGTGGCCTTCGCCCGGGGCATCGCCGGACAGTTCTTCCGCCAGTTCGGGCTGACCGTGGCTGCGGCGATGATCATCTCCCTGGTGGAAGCCTTCACGTTCGCCCCGGTCTTGTCGGCCTACTTCTTCAAGGCCAGAAAAGAGGGCGAGGTGCCCTCGGGCTGGAAGAAAATCGCCGGTCGCTGGAACGCGGCCTATGATCAAGTGGACCACGGCTACCGCCCGGTCCTGGCTTGGGCCATCAAGCACCGTCTGGTTGTGGCCGGAATCGCGACCGCAGCGTTCATCCTGGCGGTCGTGTTCGCCGGAATGGTGCCGACCGCCTTCAATGACCAGCCCGACCGCGGGGAGTTCAATCTCTTCATGGAGACGGCCCCCGGGACTTCCATTTTGGAGAACGACCGGATCGTGCGCGAGGTCGAGGCCTATCTTAAGTCCCGGCCCGAAGTCGCCCACACCTTCACCGTGGTGGGAACCGAGGGGACCCTGAACCGCTCCGGGATCACGGTGAAGCTTAAAATGGAAGGCAGGACCCCACAGTTCCAGGAGGGCGTGCGCCGGGACCTGGCTCAACTGCCGGGGGTGAAGCTCTCCTTCGGCCCGGTCACCGCCCTGTCGGCCTCGACGGGATTCAGCTCCTGGTGGAACTACCCCATCCAGGTTGTAATCCGGGGACCGGATCGGGCGGTCCTGAAGCAGGTGGCCTATGACCTAAAAGACAAGCTCTCCAAGATCCCGGGATTCGTGGACATTGACGTAAGCACCCGGGAGGGGCTTCCCGAGGTGGCCACCCGGGTGGATCGGGTGAAGGCCAGTGACCTGGGCCTCGGTACCGCGCAGGTAGCGATGACCTTGCGGACCCTGATCTCCGGAGATGTGGCCACGCACCTCCGCGAGGGGGACCGCGAGACCGACGTGCGGGTTCAGCTTGACAAAAAGACAGCCGACCGCGTTCATGCCCTCTCCGACCTCACCATCCCGACGCCACGCGGGACCCTGGTGCCCTTAAGCCAGGTCGCCACCGTGGAGCCGGCCCAGGGCCCGGCAAAACTGGAGCGCATGGACCGCTCCCGGGTGGTGGTGGTCGCCGGGGGCATCGGTCCGGGGACCGCCCTGGGCACCATTCAGCGGGAGATCAACAGGATCCTTAAGACCTACCGCCGCCCCCAGGGCGTGGAGATAAAAGTCGAGGGCCAGGCCCAGCAGATGATGGAGACGTTCACCGCGCTCGGGGAGGCCCTGCTTCTGGCCGTGGTCTTCATCTACATGATCCTGGCTTCTCAATTCAAAAGCTTCGTGCATCCCCTGACGATCATGACCGCCCTGCCCCTGGCCATCGTGGGCGCGTTCCTGGCCCTGTTCCTGACCGGCAAGACGTTCAGCATGGTGGCGTTCATCGGGCTGATCATGCTGATGGGGCTGGTGACCAAGAACTCCATCCTCCTGGTGGACTTCATCATCAAGAAGCGGGAGGAGGGCCTGCCCCGTGACGAGGCCATCCTCGTGGCCGGACCGACCCGTCTGCGGCCGATTTTAATGACCACCCTGGCCATGATCCTGGGAATGCTGCCCACGGCCCTGGCCACCGGGGCCTCGGGTGAGTCCCGGGCCCCGCTGGGCATCGCCCTGATCGGGGGTCTCATCACATCCACCTTGCTCACGCTCATCGTGGTGCCGATGGTCTACACCGTGGTGGA
>CAYGWX010000068.1:0-13508 GCA_964353855.1 uncultured bacterium | reverse complement strand
GGAAGAGCCGGACCACATCAAGAAGACCGTGCGAGACTGGTTCTCGAGAGAGGGTACCAAGGTCGAGAGCATCTCAGATCCGAGAGCCGAGTTTCTGCTTAAGGTCAAGTTCATGCGCTTCTTCTTCACAGTGGTCCGTCCGAATGACCAGAAGTACATTCAGATAGAGTCACAGATCATGATCTCGCCGCAGCACCAGCAGCTCCTGAATGTCGAGAAACTGCGGGAGTTCCAGATGCAGGCACTGAAGTTCAGCTTTGCACAGAACGTGAACCTGGGCTTTTTACAGCCAAAGCCGGGGCAGCCTGGACCTCAACCACCAGGGCCGGGCTTCGTTGTTTCAGACAGGATCTATGATGAAGCGTTCTCAGAGCAGAAACTCTGGGACACAACGAGACGTCTTCACAGTGCAATAGATATGGTCATTGCAATACTGAATGACATTACTGGGCAAACGGGGCCAAGACCAACAGAAACCACAGAAACTGGTCCTTCGTACTATACGTAGTCACAGTCTTCGATTTATCGAACAGTGCCAGTCCGAATCACTTTCATATACAAACTTTGCGTAGAGATTTGTGCGTAAAGGATAGAAATGACTAACTAGATGAATTTCTAGTAATACTGAATATAAACGGTGGTCACTGGTGTCAAATCACGCTACTTGGTTGTGGAAGAAAGAATCAGAATCACCTGAGGAGATAGAATGAATGACAAGAATCCTGAGAGGAGTCGTAATTCTGCTTTTTGGAATTCTGATTTTCTCATTTTTACCGACTCTGCCACCGATTTCTGATGATTCTCGAGTAATCGATCCAGACAATCGTGACACTTCCGAGCCAGTCCAGAAGAGCTCCTCTTCATCAGTGATTGGCGGCGGAAATGAGATTAATTCTCTTGTGACAACGTCCAGAAGGATTCAAGATTTAGACATTGAAATACTGAATAGTTATGCCAATCCCAATACTCATCGCAATGTACTCGACCTTTCAACATTTCAGATACCTGGCTGGACACTCTACGAACTCCTCATTGATGCGGACAATATTACCGCTGTGCCGGAGAGAGAGGTGCTGGGTGTTTCAAAGGACATCAGCTCCTTCAGGATACAAGAGTATAGTGCCCCAAATGGCTGGAGGTACACCTCCTTGGCGCAGGGATTCTATGAGAAGCTCCACGACGGGCAACTGCTCAATTACTCCTTCTACTATGATAGCCCCATCTACAGTCCGGCGCAGCACGGCTGGGCCTATTATTCAGTCCTCTCAGACTATCATGACTCTTCGAGCAACCTGGTAGGGTATACGCAATTACCGACACGAGTGATCTCGGGAGCAGGATGGCAGAATGCCACAGTGTCTTCGGTCATCCTTGATGCAAGTACCCAGTATTACGTTGTCATCAACGGTTCCGCCTTGATTAAGACCACATTCTATCCGGACATTCGATGGATCTCTGAGAGCGGAACAGGAACCTTCGAGTCCCAACAATACGACAGCCGGTTCTCTCTCTGGGGCGCGTATCCCTGTGAGGCCTTGTTGAACTACACGTATCTACCCTGGAACACGACAGCAAACGCAGCGCTCGCGTTTTCAGATCCTAGTCCACTTTCCCTTATGGTCAACGGAACTCTGGAAAGTGGTCTCACATGGGCGGTGAGTTCAGAGAATAACATAACCGCATTGGAGATATCTACAAACCAGTCAGTTTCTTTCGAGTACGAATTAACACTCAAATACAGAAGAGGTACTGTTTCAACAGCAATGTGGTATGCTGATACGTCGGAGGCGGGCATAATTTGGAACATCACATCAATTCTTGATTATCCAGAACTGAGCGGCATATTGGATAGAAACCTCACACTAAGCATCCCCTCTGATTGGACTGCGAACCATCTCTTCAATGATACCATTCCAACAGAATATCATGATGCTTTTCATCAGAGTGATTCTGTTGTTGTATGCAATGAACTCTCAGATGCATCCTGGATTCTGGAATGTAGCTCACCCAACTATATTGAATCTGTATTGAAGTTCAATGCTGCCGACGCAAGTCTGGTCGGTGACAGAGTCAGCATAGAGTCTATTCTGGACATTAACAGTACAATTGAGAGCCCGATTTCGACTCCAGCGACGACTGGAGATACGAGTCTTCGAGTCTTCTACCAAGGTGCGCTAAAATACTCTGAGAACGCGACAGTAGTAGAGGGACAATCGCATCATCAATGGGATATTTCCTCCTATTCAGCATCGAATGGTTTGTACACCGTAGAGCTGTTTTGGATAAACGGTACTGAAGCAGGCTATCATACTAGTGACATCGTAGTTTACTACCCAACCCTCTTGACATCTTCTGCCACCTCAATCAATGCATTTACTGACAGCACCTTCGGCATCAGCGTCTATCTAGAGGATACATTCACTCTCCAAGGATTAGATGGAGATTCAGCAAGCGTAGTCTATTCCTTTGGCGGTGAGGCTAACATAAGCCTGACTGACCACAATAATGGAACTTGGACCGCAACGGTTCCAACAACTGGAAGATCCCCAGACACCTATTCAATCACCGTCTGCGCAGAGGGATATGCAATAGAGAATCAGAGCCGGATCATCAATGCAAACCTCATCCATGACACAGAGCTGTTAATAATCCAATGGTCGAATACCGACAACATCTCCTATGTTCAGACTACAGAGCTATTGATCGAGTACCGCAGAGTTGGCGGCACAGCGATTGCTGATGCTACTGTCAATGTTACGATTGATGGAAACGCCCTTCCCTTAACATGGGATGGAGGCGTAGGCCGCTATAGAATTACGTTCAATGGTACCGATTCGTTTTCTGGATTTGGTGCCTATGATTTAGTGATTCTGGCATGGAAAGCTGGCTACAAGGCCCAGTCTGACAACACACAACAGATAACCATTCACGAGGAGTATACTAGTGTCTCTGTGAACTGGTCGCACGGGACGAACATCACATTCATCGAGTACTCAGTATTGACCATCGACTATCGCATGTCTAATGGCACTGCTATTCCGCTTGCTACTGTCAATGTGACTGCTGGTACAACCACATGGACACTACGATGGAATGGCACTGATGGTACCTATTGCATTCGGTTCAACGGAACAGACAACAATCCTGGATTCGGAACTCACCAGCTAACGATACTTGCAGGCAAATTGGGTTACGAGAGTCAGGAAGACGCAGACTACTCGCTCACCCTGAGAGAGGAACCGACATCGTTGATACTCTCGTGGTCTAGTGGAACCACAATAACCTACACGCAGTCGACAATGCTTGTTGTGAACTACACCATGTCAGATGGCTCTCCAGTTATTGGAGCAACAGTAAATGTAACAATAGGATTCGGATTCTGGGTCCTTGACTACAATCCAGCAACCAAGACGTATGCCCTCATCCTGAATGGTAGTGATGTGAATCCAGGTCTTGGCGTCTATTCCGTTACAGTGCTTACAGAGAAAGCAGGCTTTCAGAGTAGGTCTGATTACTCTGAGATACTGACAGTGATTCTGGAGCCCACTTCATTCACCATGGTCTGGTCAATGGGCTACAATATCACTTTTGTGCAACAGACCTCGCTTATTGTTACATACAAGATGAGTGATGAAACACCCGTCATGGGAGCCATTGTGAATGTCACAATCAATGGTCATCTCTGGGATCTGACGTGGGATGGCTCATCTTCCTACGTCATGGTATTCATTGGTTCAGATACTCCACCAGGTTTCGGCACACACGATTTGACAATTCGAGCTGGTCGGTACGGTTTCATCAATCAAATAGATACAGCTCATGATTTGATTCTAAGAGAAGAACCGACATCAATCAACACAGTATGGGAGGGCCTGTCCGCTATCACATATGTTGGGTCAACAATCCTCTCGGTCAACTACACAATGTCCAACGGAACACGAGTTGCCGGAGCACTTGTCTATGTCACCATCGATTCTGATACCTGGAATCTGACATGGGATGAAAGCACAGGGACCTATCGATGTGAGTTCTCAGGCAGCGATGATCCTCCCGGCCTTGGAAGTCACATGCTCCTCATCAATGCATCAAGATTTGGATTCATCACGGCGTTTGACAACGAAGCTCTTGTCATAGATAATGAACCAACGACGCTGATTGTGAATTGGATTCCAAGCAACAATATCACGTTCACAGACAAATGTGTACTCTCGATACGCTACCTAATGAACAGCAACAGCAGCGCAATCACTGATGCAACCGTTATCGCCACATTTGCAGGAGTACCAAGACTACTAGTATGGAATTCGACAGCTCGGTGGTACTATATCTTCATTGATGGTGATGTTGACCTTCCTGGTCTTGGCACCTTCTCTGTGACCGTGAACGCATCAAGATATGGATTCGATTCAGCATCAGACTCACTTCAGGAGATAATCCTGAGAAGAGAACCGACATCTCTGTCAGTGTATTGGACATATGGAGTCAACAATCCAGACTTCTTTGGCTACACGTACTTGATTGTGGAGTACACCTACACCAGTCTCGTCCCAGTATTGACTGCCGTAGTAAATGTAACAATTGGCGAAGATACTTGGACGCTTGGATGGAATCAGACCGAGAGTTATTATCAACTAAGATTCAACGGGTCGGATCCAGTTATTGGCGTTGGAACTCATTCACTCACGGTCAGGGCATGGAAATATGGCTTTATTGAACAGATGAATAATGATGAGGTAGTCATACTTCCAGTCATCCCCACTCTGCTTGATCTTGCGTGGACAAATGGGGATACAATAACCTATGTAGAAAGGACAACGCTTCAGGCATTCTACAGGATGTTTAACGAGACTTGGATTACAGATGCAACTGTCAATGTGACGATAAATGGGATGACACTTTCCCTGGTTTGGAACCCAGCAACCCACGCGTACGAGAGAATCTTCAATGGAATAGATGGCTCGTTAGACTTCACAACATATCCGATTCTGGTAAGGGCATCTCAAGTGGACTTTCAGAGTCATACGAATTTTGCCGAGAGCTTGACGAAGCAGTTGGAACCCACCGGGTTAGTCATCTCATGGATTGGTGGCAGTAACATCACATACTTCAGCGAAACCAGACTCTCAGTTCAGTTCATCATGAGCAATAGCTCACCCATTACAACTGGAACGCTGAATGCGACGATCAATGGATACGTCTGGAACCTCATCTGGAACAGCTCGAACTTTGCATATGAGACCTTGATTGCCGGTAATGACCCTCGATTGCACTATGCAACCTTCGACGTTGCGATTGACGCTTCGGGGTTTGGATATATTCAGGCAATGGACGCGACGGGGAAATTGACCATCAGACTCGAAGACACCTATATCACGTTTGAGTGGATTCCAAGCAGCACAATATCCTATCTCGACGTGACAGTCTTCAGAATCTATTATCACTACTTGAACGGATCTCCAGTTCTCACTGCGACTGTCAACGCATCCTACGTGTTGCTCTGGCCGGCAGTGTACAATGACAGTTCAGGAGCCTACGAAATAGCATTCACCGGTGCAGACATACCAAGTCCGGCACTTGGGCCTCACACTTTATTCGTACTTGCATGGAAGGCGAACCATCTTGCGCACTCAGATATTTCTCAGACGCTCACGATTGTACAGGAAGACACGTCCATACGCACGAGTTGGCTTGATGGTGAAAACACCATAACATACGTCGAGAGTGCGACTATGACCATCAACTACTCGATTGCAGCAAGTGGACAACCAATCATTGATGCCTCAGTCACCATCAGAATAGGCACAGACACATGGGAAACGGTCTACAATGACACGCTGAAACTCTACACCTTTACATTCACTGGCGATATGGACCCACCAGGTTTCGGCACATATACTCTCTACATTTCGGCCACTTACGTACTCCATGAAGGATTCAGGGATGCAACTGATAGCTCGCAAACACTTAAAATTGATCCGGAAACGGTAGGCATTCATAGCTATTGGATTGGCGGTGCCACAATCACCTATGTGGGCTCTACTATCCTAGTCGTGAACTATACGATGTCTGATGGGTCTGCCATTCCGTTGGCAACAGTGAACGTGACAATCGACTCAACATTGTGGAACCTGTTGTGGCACGAAGCAAGTCAGACCTACCGGTTGGCGTTCAAGGGGTCAGATTCGCTCCCGGGATTCGGATTCCATGAACTCGATATTCGAGCAGGTCGCGCGGGTTTCCTTGGGCTCACAGATAGTACCTTGACCTTGAATATCATCGAAGAATCAACAACACTCGTCCCTAGGTGGAGTAACAATAACCAGAACAATATCACCTATTTTGAGTACACCTACCTGTTCGTCGAGTATTCAATGAGTAATGGCTCGCCAATACTTGATGCATCCGTGAATGTCACTGTAGACCTTTTAACACTCAGACTCAATTGGAATGCCACAGAGGGAGCTTATGGTATAAGATTCAATGGCTCAGACATCGTACCAGGATTCGGGGTACATAGTCTTGTCATAATCGCACTAAAGTATGGATTCATCCTTGCACAGAACTCAATGGAAACACTTGAGATCGGAAAGGATCCAACTACCATCCAAGTGAGCTGGGCAAATGACGATGATATCAGTTTCGTAGAATATACGACCCTTATGGTCTACTATCGAATGAGCAACGGGTCACCAGTACCGTCTGCGACAATAGACATATCGATTGGCAGTAATTCTTGGTCACTGACATGGAATGCATCTGCACAAGCATATTGCTTCACTTTCACTGGCAACATGGATCCACCAGGTATGGGATACTTCATTGTGGATATTGAAGCATCAGGAAGCGTCTATGCTAGTCAGTCGACGTCTAATACCCTGACGATTCACGAAGAGTCAACCTCAGCTATTGCATCCTGGTCATCGGAAGTCTTTGACTGGACTCAGAGTATCATACTGGAGGTCGAATATAGAGACAGCTACGGAAGGCTGATAGATGGAGCAATTCTGAAGACTATCACTATCGATGGAGTTCCCTTTACGCTCAAGGGCTCGAATGGAGTCTACTGGTTCGAGTTCAACAACACATTCGATCTAGGACATCATTCGGTTGTAGTGAACGTCAGCAAGTATGGATACGAGTTCGCCGCCAACTCAGATATCAGCTTTAATATCATTGAGGCAGCAACCAGTCTAGAGTTGCACTGGAATGCGACTACTATTGACTACCTTGGACAGATTGACCTCACAGCAAATTACTCGTATGCAGGTACTGGTAGCATTGTGCCACAGGGCGGAGTCATTGCCAATATCACGATTGATGGCAGTGTGACGCTACCCTTGATAGAATCAGGCGACTTCTGGGTGGTCAGTCTGAATGGAGTCTATCTCGATTTAGGTCCTCATTCAGTTGTGGTCCGAGCACAGGCATATGGATACATCTTTGCGGAGTCTGCAGAGAACCTCACGGTCAACGAAGTCGCCACAAATGCCCTATCAATTGCATGGAATCCTGCTAATCTCACAATTGAGTATACGGACCTGATTGGTGTCGTTGTGGATTACACATACTATGGTGGCGATGTCCCAAGTGAGGCAGTACTCAATGTGACCATCAGCGGTCAAGTGTATAGTCTTCTGTACTCCTCTGGTGCATGGCGTACGTCTATTCTTGGAGGTCTGATTGGCATTGGCATCCATGACGCTTCAATCAGTGCATGGCTGTACGGGTATGCACCACAGACTCAGATGACCATGGGGCTAAACGTCACCCTCGCTGCGAACTCATTTGTTGTCACTTGGCAACCCTCGAATCTAGAGCCAACCTATGTTGATATCATCAATGTATCTGTGCTGTATACCCAAGACTATGAACCGATTCTAGAGGCATCGGTTCGCCTTTCAATCAATGGCACGATACATGAACTGACATATAGCATATACGACGAGATGTGGCACTTCAGTATCAAAGCAACAGCAATTGGTCTAGGTGCATGGAATGTCACGGTGACCGCAAACAAGACTGGTTATGGTGATGGAAGGTATACCGACACTCTCACTGTGCATCCTGCAGCGACAACCCTAGATGTGTCAGTACTCAGCTCTTCATTCTATTTCGATGAGGGAACGATTGTATACATCTCTTACGACATGGGCAATTCGAGTTTCGTTCCGGGCGCAACGCTCATTTTGACTATTCTCGGAATTGAGCAGGAAGCTATATGGAATATTGATCATTGGGCAGCATCTTTCGACGGAACGGAACTTGGCATCGGAGTTCACAACTTGACGATTACGGTCTCCGCCCTTGGATTTGCTGGCCAAAACGAAATCGCGATTATTAGCGTTCTACCCATCCCAACGGAGGTTGAATACAGCTCGAATCGCATCGCCTATGCACAGGAAGACATTGTACTTAGATTCACGTATATGGACAATAGGACAAGTACAGGGATACCAGGAGCACTCTACTTCACAGACTGGACTGGTTCTTACGTTTTCATCGACCTTGGTAACGGTACATACTTAATGCAGATCAGCGGAAGTTCACTCCATGTGGGCAACTATGCCTTTGATATGACTCTCCAACTTGCGGGATACTTGAATGGCAGCGGGCATGTGGAAATCGAAGCCAGACCTATACCTACTGAGCTCTTATTGATTTCACAGATTTCTCAGTATGAGAATGAAACAATCCTTATTCAAGCGAAACTCATGGACCTTGCGCACTCTGTTTCCATCGACTGGGCAGTCATCACAGCCACACTTGAGGGAGTGCAGTATTTCATGCTGTATGATGCACCTACCCAAAACTACACCTTGTCATTCCGGTTACCAAGTAACATCAATCCGGGTACGCACACCATCTCAATCTCCGCCAATGGCCTCGATTGCGACGCGAAGGAGGGCGTGGTCGAACTACATGTGTTGCCAAAATCAACCTATGTGCTAACCCTCGATGTTGTTGATGAGATAGAAACTGGTAGTGAATTGATTATTTCGGTGATGGTGCATTACGATGAGCAGCCTGTGGGCAATATTCCACTAACACTCCTTGTAGTCATATACACTCAGAGTGACTCCCGAATTCATGCCCAAGCTATTGAAACAGATGGGACAGGAGTCGCCCTGATCACTTTTGGTGTTCCTCTAGACGCGACAAGGCTGGAAATCACAGCCCTTTTTGGAGGATCAATATCCGTCTGGCCAGCCGAATCAGAAACAACTACCGTGCAGATTAAGGCAGCGGTAATTGGACTATTGGATATGATTCTCAGAGACCCTATATTGCTTTCAATGGTCGTTGGAGGAGTTTCAGTGCCAGCCATCGGTATTATGGCTTTGAAGCGCAGGCGAGGGGCTCTGAAACACCCAATCAGACCGCCCATTGTCATGAGTACAGCCAGTTCTGTTGAAAAGATATCAGTTGTTCAACCAATAGATCGCTTGAAGGCAGAGATTGCTGAGAGTGCGTCAGGACTAACAAGACCTGAACTCTCTGAGAAACTGGGTATATCCTCAAGCAAGATAGGTTCGCTTGTGAGAGACCTACTCGTTTCTGATTCATCATTCTATGAGGTACGTGACGGTACAAAGCGCATCATCAGGAAGAGAGAGTGAGAGTTGCGTCTGAATGGGCTCTCAGACCAAGTCGGTCGACACTGAAATGCTATAAAATGAGTGTAGTTGACCAAAAATCGAAGAGTGACACGCACAGATAATTGATATGGCTCTGTTCTTCCAATGATATGCTAAGCGAGCGTTTCAGAGCACATCCGGATAATGTTGAAAAGTACACTTTGTGCTCAAGACTTGAAAGATTGGTAATTCGTGTAGACGGAACACCGTTTCATCAAGATGCAGTATGCCATTGGCAGAAACAGTGAATCGCCTCAGCCAGATAGCGTGGGAACAAAATGAGAAGAGTAAGCATTTCGGTCATTCTAATACTTGCATTGGTTCTCTTTAGCTCAACCTCTGTCCAAGCGCCTCAAATGGCCGCTTCATCAATTGATAGAGTTCCTTTGTCTCCCAGAGATGCTGGTTTCCAAGCCGAGGCAGGTGGTTCGGGAAGCAATGTTCCGGCCATTCAGTATATGCACAGATTGATTTCAGATGAGATACTCTCAATATCGAACAGCTATGCCAACACTAATTCTCATAGCGGTTCCATTGATCTGACTGCTTATCAAATACCTGGCTGGACACTCTTTGAAGTCCTCATAGATCTGGATAATATTACTGCCACTCCAGAGAGAGAAGTGCTGGGTGGCTCAAAGGATATCAGCACTTTCAAGATAGAAGAGTATAATATAATCGGGTGGAGATACACCTCCTTGGCGCAGGGATTCTATGAGAAGGTCCACGACGGGCAACTGCTCAATTACTCCTTCTACTATGATAGCCCCATCTACAGTCCGGCGCAGCACGGCTGGGCCTATTATTCAGTCCTCTCAGACTATCATGACTCTTCGAGCAACCTGGTAGGGTATACGCAATTACCGACACGAGTGATCTCGGGAGCAGGATGGCAGAATGCCACAGTGTCTTCGGTCATCCTTGATGCAAGTACCCAGTATTACGTTGTCATCAACGGTTCTGCATTGACGAAGACCACATACTATCCGGACATTCCATGGATCTCTGAGAGCGGAGCAGGTACCTTTGAGTCCCAACAATACGACAGTCGGTTCTCTCTCTGGGGTTCATATTCGTGCGAGGCCTTGTTGAACTACACGTATCTCCCCTGGAACAAGACAACCAGCGCAGCGCTTGTTTTTGCAGGCCCGGGTTCAGTTGCCCTCAGTCTTAACGGAACTCCAGCGAGTGGTTCCGGATGGGCGATAAGTTCAGAGAACAACATCACGGCATTGCAGATATCCACAAACCAGTCAGTCAACATATTCCACAATCTTACTTTGCGTTACAGGAACGAAATCACAGCAGATACTTCTTGGAGAGCGGAATCATCGGGCAATCCGGTCATGTGGAATGTTACTTCGAGTCTTGTCTATCCTACTGTCCCTGAAACTGTGTTTCATTTCGCGAATTTCACAGGTATTCCAACCGATTGGAACGCCACTGGGCTTTATCAAGACGGCGCGCCAGCTGGCGCTCAGACAAAAATCGGAACGGTAGTTCATTGTAGTGGATTGAGCGACGGAACCTGGACTCTGACGTCAATTGCACCTAACTACGTAGCAGGTATTGACCTATCAGACTCTTCGGATAATTCAACCATCGAAGGTGATGTCAACAACCTCGTAGATGTGGAAATTGATGCTGCAATTGAAGACAGCGCAACTACGCCCATGACAGGAGGAACGACGAACCTAACAGTCCTTCAGATGGGGACTGCTATATATACTCCTGCTGAGATTCCAGCAACTGATGGACACTCAAGCTTTCTATGGAATATCAGTGCGACCACCACCGGTAACGGGACTCATTCTATTGAAGTGTATTGGACAAACGGCCTAGAAGCAGGCTACCTCAGCGAAGAGGTGTTTGTTTCCTATTCCACATCACTGGGAGCAGACAATACCCATATTCAGGCATTTGCAGACTACTGGTTCTACATTGGTATAGACTTCAACCAGGTTTTCCCAGCTAGAGGCCTTGATTCCTCTCTGGCTTATGTCAACTACACATTTGGTGCAGTGAATGAAAGGCTTGATGACCAGGGAAGTGGCCGTTGGGATGCAAACGTGTCGACGGCAGGTAAGCCTTCTGGAAGCTACACGCTATATGTCTATGCGGGGGGTTATGCTCTTGATAACCAAAATCTGACTATTCTTGTGGATCTCACTTACGCAACTTCCTCGCTGAATTGGAGCTGGTCTCCAGACAGCAGCATTACCTACCTTGAGAGCACGAATCTTACTGTTTCCTATCGAGACCTGGGCGGGGCAAATATCGCGAATGCTTCGGTGAATGTGACATATGAGGCCAACACGTATGCTCTCGCCTGGGATGATATCAGAAAGGTCTATTGGATAGAGCTACATGGAGAGAACTTCACCGTTATTCCAGGTAGCATTGCACTGAACATAAGTGCTTGGAAAGCAGGGTATGCCCCCCAGTATAATGACACACTCACAATAGACATAGCGAACGAGCCAGTTTCTGATTTCTCTGTAACATGGAATCCTGTGGATCGAAATATCACCTTTATTGAAGCGATTACTATCTCTGTCACCTATAACTACAACTTGGAGCCAATCAGTGGAGCTTCGATCTGGATTGATTTTGGAAACCGGACAGTGGATATGATCTATAACCCAATATCAGAACAATGGGAAGTCACATTGAGTGGCAGTGAGTATTTTGGTGACACTTCACTGGTTGTATGGGCAACCAGGACCGGATATGAAACAAAAAGCAACTCCACAACGCTGATTGTCATTGAGGACATCCCGTCCCTCACAGAGTCGTGGACGGCTCAGTCATATGCAACCGACTACGTGAATAACGCTCCATTGACCATCACTGTTGAGGACTCGACTGGCGCACCAATCAATGATGCAAATCTGACCATCACAGTGAACGGAGTTGTAACGAAGTACTCGCCCGGCGAGTATGCAATTGACATAACGCCACCCCAGACGGCAGGCGTCTATACAGTCAATGTGACCATGGTCAGAATTGGGTATAGGACAACAACAGTTCTCCTTACTCTGACAGTACGAGCCACGACCATAATCTCAATCAACGCGCTGGGTCATGAGTTTGAACAATGGAAGTTTGCAGTCACAGTTTTCTATAATGATTCGATTCTTGAAACACTAATAACCAACGCCACTGTGGTTATGACTCTAGATGGCGTAGACTATGCTTTAGTCTACTCTGGAAGTAACTACACAATTGAAATAATGCTCGACATCGCTCCAGGAGTATATACTCTCAGTGTGAGTGCTACAGCTCCATTAGCAAATGAAGCATCGGGCTTCGTGGAATTGAGAGTAGATAGTAAACGTGGAGTCCATCTCGAATTGGTGTCTGAAGGGAACCCGAGCATAGAAGGACAACTCGTATCGCTCAGTGCTACCCTACTCTATAATGACACAGGTTTGCAAGTCGTTGGAGAGACTGTCTACTTCGCAATCACAATCATATTTGAGAACGGAACAGTCTTGGTGATGGATAGTGATACTCAGAACGACACTACTAACTCCTACGGAGTCGCAAGTTGGAGTTTCCATGTTCCAGCTGGAACTATCGAGTCAATAGAAGCAGTAGCGCACTATGACGGCAGTCAAATGCTCTGGAGCGCCTCGAGAACCATTACAGTGGGTGCCGGTACGAATCCAATCCTGGCGCTTTTCCTCTTCCTATTCATGACAAACGGCGGCCGCCTTCTTGTCGGTTTCATAGCCCTGACTGGAATTGTGGTGGCTGCCTACAATCGTGTAGTCAAACCCAAGAAGAGAGAGGCAAAGCTATCGCTTGAAAATCAACTGCAGATGTTTGTCGACCTAGAGTCTCTTCGACACTTCATGGCAGTCTATCTCG
>CAYGWX010000067.1:0-13812 GCA_964353855.1 uncultured bacterium | reverse complement strand
CCACCAGCTTGTAGAAGTACACCCCGCCCGGGACCTTCTGGCCGGAGCCATCCCGGCCGTCCCAGGTCACAGCCCAGTGGCCGGCCAGCACGGAGCCTTTCACCAGCTCCCGCACCAGCTGACCCGTGGTGTTATAGATCCCCAGGCTGACCTGCCCGTTGACCGGCAGGGCGTAGTCTATCCGGGTATCTCCGGTCGTGGGGTTGGGAACTGCCTTGCCCAGCGCGAACCTGGAAACCGGTCCTTTCTCGAGAACCTGTTCCCCGCCGATCCCCGAGATCCCAGGTGCTAATCCGCCCGTCACAACCAACCCGAACCACACCCGCGCCCCCTGGGGAGTGTTGAAGTACCGTACGCGGATGTACCAAAGGCCCCGCCTTGGGGACACGATCCGGGCGATCTCCTCGACGTTGCGGTTGTCCCAGGCTGCGGGGTTCGGCGTGGACCGCCAGCCTGCCATCTGGTTTCCCCGGTAGGTTACACCGTAGGGGTTCTGGAGTTCGAGGTTCAGATCGTTCACCAGGGTTGGGTTCGCCTGCAATGCGGCCGCGGTATCTACCCAGGCGAGAGCCGCTCGAAGGGGCAGGGTGGAGTCGTTCACGTTCACCGCGTACTGCATATACTGACCCGTGGAATAGCCCGTGCGGTTATCGATAACGGCCAGCTTCCGGGCATCCGTCCCCAGGGTGTCGAAGTAGAGCACGGAGTCCAGGTCCAGGCGGCCGAAACCCGCATTGTTCTCCGGGGGCACATAGCCGGACACCCCGGAATCCCCGGAGCACACGGCCATCGCCCGCATCAAGGGCGCAGAGGGGTCTAACGAATCAGCCGCCCTGGGCCGACCGTTGGGATACCACCCCTTGTGGAAGTATTGCCGGACGAGCACCAAAGCGCCGTTCGCCGAAGGGGTGGCCATGGAGGTCCCGCTCATGGACTTGTAGGCGTTGGTCCCAGCCCCGTCGGCGGAGTAGATCAAATCTCCAGGGGCGCAGATGGTCGGCTTGATTCGGCTGTCCTGGGTCGGTCCGCGAGAGGAAAAGCTGGCGATGAGGTTGGAGGAGGTCCCGTTCTGGGTGGCCCCGACCGCGATTGCATTTTTGGTACAAGCCGGATGGATGATCCCGCTCGTCCCGGAATTCCCTGCCGCTATAAGGAATAGGACGAGCTTGTTCCGCCAGTGCCAGGCATCCGTGGAGGCGTCCGTGAGCAGGTAGCGACCGAGGGAATCGGACCATCCCCAGGAGGAGGAATGCTGTTTCACCGGGCCGGCGGAATTGGCTCGGGTTACCGTATCCCAGGTGCTGGCCAGGTTCGTCTTGGTGGGCGAAATCCCAGCGGTTGTCCCGACGTCCGTGAAATTGATCCGGGCGTCCTTGGCGATCCCATCGCGCATATCCGGTCCGGTCCCGTTGGTGATCGTATCGTTCCCGGCGATGGTCCCGTTCACATGGGAACCATGATAGCTCCCCGTTCCCGAATGATCCCCGAAAAGGGCCGTGCTGAACATCTTGTAAGCCACCACTTTGCGGTGGGTGGGGTAATCTCCCGCGGCGGTGATCGTCACGGCTGGATCCCGGAAGTTCTGATGCCCGTTATTCGGAGGTGTGCCCACATTGAAGTTGATCCCGGAGTCGGAATTCCCCACGATCTGCCCCTGCCCCCGGATACCCCGCCGCCAGATCGGGCGGTAGGTTAAGCTCGTATCCGGAGGAGCCGTGGACCGGTAGCCTTGCTGGCAAACCCACTGGTCGTTGTTATTGAAAAACTCGCCCTCCCCTCCGCCGGTGTGAAGGGCCATGACCTCAGGAAGGCTGGCCAAATCCCTTACGATGGAGAGATCCAGGTCTGCCCGTATCGCCTTGGCAATGGAGGTGGAGGCCTGTTCAGTCAGCACTCCGCCCAGCGCTTTGACTTTTTGCGCTGCAACCTCCATGTCCGCGTCTGGATAGAGCATCAGCACCACCGAGCCCAGGCCTCGCGCGGAGAAGAGCGAAGGCTCACAAACCTTGTATGCGGGATGGTAAACCCCCACCCAGACGACCGGAGTCATCGCCTTCACTCTGGCCAGGGCTTTCTCGTCCATCCGAACCGTGAAACTGTAGTTCGGGATGTAAGAGTAGACCACGGCCCCGTCCTTCCAAAGCTCGTCCACCCAGCGTTCCTGGATTGGGCCCGAGAACTGAACGAGATAAACCCCGCTGGGTGTAGACGACCGATACCCCACCGGCAGAACGGGCTCTCCCTGCCGGGTGTCGAACACGATTCCGTTCGAGAAGCTGATCACCCGGCCATTCGGGTCTTGGGGCGAGGCAAAGATCCCCGTCCCCATCGGGGCAATCCACATGTCCCCGAACGCCGCGCACGCCACTCCCAAGACGAGCCCCAGAATGGTTAACGTCTTCACCTTTTCTTACTCTCCTTTTTCTTGAACTGACATTAGCCCAGACCTCAACGAACGGGGGGCTTCAAGGGAAAACGAAGCCCCCCGTTGTTGACTCATTTTACGACTACGACCCTGCCCAGCGCCTCCTGTCCCTCCGACCTGAGCCTCAGGAAATAGACCCCAGGGGCCACGGCGCGACCGGCTTCATCCCGGGCGTCCCAGACCGCAGAATGGTGCCCGGCAGACGATTGCCCGTTGATCAGAGTCCGCACGGTCTGGCCTAAGGCGTTGTAGACCACCAGGGAAACCTCTCCACCCTTTAACAGGGAGAACCGGACTGTCCCGCTCCCGGCCATCGGGTTCGGCCGCACCGGATACAGGGCGAAGGGAACGAGTTCATCCGTGCTGGGGATCTCCTCCACTCGCACCGGGGTGTTCCCAATCTGGACGCTGTCCGTGAGAGGCTGCATGATGGTATTGCCGTCATCCCAGGAGGTCATCTCCACCCGGAACTTCTTCCAGCTCCCGGATGGTGCCCCCCGGCTGCAGCGCACCCCGAACTTGGCCGTGCGGTTGTCCCCGGTCGCCTGGCGCAGTATCTTCCCGAAGTTGCCGTTGGGCTGGGTGACCACAAGCGCGGTGTCCAGGGACCGTAGCACAGCGGTGATGTTCGCTGCGGAGTCCACCCGCGAAACGGCATGGTTGCGCACCGTCATCCAGAGATTGGCGTTCTCGCCCGGGTCCAAGCGCCCTGTACGGTTTCCGTTGCTGGAGGTGGTGTCGTCTACGTAAAGGTTCCGCCGGTAGAAGTAGACCCCGGCGGTCTTGGACTGGTACAGCTGGCCGGGAAAGTTCAGATTGAATTCCGTGCGGATGAAAGTGGAGTCCGTATTGCCCTGCCAGAACCCGCTGGTCGCAGCCTCGATGGTGATGGCGTATTCGATGAATTTCTGCTGACCGCCCTCCAGGGTATCGGCATATTCCCAGTCCACACTGGAGCCATTGGCGGCATAGAGCACGGCGTAAATCCGGCCGGTCCGAGTGGTCCCGTAGTTGTTATAGCGGTTGATCGTGTCCAGAACCTCCTGGAGGATCGCCATGTCCGCAGGAATCACGTTCGCGTAGCCGTACGCACACATGTTGTAATGCCCGTAGGTGTGGTAATCACAGCCGGCGCGGAACTTGTTGGCCATGAACAGGTTGCGAGCCGCCTGGGTCTCCAGTTCCGAGAAGCGGGCGGTGCCGCGATAGGTCTCGCTGGACGGGGTGCCGCTGGACCCGGAGTTGTCGTAGCCCCACTTGTAACCGTAGTTCCTGTTCAGGTCTACGCCATAGGATCCGCCGTTGTTTCTGCGGTTCTTCCTCCAGCCGTCTGTGGAGACGTAGGTCTCGTTGTACACGTACCCGTCCGGGCTCATCACCGGTGCGAACACGAACTTCCGGTTGTTCACCAGCCACCTCGCCAGCGAGTCCGTGTTGTAGTTCTGCAGCAGCCACATGGCGTACCGCCGGGTGATTTCCTGGCCCAGGGGCTCCCGGGAATGGGTCACCCCGTTGAAAAAGGCCGCCGGCTTGGTGTTTCCGGTCAGGGGATTGGCCACCGTCAGGAAGTAGATGAACTTATTGGGGCTTTCGTAGAACGGCCCCGCGCTGTCCAGCCGGCAGATCGTGGGGTAGCGGGTCGTCCAGGCGTGGAGGGTGTCCCGGACCTGGGCGTACTTGAAATAGAACCCGAAGTTCATCATCAGCTCGGGCGGCTTGGGAGGCAGGATCTCGGTCTTGAGGCCCAGGGCCGCGATCTTGTTGAGCTGTTCCTCGCCCATCACCGCGTCCAGGTACTGGAAAGTCTCCACGTAGACCACGTCGGTCTCTTCGTTCAGGATCGTAAGCAGCGACTCCTGCCGCCACCACTCCTGGGGAATGTAGACCCGGGCCGTGAAATCGCGGTTCCCGGCCAGAGCCGGAACCGCCAGCGCCAGAACGACCAACCCAAGCACAAACCACCTTTTCATCGTCTTCCTCCTGTTCAATTTGAAAAGCCCAATCGGTCTTGTTCCCGATGCAGGTAATGACAAAAACCACCGCCGAATTAGCAGGCAAGTGGTTTAACTTCAACGCGCTTGTCTTCGGCAGCTCGGCGGTCCTTGGACCCACAGGACCCGTAGCTTTGCGTCCCCCGATCGCTCGGGGTTTGCCTTTGTCGGGACCCGGGTAATTACCGGCCTTAAATTATAAGCGATTCAAACGGAAAAGTCAAGTGGTTCGGCCATGAAATTTCTAATTTTTTGGCTTATCGGAAATCAGGGTCCCTCTCCCGGAGGGGATGAAAACTGTCCTGCCCGAAGGACTCCCCGTTCTCGTTTCCGACCCTTCCGGGAATTACCCTCTTGCTTGTGGCTTATCCCCTCTCCGGACGGCCCTCCCCCTTTGCTCCTTCAATTGGAGTGAAGTTAGCGTGAAATTAGTGGGAAATTGGCGTGAAATTGGCGAGAAGTTGGCGAGAAATTGGCGTCAAATTGGTGGGAACTTAGCGGGAAGTCTTCGGCATTGGCGCTTAAAACGCCTTGGCTTTGTTCGGTTTACGCCTTTTAAGTTAGAGTTTGGAGGAAGTTCTGGTTAAAGAAATTGCGTGGCAAGTAACTGATAAACTGTCTGTTAGCTATGTTTAACCACTTTGTTTTTCCCGCCTGATGGTCTACAGGAAGGAAAGGACCATTAAAGAAAAGACTGCCCCCTTGTGGGGGACAGTCTTCGAATCAGGTTTGCCTGTGAGGGGTTATTGCCTAACCACCCAGACCTTGACTTCCGCGGTCACGTCCCTGTGCAGCTTCACGGGGACTGTATAGACCCCCAGGGCTTTGATCGGTTCCTCGATGAGGATCTTGCGTTTGTCTATCTCGTAGCCCTCCTTGGCCAGGAGCTCCGCGATGTCCTGGGCCGTGACCGAGCCAAACAGGCGGTCGTCCTCCCCGGCCTGGACCGCGGCGGTGAGGGAGACCAGGGCCAGACGGCTGGAAAGCTCCTCCGCTTCGCGGACGCGCCGGACCTCACGCTGGGCCTCCGTCTTTTTCTCATGCTCGAACCGGGCTACGCCCCCGGAGGTGGCCGGCAGGGCCAGCCCTTGGGGCAGGAGGTAGTTCCGTGCGAACCCTGCCTTCACGGTCACGATATCCCCGGATTTGCCCAGCCGTTCCACGGACTTGATCAGGACAATCTTCATGGCACTCTGTTACCGATAGTGATCCGAGACGAAGGGCAGGAGGGCCAGGATCCTGGCCCGTCTCACGGCCCGGGTGAGTTGGCGGTGGTGGCGGGCACAGGTCCCGGTGATCCGTCGGGGTATGATCTTGCCCCGTTCGGTCAGGAAGCGCCGCAGGCGCTTGTCATCTTTGTAATTCACGGCGACGACCTTGTCACCGCAGAATTTGCACTCTTTCCTTCGTCTCAGAACCTGTGTTTTGTCGTCTCGCTCGATCATTTTCTCCTCTATTTTCCGTTGACCCCGACCTTAGAACGGGATGTCCGCGTCCTCTCCCGTTCCACCCGGGCCCTTGGAATCCGGGGAAAGGTCCTCGGCCGGGACTTCCTCAGCTTCTTTCCCCTCGGGGCCCATCCGCTCCAGGTGTTGAACCGACATAGCCCTAACCTCTATCTTGCTCCGTTTCTGTCCCTCCGGTGTCTCCCAGGAGCGGCTGTTCAGACTTCCATCCACGAATACTGGACTTCCTTTCTTCAAGGTCTCATTAAGCCTTTCGGCTAGAGCCTGCCAAGCCACGACATCCACGAAAGTCGTGTCATCCTTCCACTCCCCGCTCTGGGCTTTGTAACGCCGGTTCACAGCGATGCTAAATGAGATGACCGCCGCACCACTGGGAATGTAGCGCAGTTCGGGGTCCCGGGTCAGGCGCCCCACGAGCGTCACGCGATTCATGCTGGGCAAACGCAGATCTCCCATGATCCTTCCTCCTTCCGGTTAAGCCTTGGCTTCGGTCGCTTCCGGGACTTCCTCGCCGACCACGACCATGTGGCGCAGGATGTCCTCGTCCAGCTTGAGAATGCGATCGAGCTCGCGGAGGGCCGGGCTCGGACTGCGGAAACGCACGAACAGGAAGATGCCGTCCCGCCGGCCTTTGATCTCGTAAGTCAAGCCGCGCCGGCCCCATTTGTCCACCTGCTCCACGTGACCCCCGGCGGCGTCCAGGATCTCCTGGACCTTGGCCATCTTGGCCTCCTGGGTAGCTTCGTCGAGATGGGAGGCTAAAATCAGGGCTAGTTCGTAGAGCCTCAGGTCTGTCGGGGTGGGCACGGTCATGGCTGGGTTCTCCACATCGGGGTGATCATCCTTTCGCTTTCTCCTTTTTCTCCTCCTTGGCCTCCTTCGGGGCCGGGGTCTCGGTCTCTTCCTCCTCTTCCTTGCGCTCCTTCTTGATCAACTCCGGCTCCTTGGTCTCCTCGGCCA
Organism: uncultured bacterium; assembly: GCA_964353855.1. Classification (GTDB taxonomy): domain Bacteria; phylum Edwardsbacteria; class CAYGWX01; order CAYGWX01; family CAYGWX01; genus CAYGWX01. Next base: position 6,970 of record CAYGWX010000067.1, on the reverse strand, counting down.
GCGGCACGGCCCCGGGCTGGGGCTCCTCATAAGCCGTGGGCGGGACGACCGTGGCGATGGCCCGTTCCCCTTCGGTCAGGACCTCCACGTCCGGGATCGTGAGGTCGCTCACGTGGATGGAATGGCCGATCAATAGCGGGGTGACATCCACCGAGATGGATTCCGGAATCGCCGAAGGCAGGCAGCGGATCTCCACCTCACGGAGCAGGTGCTCCAGGATCCCGCCGCTCGTGCGCACCCCTTCGGGAATTCCGGTCAGCGTAATCGGGACGGCCAGGGTCACCTTTTCGGTCATGGAGATCCGCTGGAAATCCACGTGCAGGAGCGACCGCGAAACCGGGTCCACCTGCATCTCCCGAACCAGGGCCTTGGTGGGCTCGCCGACCCCTTCCAAAACCAGATTCACGACCATGCTCTCCGGGGGTTTCCCCTTGATCGCTTTGAGAAAGGCCTGTTTGGAGAGCCTCAGGGATAGGGGCGGCTCCCCCTTGCCGTAGACCACTCCGGGTACCCACCCCGACGTCCGCAGCCGCTTGGCCTCCTGCTTTCCAGCACCCGCCCGGATCTGAGCCTCTACTCTAACCTCTGCCATGAGAAACCGAAAACCTCCTTTGGGTGGATCTTAAATGAAAAGCGAGCTCACGGAGCGCTCTTCGTGAATCCGCTGCACCGCCTCCCCGAAGAGTCCGGCCACGGACAGCACCGTGATCTTCTTCCGGCGTTTCTCCGGCGGGAGGGGTACGGTGTTCGTCACCACGACCTCCTTGATCGGGCTGGCCTCCAGTTTGCGGACCGCCTCTCCGGAAAGGATGGGGTGGGTGCAGCTCACATAGATGTCCTTGGCCCCGTGGGCCTTGAGGGCCTCGGCCACCTTGGTGATGGTCGTGGCGGTGTCGATGATATCCTCGACCACCACAGCTGTCCTCCCGCGAACGTCTCCGATGACGTTCATGACCTCGGCCTGGGTGGGTTCGGGACGGCGCTTATCGATGACTACCAGGGGCAGGTCCCCAAGGCGTTTGGCAAAGGCCCGGGCCCGAACTACCCCGCCAGTGTCTGCGGCTACGACGACGAAATCCCGCAGCCGCTTCTTGCGAAAGTGGCCGATGATCACCGGGGCCGCGAACAGGTGGTCCACCGGAAGGTCGAAGAACCCTGTGATGACCTCGGAATGAAGATCCATGGTCAGGACCCTGTTCACGCCGGCCGAGGAGATCAAGTTGGCCACCAATTTAGCCGAGATCGGAACCCGCGGCTCGGACTTGCGCTCCTGTCGGGCGTACCCGAAGTAGGGGATGACCGCTGTGATCCGGCGCGCCGAGGCCCGGAGCAGGGCGTCGCACAGGATCAGGAGCTCCATCAGGTTGTCGGCCGGCGCAAAGGTGGGCTGCACCACGAAGACGTCCGCCCCGCGCACGTTCTCAGCGATCTTCACCCAGATCTCCCCGTCGGGAAAACGGACCACCCGGGCCTGGCCCAATGGCTGACGGAGGTGCCGGCAGATCTCCCGGGCCAGGTCGGGATTGGCATTCCCGCAGAAGATTTTGAGCTGGTCTCCGGTGGATTTCATGGGTTTCTTCCTTTTCTCATGGATGCTCCATCCTTTGGGAATCCCAGCCTCGGACGGCAACAAGGATTGGCTCGGGGACCAGGATTCGAACCTGGATCGGAGGCTCCAAAGGCCCCTGTCCTGCCATTGGACGATCCCCGAAGCTCTCTTAAGGGATGTCTCACGATGCCGAACCGGGTTTTTCTATAATCCCTTCCCATCCCCGGGCAGTTGGCCGGACCATCTCCACCCTCAACGAGCCGGTCCGGGCCGGAGCTTCCAAACGCGATCCGAGATCCTGGCTGCGAACTTCCTCCGCGAACAACCCGAACACCGACGACCCGCTTCCCGAGAGCAGGGCGCCGATGGCTCCGCACCCGACCAGGCCCTCCTTGAGCCCGGCCAAGTCCGGGTAAGCGGGGAACACGGCTTCCTCCAAGCGGTTATAAAGGGAACGACCCACCCCTTGAACCTCTCCCGCTTCCAAAAAAGAGACAATTATTTTAATACATTCCCCGGATTTTGTCAATCCCCCGGCCTTTATTTCTAAGTTTTTATAGGCCCAGGCCGTGGAAACCCCATAGCCCGGAAAGACTATGGCGAGGAAACAGGCCGGGAGCCCGGGCAGAGATTCCAAGACCTCCCCGCGACCCTTGCCGAGGCAAGTCCCGCCTCTCAGGAAAAAGGGCACATCCGAGCCGAGGCCAGAGGCGATCCTCTCCAACTCCTCCCTATCCGGGTTCAGGCTCCAGAGGCTGGAAAGCCCTACCAGGGCACAGGCGGCATCGCTTGATCCTCCTCCCATACCTCCCCCCACGGGCAGGCGCTTCCGGATGGTGACCCTGGCTCCCTTGTGGATCCCGAACCTCCGTTGAAGAGCCCTTCCGGCCCGGATCACGAGGTTCCTCCCGTCCCGGGGCACCGCGGGATGGTCCGGAACCACGGACAGGCTCCGGGCCGGCTCAAAGGCCAGATCGTCCGCCAGGGAGACGGTCTGGAGCACAGTCAGCACCTCGTGATAGCCGTCCGAACGGAGCCCAAGGACCTCCAGCCCGAGGTTTACCTTGCCGTAGGCTCGATATCTCAGAACCTTTTCCGCCACGTGCGCCTCAAGTTTCCTTAAGCACCTAATATCTATAGTATGCCACATAACCCCGTCTCAAATCAAGGGGGGAGGAGGGGTTAGGGATGGCTTCCCAGGATGTTCCACCGCCTTTCCCATTTTTTTCCCCCCTCTTCCCGCGGGTTGAAACCGTCCGGGGAGAGCCCGGGTTAGAACACAGTTAATCCTTAATAATTGGCCGGAGAATGATTTTCCCTAAATGTCCTCTTGACAAAACCTCTCCTTTCGCCTTATACTATATAGGTTCATAGCATCCGGACTGAAGAGAGACAAGGAGGAGCGAGGCCCGATCCGAGATCGGGCTGGATCATCGGCGCTCAAGATGGCAAAGAACGTTCTTCTGGAAAGGAGGTGTTGCTCTAATCCTTCAAACAAACTTAAGAGTCCGGGCTAAGATTTCCTTTTAAACCCTTGAGCACATGAGGAGGACCGTCATGCTTTCCAAACGAACCTGGGCGATTCTGGGGTTGGCGCTTTTGCTGTTGACCCCGGCATTCGCTGCGCAGCGCTCACCCTACCTCCACACCTCTTCCCCCGGCTCCCCGGTTCCCCCGGCGAGCGCCAAGGAAGAGGGGCTTCCCTTCGGGTATCATCAGCCCTCGTTGTTGGGCTTGGTCACCCCGGCCGCCGATGAGAACCCGACCACCATCAGCTTCGATAACGGCATCACTTTCGACACCCGTAAGGGTGAGCCCGCCCTGCCTCCGAACCTCAAGCTCTCCGGAAAACAGAGGGGTGTGGGTTATTACCTCGTCCAGCTCAACGGCCCGATCACTCCCGAGATGAGGAGCGACCTACAATCCCTTGGGGCCGAGATTCTGGACTACATTCCTAACTACGCCTACCTCGTGCGGATGAACGAGATCTCCAAATCAGGGGTTTCTATGCTGGATGCGGTCTCTTATTTAGGCGCGTTCCAGCCTGCCTACAAGATGTCCTCGGACTTGCCCACGACGTTTGGCATCCAGGAGGTCCGGATCTACCTCTTTCACGGGGAGAACCTCCGGGAAGTGTCGGAGGACCTGAAGAAACTGGGTGTGGAAATCCTCGAGACCGGTGCTGACCGGTGGCAATCCGTGTTCTCGGCCAGGGTGGACGGGGGCCGGATTGCGGACATCGCCAATCTCTCTGAGGTGCGCTGGATCGAGCCCCGGTTGCCGATCGAGTTCAACAATTCCATAGCTCAGTATGTCCACCAAGACTATACTGCTAACGTCCGCCGGATTTGGTACGTAAATGGTACGGATAACACTGGCGGCATCCGCTGCCTCGGCCAGGGTCAGGTGACCGGGACCTCGGACGGCGGGATCGACGTGAACCACTACGCCTTTCGGGACCCGGCTGTCTCCATCGGGGGATTTGGAAACTATCCCACTCACCGCAAGCTCATCGCCTATCGGCAGGGATCTTTGACCGCCACGTTCGGCGATGTGGGCGGACACGGCAGCCACACCGGAGGGACGGTCTGCGGGAACGACTCGGGCGGCGGCTCCTCGACCCGCAATGCCAATTGCGGGATGGCGCCCTATGCCAAGCACTGGTTCGTGGACCTCGGGAATACGAACGCCTCTGCGGTGTATGCCCCGGGAAGCCACGGTGAGATCTGGGGCGCGGCTTATACCGGCAATGCCGGGGGTGCCTGCAGAATCTTCTCCCAGTCCTGGGGGGTCTCGGCCTCCTGCTACTTCGGGGTCTACGACGGTGAAGCCCGCAGCTGGGACGCCTTCATGTGGGACCACAAGGACTTCCTGGGCTTCAACTCCGCGGGCAACAACTCCAGCGCCAACTCCATCGGACCTCCGGGAACCGCGAAGAACATCGTGACCGTTGGCGCGGTAGGGAGCGGTATCCCCGGTGCCATGACCCGGGCAAGCTATTCCAGTCAGGGCCCGTGCCGGGATACCCGGATCAAGCCCACCCTGATGGCTGTGGGAACCTTGACCTCCGTATCAGCTGGCTCCTCGAACTCTTACACCGGGATGCAGGGCACCTCGATGGCCTGCCCCGCAGCCGCAGGACACGGAGCCCTTGTCCGGCAGTACTTCACCGAGGGCTGGTATCCCACCGGAACCCGGAATGCATCCAACGGGTTCATCCCCTCCGCGGCTCTGATCAAGGCTGTACTGGTGAATTCCGGAGACTCTTGCGCCACGATGTACCCAAATAACGCCTATGGTTTCGGGCGCATCAACCTCTGGAACACCCTGCACTTCACCGGCACGACCAATAACAACATCTTCTGGGTGGCCGACGAGCGGGATGGCTTGAACACCGGACAGTACCGCGAATACACCATTCCAGTCCAGGCCGGTTCCGTGTTCAAGGTGGCCCTGGTCTGGACGGACTTTCCCGGAGGCCACGGGGCCAACCCTACCATCGTCAACGACATGAACCTTCTGGTCACGGCCCCCGGGGGCACTTATTACCGGGGGAACCAGATGACGGCGGGTGAGTCCACACCCAATCCTTCGGTATGGGACGCCCGCAACGTGGAAGAGATCGTACGTCTGCGCGCTCCTGCGGCCGGGAACTGGGTCATTCGCGTGAACGGGAACAACTGCCCGATGGGCCCGCAGGATTATGCCGTCGTCGTGACCGGAAACCTCAACCTCGCTTCCGCGGCCCAGCTTATCGTCTCGGCCGTGAACGTGCCCGGCAGCCCGAAGAACGCCCTCCGGCGCAGCACTGCTGAGAACGTTCAGGTGACCTTGAAGAATATCGGGACCGCGACCGCGACCGGTGTGGCGGGGACCCTGCGCAGCACGAGCACCCATTCCACCCTCGTGGACAGCGGACCCAAGACCTTCGGGGACATCGCGGCTAACGGTGGGACAGCCACCCAGACCTACCGCGTGCAGTGCGGGAATACCATGATGTGCTGGTATCCCATGCCCTTCAACGTCCACCTGACCGCGGGGAGCGTGACCGGGGACGTGGCCATGTCAGTGCCCTCCAACCTGCCGGACTCCGGGAACCAGTACGTCATCTGGGGTCACGGGGACAACGAGGATTACATCTACTGGATGACCGCCCTGCAGCGGGCGGGATACCGGGGATGGTACCACGACAGCCTCGGCCTGCCGGCGTTCACCCGTCCCAATCCCCTGGTCATCTTCTCTCTGCACGCAGGTTTGGATGGCAGTGCCGGCTATGCCAATGCCCTGTGTGACAGCTACGCCCTGGGGCTGCAGAACGACAACCGGATCACCGCCTTCCTGACCACGGCCTACGACTCGGGAGGGGTTTACCTGCAGAGCCCGGAGTACGGTTTCGGGTTCATGGACCCCACCGGCCCGCAATGCGGGCAGGCCATCCGCGTCAGGCTGAGCGCGAACTATACGGCGGCCACCATGGACCTGGAGCACCGGATCACTGGGGTGACCGGGGTCGCCGGGACCATGTTCGGAGGGTTCAATTTCACCTACAGCGGCACGGACACCGGTTTCAACGGCGCCCAGGGCTCTGACATTGACGGGATCTTCAAGACCGGCACCGCCGTTAACCTGATGCGCTTCGCCAGCCAGAGGAACGACACCTGCCTGGTCGGGAACGTCAGTGCCAGCCCGCGGTTCAAGACCCTGGTTTCCACCTGGCTCCTGCGGGGCCTCGTGGATGCAGCCGCGCCGAACACCAAGTATGTCTATGCCGACTCGGTGATGCGCTGGTTCGGTCTCCATCCCTATCCTTCCGGCGTAGAGACGGGATCCCCGGAGGTTGTGCTGCGCACCGACTTCCAGGTGGGGCGTCCCAATCCCACCTTGGGGGCGATGACCTTTAACTACCAGTTGGCGTCGGATGTACGGGCCAGCCTAAAGGTCTACAACCTGGCCGGCCAGCTCGTCCGCACCCTGGTTGAAAGCACTGTCCCGGCCGGAACCCATGAGACCGTGTGGAACGGCCGGACCGACAGCGGGAAACGCGTTCCCGCCGGTGTCTACCTCGTGCGCTTCGAGGCCGGGACTTACACCGCGACCAAGAAGGCCGTGGTGGTCCGGTAAACTCACCTCAAACCTTCAACCCGAAAGCCCCCCTTTTCAAGGGGGGCTTTCTCTATTCTACGGAGAGCGGGTGTACTCGACCTCCCCTTGACACTCCCTCCGGGTTCAAGGTATCATTTACGCTACACCGATGAAAGCCGAACGCCTTTCTATAAAACCTGCCCGCCAAACACGCCCATGAAAAAGAACAGGGCTCGTCAGTTTCTTTGGTGGGTCGGACTCGGGGTCCTTTGCCTGCTGGCCTATTGGCCGATGTTCGCTAACGGCTTCGTGTGGAGCGATCCCTCCTTCATCGTTAAA
>CAYGWX010000066.1:1368-14244 GCA_964353855.1 uncultured bacterium | reverse complement strand
TTACGGCGGTTATCCTCGTCGCGCTCATCGCCCTGATCCTGGCGGGGTGCTGGAACCCTTTCAAGCCCAGGGTCGTTCCCTATTCCGCGGGCGGGCTGGGCCAGGAGGAGCGGCTTTTGATCGACCTCCAATATGCCTACAACACCAAGGATATCGTTCGCTACATAAACCTCCTGGCGGACACCTTCCGTTTCCGTTTCGCCGACCTGGATTCCGCCTACCGCAAGAGCAAGAACATCCAGCTTCCGTACTGGGGCAAGAGCGACGAGGAGGCCTCGGCCCGGGGCCTGTTCGCGAACGCGGACCAGATCGCTCTGCGGATCGACGCCGGGCAGTGGCAGACGAACTCCGGGGATCCCAGCGGCCTCTCCTTCAAGACCCGGCGCTACTACACGTTGGACATCCAGCCCACCCCGCCGGAGGTGGGAAACGCGGCAGGCTACGCTACCTTCATCATCCAGCGGGACGAGCGCGGCGCCTGGAGGATCGTGCGCTGGGACGACGAGGTGCTGCTTTAAAATGCGTAATACGCAGTGCGGAATGCGGAATAGGGGCATCCATCCTCCGCGTTTGGCCTCCCGGAAGCGGTGATCAGGCAGCTTTACCGGCCGCGCCCCGCCCCGCGCCGACCCTGGTATAAAAGACCGGTCCTCTGGGCGGGTCTTCTTTTTGTCCTCGCCACTCTGGCCATTTATCATTGGGACCTTGTGGGGGGAGAGCTTCAGAGGCTGCCTGCGCTGAGGGACCGTCCCGTCCGAGATGAGGTTCCCAAGAACATCCGGGTGACCCGTGCGCTCTGGGGGACCCTCAAGGGTCTGGGGGCGCGGACCAAGACCAAGACGACCTCCGGGGTTCCGGTGATCTCGGCTTCGCTTCCGGGGAACGTTCCTCTGGTGCGCGGGGCCTGGTCCGTGAACGCCGGGGTCGTCGGAGCCGGGGGCGCCGTGACCACAGGCTCCGAGGAAAAGGGAAAGGTGACCCTGGAGGTCTCCTGCGATTCGCTCGTCCTGGCCTGGCTCATCCTCACCCAGGGCGCCCGCGCAGACCCCGCCCTGGCCAGGCTCGCCATAGTAATAGATGACGTGGAGGATTCGCCGGAGAACCAGACCGTTCGCGGGTTCCTGGACTTCACGGCTCCGCTGACGCTGGCCATCCTTCCCCGTTCCCCCAAAAGTAAGGAGATCGCGGAGCGGGCCGGGCTCTGCGGCAAAGAGGTCCTCCTGCACCTCCCGATGGAGCCCAAGAACTATCCCGAAGAGAACCCCGGTCCGCAGGCCATCTATGTGGACCTGAAGGAAGGCGAGATCCGCCGTCGGGTCCGCGAGGCTTTGAAAGCGGTGCCCGGAGCAAAGGGGGTGGACAACCACATGGGCTCGCGGGCCACCGAGGACCCGGTGATCATGCGGATCCTTTTGGAAGAGATCAAGAAGCAGGGCCTGTTTTTCGTGGATGCCCAGACCACGTCCAACTCCGTGGCCTATCAGACGGCGACCCGCCTCGGGGTTCCATGCGTCAAGAGCACCGGATTCTTCGACGACAAACGCGAAGCTGCCGCCATACAGAAAACGCTCCTGAGCCTGGCAAAAACGGCTCAAACCAGGCATCGGGTGTTGGCCATCGGCCACTGCCGTAAGGCGACCCTGGAGGCCCTGGAGGCGGTTTTGCCCAAGCTCCGTGAGATGGGGGTGGAACTGGTCCCGGCCTCCGAGGTGTTGGAGGAATAAAGCTTCATGAAGAACCAGGAGATCGCCTCCCTCCTCAGCAGCATCGCGGATATCCTGGACTTCAAGGGGGAAAACTCCTTCCGGGTGAACGCCTACCGCCGGCCGTCCAGATCCTCTGGCTGATCGAAGCCTTGTGCAGGGTCACCGATTTCTCCATGACCGTCATCTTCTGCGCAGTGGTCCTTTTCTGGAGGTGTCACCTCAGGCACATCGCTAAGGCCATGGGAGAGCGAAGATGGCGGGTGGCTTGTGTCTTGGATGAGAAGAGATTGGAAGCCTGAGAGCGTTTTGACGACAGGGAAACAGATAGAGGCGACGCTGTGATTCAGGGCTCCGTGCGGAGGACTGGAAGAAGCTGAAAACTGAGATCGGAAAGGCAACGCGAAAGATTTCTTAAAAAAGTAGTTGACAAAACCCGTTGAAATTCAGTATCCTTATGCAAAAGGGGGGACACATACGCAGATAAGGATAGAGAATCAAGGAGATTTCGACAAGCTTCTTCGCAAGTTCAGGCGCCAGATCATAAGGGAAGGCGTCCTCGCCGACGTACGACGCCACGAATCTTATGCTAAGCCCAGCGTGAGGCGTAAGCAGAAGGAGGCCAAGGCCCGGCGGCGGGCCCGGATGCAGGGGTTCCGCAGTTACGATAGACAGTAAGGCCGACTACGTTCGACCATATCCCCTGAGACAGGGAACTGCCCTGAAGCCTTCGGCTTGAGGGGAAACTGTTGTATTGGCGTGTCCGAAGGGAGGGTAGGCTCCCGGAGGCGGAGGCCTTTGTTGAAAAAGGAGGTTGGAGAGGTGAGGGAAAAGGGAACCGTGAAGTGGTTCAACGACTCCAAGGGTTACGGCTTCATCACCCGGGAGTCCGGCACGGACGTGTTCGTGCATCACACCGCGATCCAGATGGAAGGCTTTAAATCCTTGAAGGAGGGGCAGGCCGTTGAGTTCGAGGTCGCGGAGGGCCCCAAAGGCCCGCAGGCGGCCAACGTGACCCTTATTATCTAAACGGCTTTCCTTATTGGGGAAAAGAAAACCGAGCATCCTAATGGGGGGCGTGGTCCCCTTTTCTGCATCACCCCATTTTGGAAGCGGCCCCGCTGTCTGCGGGGCTGTTTCTTTTTCCCTCGGGCGATTTGACCGGCTATTTGTAGTCAAAACACCCATCCATCATGAGGTTGGAACCAAAGAGCTTATCCCCATTCCAAAAAGAAACATCTACTCAGAGGTCGGCAATTCCTTAAAGGACGGCGAGTAAGCGAAATCAACCTCACGGAGGAAGGAGAGGCCCCACCCGAGGGGCCTCTCCCCATTTTGCGCATCCGCTTTCGCCCCTTGAACCCTTATAGAGGTTTATGGTAAGATTAATTTACTATGCCCGATAATCCCATGAAAGTCATCCTGATGGCCGGCGGGTTCGGCACCCGCCTCCGGCCTCTCACCTCCTCGCTTCCCAAGCCGATGGTTCCGATGGTCGGGAAGCCGATGATGGAGCACATCGTGGAGCTTTTGGCCAAGCACGGCTTCCGGGAGATCATCGTGATGCTTTTCCACCAGCCAGAGGCCATCCTCTCCTATTTCGGGGACGGCTCGCGCTGGGGCGTCAAGCTGGCCTACGAACAGCCGCCCGAGGACTACGGCACGGCGGGCTGCGTGAAGTATGCCGAGCCCCTGATGACCGGCGAGCCCTGCCTGGTGATCTCGGGGGATCTCCTGACCGACTTCGATCTCTCCCGGATCGTGGAATTCCACACCGAAAGGAAGGCCGTAGCCACGATCACGCTCACCCGGGTCCAGAACCCTCTGCAGTACGGGATCATCATCACGGACGCGGAGGGCCGGATCGAGAAGTTCTTGGAAAAACCCACCTGGGGGCAGGTGTTCTCGGACACGATCAACACCGGCATCTACGTCCTGGAGCCGGAGGCCCTGGCCCTGATTCCTTCCCGCCGGGAGTTCGATTTCTCCCGGGACGTCTTTCCGATTCTCATGGAGCAGAAGCTTCCGCTTTACGGTTGCGTGGCCGAGGGCTACTGGCGGGATATCGGGAACCTGGAGGAGTACCGCCAGGCCCATCATGACGTCCTGCACGGCGAGGTCGCCCTGACCATCTCGGGCAACCGGCTGTCCGTGATCGGAAAAGACATCTGGGTTGGCGAGGGCACCGAGATCCAGGCCCGCAACACCCAGCTCCGGGGCGCGGTGATCGTGGGCAGGAACTGCCGGATCGGCTCCGGGGTGAAGATCGAGGACTCGGTGATCGGCGACGGATCGGTGATCGAGGAGGGCGCCAGCCTTTCGCATTCCGTGCTCTGGAACGAGGTGAGGATCGGCAGGAATGCCCTGATCACGAATGCCATCATAGGGCACAAGACTGAGGTGGGTGAGGGCACGGTGGTGGAGGAGAATGCGGTGATCGCCGATCGTTGCAGCATCGGCCGGAACGCGATCGTCGCCTCCAACGTGAAGATGTGGCCCCAGAAGAGCGTAGAGGACGGCGCGGTCCTTTCCACCAGCCTGGTCTGGGGGGACAAGTGGCAGAAGGAGTTTTTCTCCGGGGCCCGGGTCACGGGCATCGCGAACCTGGAGGTCACGCCGGAGTTCGCGGCCAAGCTGGGCGCGGCCTTCGGGGCCTACCTCGGCAAGGGCACCCTGGTCGTGACCAGCCGGGACGCCGACCCTTCCTCGCGGATGGTGAACCGCGCCCTGATCTGCGGGCTCCTCTCCGCCGGAGTGAACGTGGAGGACCTGCGCGCCCTGCCCATCCCGGTGGTGCGCTACACCCTCAAGTCCGGGAGATCCAGGGCCGGTCTGCACACCCGCAAGTCGCCGTTCGACGCCCGCCTCTCGGACATCCTGTTCTTCGACGAGGACGGCAAGGACCTGCCCCCGGGCAAGGTCAAGAGCGTGGAGCGGTTGTTCCTTCGCGAGGACTTCCGTAGGGCGGACTATTCCGAGACCGGGAAGCTGGACTTTCCGGCCCGGGTGGTGGAGGCCTACAAGGACGGGTTCCTGGATTTCGTGGACGCCAAGGTCATCGCCCAGGCGAAGCTCAAGGTGGTTCTGGATTACGCCTACGGCGGGGCTACGATCATCTTTCCATCGATTCTTGGGAACCTGGGCGTGGAGGTGGTGGCCCTGAACGCGCACCAGGACGCCGGGCGGATCACCAAGACCAGGGAGGAGTTCGATGCCTCCCTCCTGCAGCTGACCTCGATCGTGGTCACGCTCAAGGCCGACGTGGGGTTCCTCCTGGATGCCGGGGCCGAGAAGGTCTATCTCGTGGACGAGTTCGGGAGCGCGGTGACCGGGAATCTAGCCCTGGCCGCGGTGCTGCTCCTGGTCCTCAAGGCCGCCAAGGCCAAGCGCGTGGCGGTGCCGGTCACGGCCTCGAGCGTGATCGAGGCCCTGGCCCGGGCCCACGGCGCCGAGGTCATCCGCACCCGCACCGACAACCTCTCCCTGATGGAGGCCGGGTCCGAGGAGGGGACCGACTTCGTGGGCGGGCCCTATGGGGCCTACATCTTCCCGAAGTTTATCGGGGCTTTCGACGGGATGCTCTCCGTGGCCAAGATCCTGGAGATGATGGCCCGGACCGGGACCCGGTTCGGCTCCCTGGTCCGTGAGATTCCGGAGATCATCATGGTCCGCGAGAACGTCTTCTGCCCGTTCACTCTCAAGGGTACGATCCTGCGCCGGCTGATCGAGGAGACCAAAGGCTTGAACCGGGAGCTGGTGGACGGGGTGAAGGTGTTCTCTGATTTCGGCTGGGTGCAGGTGATTCCGGATTCGGCCCGGCCCATCTTCCACGTGAACGCCGAGGCTGGGACCGTCAACCAGGCCCGGCAGATGGTCGAGGAAGCGATCCGCAAGCTGGAGCGCTGGAAGGCGGAAGGATGAAAATAAGGGCGATCCTCGGATCGCCATCATTATTATTTATCAGCGTACTTAGGACATCATGACGACCATAAAGGATTTCATCAAGAAGCACCCGGTTCTGACCTACTTCGCCCTAACGTTCGTGATCTCGTGGGGCGCAATTCTCGTAGTAATGGGCCCTGGCGGAATCCTGGGCACAGAGGAGGTGCCCGAAGCACTGATGACATTTGTATATATGGCGATGCTTCTCGGCCCCAGCGTCGCCGGACTCTCGTTAATCGGCCTCGTCGATGGACGGGCGGGCTTTCGTGAGCTTCTCTCCCGGTTGCGCAGCAGGCGGTTGGGTGTTGGCTGGTATGCGGTCGCGTTGTTGACAGCGCCACTCATGATAGGAGGTGTACTCTTCGCGCTTTCGCTAACCTCGCCAGCGTTCGTCTCTACCATATTCGCAGCCGACGATAAGGTCTCCCTTTTGGTGTCTAGTATCGTGGCGGCCATCATGGTTGGCGTCTTTGAAGAACTGGGTTGGACGGGGTTCGCTATCCCCCGGCTGAGGCTGCGCTACGGTGTCCTTGTTACGGGGTTCATCGTCGGTTTCCTTTGGGGGCTGTGGCACTTCCCTCTCTTCTTGAAAAGTGCCAGTTTCTCCGGAACTGTCCCGCCGGCCCTCTACGTGGCCGCGCTCCTCTTCTCCTTCCTACCGGCCTTCAGGGTACTCATGGTATGGGTCTACGACCGTACTAGGAGCTTGCTCGTGGTGATACTCATGCACGTGAGTCTCACGGCTAGTACGCTGATCCTCCAGCCGCAGGCTACAGGGGTGCAAGCGGTGACCTATAACCTCGTGTTGACCGTTGCGCTATTGCTTTTCATTGTAGCGGTGGCCGTGGCCAACCGCGGACAGCTCTCGAAACGATTAATTTGAGATAAATGGGGGATTGTTGATTGCTACGAAAGGTCTTGCTCGTCTGCGGCATTCTCTCTTCGCTCGTCTATGCCGGCATGGATGTGGTCGGAGGTACGCGATTGCCGAGCTACAGCTGGTGCTCTCAAGAATTCAGTCGCCTGAGCGCAATCGGTGCCCCGTCGAGACCTCTCCATCTTGTGCTTAGCCCCATTTACACTGTGCTTGTGGTCGCATTCGGGCTGGGTGTCTGGCGGTCGGCCGATCGGAAGCGCTCTCTTCGCGTCATTGGCGGCGCGCTGATCGTATATGCGATTGTCAACTGGACGTGGCCGCAATTCTTCCCAGAGGATCTTTCTATGCCCGTAAGTGCATTGACGAATACCATGCACATAGTCATCACGGTTGTGACCGTGCTCACCTGGATGCTCATCTTAGGCTTTGCAGCCGCCGCATCTGGAAAGTGGTTTCGGCTCTACTCGATCGTGACGCTCCTGGCAGTTATCGTGTTTGGGTCTTTGGCTGGTTCGCAAGGTCCCGCACTTGCCGCAGGGCAGCCTACGCCGTGGCTGGGCCTCACGGAGCGCATAAACATCTACAGTTTCATGCTGTGGGTGATCGTGCTGGCCATCACTCTCTTATATGCGAAGGATAGGGTAACTGCTGGCCAGAGAGGGGGATTGGCATGAAGGCCTTTAAGGCTTTCATCAAGTGCCACCCCGTCCCGTACTGTATCGTCCGCACATTCGCTATCTCCCGAGGTACCATTCTGCAGGGAGCCAGGATATGGAATTCAAAATAGAAAGCAAAGCATTTAGAGACGGAGAGGCGATCCCCGATCTCTACAGCAATACTCGTCGCGGGAGGAATATTTCTCCCCCTTTGAACTGGGAAAATCCACCCGAACGGGCCAAATATTATGCGATCATTGTCGAAGATGTCGATGCTCCGATAGTCGGCATCGTTTCGCATTGGGTCTTATACAATGTCCCTGCTGCAAAGAGAGAATTTCCGGAGGGAATTCCGGAACAAGGGTCTTTTCCTGACGGAACAATCCAGGGTAAAAACTTCTTTCATCGAAACGCATACATGGGCCCGAACCCTCCTTTTGGGACCCACCGTTATTATTTCAAAATATTCGCCCTGGATGCGCAAATAGCGTTGGATCTGAAAATGACCCGGAAGAAACTATTGAAAGCAATCGAGCAACATATTGTGGGGCAAGCCCAGTTAATGGGTTTATACTCAAAATAATAGTCATTTTAAGAAGGAAACGCATTATGATAAACAACTTAAAAAAGCAAAACGGAATGATCGTCGTCGGGCAGGGCGGGAAAACCATCCTTTTTATGCTGCCATCTTTGATTTTAGGAGATGAAATCTAAAGTCGTCAGCGTTTTAACGATGGTCTATGGCGGGGGTGCAGTTGGATTCAGTCTTTTTTTCATGATTCTTGTTTTCATGCAAAAATGGATGGTCAGTGGAATGCCATCTTCAGCGAACCCAGGGTTTCAAGCCAGGCTCATGGAACAGCGGATTTACATGGAGACGCTCCATAGCATTTGGTTGGTTTTCATGCCCTTTTTGGTTATCTTGGGCCTCCTGTTTGCGTTTTCGGGTTATCAGCTTTATCGCGGTCGTGAGATCGGCAAACGTATCGCTTTTGGCTCCGCCTTATCGACCGTTCTATGGTTTGCATTATACGCTGTGATATCCACCACCTCGGGGGGAGCTTTGGCTAGGAAAATGTTTGGTTTGAATGATACTCTCTTCGTTCTTTTTGGGATTTTTAGTTATCTCGTAAGCTTCATTATGATCTGCGGCTATCCGGGTTTCCTGCTGTTTTACCTTCCTCGGATATCTCGGACCACTGAACCTTTGTTGAGACAAGGAGTTTCGGCCCCATGAAGAAACGAACCTGGATCTTCGTCGTCTTTGGCACGGCCGTGGTCACGGCCCTGGTGATGGCCCTGCTGTTGAACATCTTCGAGCGCCAGCAGGAGGCCCGGCTGACCTATTTCCGGATCGCCCCGATCCCGGAGGGCGATCCCGACCCCGCGGTCTGGGGAATGAACTTTCCCCTGCAGTACGATGCCCTGATGAAGACCCTCAG
Source organism: uncultured bacterium (assembly GCA_964353855.1). Lineage (GTDB taxonomy): Bacteria > Edwardsbacteria > CAYGWX01 > CAYGWX01 > CAYGWX01 > CAYGWX01. Next base: position 5,624 of record CAYGWX010000066.1, on the reverse strand, counting down.
GACCTCGGAGCTGGCCCCGTACAGCCCCTACGGCCGGTTCGGGGGCTCCGAGGCCTTCTCCAAGCTGGACCGGGAGCCAGCGCTCAAGCGCCTCTTCGCCGGCTACCCCTTCGCCGTGGAGTACCGCGATGACCGCGGGCACGGCAAGGCCCTGGAGGACATGCTGACCTCCAAGCGCCTGGGGGACAAGAAGCCCGGGACCTGCATGACCTGCAAGTCCAGCCAGGTCCCCGGACTGATGAAGTCCCTGGGAAATGAGAAGTTCTACGCCACGCCCGTGAAGGAGATGGTGGAGACCTATCATGTGAAGTTCTCCATTGCCTGCGCGGACTGCCACGATTCCCGGACCATGGCCCTGGCCATCTCACGGCCGGCCTTCCGGGAGGCCATGGCCCGGAGGGGCATGGACCTCTCCAAAGCCTCGCCCGAGGAGATGCGGACCTATGTCTGCGCCCAGTGCCATGTGGAGTATTACTTCCAGGGCCCCGGGAAATACCTCGTCTTCCCCTGGACCAAGGGGCTCTCCGTGGACTCCATGGAGGCCTACTACGATTCCCTCAAGTTCCAGGACTGGGAGCACGCCGAGACCAAGGCCTCCCTGGTCAAGATGCAGCATCCCGATTACGAGTTCTGGTCCACCGGGATCCACGCCCGCTCCGGGGTGACCTGCCCGGACTGCCACATGCCCTACACCCGGGTGGGCTCGGTGAAGATCTCGGACCACTGGGTGCGCTCGCCTTTGGTGAACGTGACCAATGCCTGTGCGACCTGCCACCGCCTCTCGGATGAGGAGCTGAGGGGTCGGGTCCTGGAGATCCAGGATCGTTCCTGGAGCCTGATGTTGCGCGGGGAAAAGGCCCTGACCGCAGCCCAGGACGCCATCCAGGAGGCCATGAAGCAGGGGATCCCGGACGAGGCCTTGAAGGAGGCCCGGGCCTGGCACCGCAGGGCCTTCCTGCGCTGGGACTACATGAGCGCGGAAAACAGCATGGGTTTCCACAGCCCCCAGGAGGGGGCACGCATCCTCGGCGATGCGATCGATGACGCCCGCCAGGCCGAGTTGGCGGCGTACAAGGCGATGATGAAGGTCCCGAAGAAGTGAGCCGTTTTCTCTTCCGCGTGACCTCCCTCCTGACCCTGCCCCTGGCCGTGGCGGCCGGGGTTCTCATCGGCGTCGGCGGCTTCACCTTCTGGTACGCCAAGGGCTACTCCTATTTCTTCAGCAATCCGGTCTACTGCACCAACTGCCACATCATGCGGGACCACTACAGGGGCTGGCGCGCCGGGCCCCATCACCGGGAGGTCTGCAACGACTGTCACCTGCCCCATGACCCGGCCGGGAAATGGCTGGCCAAGGCCGACGAGGGCTTCCGCCACTCCGCGGCCTTCACCTTCCAGAACGTCCAGGTCCTGCGCATCATCCCCCGGGACCGGAGGATTGTAGAGTGTAACTGCCTGCGCTGCCACCAGGGAATGATGAGCCAGGCGCTCCTTCCCCGGGGAGGTAAAACCCTGCCCTGCGCCCGCTGCCACCGCGACGTAGCCCACGGGGTCTAAAGCTTCCGTCCCTCTTCAGCCGTTCATTCCGCATTCCGAAATCCAAAATAAGAAGGACGGCTTTGGGGTCGTCCTTTTTCTGCTTGCAAAACCGGCTCGATTATGCTATCCTATTCTCCCTTTCCCTTGGAAATACCCTTATTTTAATAATTGGCTCTTGAGGTAAGAAATTGATTCGCAAAGAGTTGCGGGATGGCGTGGCCATTGTGGCCATGGACCACGGGGTGACGAACCCCTTGGGCCCGGGTTTGGTCCAGGCTTTGAGGGATGCCCTCCAGCCGTTGCGGGACGATCCGGAGGCACGGGCTCTGGTCTTGGGCTCGGCCAATGAGAAGTTTTTCTCCATCGGCTTGGCCATCCCGGAGCTCTTTCCCCTGTCCAAGCCGGATTTCGCGGACTTCTTCCAGGCCTACAACCTCCTCTGCCTGGAGCTCTTCACCTTCCCCAAGCCCACCGTGGCGGCGATAACCGGCCATGCCCTGGCCGGGGGTTTCATCCTCGCGACCTGCTGCGATTACCGCTTCATCGCCCAGGGAAGGAAGCTTATGGGCATGAACGAGGTGAAGCTCGGGGTGCCGGTCCCCTATGCCGCGGACCGCATCCTGAGGGAGCTAGTCGGAGGGCGGGCGGCCCGCGAGATCTGCGAAGGGGGGGAATTCTATCCTCCGGAGGCCTCCCTTCGTTTGGGCCTTGTGGATGCGGTATGGACTCTTGGAGAGATCCAACCCCGAGCCGTGGAGAAGGCCCGGGCGCTTGGCTCTTCGCCTTCCCCGGCCTATGCCGAGACCAAGCGCAACCGGGTGGAGAAGGTGAAGGCCGATATCCTGGCCCGGATGGAGGAGAAGGACCGCCTGTTCGTGGACCTCTGGTACGCCCCTGAGGCCCGGGAGCGGCTGAAAGCAGCGATGGAGACGTTCAAGCCCCGCCCATGAAAAAGAAGATATCCTGGTTCGAGAACGAGGCCTTCTGGAAAGCCACCCGGCCCATCCTGTTTTCGGAGACGAGGCAGGCTAATGCAACCCAGGAGGCCGAGGAGATCATCGCCCTGCTCGAGCTCCGTCCCGGAGCCTGGGTTCTGGACCTCTGCTGCGGGGTGGGGAGGCATTCCCTGGAGTTAGCCCGCAGAGGGTTTGGGGTCACCGGGGTGGACCGGAACACGGAGTACCTGAAGGAAGCGAAACAGCGCGCCAAAGCCGAGGGCTTGCCCGTAGGGTTCGTGCGCTCGGACATGCGGGAATTCTGCCGTCCGGGGGCCTTTGACGGGGCCATCAACATGTTCACCTCCTTCGGCTATTTCCAGGACCGCCGCGATGACCAGAAGGTGGCCCAGAACCTGTACCGCTCGCTTGGGCCCAAGGGGATTTTGCTCATCGAGACCATGGGCAAAGAGGTCCTGGCCCGCATCTTCAGGCCCCGGGACTGGTACGAGCAAAGCGGCTATCTCGTCCTGGAGGAAAGAAAGGTGTCCCCGGACTGGTCCCGGATCGAGAGCCGGTGGATTTTGATCAAGGGAACAAGGAGGCAGGAGTTCACGATCTCGCTCAGGCTTTACTCTGCCTGCGAGCTGAGGGACCTTCTCAAGGGAGTAGGGTTCAGGAGGGTAGAGATATACGGCGGCCTATCCGGTATGCCCTATGACCATCAGGCGAACCGTCTCGTCATCGTGGCCAAGAAAGGCTGAACAAGGCTTAACCATGGTCTCTTTCATTTACAGTTCCGACGTTTACGCGGACCTCGGGGGGCACGTCTTCCCGGTGGAAAAGTATCCCCGGCTCGCGGATCGGCTGGTGAAGGAGGGTCACCTCAAGGTGGAGGATTTCATCCCTCCGACCCCGGCCACGCGGGAGGAGCTCCTCCTGGTGCACACCCCGCAGTACTTGGACGACCTCCTCAATCTGCGCTGGACCCGGGGCACGATGTTCTCCGAGATGCCGCTCTCCCGCGAGATCGCGGACTTCTTCGTGCTCACGACCGGGGCCACGATCCGGGCCTGCCGCGAGGCCTTGAAAGGGGGCATCGGCTACAACATCGGGGGCGGCTTCCACCACGCCTTCCCGGATCATGCCGAGGGCTTCTGCTACCTGAACGACGTCGGGATCGGGGTCCAGGTCATGCTGATGGAGGGTCTCATCCAGAGGGCTGCGGTCGTGGACTGCGACCTGCACCAGGGGAACGGCACCGCAGTCATCTTCCAGGGCGAGCAGAGGGTCTTCACCTTCTCCATCCATCAGGAGCACCTCTATCCGGTGAAGGAGGAAAGCGACTTGGACATCGGCCTGGACCACGGGACCTCGGACCGGCAGTATCTCCATCTCCTCTCCGGGGCCCTGGAGAAGGTCCTGTCCCATGAGCCCGAGCTGGTCTTGTTCGTGGCCGGGGCCGACCCCTACGAGCATGACCAGCTGGGGAATTTGAAGCTGACCATCGAGGGACTCGCGGAGCGGGACAGGATGGTCATCGGGATCTGCCGGGAGCGGGGCATCCCGGTGGTCGTCACCCTGGCCGGGGGTTACGCCTGGGATGTAGGGGACACCGTCCAGATTCACTTTAACACGGCTTTGGCGGCGCTTGATATAGAGAAAGATGAAAATAAGAAGAGTGGGAAAATAGGAGGCGAAAAGGCATGAAAAAGAACAAGGCAGTGAAGAAGAAGGTAATCAAGAAGAAGGTAATCAAGAAGAAGGTAATCAAGAAGAAGG
>CAYGWX010000066.1:0-1268 GCA_964353855.1 uncultured bacterium | reverse complement strand
AAGAAGAAGGTAATCAAGAAGAAGGTAATCAAGAAGAAGGTAATCAAGAAGAAGGCCGTTGCTAAGAAGGCCGCACCCAAGGCGAAGGGGTTTTTAGTCGAGGAAAAGCGGTTCATCCAGGCCAGCCCAGAGGCTGTGTTCCGGACCCTCTCCCAGGCCTACGAGTGGCGGGAATGGCTCTGCCAGGAGGCCAAGTTCGCCTCCCGGCCCAAAGAGAAGTGGGAGGCCAAATGGGAGGACGGCTACAAGGCCTGGGGGACGATCCTCGCCCTGGACACTCCCAAGCGCCTGGTGCTCGCCTGGTCGGATGCCCGGAACCCCCGCCCCTCCAGGGCGGAGTTCATCCTGAAGCCTCATCCGAAGGGCACAGAGCTTTCGTTCCAGCATAGCGATTTCGGCAAGGGCCCGAAGGCCGCGAAAAGCTTTGCCGGCGCCCAGAAGGCCTGGGTCAAGTGCCTGGAGAGCCTTCAGTCCATCCTGGAGACGGGCATCGACCTGCGCATCGCCCGCCGGCCGATGATGGGCATCAACTTCGACCTCCTCTCCCCGGAGGCCGCCAAGGAGCTCGGGGTCAAGCCCGGGTATCTCAAGCTCACGGAGCTGGTCCCGGGCCTGTCCGCTGAGAAGGCCGGGCTCAGAAAGGGGGACGTCCTCCTGACCGTGGACAGGAAGGAGATCGTGGGCTGGGAGAAGATCGGTCCGGTCCTCGGAAAACACCAGGCCGGGGATAAGATCGAGGTCACTTACTTCAGGGAGGGGAAGAAACAGTCCCTGGTCCTGGAGCTCTCCCCGCGCAAGATGGAGGACATCCCCCGGGACCCCAAGGCGGTCGTGGCCAAGGCCCGGCAGGCCTACCAGCCCATCTGGGAGGAGATGGAGAAGACCCTCTCCGGCGTGAGCGAGGAGGAGGCCGTGAAGCCCGAGGCCCCGGGCAAGTGGTCGGTGAAGGAGGTCCTGGCCCACCTCTCGGTGGGCGAGCGGGACGGGCACCAGTGGATGGTCTGGGACATCCTGGGCGAGGTCCCGGGTACGCAGGAGAACCCGACCACCGCTCCGGAGAGACTCAAAGCGGCCATCGCCGTGACCCCGGGCGCGATGGACCTCTTTGCCCGGTACAAGAAGGACGTGGAGGAGTCCTGGAACATGCTCCTCGTTTTAAGACCGGAGGTTCGGGAGAACAAGGCCCGCTACCGTCGCATGGCCCAGAGCCTCCTGTTCTACGCCGAGCACGCCAAGGGCCACCTCAAGCAGATCCAGCGCGTGCTCGC
>CAYGWX010000065.1:0-14572 GCA_964353855.1 uncultured bacterium | reverse complement strand
TGGCTATTATACCACAACTTTCCTCAGGTCCAGTCCTAACGGGGGCCGAAACGGCTCTCTCTCTCTGACCCTTTTTGTCTTTGCAGGCAGTGGTCCTGGATTTATTTCAGGGCCATTGCCTTTTTCCTTCCTGAGCGTTTCTTGGATTGGCGTCGGGACCATTGCCGGGTCCCGGGAAAGGAGCTTCACGGATGAGAGCTTCAAAGGGTTTCGGAACGAAGGGCGGGAAGTCAAGAGCGATTCCAGCCGGATCGCTCATGCCGGCCTTGAACAAGGCGCAGAACGTGCTGGACGGCAAGGACTTCCGCAGTCCCAAGGTCAGGGCTATCCTGGACCATTTGTTGAAACATCCCCAAGCCTGCCGGGAGGACGTAAGAGCAGACATCGAGCGCTCCGGGAGTTGGATCACGCACGTGTTTCCGGCCATGGTCAAAGCCGGATACTGCCAGACCAAGCGGGTTTTCCAGATGGCCCTGGCCGAAGGGGCGCTCTTTAAGGGGTATTCGGAAACCGCGGTGGCGCTGGTCCTGCTTAAGCGGAAGAGCGTTTCCGGGTTCGTGGGATGCTTCAAGGAGTGCCACGATGGCCTGACGCCCGTGCAATGGCAGAAGATGGTCTGGAAAGTCGTGAATGGGCGGAAAGGGAAGATCGAGCTCCCGGAATGGCTTGAAACCCGCATCCGGAAAGCGTTTCAGAAGGATGAGTAAAACGAAGAGGGAAAAGACCCCTGCCAGAAAGTGTAAGAAAATTGCCGTTTTGTGATATAAAATTGCCGTTTTTTGATAGTCTGGAGGCTTGACGTAATCCTGGGGGATTTCTTATAGTAGAGGCCGTCCGGGAAAGCCGTCTCAAAGCCTCTAAGGAAAGGAGCCTTCCATGAAGCCGTCCGCCTCCCTTTCGAAGCGTAGCGTAGATTCCGAACAATCGGGACGCCCCGGGTCCGGTCGTCGTTCTTCTCTTCCCCTTCTCACTTCTTCCGTCTCACTTCTCACGTTCTGTTTGCTCCTCTGCGCCTCTGCAGCCGTTCACGCCCAGTGGTCCACCGATGTCTTGCTCAGCCCCGATGATGATGCCTTTTCAAAACCTTCCTACAATAACCTCAACAATGCTTGGCAGGTCGCTGCCAGCGGCGATGAAGTTCACGTCATCTGGTGTGACGAAAGGTGGAATTACCCTAACCGGGAGATATATTACAGACGTTCCACAAACAGCGGGTGGGATTGGGCAACGGAATTCCGACTTTCGAATAATGCCGACCAGTCCCTCGATCCTGCTCTCGCAGTTACAGGTCAAGTCGTTCACGCAGTCTGGCTCGATGAGCGAGAAAATTCTGGAACGTATTGGTTCAACGTGTGGTACAGGCGGTATCTCTCAGGATGGGGTAATGAAGTAGCTCTCACCTCTTCCCACTACGCCGGTTCCCCGTCTATCGCAGTTACAGGCCAAAACGTCCATTTGGCTTGGACGGATAACCGCATGTATCAGTTGCTTCAGTACGATAAAATATATTACAGACGCTCAACAAATAACGGAGGAGACCCTCCAAACTGGGAACAGGAACAGGAGCTTGTTAACAACTTTATACCGCTCTCTGGCGGCAGGTATGCGAGGATCCCTTCAATTGGGGTTTCTGATCAACAACCCTTTCCCTGGGTCCATTTGGTTTGGCAGGACGAACGGGAAGGGTACGGAACCCACCAAATATATTATAAGCGCTCTACAAACAACGGAGCGCCAGGGAGCTGGAGCGGGGATACCCGTCTTTCGCTCTATGACCCAGGCTGACTAGGGTGCGGAGGGGGAGTTTCCCCCTCGATTGCAGTGTCGGGTTTGGATGTTCATGCTGTCTGGGTCAAGCCGGGTTTAGATCCGGAGTCAGTGTGCGATTCAATTATGTATAGACGCTCAGATAATGGCGGAGAGAGTTGGAGCGAAGTTACCAAGCTTGTTGAATTCGCACCTAAAAACACCCTCTTTTGTCCCAACATCACCGCAGGGACCGACTCGAAAGTTCACCTTGTCTATCGAGCAGGGAACGAGGTCTATTACAAATGCTCAACGGACAGGGGCGTAAGTTGGGGGCCCGATCTCCGTCTTACTTTTGATCCCGATAACTCCGATAACCCTTCCATTGCGGTCTCAGGGTCAAGGCTCCATGTAGTCTGGCACGACGATCGGGTCCCCCATCAAGGGACACCCGAGGTTTACTACAAGTCTAACGAATCCCGTAATTTACAGACGGAACCTAGCAGTGGCCGACACTTGGCTCGTGAGACGTGGTACGGGAACCAAAACATACACCTTGTTATGAAAGGAAAAAACGGCAGTGAGAGTGACAAGGTGTACTATTGCAAGACCATGGATGGTGGTGTTTCCTGGTCCGGTCTCGAGTACCTCGGCGATGGCACCTACCCCACCATCGGTTTAGTGGAGCTGCCCTTGGACGTCTGGCCTCCCTGGTACGCGGTCTGCGTGGCCTTCAAGCCGCTCACCCCGAACAACCAGCTCATCTACAAGTTTTTCAATCCCTCATTGGGTTCTTGGTCTCAGGATTATACCCTCACGACCCAGCCCGACCCTGGCCCGCCTTCCCTGGTTCAGGATTACTACGGGATGACCTACGTAGGCTACTCGTGCGGGGACGGACATGTCTACAGCCACAGGTTTCCCTACAATTCACCTGGCGGTACACCGGTTGAGATTGACCCTAACAATGTTTGCAGCCAGGTCTCTCTTGGGATGGACGCCTACGGCAGGCCTCACGCCTCGTGGAGAAGGGGTACCGGGAGCGCCGGCAGGATTTGGTATTCCTGGAGGGATGTCGGGGGCTGGACAGCCCCTTGGCCACTGCCGTATAACGAAGAATCCCAGCAGCCCTTCGTAGAGGGTTTTTCCGAATACGTTTTCCTTCCTTGGTCAAAGGGTTCGGGTAACGGATCGGAGATTATTAGAGGAAGAAAGAATATTGATCCCCCTTATACCTGGACTTTCATCCCCGTGACCTCGAATAGCAAGGCCTCCGAATCTCCTGTCTGGGCTCTCAATGAGTTCGCAACCTATTCTGAGGGAACAACAGGTTACAACGACATCTACTACTGGAGGGAGAGTAGTGGAAATTCGAGCGTCGTTGAATCCAACCCTAACGAATATTCCTACTGGCCCCATAGCGTGGCGTGGTCAGGCTGGTTTTGGGATGAACATCTCGCAGTGGCCTGGACCGAGAGGGAAACCCCGACCAGCGGTCCCTATCGGGTCCTAACCAAGCATTTTACGCCAAGTTACGGAGGCGGGGGCGGCGAGGGATTAGGTCCCGAGTCCGCCGAGCATGGTGGCTACTACAAGGTCGTAGCTGGACAGGATGCTCCTTCCCCCTATTGCCGCAAGCGGGATGGTGTGATGCGGTTCGGTGACAAGGCTGTGGACTACGCTAAGGACAGCCTTGTTTACGAGCTTCCCTACCTTGACCCGAAATACGACTTCCTGGTCAAGGTATCTTCCTACCGGGAGACCGGGAATGACTGGGTCCAGGCCCTCAGCGTGGATGGCAAGGCGGCCCGCACCCTTCGGCTCGCCCCGAACAAGGTGGACACGGCCTGGGTTCAGATTCCGCCCGAGCTGTACCTGAAGGACCGCAAGGTGGTATTCTCCTTGAAGAAGGTCAAAGGGGACTACGTGACCAGCATAGGCCTGGGTCTCTATTACTACGACCATAAGAAGCGTGGAAAAGGAGGAGGGCCTCAGGCTGGTGAGCCGGTTGCACTTCCGGTCCGAGAGGTCTTTGCGGTGTATCCGAATCCTGCTAAAGGTCAGGCTCAGATTGAATACAGCCTCAGGGCTCCGGGTCAAGTTGACCTTTCAGTGTATGACCTGACGGGGCGGCTCGTGAAGAAGGTTGTAGATGCCAGTCAAGTGGCTGGTGTGTACAAGGCAACCTGGGATGGTCGTGACTTGGGTGGCAGGGCGGTTTCGAGTGGGGTGTATTTCTTGAAGCTAACCTCGCCTGGGAAAGCCAAAACTGCGAGGGTCGTCCTGGTCCGCTGATTCCGTTAACGGTTAAGAGGGGAAGGCGGTTTTCCCGCTTTCCCCTCTTTTTCCTTAAAAGATTTGTTGACAGAACCTTAAATATATGTTACCCTTATAAGGGAATGAGGTGAGGTTAATGTCAAAGATGAGGCGCTTGTTTATAGCGTGTAGTTGCTTATTGCTGGCAGTTATAGGCGAAAGCCTTGGTTTGAACTTCAAAAAAGTTGCAACCATTCAGGGTGGTAGCTTTTCTGGGGGATATATTAAAGGCTCTGACTTTAATAGGGATGGCTATCAAGACTTTTTATGTTCCGGGGATAGGAATTCAAATTTGAAGATGCCTATCTTCAGTTGTCGCCCGTATAACCGTTATTGCCTTGAAGATACGACGGTTACATGCAGCTTACCCTGGGATGTTGGATTCTTGGATAACGATACGCTGTACGATCTGGTATGCCAGACCGTAGACAGTACCGATACTGCCTACATTCGGGTTTATGAACAGCCAACTCCTGGCACCTTACCCACGATTCTTGTTTGGTCTTGGCAGTATGAGTATTGGGGGAAAACTATTTCTTCCATGTATATTACGGATTTGGATCGTGACGGCTTGAGGGAAATACTGAATGCAGATCACAGCATTATATACGTTTTTGAGACGAGGGGGGACAATGAATACATTAAGGTTTTTTGCGATACTGAGACCCTCAATCCAGATATAACCTCCTATTTTGCTGTTGCCGATTTTGATGGTGATGGCCAAACGGAGTTTGCCTACGGCGCTCTTGATGGCGCTCCTCAGAATAGGCCGACTGTTTTTGTTCGTGAATGCACGGGTGATGATCAATATCAGTTAGTTTGGATGGACACCCTCAATGCGTGTAACATGGTAGACGTCATTGCTTGTCCCGATTTAAATGGCAATGGAAAGCCGGAGTTTATGATTGGCAGCTGTACCCCGCCAGGGTGGACTGCTGGTCTTTGGCTTTATGAGTCTGCGGGAAACAATCAGTACGATCTTATTTATGCCGATTCCATCACCGGGATTTCAGGTGCCAATGGCATTCGGCACTCCGCCTGTGGGGACGTAGACATGGATGGGAGGCCGGAGCTTGTCTGGACGATAAATAATGATTGGATGGTGTACAAGTATGATACCTTGGCCCATCAGTTTCAGAGGGTCTTTCGGGCAAACCGGTTCAGAAGGCACTGGACTACGCAAGCCTACATCCACGATATGAACGGGAACGGGTATCCTGAAATTATCATTACTGGAGATGATAGTGCAAGGATAGGATGGGCCTATGGGGTGACGGAAGTTTGGGAGGTGGAGGCGTGTCAGGTGGTTTATCCCAATGGGGGAGAAACCCTTTATTGTGATACGAGTTACACGATTCGCTGGCGGAATGTCGCTCCGTTTGTGGCGGATTCGTTTTCCCTGTTTTACTCAACAGACAGCAGCCGGACGTATTCTCTCATTGCTCACGGGATTCCTGGAAGCGACAGCACGTATGTCTGGACGGTTCCTGATACGTTGTCCGACACCTGTTTCCTGATGCTCTGGGCCTACCAGAACGCCACCGGCTGGGACTTCTCGGACAGCCACTTCCGCATCCGTAACGGCACCGGGGTTGAAGCTCCTTCTCACGTCTCACCCCTCACTTCTCACTTGCCGTATCGCGTTGCCCCGAATCCCTTTCTCTCTTATGCCTCCGTTCCGGGCCACGAAAGGGAGTCCTTCGCCCTCTACGATGTATCAGGTCGGAAGGTCGGCACCTACAAAGGCGACCGCATCGGCTCCGGCCTCTCCGCCGGCATCTATTTCCTCAAGCCTGAGGGCCAGGACGCCAAGCCTCTGAGGATTGTGAAGCTGCGTTAGCCTGGGTAGGCGGAATCTATGGATTCCGTCGGTGATCTGAGGTTTGATTGGTTCAGGGCGATCTACGGATCGCTCTTTCTTTTTCCCCTCTCACAAGGCTTTTGGGGAGGGGCGAGGGGAGGGGTTGGGACGGGTCTTTTCGTCTCCCTTCCTACATTTCCCGTTTTCCTTTAAGGGGTGGGTGGGCGGGTTAAATATATATCAGACCTTCGCCTATTTGGATTGTAGGGATTTTAAGTCAAGCCACTTCTAATTGTGGCCTGGAAAGTATTTTCATAAATCTTCGGTTCAAAAAACAGGGAATCGGGAGGGGAGCGCGTGAATACCTCGTGAATACGGCGTGAATACCTCGGAAACCCCTTGGGATTTCGGAGGCCTTTCGGAGGTCCCCCTTCAAGGGGGCTTTTTCGTTCAGGGCGCGTAACCGAGGCTTGTCGGTGCTGCTTACGCGACAAAATGGAAAAAGGGGCCTGATCTGGGGTATAATAACCCGGCGGCCTTTGGCCGCTTTTTATGATATCCATAATTGAATCAATATAATATCAATATGGAATAAATATATAAATGAAACGGCATAGGACTTGACATAATATACGAAAATGCACTATAATATATACGTTTTAGTATTACTTCAAAATCAACAGGAAAGGATGGAGCATGCCCAAGACGCGCGCCGATGTGCTCAGGATCGTAAAACAGGAGAAGGTCAAGATCGTCAGGCTGTGGTTCACCGATATCCTCGGCAGGCTCAAGGGCTTTGCCCTGCCGATTTCGGAGCTGCCTCACGCCCTGGGCGAGGGCATGGGGTTCGACGGCTCCTCCATCGAGGGGTTCGTGCGGATTTACGAGAGCGACCTGGTGGCGATGCCGGATGTCAGCACCTTCCGTCTCCTGCCCTGGAGCATCGACGACCAGAAGACTGCCGGAATGTTCTGCGACGTGCTCACCCCTAACGGCAAGCCCTTCCCCGGGGACCCTCGCTACATCCTGAAGCGCAACCTGGAGAAGGCTCGGAAGCTGGGCTACACCTTCAACATCGGCCCGGAGCTGGAGTACTTCTACTTCCGGTCTCCGGAGAAGCCCGAGTTCCTGGATCAGGGAGGCTACTTCGACCTCACCCCGCTGACCATCGGGACCAAACTTCGTAAGAAGACGATCACGGCTCTGGAGAGCCTCGCCATCCAGGTGGAGTACTCCCACCACGAGGTCGCGCCCAGCCAGCACGAGATAGACCTTCGCTACCAGGAGGCCCTGGCGATGGCTGACATGGCTATGCTCTACCGCCTGGTGGTCAAGGAGGTGGCCCGGGAGGAGGGGGTTTACGCCTCGTTCATGCCCAAGCCGGTCTTCGGGGTCAACGGCAGCGGGATGCACTGTCACCAGTCCCTGTTCAAGGGTGGGCGCAACGCCTTCTTCGATCCCCGGGACCCCTACCACCTCTCCGGGGTGGCCAAGCAGTATATCGCCGGGCTTCTCAAGTACGTCCGCGAGTTCACCGCCGTCACCAACCAGTGGGTGAACTCCTACAAGCGCCTGGTGGTGGGTTACGAGGCCCCGGTGTACATCTCCTGGGCCCGGCGGAACCGCTCGGCCCTGGTGCGCATCCCGATGTACAAGCCCGGGAAGGAGAAGGCCACCCGGGTCGAGCTCCGAAACCCCGACCCGGCCACGAACCCCTACCTCTGCTTCGCCGTGATGCTGGCCGCGGGACTGCGGGGGGTGGAGGAAAAGCTCCCGCTCCACGACCCGGTGGAGGAGGACATCTTCGAGATGAGCGAGGACAAGCGCCGGAGATTGGGGATCAAGACCCTGCCGGCCAGCCTGTACGAGGCCATCTTGTTGGCCGAGCGCAGCGAGCTTGTCCGCGAGACCCTGGGGGATGACCTGTTCTTCAAGTTCATCGCCAACAAGAAGACGGAGTGGGACGAGTACCGTATGCAGGTCACCGATGTGGAGCTGGCAAAGTACCTGCCGTTTCTTTAAAGGAAGCGGTCCCGGAAGCCTTGCCGGGCCGTGCTTTCGGGGGAAAGGTAAAACGATGACAAAGGGAAAAGCGAAGGCTCGCAAGCCCGGCCGCCCGAGACGAAGGGACGCCGTGGAACACCGCAGCCTGGGGGATGACCTGGCCAGGCAGGGCAAATTCCCCGGGGCCGAGAAGGCCTATCGCGAGGCCCTCCGTGTCGTCCCGGATGACGCCGGGGCTTTGGAGGGTCTGGCCATGGTTCTGGAGAAACAGGGCCGCGACCCGGAGGCGTTGGAGTATCGGAAGCGGCTCGTTCTCCTGGAACGCTGGCCGCTTTGGGATGACGGAACGAGGCGCTCTTTGGAGGGGCCGGATTAGGGCGGATTCTTAATAAGTCATAAGGCTGGGATTCGCACCCTGTCAAACAGAAGCGGGGACCGCGGGAGTCGTTACCGCCACTACGGCTCAGCCAGCCTTATTAAACTTCAGGGCGGGGCGCGATAAATCGCACCCCGCCTTTTTTCCCCTATTTTCTCTACCTGTTTCCGTCTTCCTTTTCTTTCAAGCGCAGACCAGGGCCATTGCTACACAGGCCACCTTGGCCTCGGCCTCGTCGGTCCGCGAGGAGATGACCACTGGAGCCTTGGCCCCCTTCACGATGTGCCCCATCTTCGCCTTGACATAGTAGATGATGCTTTTGGCCAGGATGTTCCCCACCTCCACGCTCGGAGCCAGGAGGATGTCGGCGTTGCCGGGGACCACGGACTTGATCCCTTTGGCTTCGGCGCACCAGGCCAGGATGGCGTTGTCGAAGGCGAACGGCCCGTCCACCACGCACCCCTGAATCTCCCCGCGCTGGTTCATCGCCTTGAGCTCCACAGCGTCCGTGGTTGCGGGCATCTTAGGCGAGGGCAGTTCCACGGCCGCCAGGCAGGCCACCTTGGGGTTCTGGATGCCCATCGCCAGGCAGACCTCTACGGCGTTCTCGATGATCTGTTTCTTCTGCTGGATGTCTGGCATGGGGTTCACCCCCCCATCGGTCAGGAACATCAGCCTTGGCTTGGAAGCCAGCGGGTCCTCGTACATGAACACGTCCGAGAGCAGGCGCCCGGTGCGCAGGCCCTTGTCCGGGTCCAGCACAGGCTTAAGGAGCTGGGCGGTCTGCATGTGCCCCTTGAGCAGGACGTCGGCCTTCCCCGCCCGGATCAGGGCTACAGCCCGGGCCGCGGAGGCATCCGTGTCCGGCTCCTCGAGGATCTCGAAATCCTTGGGGTTCCCCCCGACCTTCTTCAGCCCCTCGGCGATCTTGGCCTTCTCGCCGAGAAGGATGCTTTCAGCCAGATTATCCCTCTTGGCCAGGACGCAGGCTTCCAAGGCCGCCTCCTCATGGGCCGAAGGCATGACCAGGGTCTTGGGGCCGCGGGCCTTGGCTGCCTTCAGGACATCGGCAAGTGAGGTGATCATCCCTCCCCTCTCCTATGCCGTGACCTTGGTCCGGGCGGCTTCGGCCCCGCGGGCGAAGGCCTTCTGGTTCAGCTCCAGGAACTTCTTCGGCACCCGCTCCTCCAAGGATTTCTGCCAGGTCTCCTCCGGGAAGATAAGGTATTTGGAGAGCGCCCCGAGCATCACCAGGTTCACCACGTTGGTGTTTCCCATCTCCTGTGCGATGGCCAGGGCCGGGATCACCTCCACGGCCTTGGCCCGGCCTGAGAGCATCTCCTCGATCTTCTCGGGATAGGCACCCGCCCCGAACGTCACGGACAGGGGCACGATGCGTTGGTCGTTCATCACCACGGTCCCGCCGTTCTTCACCAGAGGCAGGTAGCGCAGGGCCTCCAGTCGCTCAAAGGCCACGAGGTAGTCCGCCTCCCCCATCTTGGCCAGGGGGGAGTAGACCTTCTCCCCGAAGCGCACGTGGGCCACCACGCTTCCCCCCCGCTGGGCCATCCCGTGGACCTCGGACTTCTTGGCGTCGAACCCGGAGTTCATCGCGGCCGTAGCCAGGATCTCCCCGGCCAGGAGGATGCCCTGCCCTCCCACCCCGGAGAGGATCACGCTGGTTGTCGGTTTCATCGCTTTCTCACTTTGGTTTATGGTTGACCGCGGCCTTACAGCGCCTGCAGGGCTTCGCGGTTGCAGATCTCGGCGCAAACGTGGCACCCCACGCAGAACACCTCGTTGATCACGGGCTTGCCGTCCGCTTTCTCCATCGCCGGACAGCCCAGCAGGAAGCACAGCCCGCAGGCGTTGCACTTCTCCAGGTCCACGGCCGGTGGCTTGGCCCGCTTCCGGTCCAGGAGCACGCAGGCCCGCTGAGCGATGACCACGGAGGGCTCCGCCCGGGACAGGGAGTCCTTGAACGCTTCCCGAACCGCCTTGAGGTCGTAGGGGTCGATCACCTTCACGTCCTTGATCCCCAGCGAACGGGCCAGGGCGGCGTAGTCCACCTTGGAGGTCGGCTCTTTGGCCAGGGTCTTGCCGGTCCCGGGATGGTCCTGGTGCCCGGTCATCGCCGTGGTCCCGTTGTCCAGGATGCAGACCGTGGAGACCCCCTTGTTGTACACAATGTCCAGGAGCCCGGTGATCCCGGAGTGCAGAAAGGTGGAGTCCCCTATCGTGGCTACGATCCGCTTGGCGGAGTCCCGGCCCATTGCCTTCTCCATGCCCAGGGCCATGCCCACCGAGGCTCCCATGCAGATGCAGGTGTCCATCGCGGACAGGGGCGGCATCCCACCCAGGGTGTAGCAACCAATGTCCCCGGTAACCGTGGCCTTGAGGGTCTTGAGCACGTAGTAGATCCCGGAATGGGGACAGCCCGGGCAGAGCACCGGGAACCGGATCGGGACCTCCACGGGCAGAGCATAAGGCTTGATCTCCTCCCCGAAGGCCTTGGCCACAGTTTCCGTGGACAGCTCCCCGCAGAGCGGGATTTTGGACTTCCCCTCCACCGGGATCCCCATGGCTTTCAGGTTCTCCTCGATGTAAGGGTCCAGCTCTTCGATGACCACGATTTTCTTGACCTTCCCTGCGAACTCCCGAATGAGCTTCCTGGGCAAGGGGTAGGACATGGAAAGCTTGAGGAAGGTGGCTTTGGGGAACACCTCCCGGGCGTATTGGTAGGCCACGCTTCCCGTGACCACGCCCAACTCTGGTTCCCCGGGCTCGATGCGGTTCCCCGGGAACCTCTCTGAATACTCCTCTAACTTCTTCGTCCGCTCCTCCACGAAGACGTGCCTCTTCCTTGCGTTGCTGGGCAGGACCACGTACTTGGCGAAGTCCTTCTGATAGGTTTTTTTAGGGGGCTCCGCCCGCTCTCCGAGCTCGACCACGCTCTTGGAGTGGCACACCCTCGTGGTCATCCTCAGGAGCACCGGGGTGTCGAAGACTTCGGAGATCTCCATCCCGACCTTAACGAAATCCTTGGCCTCCTGGCTGTCCGAGGGCTCGAGCATCGGAACCTTGGCGAATGGGGCGTAATGCCGGTTGTCCTGCTCGTTCTGGGAGGAATGCATCCCGGGATCGTCAGCCGAGACCACCACCACTCCCCCGTTCACCCCGGTATAGGACAGGGTGAAAAAGGGGTCCGCAGCCACGTTCAGGCCGACGTGCTTCATGGCCACCAGGCTGCGCGCCCCCCCCAGGGAGGCTCCGATGGTGACCTCCATGGCGACTTTCTCGTTGGTGGACCACTGCGAGGCGATCTCGGGGTACTTGGCGCAGTTCTCCAGGATCTCCGTGCTCGGCGTCCCGGGATAGGCCGCGGCGAAGCGGACCCCGGCCTCGTAGGCCCCCCGGGCTACGGCTTCATTGCCTGACAGAAAGGCTTTCACTCTCCACTCTCCTGTTTCTTCTCTTCAACCGAAAGGTCAGCAATCGTAGTACAGCGCATACTCATGGGGATGGATCCGGATCCGCACCTCCTCGGCCTCCCGGCGCTTGAAGGAAAGCCAGGCCTGGATCAGGTCCTCGGTGAACACGTCCCCGGCCTTGAGGAACTCCTGGTCCCGCTCCAGCTCGTCCAGGGCCTCCTCCAGACTCAGCGGGAGCGTCGGGATCCTCTTGAACTCCTTTTCGGGAAGGGAGAAGACATCTCCTTCCTTGGGCGGGCCGGGCTCGAGCTTCTTCCGGATGCCGTCGATCCCGGCCATCAGCATCCCGGCGTAGGCCAGGTAGGGGTTTGCCGTGGCGTCCGGGGGCCGGTACTCCAGCCTCAGGGATTCCGGGGCCGTGGCGTATCCCGGGATCCGAATCGCGGCCGCTCGGTTCCCCACCGAGTAGAAGACCTTCACCGGAGCCTCGAAGCCAAGGATCAGCCGCTTGTAGGAGTTTGTGCTGGGATTGGTGAACGCGGCCAGGGCCCGGACGTGGTGCAGGAGCCCGCCGATGTAATACCTCGCCAGCTTGGAGAGGTGGTCCTCCTTTCCCCGGTCGTAGAACAGGGATTTCTCCCCCCTGGAGAAGTACTGATGGACGTGCATCCCACTCCCCGGCTCGTTGAACAGGGGCTTGGGCATGAAGGTCGCGGTCTTCCCGTGCCTGCGGGCGGCGTTCTTGACGACGTGCTTCACGATCATCGTTCGGTCCGCCATTCGGGTCAACGTTCCAAACAGGACTTCGATCTCCTGCTGCCCGGCTCCCCCGACCTCGTGGTGATGGTACTTCACCCCTACCCCGCACCCCTCCAAGTTCCGGACCATCTCGGAGCGCAGGTCCGTGGCCGTGTCCTGGGGCATGCCGACGTGGTAGCCTCCCTTGTACTTCACCTTGTAGCCCAGGTTGGGGCACTCCTCCCGGCCCGTGTTCCAAGCCGCCTCGCCGGAGTCTACGTCGTAGAAGGACTTCCCGTCGCTCTCCCCGTAGCGTACGTCGTCGAAGAGGTAGAACTCGAACTCCGGACTCCACAGGCTTTCCTGGGCGATGCCAAGCTTGGCGAGATACCTCTCGGCCTTGATGGCGACGTACCTCGGATCCCGGGAGAATCCCTCCTTGGCGTCCACGTCCACCAAGTCTCCGATCATGGAGAGGGTCGGCCGCTCCCAGAAGGGATCGTAAAATGCCGTATCCGGGTCAGGGATGCAGACCATGTCCCCGGCCTTAACCTTTCGAAACCCCGAGACCGAGGACCCGTCCATCCCGACCCCCCGCTGGAACAGCTTGGGCCCAAGCTGGGAAACGGGCAAGGTGATGTGGTGCCAGTTTCCGGGCAAGTCCACGAACTTCAGGTTGATGAACTCGGCCTTCCCTTTTCGGGCCAGCTCTCTGATCTTTTCAAGGCTCATGGTGCAGTCTCCACATGGAGTTTTACGATAAAAGCTCTTAATAATATCATATCACAATGCCCTCAGAGTTGCAAGTTCCGCTTTTCACAATACTGGGGTGGAGAAGCGACCTTAAGGCTTCGTACCCCTTACCAGGAAGATGGAGACTTTTATCTCGCCCCCGCAGGACGAGTTCGTGCAGCAGGATTCGCCGGTTCCCTTGACCTCCACGTTTTTGAGCCCGGCCAGCTCGAACCGCTTCTTCAGGTCTTCGCGGTCGAAGCCCAGCCAGAGATCCTTGTGCTCCTCGCGGACTTCCTCATGCTCGTGCTTGTCCAGATCGGTCAAGAGAAGCCTTCCCCCAATTTTAAGGACTCTGGCCATCTCCTTGATCGCAGCCAAGGGGTTTGGACAGTGGTGCAGGATCATGTTTCCGACCACGAGATCCGCCTCCCCGTCGTCCAGGGGAAGCCGGTCCGCTTGGCCGTTCCGGGCCTCGAAGTTCGCTGCCTGGTAGAGGTTGTTCCGGACCTGGGTGAGCATCTCCTCCGAGGAATCTACCCCGATAACCTGGTGGGCGATGCCGACGAATCCTTTGGACAGGAATCCTGTTCCGCAGCCCACGTCCACGACCACGGAGTCCGGGGTGACGTGGCTTTCCTTCACCACGAGGTCCCGGACCCGCTCCGAAAACATTGCCTGACGGAGTTCGTCCCAATCCTTGGCCACACCGTCGAAATAAGCCTTGCCCTTCCCTTCCGGAGAGGCCTGAGCAACGGCCTCTAAGATGGCCTTCTTATGAGGCAATCCCGCTGTCAGGACCTCCTCTCCTTCAGCATTGAAGACCACGAATCCCCCGGGAGGGATCTTATGTTTAGCGGCTACCGCCTCACCAACTCCGTCATCCATGTTCAGGGCGAGAAACGACGCCTTGCTCTTCAGGTCCTTCCTCAGCCCATCCACGATGGGCCTCATGATCAGGGTGTTGGCTCAGTAGTTGGAGTACAGCCAGACCACCACGGGCTGGCCCTTCCCAAAGTAGCCCCGCAGGTCCTCTTCACTAGCCAGGGACCCCTTCCCGGGCCGGGCGATGAGCCAGTATAAAAGCAGGGCGCTTCCGCCCCCCAGGATCCCCCAGGGCCACCCCGCCCCCGCCTTCCCCGCAATCAGGGCATAGTCCAGCGCCCCAAGCCAGATGAGCCAGAGGATAAGGTAGGAATATCGCCGTAGGGTGAGCATTCGGCTCCTCAGTTAGATCATCGTGCCGGCAAGCCAGCGCCTTGCCGCGTCCGGCACCTTGGCTCGCTCCCTGAGCGAAATGGCCTCCTTGGCGCAGACCGAGCGGCAGATCCCGCAGCCATAGCAGTGCTTCTGGTCGATGGAGGCGGTCTTGGTGGCCGCGCTGTAGGCCAGGGCCCCGAACTGGCAGACCCGCATGCAGTTCCGGCA
>CAYGWX010000064.1:0-14946 GCA_964353855.1 uncultured bacterium | reverse complement strand
GGGTCCCCTCACGACCCCTCCCCCTGCCCCCTCCCCCAAAGCGTTGGGAGAGGGGAGAGTTGATGGGGGCTCCGTTTCCCAGGCCTGAAGGCCCCCGTTAATCGGGATCTTCGACTGGGCTATTGATCTCCCGGAGGGATCCAGAGATCCCTCCTACCCAAACTACGGACGCACCGCCACCACGATGTTGCGCTCCGCTTCCGGGGCAGGGGGCCTGGGCGGGAGGGAAAGGTCTTTACTGGAATAGCTATCCAGATACTTCAATCCGGCTTTCCTCAGCATCCCGCGCATCTCTGGGACAGTGTAACAGCGGATTACCTCGTCAGCGTGATAGCCCGGCTCGGGCTTGGGCCTTACCAGAGTTCCGTCCTTCTTGATAAGGAAGATCCTCGAGCGATAGGTGCCAGTCTTGGCATCGAACCAGGCCTCGGACAGCTCCCAGCCGTCCTTGATCTTGGACCAGGTCCGCTCATGCTTGTTCTGCTGTCTCGGGGACAGGAACATGACGAACGTTTTGCCCCCGGGCTTGAGGCCCCGATGGATAGAGCCTAAGAGCTTTTGATCCTCGTCATCCCCGAAGAAGCCGAAGGTTCCGCTCAGTAGGAGACAGGCATCGAACTCTTCCCTGTATTTTATCTTCCGCATATCGCCGACGAGGAATTTGCCTTTCAGTCCTTCTTTCTTGAACCGCCGTTTGGCGAACTCGATGAGGGGAGGGGCGATATCCCACCCGACTACTTCGTAGCCTCTTTGAGTGAAGACCTTGGCTTGGTCCCCGCCCCCGCAACCCAGGTCGAGGATGCGTCCCCCGGGATGAAGTTTGCAGGCAGCCTCAATAAAATCCACCAGCTGGCAGTCCCACTCGAAGATCCCCGGGAGGCGGTGACGCTGGTCAATCCGCCAGTAGGCCGCCCAGAAGTCGTTCCAGGATTTCTCGATGACCCTAATCATAGTCCCCTTTGAATTTTGACTTCTCTATAACTTTCTGCCACTGAGAAATCTTCTTCCATTTGGCCTTCTCCGCGATGCGCAGCTTCTGGTCCTGGCGGCGGGCGAGGAAGCGCAGCTCGCGCTGCATCTTGAGGTAGTTCCGATACCGCCCGGAGTCCAAGCGGCCCTCGAAGAGAGCCTCCTGCACCGCGCAGCCCAGCTCCTTTTCGTGCATGCAATCCCGGAAGCGACACTGTCCGGCCAAGGCCTCGATATCCTCAAAGCCACCCTTCAGGGCCTCCTCGTCACCCCACATCTGCAATTCCCGCATCCCGGGATTATCAATGACCAGACCACCCGTGGGAAGGAAGAGCAGTTCCCTTGTGCTCGTGATGTGTCGGCCCCTGCCGTCCTCGCGCAGCTCGCCCGTGGCCTGCCGCTCCTCACCCAGCAGGCGATTGATGAGCGTGGACTTGCCCACGCCCGAGGAACCGAGGAGGGCCACGGTGCTCCCCGGACCGAGGTAAGGCAGGAGCGGTTCCAGGCCCTGGTTCTCCGTGGCGCTGACGGGATGGACGGGAGCCCCGAAGGCCACGCTTTCCGTTTCCGCGACTTTGGCCGCAAGGTCGGAACAGAGGTCCGACTTGTTGAGCAAAATAACGGGACGGGCCCCGGAGTCCCAGGTCAGGACCAGATAACGCTCCAGACGCCGGAGGTTGAAGTCCCGGTCCAGGCCGGACATCAGGAACACGATGTCCACGTTTGCGGCCACGACCTGCTCCTCGGTCTTTACCGAGGCCACCTTGCGGGAGAACTTGGTCCTCCTCGGAAGCAGGGCATGGATCATCGCCCGCTCTTCGTTGGGCAGGGGCTGTACAGCCACCCAGTCCCCGACCGCAGGATAATCGCTCCGGGACTTCGCCTCGTGGCGAAACCTCCCGGTCACCTCTGCCGAGAGCTCCCCCTGCTCGCTGTAGACCAGATAAAGCTCCTTCTCCTCGCGGGCAATGCGGGCGGGAACAAGCCCTTGAGGCTTGTAGGGCTCGAAGGCCTTTTCCCAGGTGGCATCCCAGCCCAATTCGGTTAGATTCATTGTGAATAACTAAGCTGTGTTATTTCAATTCTATCCAAATATCGTCAGGCTCAGACCAGCTGCTTTTGCCTTGTTCATCTTTCATATTTAGGCCTACGCTGTAAAGCCGGATTGTCTGATTAATCGAGTCCCTAACGAAGTGCAAAGGCTTATAGTCAGCCAGGTCGTAATAAGCAGTATCAGAGGCCAAGAAAGTTACTAAAGGCTCAGGATACTTCTTGTGTTTGAGCTTATACTCTCGCAACCAGAGGGCGCTCTTTAGCACCCTTGTCCTGAACTGGTCGTCGTAATAATTAGTATAGATCCAAAAGTGGGAAGCATAAGCAACAAGTCCCGAAGCTTCCCCTTTTCTAAATTCATCTAATTCGGCATCTTCTGCCTTCTTCACCAAAGCCTGCATACTCACCCATCTTTTATCGGTATTATTCCTGTATGACTTAGCTAAGTCAAATAGCCTCTGGACTCCATATCGTGTGCTTTCCCTTACGGAAAACAGATGCCGCCAAGCCATTAAGGAAAACATAACACGCTTATGTGCAGTATACACTGGCTTTCTGGCAAAGCTTGGAAGATCCCAGGAATTAATGTCGGCGAAAATAATGCTAATGGTGTAATGCGCTGGTTCCGCTAAACTATCCGACGCGAACCAAATCGAGGTAAAGTCTGAACCATCCCATCCAGATACCGAAGGCAAGAGGAGAAGTCTCCCTTTGGCTTCAACTGCGGAATCTAAGGGAGGCCAGTTCTGTTCAAGCTGGGTAACTGCTTCTTTTAATAAGATGACGGATTCAAGATCAAATAGATTCAGGTCAGAAGAGATTTGATACCTTGCAACATCACCCAAAATAATTCCAACCATCCGACCAACAAAAATATTCCCACCGGGACTAATATCAGCTCCAAGCATATTCGCAGCATGTACTTCCCCAGCATTTCCAACTTCACCGCTCATTTTAAGCGCCTTAGAATAAATTTCAGAAGCTGTACGATTCGCCCCTTTAGCCTGTTCCAGTCGGCCTTTGATGATCGCCAACCTTAAAAGAGATTCGATATTACCAATGAGCAACGGCTTTGCTGACCCCTTTCGGTAATCTATCGGAATGTAATAGTAACGGCAACAAGCACCGGAATCGAATAGAGCAAAGGCTTTCTCGTACTTCTGAACCAAGCTCTCCGCCTTGGAAATCTCCAAGGAGTCCTTCCCCAATCTGACATCTAAAATGGAGGATCGGTCGGTAATTTCCTTAGATGCTCTTGCATAGTAGTCCCAGGCATTCCCGTCAAGAGTGACGAACGAGAGCGGCACAGATGAGTATTTCTCGCTTCTGAGCTTGGCGAAATAGTCTACAGACTCCTTCTGGGCCTCGTTCCACTGGGGGGTCACGGCCAGGTCGACGATGAACCCGATCAAGAGGGGCAGAAGCACCAGCCCGACCAGAACCAAAACAACGACTCCGAAAATCTTGAGAATCCGAAGAACGATTTTGCCTGCTTTCATCTTAGGCCTCCTTTTAACCTCACCTCCTGCCCCCTCTCCTAAAAGGAGAGGGGAGAAGTTTAACGAGGGTCCTTTCTTTCCCAGCCCTGAAGGACTGGGCTATTGATTCTCATCTGGACGGGATCCAGAGATCCCGCCCTACCCAAACGAGGAGATTGCTACACTCCGTTCGGAATGAATTTCTTCGGTCAATAATCCGTCCTGCGGTCTATCCAGCCCTTCCTCCTTGCGGTGGACTCGCAGAGGTGGAAGATCCAGCGCGAGGCGAGGGCAAGAAGCAGGGTCGTTGCCAGGAGGATTACGAAGAGGCTCCCGGTCGTGAACCCGGCCAGGGAGGGAGAGAGCGACTCCTGTCCCGGGAGCACGGCCCGGCGAATGGCCTCCAGCCAGTAGGTGAAGGGCAGAGCCTTGGACACGGGCTGGAGCCAACCGGGCAGGACCTCGATCGGGAAGATCGCCCCGCAGAGCAGGAAGAAGAGGCCGGACACGCCCTCGTTCAGGTACCCGGAGTGCCGGGCGACCAGCATGGAGATGGCCGCGAGGATCATCCCCAGGCTCACGATTCCCCAGAGCCCGACGACCAGGGCCAGAAGCAGGAGACCCCAGTCCACCCGTGCGGGATGGATCGGCAGTTTGAGGAGCAGGATTCCGAAGGCCAGCGTGATGATCACGGCCAGGGTGGTAATGATAATCTTGGCCAGGCCCCGTCCGAAGAGGTAGAGGAACATCCGGATGGGGGAGGTGTAGATGTACTTGATCATCTCGAAGAACTCCCGGTCCTCCATGATGACCCAGGAGATGCCGAACAGGATGTTGGCCACGAACAGGTAGAAGGCGTTGCCCACATACATGTACGCGAAGAACGGGGAAGAGGTCGGGACCCGGGAGACCACCAGGTACATCACCACCAGGATCAGGGCCGAGGCCACGGGCTTGGCGAAGGTGTAGATCCCGAACAGCACGGGATCGGTCCAGTTGGACTCGATCTGCCAGCCCAGCCAGGCGGAGCTCTTGATGGACCTGTAGGTGTGCGTGATCGCGAACTTCAGGCGGCTCATATCAAAAGACTCATTGGAAATTGAGAATTGTAAACATCAAATTTTAAATTGAAGGACGAAATTCCTCGTTACGCTAAGACATCCTGTCAGTACTCACTGCCAGCGCAGAGTCAAACGGCCTTCCTTCTTGCCGAGGTTCTCCATGTACCGGAGCATGTAGTGCGCCAGGATGAGGAAGGCCACGCAGAGCACGGCCAGAATCCCCATCTCCACGGGCACGGACAAAAAGGCATAAGTCTTGCCGGAGAGGAGGACCTGCCGCAGTCCATCCAGACCGAGGGTGGTCGGGATCGCCGAGGCGGCCAGGGCTACCCAGAACCCCAGGGCCCGCACCGGGAAGTAGAACCCGGACAAAAGGTAAATCGGCTCGGTCAGGAGGTTGCTGACGTGCCAGGCCTCCCGTCCCCAGAGCATGTAAGCCGAGGCGAAGAGCATGCCCAGGCCGTAGAGCGCGATCAGGGTCAGGAAGAAGATCCCCAGAAGCTGCCAGACCGAGGCGATGGCGAACGGGATGCGGAAGATGACCATGCCCAGAAAGAGCGAGGCCAGGGCCCGGACCGTGGTGGAGAAGCCCCCTCCCAAGGCCATGCCCAGAAGGATCGCCATGCGGGACATCGGGGACATCAGGAAGAGCTGCAGGTTCCCGCCCTGCTTCTCCCAGTAGAACTGGCTGGCCATGGCCCAGAGCACGTTCATCCAGTAGGCCGTCATCGCCCCGCCCAGGATGACCATGCCGAAGAACGCGGAGGGCGCGCCCAGGGCCTTGTAGTAGAACACGTAGGCCGCCAGGCCCACGACCGGGAGCAGGGTGTCGAAGATCACCCAGGAGGGCTCGCGGTTCACGCCCACAATGCGGACGTAGGCCCGGGCCCAGGCCGCGCGCAGGTTCAGGGCCAATTTCTTTCCAATGGCGTTGACGAAAACGTTAGCCTTCATGGTTCGGTTTTGTTTCCTCCTCCTCCATGCTTTTCCCCACCAACTGCACGAACACGTCTTCCAGGGAGGGCTCGGTCTTGGTGAGCGAGACAAGCTTAGAGCCGTTTTTGGAGATCGTCTCGATGACCCTGGCGATCACGGACTCCTCGTCCAGGATGAATTTGAGGGTCGTGGCGTTCTTGCCCGGGTCCAGGTGGCAGGCCACCTTCTGGACGCCCTTCAGGGCGCGCAAGTCCTCCAGGTGTCCGAACTGACCGGAGAGTCCGAGCTCGAAGACGGCCTCCTTCTGGACCAGCTTCTTCAGATTGGCCGGGGAATCGCAGGCCAGGATCTTGCCCTTGTTGATAATCGCCATGCGGTCGCAGAGCTCGTCAGCCTCGGCCATGTAGTGCGTGGTCAGGAGCACGGTCTTGCCGGCCTGCTTGACCCAGGCCTTGATGAACGCCCGGATGTCCCGGGCCGCGTTCACGTCCAGGCCCAGGGTGGGCTCGTCCAGAAACGCGATCTTGGGGTCGGCGACGAAGCCCCGGGCAAAGTTCATCTTCTGGCGCATGCCCGTGGACAGGGCGTGGATCTTGGTCTTGGCGTCCTTGGAGAGGTCCACCACCTTGAGGAGCTCGGCGATCCGCGGCCGGGCCACCCGGGTGGGCACGCCGTAGAACTGGGCGAACATCCAGAGATTCTCCTCCACGTTCAGGATGCCGTACCCGGAGTTCTCCCCGCCGGCCACCATGCTGATCCGCTCCCGGATCTGGTGGGTCTCCCTGACCACGTCGTAGCCGTCCACCATCGCCTTGCCCGAGGTGGGCAGGAGCAGGGTGGTCAGGATCTTGATCAGCGTGGTCTTGCCCGCGCCGTTCGGGCCCAGGAGCCCGAAGAGCTCGCCCTCCCTGACCTGGAGGGTGATCCCGTCCAGAGCGCGGGTCTCCCCGTTCCCGGAGGGCTCCTCCTTGGCCTTCTTGAATCGGGCCAGCAGGCCCTTCCGCTTCTTCTTGTACTTGAAGATGCGGAACAAATCGATGACTTCTACCGCATTCATGATGCCTCGTTTATTAGTAATGGGTGACTCGTAACTGGTGACTCGCAAATGCTGCGCTCAAGGTAGTCCTGATAATTGCCCGGATATACGACCGCCTGGCCCTCCTTTAAGGCCACGACCTTGGTGGCCAGCCGCCGGAGCAGGTAGCGGTCGTGGGACACGAACAGGATCGTCCCGGGGTGCTGGGCTAACGCTCCCTCCAGGGCCTCGCGGGCTTCGATGTCCAAGTGGTTCATGGGCTCGTCCAGGATCAGAAAGTTGGAACGTGATAGAAGCAATCTCGCGATCGTTATCTTGGCCTGCTCCCCGCGAGAGAACTCCTTGCACTTCTTCAGGACCTCCTCCCGGCGCAGCTTCAGGGCGCCGAGGAAGGTCCGGGCCTCGAGCTGCGTGGCGCCGGATTTCCTAACCTCGTCCAGGGCCGTGATCCCGGGGTCCAGCTCCTCCAGCTCCTGCGGGTAATAGCCGTAGGCGACGTTGAAACCGATCTGGGCGCAACCCGAATCCGGCTGGATTTGTCCGAGCACGATCTTGAGGAGCGTACTCTTGCCCGAGCCGTTGGCCCCGATCAGGGCGACCTTTTCCCCGCGCAGGACATCGAAGCTCAGATCCTTGAAAAGGGACTTCTCCCTATAGGTTTTGGCCAATTCCTTCACGTTCAGCACCAGCCGGGAGCACTCCGGGAGCTCCGGGAACCTGAGCTTGATGGGCGGCTCCCAGAAGGGCCGGTCCGCACGCTCCTTTTCGAGCATATGATCCAGCCGGGACTCCACGGCCTTGGCGCGCTTGGCCATTTTGGCTGCTACGTGCGTGATGTGCCCCTTGGCCCCTCCGGCCCCGATTTTCTCCTTCTCCTTGCGCTGGGACCAGACTTTCCGCTGCCGGATCTCCTGCTCCATCTTCCTGACCTTTCGCCGCTGCTCCTCGTAGGCCTCCCAGGCCAGCCTCTCGTGCTCGTCCTTCTCGGCCCTGTAAAAAGCGTAGTTCCCCTTGTAGAGGGTGAGCCTTCCGTTCCTCAGCTCCGCGGTCTCGCGGATCACCTGGTCCAGGAACCAGCGGTCGTGCGAGACCACGAGGACGCTTCCGGGATAGATGGTCAGGTGCTTCTCCAACCATTCCTGGCTTTCCAGGTCCAGGTGGTTCGTGGGCTCATCCAGGATGAGCACCTCGGGCTGCTCCAGAAGGACCTTCGCCAGATGGGCTTTGGTCCTCTGCCCGCTGGAGAGCTGGGAAAGACGCAGAGTATGCTCGGAGGCATGGAATCCCAAGCCCGAAAGCATGGAACGAATCTTGTCTTTGTATGACAGCCCGCCCATACGGATAAACGTGCCTTTGAGTTTCTCCAGTGCGAGCTTACGCCCTTCGCTGGGTTCACGGACATACTCCGCTTCGACCTCTACGAGTCTTTCCTCCAGGACCACGAGCTGAGCGAAGACCGAAAGCATCTCCTCCCAGAGGGTGTGCTCGCTCCCGATTCCCGACTCCTGAGGGAGGTAGCCGATCCTGGGTGCCTTCCGGGGCCGGATGACCTGGCCCGAGAAGGGCTCCAGCTCGCCCATGAGGATTCGGACAAGCGTGGTCTTGCCGCAGCCGTTCGGGCCGATCAGGCCCAGGCGGTCATGCTCCCCAAGGGTGAGCGTGGCCTCCTGAAGCACGACCACATCGCCGTAAGTATAGGCGTGAGAGATGTCGCGGAGCTCAAGCATTACAGCTTGGCGTCTCCCAATGCTTTGGACCTCTCGTAGGCCGCCCAGACGGCTTTGGCGATGACCGTGCGGAGGCCACCCTGCTCCAGCTCGTACAAGGCCGCGGCCGAAGTTCCGCCCGGAGAGGTCACATCGTTCCGCAGCTCCACGGGATGCTTCATGGTGTGGGCCGCGATCCCCACGGCCCCCTGCATGGTCTTGAGGACCAGCTGGTGGGCCACCCGCCGGGAGAACCCCAGATGCACTCCGGCATCTACCAAGGCTTCCATGAACAAGAAGGCGTAAGCCGGGCCGGTTCCGGAAAGGGCCGTGGCCATGTCCAGATAGTTCTCGTCCTTCACGAACAGCTCGTCCCCCAAGGCCGCGAGGATGGTCCGGGCCTGCTGGCGGTGCCGCTCGTCCGTGGAGGGGGTGGCGGTCCAGACCGTCATCCCCTGCATGATCTGGGCCGGGATGTTGGGCATGGAGCGCACCACGAACTCCGTCCCCAGGGCTCCGCGGATGCGCGCGATCTTGGCCCCGGCCACGATGGAGAGGACCAGAGCGTCCTTGGACACGACTCCTTGAAGCTCCTCCAGCACCGAGGGCAGGACTTGGGGCTTGACCGAGAGGACCACGTCGTCGGCCCCCTTGGCCGCCTCCCGGTTGTCGGTCGTGGCCCGGATCTTGTAGGTCTTGGTCAGCTCCTCGGCACGTTCCTCCCTGGGCCCGGATGCGATGATATGGTCCGGGTTGACAAGCTGATTCTCCAAGAGCCCCTTGACCATGGCCTCGCCCATGGTCCCGCTGCCGATGAAAGCGATGGTCGTGTCCTTTAACAATTTCTTTCTGCCCCCTTATGAGATTGCATTTTTGACTTCATCATTACTTGGATGGCCGATCCCGAGTTACGAATCACGAGCCACTAATCACGATCCTCGGCAGTTCCGGAATGATCCGGCTCAGGATCTCGTAGTTGATGGTCCCGGCCCAGGAAGCCAGCTGCTCCGCGGGGATCGTCTCCTCGCCCTGGCTCCCCAGGAGCACGACCTCGTCCTCCAGCCGGGCCTCCGGGATGTCGGTCACATCCACCATCATGACGTTCATGCACACCCGTCCGCGCACCGGGGCGCGCTTTCCCCGGACGAGCACGTAAGCCCCGTTGGAGAGCCCGCGGTCGTAGCCCTCGTAGTATCCCATCGGCAGGACCGCGATCCGGGCCGGGCGCGTGGTCTTGTAGGTTCCCCCGTAGCCGATGGCGCTTCCCGTGGGCACCTCCTTGATCTGCCCGATGACCGTCTTCCAGGTCAGCGCGGGCCGGAGCGTCATCCCCGCCTTCCTTTCTTTCGCGGATACGAAGGTCTCGCGGGAGGGCCAGCACCCGTAGGCTCCGATCCCCAGCCGGACCATGTCGAAGTGCGTCTTCGTGAACAGGATCGTGGCCGCGGTGCAGGCCGTGTGCCTGAGTTTGGGATGGATGCCGTCCGCCTCCAGCCGGCCCACGAGGTGCTCGAACCGCTCGATCTGCTTCATGGCATAGGTATGGTCCGTGGTGTCCTCGATGTTGGCGAAGTGCATGGAGGCTCCCTCCACGGAGATCTCGGGATGTTCATACAGGTAATCTCCGAACGCCAGAAGGTCCTGCTCCATGATCCCGTAGCGGTGCGTTCCGGTCTCCAGCTTCAAGTGGACCCGCGCTTTGGTGCCCATCCTCCGGGCCAGGCCTGAGAGCCGCCTCAGGGTCTCCAGGTTGAACACGGTCAGGTGATATCCCCGCTTCAAGACCTCGGGCAGATGCTTCAGGGTCACGTAGCCCAGAATGAGGATGAGTTTCCGGATCCCCGCCTCCCTCAGGGCCTCGGCCTCGTCCAGGTTCACGACCCCGAACCAGTCCACCCCGCACCTCTGCGCGACCTTGGCCACGGGAACGATTCCGCTTCCGTAGGCCTCGGACTTTACCACCAGGCACAGCTTGGCCTTCCCGACCCGCTTACGGAACGCCCGCAAGTTGGCCTCCAGAGCCTTCCGGTCCACCTCCACCCAGCTCAGCTTCTCTCTACGCACCGCTTTTCCTCCATGGCTTTCATTTTGCATTTTTCAATTTTCACTTTTCAATTATCAATGATTCCTTTTCCTCATAAACCTCGTAGAGGGCATCCAGTTCGTCCCTCAGTCGTTGGTATTCCATGACCAGGGCGCGGGCCTGTTCGCCGTCGGCATAGATCTTGGAGTCCGCGAGAAGAGCCTCGACCTCCTTCTTCCTGGCCTCTTTGGCCTCGATCTCCTTCTCCAGCTCCACGAGCGCCTTTTTGTGCTCGTATTTATCGGCCCGCGTTAAAGCCTCCCGGCGCTTGCGCTCCTTTTCCTCGTCCCGGGTCTTGGGCAGGGGGGCCTGAGGGGTCTCGTCCTCGTCCAGCCGCGCTTTCCGCCAGAGGTAGAGGTCGTAGTTCCCGGGATAGGCGATGAATTTCCCGTTCTCCATCTCCCAGGTGATCTCCGCGACCCGGTTCATCAGGTACCGGTCGTGGGTCACGATAATGAGGCTCCCCTCATAGTCCCGCAGGGCCTCCTCCAGGACCTCCTTGCCGGCCAAGTCCAGGTGGTTTGTAGGCTCGTCCATGATCAGGAGGTTCGCGGGCAGGAGCAGGGTCTTGGCCAGGGCCACCCTCGCCTTCTCCCCTCCGGACAGGACCGAGATTTTCTTGAACACGTCGTCGCCGCTGAACAGGAACGAACCGAGGAGGGTCCTGAGCCTGGGCCTCAGCTCTTCCGGGGAGGCGCTCTGCATCTCCTCCATCACGGTGTTCTCGGGGGTCAGCATGTCCGCGGTATGCTGGGCAAAGTAGGCGACCTCAACCTTTGGATACACGGTCCTCTTGCCCTCGGTGGGCTCATCCGTCCCAGCCAGGAGCCGGAGCAGTGTGGACTTCCCGGCTCCGTTCACCCCCACCATCGCGATCTTCTGTCCCCGCTCCACCACGAGGTTGATTCCGGAGAAGACCCTTTTGTCCCCGTAGGCTTTGCCGGCTTCCGCGATCTCGAGCATCTTCCGCCCGCAGGGCGGGGCCGGAGGGAAGCGGAAGCGGATCCGCTTCTCCTCGCCCGGGATCACGATCCGCTCCATCTTCTCGAGCAGCTTCTCCTTGCTCTTCACCTGCGTGGCCTTGGTGTTCTTGGCCCGGAAGCGCTCGATGAACCGCTCCAGCTGCGCGACCCGTTCCTCCTGACGCTTGGCCTGGTTGATCAAGGCCTCCTTGCGTTGCTCCTTCTCCGCGAGGTATCCGGTGTAATTGGTATGATACTCCAGAAGCTTTCCGCCCGAGATCTCGCAGGTCTTCCTAGCCATCCGGTCCAGGAAGTACCGGTCGTGCGAGACCAAAATCACGGCCCCGGGGAATCCGTACAGGTAATCCTCCAGCCAGGCCATGGATTCGATGTCCAGGTGGTTCGTGGGCTCGTCCAAAAATAGGTGCGTGGGCGAGGCCAGGAGGAGTTTGGCCAGGGCGACCCGCATCTGCCAGCCTCCGGACATCGCGGACACGGGCTTCTCTTGCTCTCCGGGCGCGAACCCCAGGCCGGAAAGCACCTCCCTGGCCAGGTGCTCGTGGTGATACCCGTTTTCCTGCTCGAACCGTTTTTGCAGGCTGCCGTATCTTCCGAGGAGTGCGGGAAGCTCGGGATCGTCCTTGGCCAGGGTCTCCAGCTCATGGCCCAGGGATTCCATCTCCTCCGTGAGCGTCTCCCGGTTGGGGAAAGCGGTCAGGGCCTCGCCCAGCACGGTCTTCTGGGACGGGGAGGACTCCTCCTGGGGCAGATACCCGGGCCGGGCGCTCCTGCTCACCAGGCGCTGGCCGGAATCCGGGGCCAGGAGCCCGAGCGCGACCTTGAAAAGCGTGGTCTTCCCGCTGCCGTTGGGTCCGACCAGGGCCACCCGGTCCCCCAGGTCCAGATGCCAGGTCACCCCCTCGAACAGCACCCGCTCTCCGAACGAGACCTTGATGTCGGATAACTGGATCATCTGTTCTTTGCGTTCTTTCTTTCCCTGCCCCCTACACCCAACACCCTACACCCTATCTTTAAAGGTTAAACCAGTAGTTCACCTTCATCATGAACACGTTCTCCCCCTGGGCCCGCATCAGGGTCCGGAGATCCCGCCTCGGAGAGAAGTCCCCCAGATTCTGTGATCCCTCGTAGCGATTCTGGGACCAGACCAGATACAACGTGCTCCCCGGCCGGTACTCCCATCTCAGCACCGCGTTCCCGCGCAAGGACTTATCATTGAAATCTGGGGAGTATCCTAAGTCGTAGGGCGCATAGATATAGGTTTTAGGGACCAGCAGTTCATCGAACCTCTCGTAGTTCCCCACGGCCAAGTAAGGCTGGGCGTAAAGCTGAAACGAAAGGCTGGGCGTAAGCGTGAGGTCGGCCCGCGTGGTCAGGTCCAGGATCCTTTCCTTGAGGTCCCCGAACACGAAACGGTCATCGGTACCGTCCCCGTCGGAGTCCACGTTCGTGACCCAGAGCTTGCGCAGCATACCCCAGGTGTATCCCGGGGAGAAGCTGAGCTTGGCATTGGAGGCTAGGTTCAGGCTCGCGGAGAGCGTGGCCTCTCCGCCATAAGATTGGTCCCGGCTTCGCCAGGTGCTGACCGAGGGGCTGACCATTACCCGCCTCCGTGAATCGCTGGAGACCCATCCGTAAATATAATGGTTGACCGAGTTCAGGGTCACGGGCCCGCCGCGGGTCACGCGGTCGTCGTAGACCTGGTCGCTGCGCCCGCCCCCGCCCCCGAAGTACCAGAAGTTGCGCGTCGAGAGATCGACATCGAGGTTTTTCTCGCGGAGGAGATTCTCGCGATGGAAGTTCTGGGCATACTGATCAGTGAAAATCAGTTCCACGCTGCGGAAGGGCCCGAACGGCCGGTCCTCCTTCACGATCTCGAGCGTACCGTACCCGATGGCCCAGTCGTTCCTCCGGAGGTATCCGAGGTCGTTGATACCGAACTCCGGGGAGAAGGCACGGTAGCCCACCTTTCCGCGCAGGTATTTTCCAGAGTCCTTGCTGAGCTTTACGTCAGTCCCCCAGCCGTTCCTGCGGTCCCCGGTCGTTCCCTCCCTGCTTCCGGCAAGTTGGCCTGTGAAACCGTAGGTGTTCTTGGCGAACCGCCACCTCCAATCCAAGCCCCCGGTCCCAGTCGGCTCGGAGCCCTTCCGGCTCACCGCGGTTCCAAGGAGACCGAGGCTCGAGGATCCGAAATCGGCCCTAGTGCGCCCCACGAAGTAATTGGTCAGGGGCTCGACCAGCCTCCGGCGCTCGGTTCCCGCCGAATCCACCGTGGCATAGGCTTCGTCCGTCACGCCGTCCAGCAGGCCCAGCGATACGTTCCCGACTTTCCCGGTCAGCTTTCCCGCCCCGAGGATCGTGGCGTATTCCGGGAACTTCTTGATCTCGTCCGTGTTGTAGTTTACGTCGTATTGAGTCCCATCCTCGTACAGGGCCTTCCCGATCCTCCGGGAGTAGAACAGAGTCATCGGCGTATAGTAGGACGAGGCCCCCTCCAGAAAGAAGGGCCGTTTCTCGGGATAGAACGTCTCGTAGGCCGAGAGGTTCAGGACCATGGGGTCGGCCTCCACCTGCCCGAATTCCGGGTTTATGGTGGCGTCCAGGGTGAGGTTGCTGGCCAGCCCGTACTTCAGGTCCAGTCCGAGACGCCCGTCGTAGCTCGTTCCCTTGGGGTTCGTGAGCGGGTCTTTGGGCCGGGAGACCGCCCGGGACACAGCGTAGGGCAGGAGCTCCAGGTGCCTTGGCCGGGCGATTCCTGAGAGGCCCGTGAGGTGTCCGGCCTTTGAGATCCAGCCCGACTCACTTCGCAAGATCAGGGCCCACTGATCGGTCTCGTTGGTCCCGTGGATGGAGCGCATAAGGTTGAGCCCGAAGGTGAGGTCCGGCCCAGGCTTGAACCGCAGGATCGAGAACGGGATACGAAACTCCGCGCACCAGCCAAGGGAGTCCTTGCTCGTGCCTGCCTCCCAGACCCCATCCCAGGACATGTCCTGTTCCTCGTCGTTGTAATAGGACCAGTCCAGCTTTGTCCCGGACGGGTTCACGGCGATGGCCAGCCCGCTCAGGTTGTCGTGATAGGGGTCGAGGTCTATCCTAATCCAGTCCGAGGACACGCTCGCGTCCCTGCGGGCCAGCCTGCCGACGATACCCTTGGGGCTTTTGGAATGTGCCCGGACGCCGATGAACAGATTGGCGTTGTCGTAGAGCACCCGGAACTCGGTCTTCTCTGTGGGCGGCTTGCCCTCGTCCGGATAACGCTGGGTGAACGTGGTCTCCGGGGGAGCGGTCGCCCAGCAGGGGTCGTCCAGCCTGCCGTCCATCTTCGGGACCTGCTCGGTCCGCACGGCCCGGCATTTTCTCACCATCTTCTCCTCGGCCGGAACGATCCCGGCCAGGAGGCCTATCAGGAACACACTTAGGACTGCATTTTTAACCAGTTTCATTTATTAATCTTATTTTTGTTTTTCCCGCACCCTTTCAAATGAAAAACTGCCACGCGATCCTCTTTGGGGACCTGTGGCAAAACCATACGACAGGAAACAGAAAACGCCACAGGCCTTTTCCCTACTTGCTTGCCTGCGGCTGCGGAGAGGGCTAACGCACTGTCAACGGAAGCCGAGGCAGGCAACGCCGGTCGGAGCGGG
>CAYGWX010000063.1:0-15058 GCA_964353855.1 uncultured bacterium | reverse complement strand
ACTCAACTTCCACAACCCTGTTTTAGTCCAGTTTAACGGGGGCCAGTCCGCCGATTCCCCTTCAACCTTCGCCCCGATGAAGACATCCTTCAACGCATCAAAGAATTTTCGTTCCTTTGTCATCGCCTTCCTCCTCTTAGTCTGGATATCCCTATAATTGCGTTTCGCCTGTTCATTTTCCGCTTTTTATTGCCCTCATTTTACACAATTTGCATGTGAATTACAAGGTCAAAGATTGACTCTACATACAATTCTAATTTTGTGGCCGTATATCTGCCAATTTTGGTGAGGGTGGAGTATTGGAGAAGGGTCTGTAAAGTAAGGTGATTTATTTTATTCATTTGATCGGCAATCCGCATTCCAAATTCCAAAATCAGAGGGGGGTGGGTGTTTGGTGGGTGTTCATTGGGTGTACTCTGGGCCACCAAAATGAGGGTTGGGGTGGCCCACCCTCCTTCTTTTGCCCTTTTTGCTTGTTCTTCGTAAGTCCTGTAAGGTGGCCCTAATTACGCGAAAAGGGGCTTTTTGGCCCCTTTCGTTGTGAAATGATATTTCCTTCGTGAGCCGGATCCTGTTCGGAAATCATTATT
Source organism: uncultured bacterium (assembly GCA_964353855.1). Classification (GTDB taxonomy): domain Bacteria; phylum Edwardsbacteria; class CAYGWX01; order CAYGWX01; family CAYGWX01; genus CAYGWX01. The sequence goes on along the minus strand of CAYGWX010000063.1, from coordinate 14,468 downwards.
GAAAAAGCCCCCTGGAGAAGGGGCTTTTTCTTTGGTCGGGGTTTTTCCCGGTGCCTTTTGCTCTGTCGTTAGAACCGGCTCACGGCGGTTACTTTTAGGCCGGAGAACGGGGGCTCGTAGCGGCAGACGCCGCTACTGCAATCGATCCCGCCGCGCTCCTTGCCGTAGCGGACCTTGAGCTGGTGCGCTCCCAGGGTCAGGACCACCTCGCCGATCGGCCAGAGCTTCTCATTGTTGTACTCTGTCACCCGGATGGAGGTCCCCCGAACGATCGCCGAGACTCCAAAGTAAGGGGCGTAACCATAGGTCAGGATCCCCTGGGCGTCCCAATACTTCTCATCCAGGCCGATGATATACCGGCTCCTCACCTGCCGGACCTCGGCCCCGGCCGAGAGGGTCTGGATCCGGGTCAGGTAATAGGAAAAGTCGGCGTGGCCGGCGCCCTCCTTCTTCATGGCGATGGACGGCTCGACCAGGCGCAGGACCTTGCCTTCGCCCCAGAGGATGAGCGTGCCTTTGCCCAAACGCTGGTACTTCAACTCCCCGTAGCCGTGCTGCATGCGCTGGACGTAATCGCGGGACCAGCCGTCCGAAAAGTTGGCGATGAGGTTCGTGCTCGGGGTCGGGCCCCAGGTCAGCTCCCCCTGCCAGCCCCGCTCATCCAGGGCGTTGTTCAGGGTGCGGTTCAAGCGGTTCACCCAGGGCGGGCCGTTGTACTGGAAGTCGAACTTGCGGTAATCCTTGTAGTCCACGGCCAGGCCCCAGCCCTCGGGGGAGAAGGTGAACGACCCGTAGGAGGCCTGGCCCCGGAGGTCCTCCATTCCGATCCAGCCGTAGAGCGGGTCGTACCGCCCCCAGGTCCAGCGCTGGGCGTACTCACCGTAGAGGTCGAAGTCCCGCCAGGTGATGCGGCCCAGGCCGCTGCCCAGCTCCTCCACGGGCAGGCCCCAGGAAGGGTCCTCGTGGGCGTTGGCCGCCTCCCGGCGGAGATAGGTCCCGCCGAGGGAGAGGTTCGCCGTGGGCTGGGCGAGAAGCGCCCCCCCGCTGGCCAGGTCGTCGCGCCGGTGGTTCACCTCGGAATGAGGCCGGCCGGCGATCGCCTGGAGTTCGCCGAGCCGGTGGTTCAGCGCGACCTTGAGCCCGTCCATGTCCTGGTCCATGTGGACGTTGTCGTCCAGCAGGGTGCGGAAGGTGAGGCCCCGGCCGAAGGTGGTGTAGTAGTTCCCGGCGCGGCCGGAGAACCAGTCCCGGCGGTACTCGAAATAGCGCTTGGTGAGGCCCTCGCCGAGGAGGGTGTCCACGCGGATCTCCTCGTCCAGCTCGTAGCGCATGCCGAAGAGGAACTCCCGGTAGCGCAGGTCCACGTCGAAGCGATCCCGGAAGCTCTGCCGGCGGGAGGTCTCCTCCTGGGTGAACTCCCCCCGGTTCAGGGCCGAGGCCGAGACGCCCTCTTGGGCCCGGGCCCCGGCCACGCCGAGCAACAAGCAAGCACCTATCCCAAGGGCCTTCAACGATCTCATTCGCATTTTGGATTTTGGGTTTTAGATTTTGGAATGCAGAAGGTCATGTTCATCAGGGGATGAGCTTGACCCGGGCGGACTGAAGGATCTCCCGGTTCGCGGGGTTCTGCAGGAAGGCGAGGACGTAGAGCCGGCCCGGGACCCAGTTCGGCTGGATCGTGAAGCCCTTGACCCTGGTCAGGGAGTCCCCGACCGCGACCTGCAGGGTGTCCCCGCTCGCGTCCGGGATCATGTCCAGGACGACGAACTGCCACCAGTCCTTGAACTGAGTGCGGTAATACACGCTGTCCGAAGCCACCACGGTGTGCAGGACGAGGGGGGTCGGGAGGTCGCTCAGGGCCTTGATCGTGACCGTGGCCAGGCCCGAGGGGGAGGCCGTGACTCCCAGGGAGACCGGGCTCCGCTTGGCGGACTCCACGGAGAATGAGTCGCGGTAGACCTCGTAGACATTGATCGGCGCGCCCAGGGTCTTGTGCAGGCCGTCGAAGAAGCAGGCCGGAAACGTCGTGACGTTGTAAAACGTCTTGCGGGCGTCCGTCTCCACGGTCCCCAGGGAGTCCCGTTGGCCGCTGAAGGTCGTGGGGTGATACTCCAGGGTGACCAGCTTTTGCGGGCCATTGGCCTCGGCCAGGGCCTGGAGCGCGGAATCCGCCCGCGGGCAGTTGGAACACAGCCGGGCGCTGAAGATCTCGGCCAGCACGACCCGGGTGGTGTCGCTCTGGCCCGGCGGGGGAGGCGGGGGCGGCGGCGTGATGGGCAGCTTCTTCCCGCAGGCGGCCAGGGATAGGGCGAGCGCGAGGGCGAGCAGGACCTTCCTCATGGTTTCGCTTCGTCCAGGAGTTTGGCGATCTCCTTTTCCAGGGTGACTTCGTCCCCGGGCTTGTATCCGGTGTGGGTGTGGCGGATCATCCCCTTGGCGTCCAGGAGGATGTCGGTGGGCATCACGTCCTGGACGTGGTAGAGGTTGGAGACCTCCTGGGCCGTGTCCAGGAGGACCAGGAACTTGAAACGCCGGCTCTTCACGAGGGACTTCACCTTGTTCACGGTCTTGGGGTCATCGATCGAAATGGCGACCATGGCCAGGCCCTTGTCTTTGTAAGCCAGGCCCATCTTGTCCAGGTAGGGTAGCTCCTCCAGGCAGGGCTTGCACCAGGTCGCCCAGAAGTGGATGAACACCGGGCCCTTGCCGAGCAGGCTTTTGAGCTCCACTTTCTTGCCGTTCAGGTCCGGCAGGGTGAAATTCGGGGCCTGGGAGAGCTTCTCCCCGGCCGCGGCCCCCGTGGTCATGGTCAAAAGCAGCCCCAGGGCCAGGAGATGGGATTTGAACATTCGGTTCATCATATCTCTTAAAGTTCGGTTAGCGTACCCGCAGGATCTTTCCGCCCTGCCTCAACGTCCCGGAGTCCGCGAGGAAGAAGTAAATCCCGGGAGGAACCCTCATCCCCCGGGCATCTCTCCCGTCCCAGACGAGCACCGGAGCCCCTCCGGCCCGGAGCTCCCGGATGCGTCGGCCCAGCCCGTCGTATATCCCGACGGTTACACCGGATGGAAGGCGTATCTCACACTTCTCCCGGAAGGGGTTCGGTGTCACCTGGACCCCTTGGACCCTTGGACCCTTGGACCCTTCCTGGTTTTCCACCCCGACATCGTTCCGGCACCAGAAGCGGATCTCGCGGTGCAGGGTCGTGTCCCCCAGGGAGCGTACCTGGCACTCCACCCAGCCCGTGCCTGGGTCCTGCCAGGCGATGATGGAGACGTGGGGATCATCTGGAAAACTCTCTCCTGCATTCAGGAGGATGTTGAACGGAGGATCGTAGCAGACGGTGGAGTCGCAGAAGAGCGGGATCCAGTTGGCCGGCATGTTCCGCCTGGGAAAGCTGATCCGGAAGGTATCCTGGACCGAGCCGCTGTTCCGGATGTTCACGTGAAAGATGGCCGTGGAATCCTGCCGGACGATCTTGAAGGTGTCTGTTGCCGTGAACTCCACTCCGTACTGGGCCTGAGCCGGGATGGCGGAAAAGGCCAGGACCAGGGAGAGAAGCGAGAGAATCGTCGCCAGGCGCATGGGGTTCTCCTTTAGAAAAAAGATGTGAGGGGGAATGAGTCCAGACATATACTCTATCAGGAATGGAATGGAAAAATCAAGACGTCCCCTCCCCGGACTGACAAAGGGCGGGGATTTTAAGGTAAAAAACCCCCGCCCTTCACTTTAAAAGGTTAACGGACCAGAACGGCCTTGTGCGTCAGGGTCCGGTCCCCGGTGCTCAGGCGGTAGAAATAAACCCCGCCGGGAACCGATCGGCCGGCTTGATTCCTGCCGTCCCAGGAGACGCTCTGACTCCCGGCCGGAAGCACGCCGTCGGTCAGGGTGCGCACGAGCTGCCCGGCCACGTTGTAGACCGCCAGGCGGGCCCGGCCCTCGCGCGGCAGGGAGAAGGTGATGGTCGTCCCGCCCCGGAAGGGATTCGGCCATGAGCCGTACAGGGCGAACGGGGTTTTGGACAGCAATGCTTCCGGAGACGCCTCTACGCCCGACGGGATGCCGGTCGAGAACTTGATCGCCCGCCCGTTGGCCGGACCGTAGGTCGCGGGGTTGACGAACGGGAAGAAGTAGTTCGTCCCCACGCTCATGGCAGCGTTCTGAATGCCGATGGTTCCGCTGACCGCGCCGTTCAGCACGCGGTACTGGAGGATGATCTCCCCGTCCCCGGTCGGCGTGGGATAGTAGGCCGGGTCGCGGATGATGTACTGGAAGGTCTGGGGCCGACCAGTGTGGTTGCCGGAGTAGATCTGCACGGAATCGAACTCCACGATGTAACGGTGGTTGGTGGCGTCGTTGTAGTACGCCACCCTGCCCCCTCCGGTTGCGGCGGCCGGATCCAGGTCGCACCAATAGGCTGCGATCATGCCCGGCGCCCCGGTGGTAGTCGGCAGCTCCGCGTTCTGGTTCACGGTCAGGCTCGTGGACCCGACAGCCAGCCAGCCGTTGGAGCAGACCGAGAGGGTGGTGGAAGTCGTGCCGTAGTGCTTCATGGAGAACGGCAGGGTCTGGGCCACGGTTTGGTCATCGCCCAGGGTTAAGAGGGTTCCCGAACCACCCCGGTTGGGATTGATCTCCACCCAGCTGTAGGGCGGGGACTGCGTGAACCGGGTGTCCAGGTTCTCGTAGGCGTAATACCCGTAGGTGTCCCTGCCGATGTAATCGCTGGGATGGCCAACCCCCAGCCGGAAGGTCCGGGTTACGGTGTAATCCGTGGTCGCTGTGATGGTCAGGGTGACCGGGACCCAGCGGCCGTAAGGGCAGGAGGGCTTCACGCGGATCACGAACGGGGTCGAGTTATACCGGGATGCGGTATTCCCCGGAATATCCGGGTAGCTGGCGCTGCCGGTGAGGATCGTGATAAACGTGTCCGTGCTGGCGATCGTGGCCGTGACCCCGGTCGCGGTCGCGGGGTTCATGTTGACGAGGGAGACGAAGTAATTGCCGGTCTCCCCGGGCTGGAGGCGCCCGTTCAGGTTGCCGATGGAGTCGCGGGCGGAATCCGCCCGAAAGGCCAGGAAAGACCTGTCCGGAGGGATGTACTGCTTCCCCGCCTGGTAGATTTCGTTACCCGATCCCTGAACAAAGACCACGATGCAGCAGCTGTCCGCTGCCCACCCCGAGCCCAGGGTGTAGGCCCGGGCGGTGTCCAGGGTCCCGCCTGCCGGAATGGAGATGCTCTGCCCGTTGGCGTCCGGGAGCATGTCCCGCATCACGTTGTTGAAGATTCGCTCCCCATTGGGGGCGGTGTAGGGGACTCCGTTCTCGGTGACCACGAAGTGCAGGTTTCCAGAAACCGTGCCCGTGCTCGTGTTCACGATGTGTGCGGCGACCCTCCCCTGACGGTTCCCGGGATTGTAGGTCCCGGAAAGCGAGATGGTCAGTGGGCTGGAGAGTGCGAGCCGCTGGGACACGGCGCCCTCTCCCATCCCGATGCTCTGCCCGTCCGTCCGTCCGTCCGGGACCCCGGTGATGCCGTAGAAATTCGTCCGGGCGGTGTTCTCCGAGATGTTGGCCTGGTAAAACGGGTCGTTGTTTCCGGGCCACCACACATGGTAGCGGATGACGGCTAAGTCCAGGGTGTGGTTATTGAAAACTTGATCCAGCGCACGGCTGGCTGCGGGGCAGTATCCTCAGCTGGTGTTGGTGTATTCTTCGATGACTGCCATGCGCGGGGAAGCGAACGCCGAGCCGGCGAAGGCCAGCACGAGCAACGACAGAACAAACGCTCTCACTTTACTTGCTCCTTCCTTTTGATGGTTATTTTTGCCCGGTTCCAGTAAGCCTGGGTTAACGGACGACCACGGTGCGGGTGGTCATGCTCTTGTACGGCGTTTTGAGCTCAAAGAAATAGACTCCGCCCGGAACCAGTAATCCCTTCTCGTCGCGGCCGTCCCAGGTGGCCGAATGGCTGCCTGCAGGCTTTGTTCCGGAGACCAGGGTCCGTACCCGGGCTCCAAGGAGGTTGTAAACCCCCAGGCTAACCGACCCTTCCAAGGGCAGGCTGAAGCTGATGCGGGTCTGATCCTTGAACGGGGTAGGTTCCGCGGCGCTCAAGGAGACAAAGTCCATCGGCCGTTCGATGGGGGCCGTCTCCACGCCAGTCTGCGGGAGATTTCGCATCCAAACCTTGGAACTCTGGAAAGCCGGTTTGTCGTAGGTATTCACGACCGTGTCTTTCTGTACGAACACCACCATCCGACAGCTGTCGGCGTTCCAGGAGGGCCTGACCCAGTAATTCACCCCCCGATCCACGGTGGCGTTCGCCCCGATCGTAACGGTATCTCCCGCCTGCATCCTCAGGGTATCCGGGCCGTTGGAGTAGAACTTCCTCAGGATTTGCCGGTAGGAAGCCGTTTCCTCGGTCAGGGCGTACCGGATGTAGGTCTTGCTGAGGGCCTGGGAGGTTGTGTTCACGATGCGTACGTTGATTCGCCCCTGACGGGACGTGCGGTTGTACCAGCCGGAGAGGGTCATGGTGAGAGGGCTTTGCCTCCCCTCTTCGACCCTCACGCTATCATCCCAGGGAGCGGGATCGTAGCTTCGGCTCTTGCCGTTGAGGTGGGCCCAGGGAACCGCATACCCCCCGCTATACCAGGGAGGGTAGTAGTTGCGACGAGGGCGAAGCTCGAAGGAATCGGCGACCCAATAGGGATCGGATCCGGGCCACCACATGTGGTAACGGATGACGGAGACGGTATTCTCATGGTTCCTGGCAATCGAGTCCAGCGCACCGCTGGCTGCGGGGCAGCTGGGTCAGCCGTTATTTGTCCATTCCTCGAACAGGACCATCACCGGTGCGGCCTGAGCCAGCGCCGCGATGGCGAGGGTGGCGGCGAGAATCAACAGGGTCTTTTTCATTTCTCTTCCTCCTTTGCCAATGGGTTTGAGGGTTTGACGGGTGTCTTGAACAGGCGCTTTGGGTTTTCTTTCCTCACCTCCTTGCAGGATGAATTTGAAACCGGGTCGCTGCAGCAATTGATCGTGTCCATCAACAGGACTCTTCGTTTCGGGGAAAATGCCCTTCCCCGGCCGGGATATTTCCTCAGGCCCATGAGGAAAGCCCCTGGTCTTGCCGTTTTCCGCTTTGCATCCGGAGCGCCAGTTCCAACTGCTCCCGGGTGATCAATCCGTTCTCGATGAGGAGGTCGCCCAGCTTGGCCTCGGACTGCCCCATCTGCTTCCTGCGGACCTCGTTCAACTGCCCGAGGGTGATGTAGCCGCCCTCGATGAGAAGCTCGCCGAGAAGCTTGTTCAGCCGATCTCTCCTTGATATTTTAAGAAGGCTCTTTTATCTTAAAGACAACAGGGTCATTATAGATTATGGAACTCAACATCGGTTAAACGGGCGTAACTTTTTTAAAAATAAGGGCTTGAAATGAGAAATATATTGTGTTATAATACAGTTATGACCGATTTGCGGCAGTTGGTTTTCGAAAAGGAGCGCATCGGGAAGGCACTGGAAGTCCTCCAGAAACCGGGACCGTCAGGCCCAGCCGGGGATCCCGAGCGCAGTCTGCTCTTGGGCCACGCTCTTTTCCAATACGGGGATTTACAGAAGGCCCGGAAGATTTACTCCAGCATCCCCTCAGCACCGGCCTATGAGGCTGAGCGCCTCTGGGGGCTGGGAAACGCCCTTTACAAATCCGGGGAGTTGGAGCAGGCCAAGGCCCTCTTCGATCAGGTGCTCACCCTGAGTCCGGCGGCCTGGCTTCTTCCCCGGCTCTACCACAGCCTGGGGAGCCTTTACATCCTGGAAGGCCAGTTCGGTCTCGCCCGGGAGGCCTTCGACAGCGGCCTGGAGGTCGCCGCGGAAGATCCCCATGGGACCGCCTCCTGGATTCTGGAGACCGGCCTGGGCGCGGTCCACATCCATACCGGCTCCTGCGAGGAGGGCATCTTCCTGCTGCAGAAGGCTGCCCGACAGCTTCTGGCCAGGGATGCCGCGCTCTCAGCGGGGCTTTGCTTGACCACCCTGGCCTGGGCTTTCTGCAACCTCAGCGATGTCGCCGAGGCCGGAAAATATCTCTCCCGGGCCGAGGGCCTGGTCGAGGAATCCGGGAGCAAGGCCCAGCTGATTCATCTGCGCATCATCCAGGGATGCTACTGGAGGGGATCCAGACGCCCGGACAAGGCGGAACAGGTCTACCAAGAGGCCGGCGAGCTTCTCCAGAGCCACCCCATCCCGGAGTCCGAGATCTCCCTCTCCAGCAACCTTGCGGACCTCCTGTTCGAGAAAGGCCAGGTCACGGAGGCCCTGCGCCTGGTCCACAAGGCCCAGGATCAGGTCCGGGAGAAGGGCCTGCATTATTACGAGGAGTATTGCTTCTTCTCCGAAGGCAGCTATCTCCTGCGCGCCGGGTCCACCCCGGAGGCCTTAAAGTGCCTTCACCGGGCCTATGATCTCGCCCAATCCCGGGGGCGGTGCAGCCTGGTGAGCCTGATCGCCCTCTATCTGGCCCTGGGGTATGAGGAGGGCAAGAACCGAGCGGAGGCCCTGAGGTGGCTTCAGGAGAGCTTTGCGGCCGCCCAGCGGTCCAGCTGTCCCTGCACCCTGCACGAGGAGAGCGATATCCTGGTCCCCCTGCTCCTCAAGATGGGCGACGACCTTCCACTCACCGAGTTCCTGAGCCAGCTCATCGTCCGGCTCCATCAGCCCTCCCTGGTCAAGCGGCTCCTGCGGCATTCCCCGGAGGGGAAGATCCTCTTCCTGCGCTCGCTCCGGGTCCATGAGGCACGGCCCTACCGCCGGGAGCTGGAGCGCCTGCGGAATGACCCCGTGAAGGAGGTCCGCCGGACGGCCCGTCTGCTCCTGGCGGGATGGTCCCAGCACGTCGGCTACCGGGTCTACGCCCTGGGGACTTTAAGGGTCTTCCGGGAAGGCATGATCTTCACGGACACGGACTGGACCCGGCCCGGGGTAAAGCGCCTTTTCCTCTTCCTCGCCACACATCCCAACGAGTGGCTTCCCACGGAATCCCTGATCGAGGCCCTCTGGGGCGAGGCCCCGCCCGGCGAACCCTCAAAAGTGCTATACTCCCTGTTCTACTACCTGCGCAACGCCTTCGAGCCCTGGCACTCCCCCCGCCGGCCGTATACCCTGCTTCAGAGCCAGCGGGGTGCCTACGGGTTCTTCCCCGCGACCCGGGTCTGGATGGACTGGGAGGATTTCCTGGAGGGCGTCCGGCGCGCCGAGAACGTCCTCCTGGTGCGGAATTTCAAGGAGGCCCGCAAGGCCTTCCGGGAGGCGCTGGGTCTCTACCTCGGGGACCTCCTGGAGGAATTCCCTTACGAGGACTGGCTCCGCCCCAAGCGGGATTATCTGAGGGAGGTCTATTTCCGTTCAGTCCAGAGGTACGCCTCCCTGGAGAGGGAATCCGGGAATCTCCACGAGGCCCGCCGGGTCCTTGAGGAAGCCCTGTTCAGGGATCCTTCCCGGAGCGAATGCGCCGTCCTTGAGATGCAGGTCCTCTCCCAGATGAAGCTCTCCCAGCAGGCCCGGGAGTGGGGCCAGCGGCATCTCAAGTACGTGGCCGAAGAGCTGAAAGGTGAGCCGTCCCCGGAGGTTTTGGAGGCATTCAGCAAGCTGAACTGAGGAATCGATGTAAAAAAAGGGAGGCCTGTTTAAAGCCTCCCTTTCTTGTTTTTTTAACGTAATCTACTTCGCCACCACCATCCTGCGTGTGAGCGAAGTGCTCCCGGCCTCCAGGCGGTAGAAATAAATCCCGCTCTTCAGGCCGGAGACGTTGATGTGATGTGTTCCCGCTGCCCGGTTTCCCTCCGCGAGGGTACGCACCCAACGGCCTTGGGCATCGTACACGGCCAAACGGACATCCCCAGCCCAGGGCAAGCCATAAGCGATCTGGGTGGAAACCTTGAACGGCATCGGTTCCGCCTGGCCAAGCCAGAGCCCCCTGAGAGGATTTTGTGCGGTGGTCCGGCCCTCCAGGCCCGTGCCGGGGAGGTTCCGCACCAGGATCTTTGAGCCTTGCAGCACCTGCAGGGTGGAGTCGCTCAGCAGGGAGTCTTTCTGGACGAAGATCACCAGCTGGCAGCTGTCCGGGTTGAACGAAGTGCCAATCGTGAAATCCTGGCCGCGGTCCGCCTGGGCGTTTCCCCCCAGGGTCAGGGTGTCCCCGGCTTCGTTCGGGAAGAACTTTCGGAGCACCTGGTGGTAGCGGTGGCCTCCGAACGGGAGCCCGGATTCGGTGAGGGCGTAGCGCAGTCGCAGGAGGCCGAGGGCGTTCGGAGTCGTATTCTCGAGATGTACGTTGATCCGTCCCTGGCGGGTGCTGCGGCTGTACCATCCGGAGAGGCCAAGGGTCAGGGGGCTGGGCACACCGGCCCGGGCCGTGACCAGGCTCTCCCACTGGGCGTAAATGCCGCTCTTCCTGCCGTCGAAGTGTCCCCAGGGCACGGTGTAGATCCAGCCCGGATTCTTCCACGACCAGGCCGGGTAAGCGTAACAGCGGTTGCGGATCTCCGCCGAATCGGCCTGCCAGAAGGGGTCGGTGTCCCCCGGAATCCACAGGTGGTACCGGACGGCTACGACGTCATTGGGGTGGTTTTGGACGATCTGGTCCAGCACACGGCTGGCGGTCGTGCAGGTGGATCAGAAGACGTTCGTCCACTCCTCGAACAGGACCATCCGGGCGGCCGCCTGTGCCGGGTTTGCCTGGATAGCAATGATTAATAGAGCGGCGATTACGAGAAGAAATTTCATGGGTGTTCACCCTCCAAATAATGCCGAGTCGGTTTAATAAATACTGACCCTGTTCCGAAGTTTGAGGGGGAAGCCTCGTCAAAAGCTCCCCCCTCAATGGTCCGTTAGACCTTACTTTGCTACGACCATACGTCGGGTTAGCGAATTCCTTCCGGCCTCCAGGCGGTAGAAATACACCCCGCTCTCCAGGCCGGAGACGCTGATTTGATGGGTCCCTGCGGCACGGTTTCCCTCAACGAGGGTCCGCACCAGACGACCCTGCGCATCGTAAACAGCCAGGCGCACTTGTTCGGCTTTGGGCAGACTGAAGGCGATCTCCGTGCTTCCCTTCGCAGGATTGGGTCGGTTCTGGGCCAGGCCGACAGCCTCGTCCTTCGGCTTTCCGGTCTCTCCAGCCTCGATTCCCACCGGGAGCCAGGCCAAAATGGCTGCGCGCACCGCGGTCTCATTGAACCCCTCCCCCCAGTAGCGCACGATACCGTTGGGGTCGATCACATAGTTCAGCGGGATTAAGTTATTCTGCACGTATTGGTACCAGACTGCGTTGTTAGCGTCCCTCAGGAAGACCCAGCGGTACTGCCGGTTATAGGGGAGCTGTGTGCTCCAAACCTCGTCGTCGATCCCCAGGATCTCAAATCCACGGGCCACGTAATCGTTTCGGATGACTGCTAAGCGCGGCAACTCCGCGCGGCAGGATGATCACCACGAGGCCCAGAAGTTCAGCATCACCACACGTCCGCGGTAGCTCGTAAGGCTTCGGTTCACTCCTGCGGAATCCGGCAGCGTGAATCCGGGCGCGGGAGAGCCGATCCCCGGCCCCGCGAAGCTCGCGCTGGCGGCGAACAGACAGAGCACTCCTAGAACAACCAACGCTTTCTCCTTACGAGTCATTGTTTCACCTCCTTTCTTCGTTCGATTGAAGTTAAGAATCTGAACGTGTTTCGGTTACCTCGTGACGACCATTCTCCTGGTGAGCGCGGAGCCTCCCGCCTCCAGGCGGTAGAAATACACCCCGCTCTCAAGGCCGGAGACGCTGACTTGATGCTTCCCTGCGGAGCGAGTTCCCTCTGCGAGGGTTTTCACAAGACGGCCTTGAGCATCGTAAACGGCCAAACGCACTTGTCCGGCCTTGGGCAGGCTGAAGATGATCTCCGCGTCCTTTGTCGCAGGATTAGGGATGTTTTGATGGAGGACTGGCCCGCTCCCCAGGGGCTCGAAAGGGCCGGTTCCCTCTACTCCGCTGAAAGAAGACAGCGGCAACCATCCCCCCTGCAGGATCTCCCGGGTCTGGTCGCTCTGCACGAAGACGGCGACCCGGACATTGTTCATGTTCCACCCTGGTAGCATCGTAAAAGCCTGGGAGTCGGCCCTGGTCTGACCGTTGGAGATGGTCAAGGGAACGCCGGTGATCGAAGGGAAGTTCACTCGTACGGCATTGTCCATCGTGTCGATGGTCTGCCAGTGATAGGGCAGGGTCTCCAGAAGCCGGTAGTGGATCTTGAGGTTTCCGACCGTGATCGGAGCCGTGGCCGTGATGGTGGCCTTGACCCGTCCCTGGCGGGTGCTCCGGTTGTAGATACCGGTGAGTGTGATGGTCAGGGGGCTCTGGACCGCCCGGCGGGCGTTGTACCAGCGGGCGAAGACGGCGGAATCGCCCCGAATCGAGCCCACGCTGTGCCCGCTGGAGCAACCGTCACAGAACGACATCGGAATCCCGGACCAGCCCGGGTAGTAGTTCGCCCGGATGGAGTCTACGTAGCTTCCGATGGAATCGTAGTACAGGGTCGAGGAATGGTGGTAGATCTCGATGACCGACCCCTGGGGTGCGTCCTTCAGAAACTGCCTCAGCGCCACGGCTGGGGTGGGGCAGGAGGGTCAGTTTTCCCTTCCGAATTCCTCGAAGACCACCGTCCGGGGCGAGGCCCATGCCCCTAAAGCCAGGCTCAGCAGGAGCCCGGCGAGGATCATTTTCTTCATCGTACAGCGCTCCTTTCCCATGGGGGGAATTTACCTGAGGACCAAGGCCCTGCGGGTCAAGCTTCGTCCCTGTGCCTCCAGCCGGAAGAAGTACACGCCTCCCGGCACGGGCCTGTTGACTCTGTCTCGGGCATCCCAGGAAACGGTCTGCCAGCCTGCCTTCTCGCGTCCCGAAACCAGGGCTTTGACCTCCTGGCCCATGAGGTTGTAGATTTTGAGGGTCGCCTCGGACTCTCTCGGCAGCCCGAAGGTGATCTGGGTCTTTCCGGTGAACGGCGAGGGCGAAGGCGCAGACAGGAAGAAGGACTCCGGGATCTCCTCGGCCGGATTTCCCTCCGTTCCGCTAAAAACTGGCAGGTTCGACCACACGCCCTGGAGGACCTCCTTGGTCTGGTCGCTCTGCACGAAGACGGCGATCTCGCAGCTGTCCGGGTTCCAGCCCGGCTGAAGGGCGAAGCTCTGGGAATCCGCCCGGGTCTGCCCGTTGGAGATGGTGAGCGGCACGCCGTTCCAGTCCGGCATCATGTTTCGCTGCACGTGGTCAATGCCCGTAACCGGAGGGCTGCCCCAGACATAGGGGAGATTCTCCAGAAGCAGGTAGCGGATGCGCAGGTTGGTGGGGACGATGTTTCCCGTGGCCGTGATCACGACTTTGGCCCGACCCTGTCGCGAGATGCGGTTGTAAAACCCTGTCAGAGTCATCTGCAGCGGGCTTTGCACGGCTCGCCGTGCATTGTACCACCGGGCGAATTGGATGGAGTCCGCCTGGATGCTTCCCAGGGAACCCACATGGGAGGAGCATCCGTCGGCATAGGTCGTGGGCACGCTGGTCAGCCCGTAGTAGATGATCCGCAGCGAGTCATTGATGTTCCAAAGGGTGTCCGACCCACCTCCGTGGGTCTGGTAGTAGATGTAGACCATGTTCTGTTCCCCGGCGTCCCTTAAAAGCTGCCTCAGCGCCACGGCTGTGGTCGGGCAGCTGGGTCAGTTGTACCGTCCGTATTCCTCGAAGACCACGCTCCGCGGGGCCGCCCCCGCAACCACGACAAAGGACAAAAGCAGGACCAAGCCCAACCACGTCTTCATGGTTCCCTCCTTTTAATGTAAGTTAATAACTTATCGATTGATGCGTACCACATTAAACTTTAAGTATCATACCTCCCCAAGTTAAACAATGGTTAAACAAGGCTAACGTTCTTAAATATAAGAGTTTGACCAGTTAATTATTTCAATTGTATAGCCAGTTTTTTTGTAAAAATCGAGCGGTTATTGAAGATGAGGCGTTATTCGGGCTCAACCCATGCCGTTAAGATGTTGTCTGACCGGCTCAATTTAGCATACAGACTGTTCCGGAAGGACCGTCGGAAAAGCTCGGGAAGAGCGTCGGAACCACCGGAAGCCTTCATAGTCCCTTCTGAGTCGTATGTTAGCAAAGCAGAGAAGTAAAGGGCTTTTGTGGCCGGGGTTGAGGTGGGTCGCACGAACCCCGATAATTTGGGGCTCAGCCAGCATTTTTGTTTGGGGTCCTCCCTCCCCTGCGGGGGAGGGCCGGGGAGAGGTTGGCCTGCCGGTCTCTTCTTTCTTTGGTTTCGTTTAATTCCACCTGGGCGGGTGGGCGGGTTAAAATGATGCCTTAGCCCCCTTGACTTCCCCCCTCCCTTTGCGCTAAACTAACCGCATGTCCCTGGCCTCCTTTACCCAAGAGCTC
>CAYGWX010000062.1:0-15267 GCA_964353855.1 uncultured bacterium | reverse complement strand
ATACTCAACTTCCACAACCCTGTTTTAGTCCAGTTTAACGGGGGCCAGTCCGGTGCCCCATAGGTGACCCCCTCCCCTTTTTATACCGGTTCAGACTATCTCTCGTAAGCCCTTCAAGGTGACCAATCTTATGATGAAAAGGCTTAGATCTTTACCCTTGCTAAACCCGACTAAACCCGGACAATTAAATGGTCTCCTCCTCATCCTCGACACCTGCGCCTACTTCCACTCTTTTCTCGTAGATCTTTTCCAACTCAAACTTGTCAATTTCCTCCACCACCGGAACCGGATAATCTCCATTGAAGCAAGCTGTGCAGAAAGCCTCTGGCTTCAGTGGAGCGACTTTTAACATGCCTTCTAAGGAAAGATACCCCAAGCTATCTACTCTCAAATACTTACGGATCTCGTCTACGCTCATGTTGGCAGCGATCAATTCCTTCTTGGTCGGGGTGTCGATCCCGTAATAGCAGGGCCCGATTGTTGGAGGAGAGGATACCCGGTAGTGAATCTCCTTGGCCCCGGCCCGGTGAAGCATCTTCACCAGCTTTCGCGAAGTGCTGCCCCTAACGATGGAGTCGTCTACCACAACGACCCTCTTCCCGGTTATGATATGCTCCACAGGATTGAACTTGATCTTTACCGCGAGATCCCTCCCCCCCTGTGAGGGTTGGATGAAGGTTCGCCCGATGTAATGATTCCGGATCAAGCCGAATTTCAAGGGAATCCCCGACTCTTCGGAGTACCCCATGGCCGCCGTATTGGAGGAGTCCGGGACCGCGATCACGATATCGGCTTGTACTGGATGCTCTCGGGCCAACTGTTTTCCGAAAGCGATCCGTGCCTCCTCGGCAGGCCGACCAAAAACTAGGCTGTCCGGCCGGGCAAAATAGATCAGCTCGAAGATGCAAGCCGCATATCGGTTCTTGGGGAATATTTGCCGGGTGCGAATCCCGCTTTTGTCCACGATGACCATCTCGCCGGGTTCAACGTTTCGCTGATAGGTTGCGCCCACGATATCGAGGGCACAGCTTTCTGAGGCAAAAACCCATCCTTCTTTGAGCCTTCCGAGACACAGGGGACGGAATCCGTAAGGGTCCCGGATGGCATAAAGGGCGGTTTCGCTCATCATCAGGAGAGAATATGCGCCCCTTACCTGCGAAAGGGCCTCTACAACGGAATCTTCCATGTTCTTGGACCGGGATCGGGCCATAAGGTGGATGAAGACCTCACTGTCCGAGGAGGATTGAAAGATGGAGCCCTCCTGCTCCATGCTGAGTCGCAGCTCACCCGCATTCACCAAATTTCCGTTGTGGGCCACCGCCAGCTCGCCCCGCTTGTAATTGGCCACCAGGGGCTGGGCATTAACAAGGATTGTGGACCCGTGGGTGGAATAGCGATTATGACCCATCGCGGCCATGCCCTTGAGCTTGCGCAGGTCTTTCTGCTTGAACACCTCCGAGACAAGGCCCATGCCCTTGTAGGAGTAGAGCCTCTGACTATCTGTAGACACGATACCGGCCGATTCCTGTCCCCGGTGTTGGAGGGCATATAGGCCCATGAAGACCAGTTCCGAGGCGTGCTTGGCCTTGAAAACCCCGAAGACCCCGCATTCATCGTGAAACTTATCGCGAATGTGTAATGCCCTTTGTAGAAACATGCTATCTCCTCCCCAGAAGGGCGTTGGAAATTGCCTCTTCCCAGGCTTTAACCATTCTCGCCACCTCTAACTTCAATAACCCTTGTATTTCGAGGAATGCTCCCCCCACGGCACCGATAACACCGGCTGGAACCCGATATTTTAGGGCCATCCTCAGGACATTCTCAGGCTTCACAGTGGTAATAACTACTCTCCCTTGAGACTCATTGAATAGCAAGATGTCGGGACGAATCCGCGACGGAATACGAAGTCCGGCGCCTATTCTCTTCTCAGGATTAGAAAAACAGCACTCTGCCAGCGCAATTCCCAGCCCGCCCTCAGCGCAGTCGTGAGCGGACTTCAGAAGCTTCTCTCCAATGGCCTCCCGAAGCAGGAGGCCCAAGCTTTTTTCCAAAACCAGATTCACTTCCGGACTGTCGCCCTTTGGGCCCTGGCCGGACATCGCCACATATTCGCTGCCCCCCAAACCAAAACGGTTGGCCCATCCGTCGGCCATCGGCCCCAGGAGGAGAATGATATCTCCTTCATCCTTGAACCAAGGGGTCACGACATATTCAGCAGGTTCAATCAATCCAACCATCCCCACCACCGGGGTGGGATGGACAGCGCCTGAGGGACTCTCGTTGTAAAAGCTCACGTTTCCGCTGATAACCGGAACCTCCAAAGCCCTGCAGGCCGCGCTAATACCCCTGATGGATTCCCGAAATTGCCATAATATCTCGGGGTCATCCGGATTCCCGAAGTTCAGGCAATCCGTGATCCCCAAGGGTTTTGCCCCGCAGCAGGCCAGGTTCCTCGCAGCCTCGGCTACGGCGATTGCCCCCCCACGATAGGGATTGAGATAGGTATATCTACCATTGCAGTCCGTGGTCAGGGCGATAGCCTTGTTCGTGTCCCGGATCCTCAGCACCGAGGCATCTGCGCCGGGAAGGACAACGGTGTTCGTCCTGACCTGATGGTCGTACTGCCTCCACACCCATTTCTTTGAACCCAGGGTTGGTCTTTCTAATAAGGAGATCACAACTCTGGTTAAGTCTTTTGGCTTTTTTAAATCCGCCAGGTCAAGCCGGGACCGTTTCCGAATATACTCCGGCATCTGAACCTTTTTCTTATAGACCGGGGCATCCGAGACCAAGGCGGTCACCGGGATCTCCGCATAAACCTTATTCCCCTTTTTGACCCTCACCTTCCCGTCGTCCGTTACCTTTCCGACCACAGCGAAATGCATGCCCCATTTATCAAATATCTCTTTGATCTTCCTCTCCGTGCCCTTCTTCCCGACGATGACCATGCGCTCCTGAGATTCCGAGAGCATGATCTCGTAAGGCGTCATCCCGCTCTCCCGGAGAGGGACACGGGACAGGTCCAACTCGATCCCGCTTTTCCCCCGCGAGGCCATTTCGATAGAGGAACTGGTCAGGCCCGCGGCCCCCATATCCTGCATACCCACAATGAGGTCGGTCCGGACCAGTTCCAGACAGGCCTCGAGAAGAGACTTCTTGGTAAAGGGGTCTCCAATCTGAACCGAAGGCCGCTTGGCCTCGGATTTCTCGGACAGTTCCTCGGAAGCGAAAGTCGCCCCATGAATCCCGTCCCGTCCGGTAGTCGCCCCAGCATAGAGGATCGGGTTACCCTTGCCCTTGGCAATCCCCCGGACGATCCGTTTCTGCTTCACTAGGCCGACGCACATTACGTTGACCAATGGATTGCCGGTATAGGCGGGATCAAAATAAACCGTGCCGCCCACCGTCGGTACGCCCACGCAGTTACCGTAGTCTCCGATTCCTGCGACCACGCCCCGGAAGAGATGGCGAACTCGCTCGTCCTTCAAATCACCGAAATACAGCGGGTCCAGAAGGGCGATGGGCCGAGCCCCCATCGTGAAGACGTCCCTAAGGATTCCCCCGATACCGGTAGCCGCTCCCTGGTAGGGTTCGATGGCCGAGGGATGGTTGTGGCTTTCAATCTTCATCGCGACCGCTAGGCCGTCCCCGATGTCTACGATCCCCGCGTTCTCCCCAGGCCCTTGGATCACCCAAGGGGCTCGGGTGGGAAATCCCCGGAGGTAGGTCCTGGAGCTCTTGTAACTGCAATGCTCTGACCATAAAACCGAAAAGATCCCCAATTCCGTGAAGCTCGGATTACGGACCAAAATCTTCCGTATCCTACCGTATTCCGCTTCGGTCAAACCGTGTTCACGCGCAATCTTCAGGTTCACGACAGGTTCTTTCATCTCATGCTCCGATGTTTACCCGAAAATGATACACCACTATCCAAGTAAAGTCAAGGCCTCCCAGGCCGAAGTCCGCTTTAATATTCATGTCGAAACAGCAGGTCGACGCCCCCCTGCTCGCTCGCATCCTGGCGGCGAAGCTCCCCGCGCATGAGAAACTCTCCCCTCAGCCTATACTCAACCTCCCAGCGTTCCTCCTTGCGGTCGATGGGAAAGGGTTTCTGGAACCCCACGGATAGGCGCTCTCCCAGAAATTTTTTCCGCAATGCCATCTCCTTCTCATCCAGGCGCTCTACACCAACGCCTTCGACAACCCGGGTGATCCTGCCCAAGTGAAAGTCGTCCAGAAGACTCTGGATCTGCTCCCGGCGCACCTTGGTCGTATCCTGAGCACCTCCTTTCAAGGGAAACAATATGATAAAGATAGAGAGCGTGAAGGATAAAATGCTTGAGATCCTTTTCACCTTAATCACCGATTACTTAGAAGGCAAACCCCGAGGCCAAATAATACGCTCCCTTGGGCTTCCCAGGCTCGGGCCTGATCTTAACAGCAAACCCGGCTCGAATCGGACCCACAGGCGTATAATAGTGTAGCTCCGTCCCGGCCGAAGACCGAAGGGCCTTGTGGGTGAGGCGATCTTCCGCCAGCCAGACATCCCCTACATCTGAAAACAACGCACCGCCCCAGTACCTGTCGATTCGGGCTCGGATTTCCAAGCTCCCTAAGAGGTAGCGGTGGCCACCGAGAAGCCTTCCGGTGGAGTCTTCGGGTGACAAACCCTTCTCCGGATACCCCCTCAGTGAGCTCGCCCCGCCCAAGAAGAACCTTTCGTAAATCGGAACCGCCCTCTCGTCTGGAAGGTTCTCCACGCTACCTCCCTCCATTTTCCCGGCCAGGGTTACGGAGCCGATGACGGGGAGATAGGCATTTACTCCCCCTTGGGTCCGGACAAAATTGTTATCCCCTCCGAAGATGCCTCCGGCGTATTCCTCGGAGAAGCGCAGAAAGAGTCCCCGCACGAGCTTCCGGAAAGGATTCCGGAGGTCTTTGCGGAGGCGCAGGCCCAGACTGCGGGTCGTTCGGAACCTAAGGGAATCAGGAAGGGAGAGGGCGAAGGTGTCCGAGAGGACGACCTTCTCGTAGCGCGCCTCGCCCGAGACCACTCCCGGCCAGACCCATTCTCTCTCCAAGCCCATGGTGCACCCCCAACGCTGCGCCTGGTAGGCACCGGAGGACGGGGCATCGTGTTCGTAATAGCCGGAGAGGCTCCCCCGGAAAAGGGTCGAAAAAAGAAAGGGATCCCCAAGGGATATTTCGCTGCGCGCGATCACGTTGCGAACTTTGGGTGCGAAGGCGAATCCTCCGTAGCTTCTCAGGGTGATGCGCTTTCCTAAGCCCCAAAGGTTGCGATGTCCCCACTCCCCGGAGATGCGAAACTGGTCACTGGCACCATAGCCCAGTCCGGCCGACACCCAGCGACTCCTTTTCTCCTTCACCTCCAAGGTCAGGTCAATTTTTCCTTCCGGAGTCAGCCCCGAGGGAACAAAGCTCGCCTGCTGTAGGAGCCCGGTTCCGAGCAGGGTCTGCTGAGCTTTCCCCAACCTTTCCAGGCTGAAGACCTGGCCGGGGCGAATTCCCGACTGGGCCAGAAGGAACTCCCCGTTCGTTTTCTTGTTTCCCGCAAGTGAGATCCCTCCCAAGAAGACCTTTGGACCTTCCTCCAGGCGGTAAACCAAATGAACATGACCCAGCGAGTCCCGGAGGACCTCGTGATCTACCTTGGCAAAAGCATAGCCCCGGTTGGCGCAGGCCAGATGAATCAGATACTCATCCTGTCCAACTTTCCGGGGGTCGAAGGGCCGGCCCTCCCGAAGCTCGACGACTTCTCGGAGCTCCTCCACGTGGAGAGCCTGGTTTCCGGAAAATGTAAGGCTCTGGACGAACTGCCTTTCTCTCTCCTTGATTTGGAAAAGGACCTCTTTGGCTCGGGCCGAGGAATCGACATTGGCGGACCAGCGGATCTCCGCATCCGGAAAGCCCTGCTCGCTGTAAACAGCAATGAGCTTCTCTCGATCACGTACGATGATGAGAGTGTCCAACCGCTCGCGCCGGCCTTCTTTCAAGGAGATCTCCCTTCGCAGTCTTTGTTCAGAGAAAAAATGATTCCCCTTGAATGCGATCTTCAAAATCCCGACCCGGGAAGTATCCTGAGAAACTTGCTCGGCATGGAGGATGACTGCACCGAAAACAAAGGCCGTGGTCAACCAGAGCATTCGCGGGATCGCGCTCATCCCGAGCCCAGCACCAGGAGCAACCAGCGATGGAAAACCGCCAAATAAACCAGTTCGCCCGCAGAAAGAACCAAAGACCCCGGAACGATCCAGAACTGCCACTTCTTCTTAAGAAAGCCGGCAAGGAGGAGGGAATTCATTCCCAGCAGGAAGACGATGAGCCCAATGACCGAGATCATGGAAAAGGCTTGGATAAAATATAGGGAACTGACTTGGGCGAAGAGGGTCAATGCCAAGCCCGCCACAGAAATGATTGTGAATTCTCCTGAGCTCAGAATCCTGCCTTCAACTCCCCCTTGCTCCCTGACGATGGAATTGGCCAGTGGGAGGCCAAAGGTCGGGAGAGCGATTCCGGTCAGTGTTCCTGTGGCCAAGCGCAACGCATTGTTGGTCTCTCTCCAGCCCAGTAGTGCCGAGAAAGCGTCCGCAGCCATCGCAGCGAAAAAGCCCATTCCCAGGGCCACAGCCAGGACCGGAGGAAGCTGGGTCCTCCGAAACCTCCCCAGAGCCAAAAGGATGAGGATCGTGAAGAAAAAGCCGGCGTAAATCCCGGTGCAACGCGCGCAGAGCGGCATCAGCCGCCCCCCGAAGGACAGCGTGTGCCCGGGGAGTTGATGGCAGACCGCGAAACCGATACGAGTCAGGACATCATCCACAACTCGGCTCCAAAGTGCGAAAACCGCCTTCCCCGAAAGCGGTTTTGCAAACACCCAGCGCGGTAACCCTGCGGCGCGCTCACCCCTCCCCACCCATTATGCCTCGATAGTCCCGGATCTTCGCTCGGCTCCGAACCTCCCCAAACCATTCGTTAAATGCTCGCTGGCCCTTCTCCTGAAACAGGATGGACTTCAGACTGTCCCGTTGGGTTGCAAACTTCTGGTCGTCCCAGGCCGTCCGGTCGTCCACCCGAAGGAAGTAGATGCCCTGGTCCGTGGTCACCGGGCCCACTACCCCTCCCGGTGCGGTTCGGAATGCCGCCCCCACGAATTCGTTCCGGACGCCTACCTGGGGCACATAGTCCCCGCGGGAGAACCAGTCGGTCCGATGGGTCTCCAAGACATTTCCCTGGGCGACCTGCTCCAAGGACTTCCCTGCAACGATCTCTTTTTTTAAACCCAAGGCCTGATCACGGGTCAGGGACACTCGTTTCTCCTGGACGAGCCTCAGACGAATCTGGGGTTCCAGTTCCGCCATGGACCGGTAGCCCTCCTTGTAGTGTTCCTTGGCCTGAAGGACGACGAAGGCTTCCGGCATCTCCAGCACTCCGGAAATCGATCCTGATCGGGCCTCCATGCAGAAAGCTTTGGCCTCAGGCGAAGGCCCCACCCCCGGAACGTAAGTGCTGTTTGCGAAAACCTCCCCGGAATCCACGCGGGCACCCAGGGCGTAGGCCTCCTCTACGAACTTCTTCCCCCGGCCTCCTCTCTGGAGCTGTTCGGCCTTCGCCCGGTACTCTTGGACGCTCTCCTCGCTGGGCCGGACCCGGACGAGGATGTGGCGCAGGAAAAGAGAATCCTTGCGCGCTGAATCGCAGCGGATGAGGTGCCATCCGAAGGCTGTCTTGACCGGTCCGGATATTTCCTTCGGGTAGAGGGCAAACGCGGCGTCCTCAAAGGGTTTAACCATCATCCCCCTCCCGACCCAATCCAACACCCCTCCCCTCTTCCCGGAAAGGGTGTCATCGGAAGCCTCCTTGGCCAGCCTGCCGAAATCCTCCCCGGATCTCACCCGCGCCAGAAGGTCCTCGATCTTTTTACCCCCCTCCTCGTCGTCCCTCGCGCTGGGAGCCTTGACGAAGGCCGCCGTTCGAAAGGCCGCCCGCTCCCCGATCTTATATTCCCATTTATGTTTTTCGTAGTAGACCCGCATGTCCTCCGGGTTGACCGACGGCTCGCTGTTCCCGCCGAAGCGCGCGGGATCCAGAAACACATAGCTCACCCTGGCTCTCTCATTCTGCTCCTCATAGGCCCGACGCACCTCCTGGTCAGTGACCACAACTCCGGAGGCTACGTCTTGGCGTAGCTTCTCCTTGGGAAACTCCTCGCGCAGGGACATCTCGTATTCGGAGAAGAAGGGCAGGTTGCGGGGATCCTGGAGGGCCTGCTGATATTTACGGAGGTCGAACTGGCCGTTGGTGTGGAAGGCCGTGTCGGACAGGATCTGTTGCGGAGGGTTGCTCCGGATCAGAGCCACGATCTCCCGGTCCGTAACCTGAATACCCCGCTTGCGGATCTCCTGGGCCAGAAGGATATCGTTGACCATCACCTTCCAGGCCTCCCCCTCGATCTCTTTCATGGCCGCCGGGTCGCTGTCGATGTCCTCGCGTCCGGTCTGCTTGCGGATGGTCTCCAAGGCCCGCCGCAGGTACTCCTGAAAGAGCCGATCCGTAATGTCCTGTCCGTTAATCTGGGCAATGACTCCCCGAGACCGGGCCTGCTCGGCATGGCCAAATTTAAGATTTCCCGTCCCCAACGAAATGAACACGAACCCGATTACGAAGGCCGCAACCACAACCCAGAGGACGATTTTCGTGTTCTGTCGCAACGATTTCAGCATAGCCTAATTCCTCTATCAGCCCTTCCAAATAGTCCAGATGATGGTTTTAAACCTCTGAGAGATATTATATCATAAAATGCATTTCAATTCAAGAGCCCATGGGGGCCTCTCTTGACTCCCCTCTCGTCCCTGTGGTATGATTTTCTTTGCCTACCTAATGAACAAGACCTTGTGAGCAAAGAACTTGACATTGCCGCAACCGCTGCCGAGCAGGCCGGAGCGATCCTGCTCAAGCACTTCGGCAAGACCCTGAACATCCGTTACAAGGACCGCATTAACCTCGTGACCAAGGCTGACCGGGAAGCGGAGCAGATCATCGTATGCAGCCTCCTAAAGGCCTTTCCGTCTTACGGCATCCTAGCCGAAGAGGGCACGGCCGTGGAGGGCGATACGAAGTGGATCATTGATCCCTTGGACGGGACCACGAACTATGCTCATGGGTACCCCATCTTTTGCGTCTCCATCGCCCTTGAGCGGGATGGGAAGATCGTCCTCGGGGTCATCTACGATCCCGCCCGCAAAGAAATGTTTTCTGCCGAAAGGAGCCATGGAGCTGTTTTGAACCGGAACAGGATGTACGTTTCCAGGATTCGCAACCTCGACCGCGCCCTTTTGGTAACGGGCTTCGCTTACGATGTCCACACCTGCTCGGACAACAACCTGGACCATTTCACAAATTTCATTTTGAATGCTCAGGCCGTACGCCGTGACGGTTCCGCGGCTCTGGATTTGGCCTATCTTGCCTGCGGACGGTTCGACGGCTTCTGGGAGCTTAAGCTCCACCCCTGGGACACGGCGGCGGGAAGCCTTCTGGTTACCGAGGCCGGAGGCAGGATGTCTGATTTTCAGGGAAGCCCTTTCTCCATATACGGTCAGGAAACCCTGGCCTCCAACGGCTTCATCCATGGAGCGATGAAAAACATCCTTTCATTACCCCTTCCTAAAGGTTAATCCTATAAAAGAACCAGGCGGGGCGCGAAGCGCCCCGCCTCTTGGTTATTTTTAAATTAAAAGCCGAAGGTCAGACCGATGCGGTAGGTATCCGAAGATCCTCCGAAAGTCGCCTTCGTCTCGACGGTCTCACCTGGTCCTAAGGGGTAGTTCCATGAGAAGTTCATGCTGCCTGCGTCCTTCTTGTACTGCATCTCGACGCCCAGGTTATTCGATATTTTGGCCTCGCTGCAGAGCAGGAACTGAGAGCCGAAGCCCGAGGTCTTGGCCGTGGGAAAGGTCGTGGTGGTGGTGACGCCACCTCCCGTGGTATGGGTGGAGGTATATTTGTCAGAATAGGAATGGTAGGCAAACCCCCCGCCCGCCCGGAATGTGAGTTTGTCCCCGACCTTGAACGTCGGCAGGAGGTTGAGCTCGATGGGAAACCCCGAGAAGGAATGCTTTTGCTCCGTCGTGGTCACGAAGCCGTTGTCATTATCGATGATCTTATAGGTGTAGCTGCCGGTATTGTAGCCAACCGAACCCCGCAGGGCGAGATGCTCCATGGCCTGCCAGGTGACCTGACCGCCGAGCTCCAGGATTCCGGGATTGATCGTCGTCAATGCCGACGTCGAAGCCGAGGTGATCGTGATCGACCGGTGCCCGACCCAGAACCCCGCCCCGTACTGCCCGGCTGAAACACTCGCCGCCCCTACCAGGACTGCCGCCAAAACCACTGTCCAAGCCTTCATCGCCCTCTCCTCCCTTAAGGTGAACGGATATTGTAACAGCTTGAATTTTAACATAAGGACTCCCCCGCTGTCAAGCCGTCAGAAGATGACCTTGTTCAGGGGATACTCCACGATGCCGGTGCCTCCGGCATTTTTCAGCTTCGGAATCAAGTCCCTGACGACCGGCTCGTCCACGATGGTGTTGATTGCATACCACCCGGTCTCGGCCAGGGGGTTCAAGGTCGGCGCCTCCAGCGAGGGAAGCAGGGCGACGACCTTCTTCAGGTGTTTCTCGTCCACGTTCAGCATCAGGCCGACCTTCATCTCGGCGTTTATCGCGCCCTGCAAGAGGACCGCCAGGGCCTCCACCTTCTTCCGCTTCCAGGCGTTCTCGTAGGCTTTGGGTTTCATGATCAGTCGGGGCGTGGACTGCATAACCTCGGCCACGATGCGCAGGTTGTTGGCTCGGAGCGAGCTGCCGGTCTCGGTGATCTCCACAATAGCGTCGGCCAGCTCCGGCGGCTTGACCTCGGTCGCACCCCAGGAGAACTCCACCGCGGCTTTAACCTTGTGTCTCGCCAGGAACGCCTTGGTCAGGTTCACAGCCTCGGTGGCGATCGTCTTGCCCTGAAGGTCCTTGACGCTCCTCACCCTGGAATCCGCGGGTACGGCCAGGACCCAGCGGACCAGGCTCTTGCTTTGTTTGGCATAGTGCAGCTCCGCGACCTCCCTCACCTTCGCCCGGCACTCCACGATCCAGTCCTTGCCCGTGATCCCGCAGTCCAGGGTCCCGTGCTCCACGTAGCGGGCCATCTCCTGGGCCCGCACCAGCAGGCACTCGATCTCCGGGTCATCTATCTCCGGGTAGTAAGACCGTTCCCCGACCCTTATCTCGTACCCCGCCTTCTTGAACAGCCGGATCGTGGCCTCCTCCAGGCTGCCTTTGGGAATGCCCAGCTTTAACTTCATAAAAACCTCACTGAGAATTTAAACACTGACCATTAATCCTTCTTATACACCTTCTCCGGGTCGAAGACCTTCTTTTTACAGATCAGGATCAGGCCTTTCTTGGCGACCCTGCGATAGAAGCAGGAGCGGTAGCCTCCGTGACAGGCCGCTCCGCCCTTCTGCGCCACTTTGACGACCAAGGCGTCCCGGTCGCAGTCCACCAGGACCTCCTTCACCAGCTGTACGTGACGGGAGGTCTCACCCTTCATCCACAGCGCTTTGCGGGAGCGGCTCCAGAAGTGAACTTTGCCGGTCTCCAGGGTTTTTTTGAAGGCCTGTTGGTTCATGAAGCCCAGCATCAGGACCTCACCCGAGCGCCAGTCCTGGATGACGGCGGGCACCAGCCCGCCCAGCTTTCCGAAATAAAGCTTAACCATAATTCCGGTGATTATACCCTAAACCCAAGCCCCAATGCAAGGGGCTCCGACTTCTCGGAGCCCCATCTTGGTTTGGTTTTCTTCTGGCTTACCTCACCTTCACAACCCGCAGGGGCATGTCTTTGCTATCCGAAGAACGCAGGAAGTAGACCCCCGGCGCCAGCCCCTCCCCGATCCGTTCGCCCCGGTAGGTCCCGACCTTCCTCCCGGAGACGTCGTAGAGGCTGAACCCCTCGGCTTCATGCCCGGGAAGGGTGGCGAATGAGGAAAAAGGGTTGGGCGTTACCTTGACCCCTTGAACCCTCGGCCCCTCGAACCCTTTATTTTCCTCCTCCACCCCGCTCCCCCCATCCGTGGTCTTGATGATGGTGCCATTTCTCCCCACGGCATACCCGGTCTGGGCATCCACCGGGAAATGGACAGAGTAAAGCCATTCGGTTGTGCCTGAGGGCTGGGGGGTCCAGGCCGCCCCCCCGTTCGTGGTCTTCAGGATGGCGCCACCACTCCCCACGACATACCCGGTTTGTGCATCCACGGGGAAATAAACAGACTGAAGAGTCGAGGTTGTGCCCGAGGTCTGGGTGACCCAGTTCGCTCCCCCATTCGTGGTCTTCAAGATGGTGCCGCCACTCCCCACGACATACCCGGTGGAGGCATTTACCGGGAAATGGACGGAGCGAAGAAATTGAGATGAAGTCGTTAGATCGACCCAGTTCGCTCCCCCGTTCGTGGTCTTCCGGACGATTCCAAAGGTGCTAACTCTCCCCGTGACATACCCGGTTTGCGCATCCACGGGGAAATGGACAGAGAGGTAGAAAGAGCCTGAGTCAGAGGTCTGGGTGACCCAGCTCGTTCCCCCATTCGTGGTCTTCCGGATGTAGCCATAAGCACCCACGACATACCCGGTGTCATTCCTGGGGAAATGGACAGAGGAATAATTGATTGTGCCCGCGGGCAGGGCCGTCCAGCTCCCTCCCGCGTTCGTGGTCTTCAGGATGGTGCCAACAGACCCCACGGCATACCCGGTGATGCCATTCACCGGGAAATGGACAGAGTAAAGGTCATTGGTCGTGCCCGAGGTCGGGCGGACCCAGCTCGCTCCCCCGGTCAGGGTCCTCAGGATGGTGCCCGAATCCCCCACGGCATACCCGGTGGAGCCATTCTCCGGGAAATGGACGGAGCGAAGATCATTGGTTGTGCCCGAGGTCTGGGGGGCCCAGCCAGCAGAGGCGAGGCCGGGCAGTAGGGTGATGCCTGCTCCGCAAAGGACGCAGAGAACGAGACGAGAGAACATTAACCGTTTCATTTCTGTCTTCCTCCTATCCTTTTGGGTTTCTCGAAGGCCTGGCCAGGCGGCTCGGCAGGCTGCATTGTGATACCCTGGCAACACATTACCACATCCCGCAAGGCCGTGTCAAGAGGGGGCTCCGGTCGAAGATCCCGATTTATCGGGACCGGAGCCCCCTCGGTTGTTGGTTGTTGGTTGTTCGTTGTTGGCCAAAAACAAAAAACCAACAACGGTCGTTCTGTTTTGCTGCGCCGTTTCCGTTACACCGGCTTCTTCTTCCTCTTCCTCTCCCTGGCCAGGATGCCCAGCATCTCCAGCAGGTCGTGCCGGTCGCGCAGGGCCCGGCGGGCCATCATCGCCCCGTCCTCGTACCAGCGCCACATCGTGTCCATCGAGGCCTTCAGATCGTGCGTGGAGGCCTGGGCCAGTCCCTTGGCCGCCTCCTGGGCGTCGTTGAACGCGATGAGCTGCTGGATGTCCATCCGCTCCGCGTTCAAGCGATCCACCGGATAGCCCCGCCCGGCTAAGAAGCCCAGAATCTCCGGCGTAGCCAGCGCCACTTCATAAGCCGACCTCGCCCGGTTCACGAAATAGGGGAAAGATTTCGTGGCCGGAGCCCGGGGCACCAGGCCCAAAGCATCCAGCAGGTCCCGCCTTTCCCGCATCGTAGCATAGCAGGCGTCCACGAAGAGCGACCACTTCTTGTCCACGGCCTTCCAGGTGTCGTAGAGGAGCTTCGTCTTGCGCTCCGACTCCCCCTCCAGGACCAGATTCCGGTCGTACTTCTGGGCCGCGGCCATCCACAGCGTATTCCCCTGGGCGATCTTCGGCGGCCCGTAGCCCTGGGGCGCGATCCGGAGCTGGATCTCCGGGTTCAGGGCGTTGGACACAAACACCCGCATCTGGCCCAGCTTGTAGCCCATCCCCCTTGGAGCCCGTTTTCTTTCAGTCGGCGGGGGCTGGATGTCGTCAGGCAGTGGTACCATTTTGACCTCCTCTTTGTAAGTGGTTGATTTGGTTAATGATACACTTTATGACGCCGTACGACTGTTGTGAAACTCAACGCATCTGATAAGTGGGTGAAAACACCCACTAAGAGACAGAGGCAGTCTGCTAAGCGACAGAGGCACGTTACTAAGAGCCTCAGGCAGTCTGCGAAACGACTCAGGCAGTCTGCGAAGAGCCCCAGGCAGTCTCCTGAACGGCAGAGGCACCCTGCTAAGCCCCCGAGGCAGTCTGCTCAGAGACTCAGGCGGTCTGCTAAGCGTCCGAGGACGCCTGCCAAGCCGCCCAGGCAACCTGCTTAACGGGAAAGGTAACTACCTCCGCCGTCAAGCATCCTCCCTCCGCCTGCCCCGGCTTGGCGGGGACTTAGCGGGGCTCCGCGAGGCGCGCCTTGATCCGCGCCACCCGCTCAGGTCTCTTCTCTGCCACCAAAGCTCTCACCCAATACCTCCGCGCTTCCTTCCCCTGTCCTTTAAGGTCCAATATCGTAGCCAATTCAAAAAGAGCCAAGGCATAGTCCGGCTTTAGGCGGATGGCTTCGCGGTATTCCTTTATTGCCACCCCGGTCTCACCTTTCTTCCTAAGCGCATTCCCGAGGTTGTAGTGCGCATTGGCCTTGTCCGGCTTCAGGCGGATGGCTGCCCGGTATTCCTTTATTGCCCCCTCGGTCTCGCCCTTCTGCTTGAGCACCACCCCGAGGTTGTTGTGCGCATCGGCATCGTCCGGCTTCAGGCGGATGGCCTCGCGGTATTCCTTTATCGCCTCCTCAAGCTTCCCCTGCACTCCATGCACATGCCCGAGGTTGAAGTGCGCCTCGGCATCATAAGGGTTTATTTCAATATATTTCTCAAATAGCGCCTCGGCTGCCGCGTGCCTGCCCTGATCGGCCAATTCGCAGCCTAAATCCCAAAGGTGTTTATCTTTCCTTATCGCATTTGATACGGCCATACGCATTGTATGTACTTCGGTTGCCTGCTTCGAGGCAAGCCGGCTAAGGGTTTTTATTGTCAATTTAAGGGCTTTAACATGTGAATCCGATGATTTTTCCCTCCTTATTTGATTGCAATGTTTAACTAAGTAATCCACCGTATCCGCAAACGGAACTACCTGGTTTGTCTGACTAAAGGAGACGGACTCCGTTTCGGCCCCCGTTAGGACTGGACCTGAGGAAAGTTGTGGTATAATAGCCA
>CAYGWX010000061.1:0-15309 GCA_964353855.1 uncultured bacterium | reverse complement strand
GGGAGTCCTGGTGGACTTCTGGACCCAGGACGCTCCCGCGTCCCGGCACCTGTACTCCTCCAAGTACAAGCACAGCCTGTACCTGGACGGGGCGCTGGGGACCATGACCTTCGGCCCGCTCCTCACCGGACGCAACTTCGGCGTGGAGGGACGACCGGTCAGGCCGGACGGCGGACGCGGCCCGTACTCGGTGGGCGAGTCCATCGTGCCTTAGTTACAAGTGAGACGTGAGAGGTGAGAAGTGAGAGGTAAAGACATTGCTGCCTCCAGCCTTTCACCGACACGACCCGCTCAAGGCACGAAAAGGAGAGGCCCGGCTTGCGACGGGCCTCTCAAAGATATTTTATTCCCGCCCGCCCGCCCGATAAGGAATACAAAAGAAAATATAATAGATATCTTCAACCTCTCCCCAAACCCCTCTCCTACCTCTTTAGGAGAGGGGGAAAAAACGAAGGAAAAGAAACCCTCTTTAATACACCAACCTCACACCCTCCCAAATTGCCTTTCGGCAATTTCCGCTATCGGGGCAGGCCCCCCTTCGGCGCTCGCCTGAGAAAAACCCAGGCTCGCTGAGCACCCCCGGAAAGAAATTATGATAATTCAACCTCACCCTAGCCCTCTCCTACCTCTTTAGGAGAGGGGAAAACGGCAGGGATTAGAAGTTAGAGATTAGAGGTTAGAAAAACCTGCTTTAAGGTCACAGATTGTGACCTCAAACATGAAATCACAATTTGTGACTTCAAGTGCGTAAGCTTCTGGCGGGTACGCGGAACACAGAGAGCGGAATGCGGAGAAGATGGATATCCAAAAGAGATCCTGAAACGAGTCCAGGATAACGAGAAAAATGAGGCCCGGTCTTATCAGACTGGCCTCTCACTTATAAACAAAGGGAAGCGGAACGGTTACCCGGCCGGGTAGCGCTTCCTGAATTCCACGGTCACCTCCCGCAGGTCGTCATCCAGGAACCCCATCACCCGGGTGGCGATGCGCTTGGGGACGCCGTGGTAGAAGGCCTCGGCGATGCCGCCCGTGATGCAGGCCAGGGTGTCGCTGTCCCCGCCCAGGGACACGGCGTTGCGCACGGCGTCCTCGAAGTCCTCGGATTCCAGGAAGGCGGTCAGGGCCTGGGGCACGGTGCCCTGGCAGGACTCGTCGAAGCGGTAGGCCGGCCGGATCTCGTCGCAGGTCCGCGAGAGGTCGTACCCGAACTCCTGCTCGACATACCTCCGGATGTCCTGCCGGGAGGTCCCGGTCCGGGCCAGGAACACGGATGCGGCGACGGCCTGGGCGCCCCTGACGCCCTCGGGGTGGTTGTGGGTGACCTCGGTATAGGCCCTGGCCTTCTTCAGGACCTCCGGGAGCGACCGGCCGGCGAACCCCGCCGGGCTGATGCGCATCGCCGCCCCGCTGCCCCAGCTGTGGTAGGGCCGGGTGTCCGCGGAACGGGCCCACTGGTGGAAGGCGCCCCCGTAGTCCCTTCCGGAATAGCGGCGGTAATAGTCCTTCAGGGTCCGGGCGTAGTTCAGGCGGTGCAGGATGGCGTCGGCCAGGGCCACGGTCAGGACCGTGTCGTCGGTGAAATGACACCCCGGGCTGAACAGGGGGAATTCTTTGGTCTTGATATGGTTCCATTCGTAGACCGACCCGATGATGTCGCCGGCCAGCGCCCCGAGCATCAGGCTTTGAGCCCCAGCTCTTTCCCGAACCGACGGCGGATGACCTCCACGCGCTCCACCTGCCCCCGGGCCGGGAAGCGCTCGTAGAAGTCGTCCCTGCGGAGCTCCCGGACCAGGCCGGCCAGGGGCGCGAGCCTCTCCTTGAAGAACCCCTCCAGGTCCCCGGCCTCCTCGATGGCCTTGCCCCAGGCGTCCCCCGCATCCCCGGCGACCCGGAACAGGGCCTTCAAGGTCACGTCCCGCGTGGCCATGGATTTCTTGTTGTCCCCCCAAGCCTCCCCGAAATGGGTCCGGACCGCGCGGAAGAAGTCCCGGAAGTAGCGGTAGCCCCGCTGGCGGTTCAAGCCCCGGTCGTCCCGGAACACCGGCTCCAGGTCCCCGCGCCGGATCAGGCCGTGGACCTCCCCGAAGAGCTGGGCCTGGTTCAGCCACATGTCCTGGGTGGACCGGCCCCCGAGCATGTTGATGTGGTAGCGGAACGGGGAGTCCGGCTCGGTGTAAAGGTCCTTGATCAGGACCGCGGCGTACTTCTTCTCCGGGTCCGACCCGAAGCTGATCTTCTCGTACAGGTCCACGAGGTGCGACTTGTTGATCTTGGTCTGGGTGGAGTTGATGATCACGAACATCTCGGTGGCGAAGTCCGCGGTCTTGCCGTCGAAGATCACGCAGGGGACCTCGACCCTCTTGTTGGCGTCCGGCTCGTTCATGTAGAAGTGCAGGCCGGCCAGGCGGTGCTGGCCGTCGATGATCAGGAAGTCCCCCCTGGGCTGCTCCAGGTCCCCGGTGCGCTCGTCCCCCTTCCGGGCCTCGAAGGCCAGCTCCTCGGAGGTGTAGAGCAGGACCGCCCCCGGGACGATGGGCTGGTCGCTCTCGTTGCGGTAGAAGTCCCGGATCAGCCGGACCTTCTTGCGGTTGAGCGGCCTCTGGAAGGCCCCGGAGCTCTTCTCGATCTCGCCGATGAACTGCTCGACGTCGTCCTTTTTCCCGGCTTGCTCCCCTCCCACGGACTCCCCCCGCTCCCCGTAGAAGCGGGACTTGAAGCGCACCTTCCGCAGGAGGTCCTCCGCGGGATAGCTGACGAAATAGAACTCCGCGTCCTTCTGGCGCATCCTCAGGGCTAACATCGATCCCCCCTATTCGTTCCGGTGTTTCGTTTATTGGTTGAATTCAATGAATGCAGACCGCAGCTCCTTCTGGCGTTTCCCGCTTCCGGGAACGCCTCCGGGCCTAAACTATACCAGAAAACCCCGGGCCTGTCAATCCGCCCGGACCGCAAGACCTGACCCGGGCCTGAAACCAGAGAGGCCCGGGCTTCCTGGACCGGGCCTCTCGATCAATGACAGGAAAGGGCCGGGAAGGCGGGGGTCAATCCTCCAGGGGCGGTGTGCGGTGCGGGGCCGGGCTCCGGCTCACCAGAAAGGTCCCCTCCAGCTGGACCAGGAGGTCGGCCAGGGCCTCCTCGTCTTTCTTCGGGCCCCACTGGACTGCGGTGATCTCGCCGGAGGCGAACTCGACCCGGGCCTCCTGGTCCCGGGCCTGGACCGTGATCGTCCCGGTCCAGCCCCCGAGCAGGAACATGTCCACCAGAGCCAGGGCCGAGTAATCCGCCAGGCTCCCCGCGAAGGACTCCCTGACATCCGCCATCAGCTCGCGGGTCTGGCGGGCTTCCAGCAGGCGCTCGTTCACGGCCCTGAGCAGGGCGGCGCGGTTGAAGGGCTTGACCAGGTAGCGCTGGCAGCCTGCCAGGAAGGCCCGGGCCCGGTCCAGGGTCTCTCTCTTGACCGAGAGGAACAGGAAGGGAACCGGCTTGAGCCGGGGGTCCTGCTTGACCCGCCGGCAGAGCTCGAACCCGTCCATCACCGGCATCAGGATGTCCGCGACGATCAGGTCCGGGATCCCCCGGGGCCCCCAGAGATCCGGGGTCTCGGCCTTGACCAGGGCCTCCTGGCCTTCCGAGGCCGTGACCACCCGGTAGCCGATCTGGGCGAGCTCCCGGGCGACCAGGTCCCGGGAAATGTCCTCGTCGTCCACCACCAGGATGGTGAAGCTCGAGGCCGGGGGTCCGACGTCCTTGGGTTCGGGATCCATGCTATTTGCCATGTCTACTTGACCAGCAGGGGCGAGCTTTTGTCCTTGGCCGCAGGGGCCGGGGGGGCCTTTTCCTCTGCGGGCCTGGCTTCGAGCTTATCCGCCGGCTTGGCATCGGTCCTGGGAGTGAGCGCCGTGATCCTGGTCCTGATCTTCTCGAACGTCCCCCGGGGGACGATCTTCCTCCAGCGGAGCTCCCGCTTGTCCTTGTACGGCCTCCCCTCGATGATCGCCCGGGTGTAGGCCTCCCCGATCCCGGGAAGGGCGTCCAGCTCCTGGGGCGTGGCGGAGTTGATGTCCACCAGCCTCTTCCCGGTGTCCGGGACGGCGGTCGCTTCGGCTGCGCCGGTCTGCCCCCGGGCCGTCCCGATGAAGAGCGCGAAAAGGATGATGCCCGCTCCCAACGCCAGTCTTTTCATGGTCCTTCCCTCCGTTTTTCTAGGGCCCTGAGCTCAGCCTTGCCCGGACTTATCTCGACAGGATGACGAACTCGATCCTGCGGTTGGCCTTCCTCCCCTCCGTGGTCGCGTTGGTGTCCACCGGCTTTTCCATCCCGTACCCCCGGGCGACCAGGCGTTCGGGAGCGAGCTGGAACTTCTCCATCAGGTACTCCCGCACCGAGTACGCCCGGCGCTCCGAGAGGCCCTGGTTCCTCCTCGCGCTGCCCCGGCTGTCGGTGTGCCCCCCGACCTCCGCGACCAGGGTCGGGTTCTCGATGAATATCCTCGCGGCCTCATCCAGGACAGGGAAGGATTCCTCCAGGATCCTGGCCGAGCCGGTGCGGAACCCGATGCCCCGCAGGATGATGTGCTCCCCGACCCGGGGCAGGGGTTTGAGATCGAAGTCCAGGGTGGTGACCTCCCCGTCCTGCACGGCCCCGGGCTGGGCCAGCTCCCGGTAGCCCGGGCTCCGGGCCGTCAGGGCGTAGGTCCCGGGAGCCAGGGACAGATGGTAGATCCCGGTCGCGGAATCCGCCTCGGCCTGGCCCAGGGCCGTGTCCCCGGCGGCCGCGGAGACGAAGCCCCCGATGGGCCTGCCGTCCCGGGCGTCGGTGATCCGGCCGACCACGTCCCCCCTGGGATAATGCTTCCGGTTAAGGTCGAAGTCCAGGGCGTGGGTCCCGCCCGTGGCGACCTCCACCTCCTTGACCTCCGGCTCGTACCCCTCGGCCATCGCCTTGAGCCGGTGGACCCGCTCCGAGGGAAGGCTGATCGTATACTCCCCGAAGGGCTCCACGGCCTCGGCCATCGGGCCCAGGGCGCTGTCCGCCAGCATCACCATCCCTGGAAGGGCTTCCCCGGTCCCGGCGTCCGCGATGCGGCCCGCGACCCGCCCCACTTTCCTGCGCAGCATCCTGCGGATGACCGTGGCCACGAAATCCAGCTCCAGAGAGTGCTTGAAGGTCCCCATCTGCCCGGGGTATCTCCCCCGCTCCTCGCCGCTGAAGAAATAGGAGACCCTGAGGAAGGGCCAGCGGAAATCCAGGCCCGCCGCAGGGTATCCCTGGTTGAACCCGCCGCGCACGAAGAGCCGCTTGGCGAACTCCGCCTCAGCCCCGAAATGGGTCTTCTTGAAGAAGTTCTCGTCGCCCCGGTTCAGCCCGGAGAGGTCCCCGGCCACGCGCAGGGCGAAGTCTCCGCCCAGGACCGGGGCCCAGGCGAACCCCGCCCGGGCATCCGGCAGGATGGTGCTCGTCCCGCCCGGCTCGTAGGGGCTTCCCCGGCGCCAGTGAAGGCCCGTGCCCCCGACGTCCTGCACCGCGAATCCCAGGCGGTACCGCGGCCGGTACTCGTAGATCAGGCCCAGGTCCAGGGAGGCCCCCAGCCCGCTGTTCTGCCCGATCTGGCCGGCGTCCAGGCCCTTGAACTCCAGGAAGTGCCGTTTCTCGTCGATGTAGCCCCGCTCCACGAATTTCAGGAAAGCCCCGCCGCCCAGCTTTCCCCCCGGACCCAGGGAGACCGCACGGCCCGCGCCCACGCCAAGGACCCAGTCCCCGACGAGGGTGTAGGAGACCTGCGGGATGCCCAGCACGTCCAGGGTCGGGTCCCCCGTGGCCACCACCCGGCCCAGGACCTCGTAGCCGAACCCCGGCCTGCGGTAGCCCGTCCGGGCCAGGCCCTCGGCCGTGAACTTCTTGTCCCGGATCTTGGCCAGGTCCAGTTTGGCCAGGGTGGAGAGGTCCACGGCCAGCCCGCTCTTCTTGTACAGGTCGTAACCGTACGTCCCGATGTCCAGGGAGGCGTTGGACAGCCCGGAGCGCGTCCCCACGATGGTCCAGCCCTTCCCTTGGGAGAGGGCCAGCCCGGCCGGGTTCTCTCCCAGGAGGTCGTACTCGTCCATCAGGGCCGCCCACGCTCCTCCCATCCCCACCGCCCGGGCCGGCACCGGGTTCTCGGAAGGCATGCCGGCCAGGCCCGGGGAAGCGGAGAGGGCCAGGAGGAGGATTCTGGGGAGGAGGCTATGCAACGATTTCAGGTTTTGGATTGGACCGCCTAACCGGGGGGGTTGATGATCCAGAACTCGATCTGCTTCTCGATGAGCTCCAGGTAGTCCCGGACGGCCCCGAACTCCAGGTTGTTCTTGGCGTTCTTGAGGGCCGTGTCCAGGCGGTTCGTGGCCCGGTAGAGGTTGATGAGCGAGATCTGCACCACCGGGTCGGTGGGGTCGTCGATCTGGGAGCCGGTGAAGTCCACCACGTAGCGCTCCTGGGAGGCGCTCCAGCGGATGGACACGGCCTTGTCCAGGAGGTAGCTCGAGCCCTTCATGATGTACAGGATGGCGCAGTCCAGGTTCACGTCCACGGCGTTGGCCGGGACCGCCCCGTCCGAGGGGCCATCGATGATGCGGTCCAGGTCGTCGATGATCGGCTGGAGCCAGGCCAGGACGCCCGGCCAGGACGCCTGTTTCAGGTCCTGTGGGGCGAGGAAGGCCTGGCCGTCCGGCTTGCTGCCTGAGCCGAAGCGGTCGGCCAGGGCCCGGACGTTCAGGTCGGCCTTCTGGAACCGCGCCTTGGCCCGGCCGTAGCGGGCCAGGCTGTTGGAGGCGTCCAGGCTTATCGCCCGGGAGAAGTAGTCGATGGCCGTATCCCACTTCTTCTGCTCCAGGGCCGCGTAGCCGTCCGCCGTCAGGGAGGCGCTGTCGTTGGAAGACCCGGCGACGTGGGTCCAGGAGAAGAGGTTGCACCCGGACACGGCGAACAGGAGCCCGAAGCATAACATCGCGCAGGCCATTCTTTTCATCGCTTATCCCTTATCCCAAAACCCTTATCCCTATTTCTGCCCCCAGTGCTGCCAGGCCAGAAAGGTCAGCAGGACCAGGGCGAACCCCGCGGTCCCGGCCAGGGCCCGGATCTCGATCCGGCCATTGGCCTCCAGGAATTCCTTCCGCTTCAGGAGCAGCTTCTCCTTCACCTCGTCCCCCGGCCCCCTCTGCTTCGCCCTTAGGAAGTGCAGGCCGTAGGAGAGGGAGAGGTCCCCCAGGACCCGGAGGGACCAGAACCAGGCCACGATCAGGAGGGGACCGATGAAGGCCAGGCTGTTCTGCCGGTCCATCAGCCAGAGGACCAGCCAGGAGAAGAAAAAGCCCCGCATGAAGGCCGTGGCGATATGCCCGGCGACCAGGGAGCGCGCGAGCTGTTCCCGGTCCAGCTTCTCCTTCTTCACTCGTCCCGCGACCCACCCGCCGGTGAAGGCGCCCATGAACCCCGTGACCGCGGAGAGGACCAGGCCCAGGGCCACGAAAAGGACCCCCTTCCAGGGGCCGAGGCAGGCCACGCCGACCGCGGCGGCCAGGGCGACGGCCAGGAGGGAGACGATCACGGTCCGACCCTGAAGTCGCCATCGAACAGCTCGCTCGGCATCACGTGCAGGTTCGCCGGGTCGAAGGTCAGGCGCCAGGTGCGCGGGTCCAGGGTATCCGGGCGGATGATGCCGATGGGGTCCGTGACCGCCAGGACCGTGATGCGGGGCCGGTCGCTGGGGTAGAGCTCCCCCCCGACCTTCTCGGTCTCGGCATTCGGCAGGGTCACGGTGGTCCGGGTGAGTCCCTGCCCTCCGCCGAAATACTGCGAGGTGAAGAAGGTCAAGGGGTCGCTCAGGATCCGGGTGGAGGGGTAGAGCCAGAGCACCTCGGCCCCCTTGCGGATGATCACGATGTAGGCCGAGGGGGCCATCCCGATCGGACGCCAGGCAAAGAGGTACGGCAGGACCACGGTCCTGCCCTCCGTCCACAGGGAGTCCGTTCCGGGACGGTCCAGGATGCGGACGGCCTCGGTGACCTGGATGTCCTGGCTCACCTCCCCGTTGGAGGCCAGCGTCGCCTGAGGGAACCTGAGCCTGCGGGCCGGCAGGTCCAGGGTGATGGGCTGGACCTTCTTGTCGTAGGGGTTCACGAAACCCGCCAGAAGGTGATAGGTCCCGCCGGAGAGGCCCAGGATCTCGTAGGCCCCGCGTTCGTCCGAGACCGCGATCCCCTTCCAGAGGTCCTGGTTCGTGTAGATGAACTGCTCGGGCGACTGCCCCAGGGCCTCGTTCAGGGAGAGGATGCGCTCGTTCGCTACCGGTGCAGAGCCCTGGAGCACGGTGCCTGAAATCCTCCCTCCCCCGGGCAGGTTCGCCGGCGACTTGCCCTCCTTGGTCACCGAGCCCAGGGGGAAGCGGCACCCGGCCATCCCCAACAGCAGGACGGCCGGGAGGAACCCTTTGACCAGGGGGGCAAGGCGGGAAAGAATCATTGAAAATTGAATATTGAAAATTTCAAATTGATCATTGGTAAAACCCAACGGCCTGAAAACAGGCCCCGGATCAATGGCCAGGAGGTGATTCCGCCAAGGAAGCTCCTCACCGCTGGTGCCTCTTGTAATCGACTAGCCTCTTCTTGATGTTCTCGATGTGCTCGCGCTCGTGCTCGACATACCTCCGGATGACCTTCCTCGCGCTCCACGGCTCCTCGGGATGCTCGGTGTTCTTCCTGGGATGGTACACGCCGGCACGGAGTTTCTCCGGCAGGCCGAGCAGCCGCTTCACCGCGGACTCGCGGTACTGTTTCAGATAGAGGAACACGTCCCCGGGCGGATCGCTGGACGGAGGGTCCTCGTCCGTCAGGCGGGTCACGTACCGCCAGTCGTTGCGGGCCACGTGGGTTAGAATCTCGCGGATGGAGCGCATCCGCTCCTCCCGCTTCCAGTCCATGACCTTGTCCGGAAGGCCACGGACCAGCTCCAGGAGGTCCTCCCGGGCGTAGCCCATCCGCCGGATCGCGGTCGCGATCATCTCATCCGTGGCCGGCTGCCTCTCGGGCTTGAACAGGGCCGCGGCGTCCCCGGTGTGCCTCGGGCAGGTCCCCCGCACGGTCTCCATGACCTCCACCGCGACCGGCTCCAGCACCGTGAGGGGCTCTCCGTGCCTGCGGGTCCAGGCCAGGTATTCCCGGATGGTCTCCGGCATCTTGGCCACGGCCTCCTCTTTGGAGAGGCCGTAATCGAAGCAGCCTACCAGGTCCAGGGCATGGGCCATGGCATGGCCCGAGGCATCCACCTCCACGTATAATTTCACAGCCATGTAAAGATTCTCCTGTGTCTCGTGGTCAGTCTCTTCATAAAGGATAACCCATTTTATTATAGAAATCAAGGGGGGTAGGTCCGGTTTGACGATTTGAAAACCCCAAAAGAAAAGACCGCCCTTCGGGCGGCCCTCCCAACAGCGCTATCGGCTATCCTGCATCAACGCAGCCAGACCATCTTGCGTGTTAAGCTTCCTTCCCCTGTCGTCAGCCTCAAGAAATACACCCCGCTCGGCAGGCGGGCAGGAAAGGCCAGCTTCGTCTCACCCGAAGAAGCCCCGCCTCTGTACAAGGTTGATGCCTTCCGACCCAAGATGTCGTAAGCCGTAAG
Source organism: uncultured bacterium (assembly GCA_964353855.1). Taxonomy (GTDB): domain Bacteria; phylum Edwardsbacteria; class CAYGWX01; order CAYGWX01; family CAYGWX01; genus CAYGWX01. Next base: position 5,655 of record CAYGWX010000061.1, on the reverse strand, counting down.
CTCAGCCCAGGAGGGTTTGCTCAAAGAGAAACTGACCGTTTTCCCTCTATAATATAGCCCCTGAAGCTTTAAGGACAAAGAGTTAAGCTCTTGTTCAGTCCCGCTAGGAAGGCGATAGGCGACCTTCAATTCGTCCCAGTCTCCATAAGCAACCCAAATTCTCCCAGAAGCATCCCGAGCCAGGGACGGAAAAGGATCAAACCCGCTCGTGTCCACGACCTCTTTTATCCAAGAAGCCCCGGACCATCGGGCGTACTCGATTCTATATCGGCTGCTCCCACGGCTGACCGCGTAGGCTACATGAGGCCATCCGTCGGCATCCAAAACCAGGCCGGAAGTGCCACAATAGGCCGAGTCGGCTATAGTCGAGGTATCCCAATCCGTGCCGTTCCAACGCATGTATTTCGTTTTATAGGGATTGAGACCAACCAGGTAAAGGATGTGGGGAGCCCCTGCTTGATCTAAAGCAATGGAGGAGACGGCGCCCGAAGGGCTCGGGTCATTGTGGGAGCGTTTCACCCAACGCGAGCCGTCCCAAAAGCAGTAGAGGGGATCCCCGCCGTTGAGGTAAGTAAAACAGCTCAGATGGGAACGCCTTAAAGAGTCCAAGGCCAAACCCGAGGCGTCGCCGGAGGAAGTGCTGTCCACGATCTGCTTCCACCACTGGCTCCCGTTCCAGTACATGTATTTCATATAGGGCTGGCTCGTCCAGTGGCAAGCGAAATGAACCCCTCCAAGCCTGTCCACCACGATGTTCGCGGCATCATAGGGATCGTCGTTCGTGTCCACGGTAGCCTTGACCCACTGGCTGCCGTTCCAGAAGGCATAACGAAGGTACCCGTAGTTACTACCCACAAGTTGCAGATAGGCTAAATGGGGCCGATCTAAGGAATCCAGATCGAGCGATCCCCAAATCCCCATATCGCTTGAAGAAGAGTCAACGGTCTCCGTGAGCCACCGGGACCCATCCCACCGAGCATAACGCTCAACATCTCGGTAATAGTACCTGGAATACCCTATATGGGGATATCCCAAGCGATCCAGTTTGATGCAGGGATACACCCCTGCCGTGGAGTCCACCAACTGAATGGTCCACTGGGCGTGCGCAAGGGACGCCCCTGCGAGGAGAAGCCCCGCCGAAAGAAGTGTCATCATTTTCATCTTGAATCCCTCCTTCCTTAGGTCCCTCTGCCTTGGCACGGCTACGCGGGCAGAATGCCCGCGATACAGCCCCTATAGATCGGGGCACTACAGGTTAGAAACTCGTCCCGCTGGTGAAGGTGAAGTCCTTGACCAACAGAGGCGGGGTGAGGTTGGGCAGGCCGATCCCCGTACGCACGGCCTTCCCCACTTTGACGGTGTTCCTGAGCATGGCGAGAGGGCTCTCGTTGAAGCGCAGGTTCTTCACCCCGTGCGTGACCTTTCCCTTCTCGATCCTGAAAAGCCCGTCCCGGGTCATGCCCGTAAAGAGCATGGTCATCGGGTCCACATAGCGGATGTACCAGAACCGGGTCACCAGGAGCCCGTCGTCCACGGAGGCGACGAGATCCTCCAGGGAGGCGTCCCCGCCCAGGAGGATGAGGTTCGAGGGCATGCCGGTATAGGCGTGGCCGGTTTTATCGGCCCAGAACCGGGAATACATCAGGGTCTTCAAGACCCCCTTCTCGATCCAGACCGTGTCCGGGACCGGCATTCCGCCGGTCACCGGCAGGACCCATTCCCAGTTCCCGATATTGAACGGCGCCCCCGGGCAGCAGGGATGGTCCGCCTGGTTCCGGAGCGTGATGAGCGGGGAGGCGACTGGCGTGTTCTCCCGGCCCGCGAACCCGTTCCGGCCCTCGTGCGCGGCCTTGGCGTCCATGGAGAAAAGCATGAACAGGATCATCTCGGCCGCGGCCGCGGGCTCCAGGATGACCGTGTACTTCCCCGGCTGCACTTCCACGGGGTTCCGGGCCGCCTCGGCCTTCTGTTTAGCGATCCCGGTCGCGGCCAGGGGGTTTACCTGGGCCACGTCGTTGGACACGGACTCCGCCCAGCCGGAGGAATCCCCGGTGAGCACCGTGCTGATGTAACGGGCGTCGCTGTAAGGCCAAAAACCGAACAGGCCCCGAGAGTTCCCGACCGCCACGAAGCCGGCTTCGGTGGCGAAGCTGCCGGCCAGATTCAACCCCGCCTTCTCGCACAAGGTGCAGGCCTCGTGGACCGCCCCGGCCCGTTCCTCCGGGGTCGCGGCCTCCGTGGCAGGAAAATGGGCCTTCACGTCCTTGTACGAAGGCTGGGAGACCGGCTGCAGGTACTCCGTGTCCGGCTCCGAGGCCCGGGCGATCTCCTCGGCCCGCCGGACGCAGGAGGCGATGCCTTCCTCCGAGAAGTCGTTGGTCGCGGCCTTGCCCTTCTTCTGCCCGAAGGCCGAGAGCACGGTGAGCCCGGCGTTGGCCTTGGCGATGTTCTGGGTGATGGCGTTGTTGGAGAACCGGGTGGAGGCGCTGTTTTCGCCGGTCAGCGTGACCTCGCAGTGCTCGGCCCTGGCCAGGGCCAGGGCCTTGGCGATGATGGCCTGCGCGTCGTCTTTTCTCATGCCCGTCCCCTCCTCACCGTGATGTTGCGGAAGCGCGCCGGCGAAGCGCCGTGGGTCATCTGGGAGACCTGCATCGGGTCCCCCTTGCCGCAGTTCATGATCCCGTCCTGGACCCAGAAGCGCTCGTCGGCCACCGCGTCGCAGGAGTTCCAGAACTCCGTGGTCATGGACTGGTAGGTAACGTTCTTGAGCATCTGGGTGATCTTCCCGTCCTTCACCTCCCAGAAGGCGTTCCCGCCGAACTGGAAGTTGCAGCGCATCTGGTCGATGGAGAAGCTCCCCCGGCCTTCGATCAGGATGCCGTCCCGGGTGTCCGCGATCATCTCATCCAGGCTGAGGGGCTTCTTTCCCGGGGACAGGGACAGGTTGGGGATGCGCACGATGGGGATCGAGCCCCAGTGGTCGGCGCGGCACCCGCCGGTGGAGCGGTTCCAGCCGATCTCTCCGGCCACCTCCCGGCTGGTGGAGTAGCCTTTGAACAATCCCTCCTCGACGATGAACCACTTCTGGTTCTCCACCCCATCGTCGTCGAACCCGTGGGTGGCCAGGCCGTGGACCAGCGTGTTGTCGGCCACGAAGCTGACCTGGGGAGAGCCGTACTCCAGGTGGTTCAAATGGTTCGGCGTGGCGAAGCTGCGCCCGGCCAGGGACTCCTCGTAGCCCAGGACCCGGTCCAGTTCCGTGGCGTGACCCACGGACTCGTGGATGGTCAGGGCCAGGTTCTGGGGGTCCAGGATCAGGGTCTTCTTCCCCTCCTCGCACTCCCTGGCGTGGAGGTGCTGGACGGCCTGGTCGGCCACCCGCTGGGCGTTCGCCAGGAGATCTTGGGCATTGATATGCTCATACCCCTTGGTCATCGGCGGGGGATAATAGGTCCGCACCTTGGCATCCCCTTCCCCGACCGCCGTAGCCTGGTAGCCCACCGCCGAGGTCACGACTTCGCTCTCCAGGAGCGAGCCTTCGCTGGAGCCGAACAGACGCTCATCCTTCTTGAAGATCATGAATCCCTCGGCCTTCTTGACCCCGGGGTTCTTCAAGAGCTCGCGGTTGATCTCCAGAAGGAGACCCACCTTCTGACCGATCCCCACCGTGAAGGGGTCGATCGCATAGGGCGTCCTGAACGAAGCCACCCGCTTGGGCTCGGGCACCAGGCTGACCGGCTTCTTCATGGCCGTGGCACTGGCCTTGGCGATAGCCACGGCCTGGCGGGCCACTTTCTGGACCTCCTGCTTGGTAACGATCCCGCTCCCGGCGAACCCCCAGGCTCCCTTGGCGATCGCGCGGACGCCGAACCCGAACTCCTCGGAGTCGCTGATGCCGGAGACCCGCACGTCCTCGGTCTGGAGGTTCTGGCGCTTCATCCGGAGGAACCGCACATCGGCGTACGCGGCTCCGGCAATCAGCGCCGCATCCAGGGCTTCCTGGGCCAGGTCTTTTATTATTTTCTCCAATCCTCCTCCTCAATGATTGCAGGGAAAGCACAATAATATCATACCCAAAGAGCAAAGTCAAGGATCGCAAGGGCGAATTAAAAAAGGGCGCACGGCTGTGCGCCCCTGCTCCGGAAGGATGCCGGTGCTACTTGACTTCCAGGACCCAGACTTCCCGGTCTTTGGGCAGGGATTCCTTGGTGATCTCGAAGCTCGCCGAGCCCAGCTTCTTCACGTTCTTCTCGTTCTTCAAAAACGCCTCCGGCCCCTGGATCGGAAGGTCCGGGGTGTAGCCCGTCTTGTAGTGCATCGGGACCACGATCTTCGGAGAGAGGGCCTTGATCACCTGGTCCACCTTGGAGGGGTCCAGGGTGAAGAACCCGCCCACCGGCACAAAGAGCACGTCCACGGCTCCGATGCTCTTGGCCTGCTCCGGTGAGAGGGTATGCCCCAGGTCCCCCACGTGGCAGAACTTGATGCCGTCCACGGTGAACGTGTAGACCGTGTTCTTGCCCCGCTGTTTCCCCTGCTTGTCGTCGTGGAACACGGCTGTGCCCACGACCTTGATGCCGTTCTTCGTGAACGTGCCCACGCCCTTCTCGCTGCGGAGAATGAAGGGGGTCCCTTCGATCAAACCCACGTTGTTGTGATCCCCGTGCTCGTGGGTCACCAGGAGAACGTCCGCAGTGAGCCCCTTGGGCAGAGGGTATTTCAGAAACGACTGGTCGAAGGGGTCCACCACCATCCGCTTTCCGTCACCCGCCTCCACTGCAATGAACGCCTGTCCGTACCAAGTCACCTTCGTCTTCGCCATCGCGGAACCTCCTGTGAGCAAAAGCCCCAAGACTAGAAAAAATACCGTTTTCTTCATGGTTTTATCCTTGTAGTTACTCAACTTAATTTCGATTCATCTCCCCGGGACATCGAAGAAGGCTCGCTCTGAATGGTCCAGAACGAGCCCTCTTGATCAAAAAAGCCCGGCGGCGTCCTACTCTCCCACAAGGTTGCCCAAGAAGTACCATCGGCCCTGAGGGGCTTAACTTCCGTGTTCGGAATGGGAACGGGTGTATCCCCCTCGGCATAGCCACCGTAGCAAATTATAAGCGGTTCTCAAGCTCGCGGAACGGAGCACACCACAAGAAGGAGATTTCTCTTTTGAGCGAAAGGAAAACCTCGCCGCTCCCCACGCTCGGAACCGCAATGTCAAACTGCATAGGAAATAAATCTGGAGCCCAAGCACCTCGGGCGGACCAAAGGGCTTGCGTCAGTAAATAGGGTCAAGCCTCACGGGCGATTAGTACCACTCGGCTGAAACGATTGCTCGCCTTACACCTGTGGCCTATCAACCCCGTAGTCTACGGGGGCCCTTCAGATCCCTCGAAAGGGATGGGAGATCTCATCTTGGGGTGGGTTTCGCACTTAGATGCTTTCAGCGCTTATCCCGACCGAACGTGGCTACCCGGCAATGCCCTTGGCAGGACAGCCGGTAAACCAGAGGTTCGTCCATCCCGGTCCTCTCGTACTAGGGACAGATCCCCTCAAATCTCCTACGCCCACAGAGGATAGAGACCGAACTGTCTCACGACGTTCTAAACCCAGCTCGCGTACCGCTTTAATCGGCGAACAGCCGAACCCTTGGGACCTTCT
>CAYGWX010000060.1:0-15346 GCA_964353855.1 uncultured bacterium | reverse complement strand
TTTTTTTTTTTTTTTGTGGGGGGGGGGGGGGGGGGGGATTAAATGAAAGGTCTTTACCTTGTCTTGCCTTGTGCTCTTTTCGGGAAAGACCACTACAAATTGTACCCTGACGGAAATCTTCAAAAATCTTCGGTTCAAAAAACAGGGGATCGGGAGGGGACGGCGTGAATACCTCGTGAATACCTCCTGAATACCTCGGAAACCCCTCCCGGTTTTCATAGGCCTTTCGGAGGTCCCCGGTATTATGTCTACTTTAAGAGTTACCTCGTTTCTGAGCTTTGTCGGAGCTACTTATGAGACAAACTTGAAAAAGGGGCCTTATCTGGGGTAGGATAAAAGCGGGGGACTCTGGGTTCGTCCTTCAAAAACCAGTTGAAACTCCCCCCTCTTTTTTAAGAAAAAATTCACGAAAACGAAAAAAGAGGTTGCAAAAGGTCCTGCACTATGAGTAAAATAGCCCTATGATTCCCAGCATCGTTGTAACCCTCCTTCTGCTTTCCCTCTGGTTCGGGATGGCCTCCGGCCTGGAAACGCCGGCGGTTCCCGACACCTCGCTCCTCGGGGTGCCGGTCCTTTCCTTTTCCGTGGAGGAGAGGGCGACCCGGAGCGAACGGTTCCTGGGCCTCTCCTACGATATCCTGGTCCTGGATCGGGCTGGACGTCCCGCTTCCGGTATCCCGGTGGCCCTCCTCCTCGGTCGCGGGAAGAAGGCGCCGAAAGACACCCTGTATGCTCCGGTCACGGATTCGCTGGGTCAGGCGAAAGGCGTTCTGGGGATCTCCCTTAAGGGGGGCAGGAAGGACTTCGTCCTTTCGGCGTATTGTGAGAGCCTGAGGGTGGAGACGAGCCTGGCCTTAAAAGCCATGGGCTCGGGGGATGTCGCCTGGGTCATGCCTCCGGACCAGAGGGGGCCCTCTGCCTGGTACCTGTTTGAGGGCAAGGACCCCAAGCGCGAGGAGAGACAGAAGGCGGTGCTGGCGGCGCTCTCCGAAGCCCCCCGCACCTGGCGCTCCGTAAACGAGATGCTGCGCCGGCTGAATGAGTTCACGGGGAGCCATGCCCGGATGACCCGCGAGGAGGTGCGGACCGCGGCCCAGGAGGTCATCGCCTCCTCGGGCGGGGAGTTCGACTTCCTCAGCCCGGACATGGTCCAGGCCCTGGTGGAGCTGGAGTCCCGCCGGAACCCTTACGGCGTGGGATCTCACGGCGAGGTCGGCCTGGGCCAGATCCTCCCGGAGACCGCGGAGCGCTTCGCGGGCCTCTCCACGGTCCCCTCCCGCCAGCTCATCACCCTGCTTCACCGCCGCAAGATCTCCGTGGAGCAGTTCTACCGCGATATCCTCTCCGACGAGCGCGCGGACGGGTATAAAAACCTCTATGCCAGCCTGTCCTATCTCAAATACCTGCACGGCCTGTTCGGGGGAAACCGGATGGCCGCGCTGGCGGCCTACAACTGCGGCGAGGGACGGGTGCTTCGCGCCTGCACCCGCGGGGGCAAGCTCAGCCCCGCCAGCCTCCCCCGCTACACCCGCAACCGCTATCTCCCTCTTTTTTTACGCCATGAAAAAACCATCACCCAAAACCAAGCCCGAGCTCAAGAAAAGTAAAGCGGCCCCTCCTTCGCCGGAGTCCCCGGAGGCCATCCTCAAGCGGGTGGCCGAGCTGGACGCCCAGATGCAGAAAGCCCTGGAAGAGGGCAACTACGTCCGGGCCAGGGACCTGGCGGACGATCAGGAAGCCCTTCTCGAAAAGCTGACTTAGGGGAGTTCAGCCCCGCTCGGCGCGGAGCTGGCCGCAGGCCGCGGAGATATCCCGGCCCTTGCTCGCGCGGAGCGTGACCGCTGGGCAGCGGGGATAGAGGTAGGCCTGGAAGCGCTCGACCCTCTCGTGGGGGGGCCGGGCGTATTCGCTTCCGGGAAAGGGATTGAAGGGAATGAGGTTGATCTTGCAGTGGGTGCCCTTGACCAGGGCTGCCAATTGTTTGGCGTGGACCAGGGTATCGTTCACGTTCTCGATGAGCACGTACTCGAAGGTCATCATTTTGCCCGTGCGCTCGGTGTAGAGCTTTACCGCGCTGATCAGCTTGTCCAGGGGATATTTCTTCGCGATGGGCATCAACTTTTCCCGGAGCCCCTGGGTCGGGGCGTTCAGGGAGACGGCCAGCTTCACCTGAAGGGGTTCCTTGGCCAATTGCAGGATGCCGGGAATGATGCCGGCCGTGGACAGGGTGATCTTCCGTGCGCCGATCCCCAAGCCCAGCTCCGCGTTCAGCAGCCTCACGGCCTTCATCACTTCCTCGTAGTTCAGGAAAGGCTCGCCCATGCCCATGAACACGACGTGAGTGATCTTGGGCTCGGGCTTGGCCTTCTGGGCCTGGATGACCTGGTCCACCATCTCCCCGGCCGTGAGGTTGCGGGTGAAGCCCATCTTTCCCGTGCTGCAGAAGGAGCAGTTCAAGGCGCACCCCACCTGGGAGGAGAGGCAGAGCGTGGTCCGCCCTCCTTCCCTCATGAGCACGCTCTCAACCCGGTCGCCCGCTTCGGTTTCATACAGGAACTTCAACGTCCCATCCTGAGCCGTCTTCCGCCCGACTTCCCTCAGGCCGCTGATGACGGCCACCTCGCCCAGCTTCTCTCTCAGAGCCCTCGACAAGTCAGACATCACGGCGAAACCGCTGGCGCAGCGATGATACATCCAGACCATGACCTGCCTGGCCCGGTAGGGCGACTCCTTGAGGTCCACGAAGAAGGCCTCCAATTCCTTCTGGTTCAGCCCCTTCAGGTCCTTTCTTGCGTTCATCGGGCTAAGTGTAGCACAACGGCAGGCGGTTTATCAACCCAGGAATGCCAGCAGAGGGAGCAGGGAAAGAAAGGAAAGGAATAGAAGCGTTGCCGTCATCCCGTGAAGGGGAAGGAGCACCGCGCTCGTCAGGAAGGCTCCGAAGCAGGCGGCCAGGAGGTCCAACCCATAAGCCGTGCCAAGGGCCTTGGGGCGGCTTTGGAGATAGAGCCCGTTGGCCACGGGAAAGACCGCCCCGCAGGCGATCCCGGAGATTCCCAGGAAAATCGGGAGCAAGGCATCGGAGAGCCCCGCCCCGCTCAGGGTCGAAAGGCCTCGGGTCAGGAGCAGAAGCAGGATCGGCAGAAGGACAAGGGCCCCCTGCAGGAGTTTCAAGGAAAACAGGTTCTGCCGGCTCGTTTTCTGAAAGAAACCGGCCCCCAAGGCCAGCCCCGCCATGAACGCGGCCAGAAGAAGCCCGATCCCGGAATAGAGCGCCCCGGAGTAAGTCTGGAACGCGACCAGGCAGATGACCTCTAAAGCCAGGGAGGTGACCCCGGCCGAGACGATGCCTTGGAGCGGCCAGGAGGATTGGCCGCGAAGCAGGATGGCCGAAAGCCCCAGACAGAACAGGAGGGCGAAGGCCCAAAGGGGAACCCGGCTCAGGAAAGCGATGACGGCTTTTTCCATGGAGCGGAAATGGCTCGAGAGAAGGAGGGCATCAAAGTAATAACATATCGGATGCTCATCCGTGTTGACCCTGGAGCGGGCTTTCTCCAGGGAGGCCTCCAGGCGCTCAAGGCGGAAAGGAGCCAGCCGGTCCGGCAGATAGTATTCGCTCACAAACGACGTCGCGATATTTCTTTCACGGAGCCTGGCGATAAGCACATCGGGATTCCGGGTCAGGGTCCGGGGGGTATTGGAAGCGAGGAATACCGCTGTCCCGCCGGGAAGCACGGCGACCTCGGGATACACCTCCCGCAGGGTCCTCCTCATGCTGGCCAGGAAATCCGCCAGCTCCGGGCTCAGATAGTTCTCCTGGGAGGGAAGGCGAAAGGCGAAGACACCCCCGGGGGCGAGATGGGCCTTGGCGAGGGCAAAGAACTCCCGGGTATAGAATCGGTTGAGCTGGGCTGTGGCGGGCACGGGAAGGTTCACGAGGATGACATCGTAGCGGGCGTTGCTTCCTTGGAGGAACCTTCTGGCATCGGCGAGATAGATATGTACGCGGTCAGGAGCCAAAGGGACCCGTTGGGTAAGCGAGCGTTGGGCCAGGGAGATGAGTTTGGGGTCGAGATCAACGTAATCTATGCTCAGATGGGGATGCTTCAGCGCCTCGGACAGGCTTCCCCCCAGGCCGTTGCCGATGAGCAGGGCGGTCTTGGGATTGGGATGCTCCAGGAGCCCGAAGTGAACGGCCTCCTCGGCCGAGAGAGCGTCGGGATAGGAGAAGACCAAACCGCCCTGCTGGAAAAAGCTCACCTGCTCTGCCTGCCTGACGACGGTAATGGCTCCGTAAGGAGAGTTCGCGGACTCGATGAGCTCAAACCCCTTCCACTGGGTGGCCAGAGACCAGCGCTCCAAAGGCCGATGAATGGTCCAGGAGAGGATAAGAAGAATGGGTAAGATGACCGAGCCAAGCCATCGGACGAAGCGGCTGCATTCAGCACCAAGCCAGAAGCCCAAGAACAGACAGAGACAGCCGACGAGGAGCGCGATGGCAAGATTGGAAAGAAAGGGAACCAGGAGAAACGTGGTCAGGAGGCCTCCCAGGGCAGCGCCCAGGGCCTCCAGGAGATAGACCCGGTTCGTTCCTCCCTGGGGGTATGCCCTGGAGAGGAGCACGAACAGCGCCCCCACGATGAAGCCGAAGGGGGCGACGATGAGGAGGGCGATGGGCAGGAGGGTCAGGAGGCCGACCACCTCTCCGGGCAGGAGGCCGAGCAGGGGACGGACAAGGCGGATGGCCAGGACGGTGAGGGGAAAGAGAACGCCCAGCTTGGCATAAGCGAAGGCCGGGGCCAGGGGATTATGCCAGCGGACCTTGTCCGCCAAAAGACTGCCGGCCCCGGTCCAGAGGAGCCAGGAGCCGAGCAGGAGGCCCAGGCCTAGCTCGTTCCCCCCGAGCGATGAGGCCAGCTCGCGGAGGAGGATGACCTGTCCGGCGAGAGAGACGAAGCCAAGGCCTACAGCACCCAAGAAGAGGCCCGCCCTGTGAGAGCGGGCTTCTTGCCGGGCAGATGCGTTCGGGGCCCTTCCCTCTACCAACCGGCTTCGGTCCTAACGCTTGTAGCCGATCTTGCGGAGGAGGTCCTTGCGCCAGGCGGTCCCGGAGGCGTCCTCGATGCCCCTGGGCTTCTCGCCGTCGATCACGCCGAGGATGCCCCGGCCCTGCTTGGACTCGGCGATGACCACCTCCACGGGGTTGGCCGTGGCGCAGAAAATGTTGCACACCTCCTGGACCCGCTCGACGGCCTTGAGCACATGGATGGGATAGGCGTTCTTGAGCAGGATGAGGAAGGAGTGGCCGGAGCCGATGGCCAGGGCGTTCTCTCCGGCCAGCTTCCTCATCTCCTCGTCCGTTCCCTCGGTGCGGATGAGGCAGTCCCCGGAGGCTTCGCAGAAGGCCAGGCCGAACTTAATCCCGGGCACGGCGGTGACCAGGGCTTCGTAGAGGTCCTCCACGGTCTTGATGAAATGGGACTGGCCCAGGATGAGGTTCACGTCCTCGGGCTTCCTGATCCTGACGGTTACGAGTTCCATAAACCCTCCCTTTTATTTCCACACTCCCGGAATAGCTCGTCCGCAGAATTGGCATTTGCCTTTCCGGATGAAGTTCTGCAGGATGGTGTAGCCCATCCGGCCGATGAGGATCTTGTCGCAATTCGGGCAGTAGGTGTGCTCATACGGGTTCCCGGGCACGTTGCCGATGTAGACGTAGTTCAGGCCGGCCCCCTTGGCTATTTGGTGGGCCTTCTCCAGGGTGGAGACCGGGGTGGGGGGAAGGTTCTTCAAGAGGTACATCGGCATGAAGCGGGAGAAGTGAAGAGGGACATCGGGGCCCAGTTCCTTCATGATCCACTGGCACATGGCCTTGAGGTCGCCCTCCCGGTCGTTCAGGGTGGGGACCACGAGGTAGACGATCTCGTGCCAGACCCCGGCGCGCTTGAGGCCCTTCAGGGTCTCCAGAACGGGTGATAGCTCGCCGTGGACGACCTCCTTGTAGAACTTCTCGGTGAAGGCCTTGAGGTCCACCTTCACGGCGTCCAGGACCTTGGCAAGCTCGGCCAGGGGCTCGGGCTGGATGTATCCGCCGGTGATCATTACGTTCCGGATGCCCTGCCTCCGGCCCTCCCTGGCCGTGTCGCAGACGTATTCGTAGAAGACGATGGGCTCGGAATAGGTGGAGGCGATGATTGGCGCGCCTTTTTCCCTGGCCAGCTTGACCAGGGCCTTGGGCGGGAGGTCGAGGTTCTCGGTCTGCTCCGGACGGACCTGGGAGATGTCCCAGTTCTGGCAGAACTTGCAGTTCATGTTGCACCCGGCCGTGGCGAAGGAGAAGGCCGTTGAGCCGGGTAGGTAATGGAAGAAGGGCTTTTTCTCGATCGGGTCAATGGCCAGGGAGCAGGGCTTGCCGTAGACCAGGGTGTAGTAGGTTCCATCCCGATTCTCCCGCGTCCCGCAGTAGCCCCGCTCGCGGTCGCCCACCCGGCACTTGCGGGGGCAGATCCGGCACTCCACTTCAAGGTGCTCCAGCTTCTGGTAATACCGGGCCTCGACCCGGGAGAGGTTGGGGACCGCGGCAAAGGCGCAGGCGTTGCCCAGCCAGGACAGCAGGGAGCGCTCGGAGAAGGGGATCTGGGTAAGAGCCAGACCGCCCAGGCCTCCGGCGGCTCTTTTCAGGAATTCTCTGCGGTTGGACTCAAACATCAGACGGCCTCGGCCTCCACAACTTCAATTTTTCCCAGGCGATACTCCCCAAGGCGGTGGGAAGGGTCGGCGGCCGTGGCGAGATATTTCACGGGCCTTCCGGCCTGCTCCAGGGTGGGCAGGCCCTTCTGCCTGCGGATGTCCTCGAGGATCTTCCAGGCCACGGCGTCCACAGCCACGGGGTCGGTGCCCACGATCAGGGCATTGTAGTTCTCCACCCACTGGGGCTTGTAGGCCGGGCCGAAGTTATACTGTATCCGGGTGGCGTCCAGGATCGTGAGCACGTTCTTGGTCTTGATCTGAGGCAAGGCATTAACGTCAGCGACATAAGGGTCGCAGTGGTTGTCGTGGTACTTGTTGGGGTTGTGGATGGCGCCGTAGAAGTTCTTCATCCCGGCCGAGAGCCCGGGAATGGTGTGGTCCTTTACGAGCGGGAGGTTGACGTGGTGCGTGACGTAAGAGCTGAGGACGCGGGAGACCAGGCTGCCCACCTCGCCCGAAACCGTCAGGTCGGAATCATACCCCACGCCGTTAGTGTCCGTGGCGAAGCAGCGGAGGCCCGGTCCTTCGTAGTTCAGGGGGAAGCCGGCCTCCTTGAGCTCGGAGTTCATGCGCTCCCAGAAGATGATGTTCCCCTCCTTCACCCCCACGCTTTTCAGGCCCTGGGCCACGGCATAGGCCAGAGGAAGGCTCGTGGAGAGCCACTTGCCGGCCAGACAGTTGAGCTTGGCCCCGACCACGGACTTGGGGTTGAAAAACCGGGCCCAGGCATCCCTCGGGTCAGCCTTTCCTGTAAATTTGGTCATGGCCAGGGAGAGCATCCGGTCCATCAGGGGATCCTGGGCCGCGCTGGGAGTGAACTGGAATCTCGGCGCCCGGACGATGACGACTCTGGGTTTAGGCATAGTCTATAAGGAAGCCGACCTTATAATCATAGCCCGAAGAGAAGTTTTTGTCAAGGCGTGGGGCCCAAGAACATTACGGGAGATCGTTTCGCCCATTATTCGCCCGCCGCATGCCCATTGCACGACCACGTACTTCATAGGGAGAAGGGGAGCAGTTATCCCCCATGGTTAAACATGGTTCTTGCTTTTAGCATTTTGATATTAGTTTGTCCATCCTGACCCTGTTCGAAGGGCAGTAACGTCTGAGAGAAACAGGAGGGGCGCCTGGTTCCCCAGGCGCCCTTTTCATGGGCGGGTTGACATCCCCCCACCCTTTCTGGTAACATTTCACCCCATGGAGAGGAAGGTGCTCAACGGAACCTTTAACTACCGGCGCCTGTTAAATAAAGCGGCGCGACCTCGGGCCTGGGAGTCGTGATGGCGGCAAGCGCTTCTGCGACCAAGGGGCGGAGCCCGGAGTTCGAGGCCCAGGCCCTCGAGCACATGGACGCCCTGTACCGCACGGCCCTGCGCATGACCCGGAGCCCTGCAGACGCCGAGGACCTGGTCCAGGAGACCTTTCTCAAGGCCTTCCGGTTCCACGACCATTTCGAGCCGGGCACGAACATCCGGGCCTGGCTGTTCAAGATCCTGACGAACTCCTTCATCAACCGCTACCGCAAGACAGCCAAGGAGCCGGCCATGCTCTCGTTCGAGGAGCCGGCCGTGCACGACGAGGCCGAAGCCAAATGGTTTGTGGAGCGTGTGGGGGAGGGCGAGGGGGTGAACCCGGTGACCGTGCCGGTGGCGGAGATTCTGACCCAGACCTCGGAGGTCCTGAAAGAGTTTGTGGGGGACGAGGTGAAGGCGGCGGTGGAATCCTTGCCCGTGGAGTTTCGGATGGTGGTGCTGTTGTCGGACCTGGAAGGCTTCTCGTATCAGGAGATCTCGGAGATCCTCGGACTGAACCTGGGCACGGTGAAATCCCGGCTCTTCCGGGGGCGGAAGATCCTTCAGGACCTGCTGTTCCGCTACGCCAAGGAGCACGGCCTGGTCAAAGGGAGGAGGCCATGAACTGCGAAAAAGCCCTGCAGAGCCTGTACGAGTTCATCGACAAGGAATTGGACACGGCCACCGAGTCGGAGATCAAGGCTCACCTGGAGCACTGCGACGGCTGCCTGGGCAAGTTCGAGGCCGAGCGGCTGTTCAAAGAGATGCTCCGGGCCAAGGCCGGAGGCGAGCGGGTCTCCGAGGAGATGCGGGCCCGGATCCTGGCCCGGATCGAGTCCGCACCCGAGGAAAAACGGAGCTGGTTCTCCCCGGATTGGGGAGCCCTGCTGCCGGTCCTCCTGGCCGCGGCCCTGATCGCGGGCATCGGCCTCCTGATCCTCTTCCTGGGGCGCTGAGGGCACACCCTTTTCGACGTCTCATCACCTCCTCAGGGAGGTGATTTTTTTCCTCTTGCGAAGCAGGGCGGAAATCCGTTAAGATAGTAGGTACACGAAAACGAAAGGGGGTGAGGGGTTGTATACCAAAGAGGAACTGGTTAGGCTGACCGAGCTGGCCTCCTGCGCGGGCTGAGCATCCAAGATGGGTCCTGGTGACCTGGCGCAGGTCCTGCGCCATTTGAAGACGCACCGCCATCCCAGGCTCCTGGTCGGGCTGGATGTCACGGACGATGCCGCGGTCTATGCGCTTTCGCCAAGACAGGCCCTGGTGGCCACCGTGGACTTCTTTCCCCCGGTGGTGGACGACCCCTATGCCTACGGGGGCATCGCCGCGGCCAATGCGATGAGCGATGTCTACGCCATGGGCGGAAAGGTTCTCCTGGCTCTGAACGTGGCGGCCTTCCCCCAGGCCCTGGACAAAACCATCCTGGCGCGCATCCTTCAGGGCGGGGCGGACAAGGTCAAGGAAGCCGGGGGAATCATCGCCGGCGGACACACGGTCTCGGACAACGAACCCAAGTACGGGCTGTGCGTGATCGGGACAGTGGACCCCCGTAAGGTGATGACCAAAGGGAGGGCAAAGCCGGGAGCCCTGCTTTTCCTGACCAAGCCCCTGGGCACCGGGGTCATCACCACGGCCCTCAAGCAGAAGAAGGCCCGAAAAGCTTGGGTCTCCGGGGCGGTTAAAAGCATGCTGGCCCTGAACCGCAGGGCCTCGGAGCTGGCCGTGAGGCACAGCGTCAAAGCCGCCACGGACATCACGGGCTTCGGGCTCCTGGGCCATGCCCACGAGATGGCCGAGGCGAGCCGGGCTCATTTCGTCATCCGTCATGAGTCCCTGCCCTTTCTTCCCGGGGCCAGGGAATGCGCCGGGATGGGCTGCCTTCCGGGCGGGGGAAAGCGCAACCGCAGCCATCTCCTGCCGGAAGGGAAGCCGCCCCGCGTGCGCCTCCCGGAGGACCTGCCCCAGGCCGTCGCCGACCTCTGCTTCGACCCCGAGACCTCGGGCGGGCTTCTCCTCGCCGTCCCTAAACAGAAGGCGAAGCTTCTCACCACGGCGTTCGCCCGGGCCCGCATCCCGCTGTACGAGATCGGGTTCGTGGCCCGGGGTCGGGGCCTCACCGTCGTTTAAAGGATCTTCCTGGCTTTACCGGGGAGATGTTGCCCTGTCAATTAAAGGAGTAAAATAGGTTATCTGAGTACTATGGTGAGGAAGCCTTAAGTGCAGCTCACTCGCGGCAGCGAATACGCCATCCGGGGCATGCTCTACCTGGCCCGCCAGCCCAGCGGCAGGAAGGTGATGACCAGCACGATCGCCCGGGCCTCGGACATCCCGGACAGCTTTCTGGCCAAGGTGCTTCAGATACTTGCCCGGGCCGGGATCGTGGAGTCCTACCGGGGCACCGGCGGAGGCTTCTCCCTCCTCAAGCCCGCCGGGGAGATCACCCTGCGCCAGATCGTCGAGGCCGTGGAGGGGGATATCGCCCTGAACGAGTGCCTCGTGCACCAGGACGCCTGCAAGCGGGTCGGCACCTGTCCAGCCCACAAGATCTGGAAGGAGGCCCAGGAGCAGCTCCTGCGGGTGTTGGATAGGGCCAATCTCGCGGATTTAGCCCGGGACGCCGCGGCCCTGGAACGCCCCCGCAAGCCCATCCGCAGGGGCTCGTAGCGGTTTTCATTAGCACTCATTTCTTTTGCCTTAAAACGGAAGGAGGGTCCCACCATGAAGCACTTTTCTTTCCGCTCCGCTGCCTTGGGAATGTTCAATCCCCACCCTGAAATCCAAAATCCCAAATCTAAAATCTTCCTGCTCGTCTTCTCTCTCGTCGCAGCAGCCAACGTTTGGGCCCAGGTCGTGATTCCGGCTAACCGGTTCCCCACGGCCTTGGGGGACTCCTTCGTCTCTTTCACCAACCGCGATACCGTGACCGTAAACTTCGACCCCAGGGCCAGCTCCTGGGATTTCTCAACAGGACCACAGACCGACACCTCGCTCACGGTCCTGGTGGACCCGCTGCGCTCCCCGCACCGAAACCTCTTCCCCAATGCCCAGTTCGTGATGAAGAGCTACACCCAGAGCGACACCTTCTCCACCTACATCTACGCCCGTAAAAACACGGACAGCCTCTTCGCTTACGGAATCTCGGCCTGGGTCCCGGACTCCGGCCGGTACATCGGCCGGGCGGTGTACCCGGACATGAAGATCTACCCCTTCCCCCTGCAGGCCGGGGTGAGTTGGACGACGATCGACTCCGTGCCCCTGGGGACGCTCTACGGGTTCCGGGTGGTGTACTACGACACGGTCCGCGGCCGGGTCCTCAAGGAGGGCACGGTGACCGCGCCGGCGGGCGGGCCCTGGCCCTGCCTGCTCGTCCGCCTGAGCGACCGGGGCCTCATCCGCCTCCGTCCCCTCGGGACCATCCTGGACTCGGTCTATCAGGAGACCGCGGAGTGGTTGGTCCCGGACTACGCCACGGTGGTCACCATCGCCAGCCTGGCCAAGGACACGGCTTGGCCAATGACGCGCTCCGGCCCCGGGGGTTTCACCCGGCTGTGGCAGCTCACCCACGTCGGGGTGGAGGAACAAACTCCTCACGCCACGCGCCTTACGCCTTACGAACTGGGCCCGGCCTTCCCCAACCCGATGCAGGACCGGACGGTGATTTCCTTTTCTTATCCCCCGGCCCCCTTATCCCTTACCCCTTATCCTTTCACCCTTTCTATCTACGATCCGACCGGCCGCTTGGTCCGCGTCCTCACGTCTCCCGTTTCCCGTTTCCCGTCTCACGACTTCGTCTGGGATGCCCGTGACGACGCCGGCCACCCGGTCGGGAGCGGGGTGTATTTCTACCGCTTGGAGGCGGGTTCCTTCTCAGCTACCCAAAAACTGGTCGTAGTGAGGTAAAGCAAAAATTAAGTCTAAGGGGGCGTTTTGAAAACGCCCCCTCCTTTATTTTATCTTTTCTGTAAATGGTACTTGACAAAACCCTTTTTTCGTCTTATAATGATGAGACGGAAATAAGGCGGAAAGGAGGGGGAAGATGAAGCGAGGGCTTTGGCTTAGCTTGGCCCTGGTCGTTGGCGCCTTTGGGGTTTCGGGTGTCCGGGCCGGGATGATCGGTCCGTCGTTGCAGGAGCTGGTTGGCAAGGCGTCCCCGGATCAGAAGTTGCCGGTGATCATCGCCCTGAAGCAGCAGGCGGACAACGAGGCCTTGGAGAAGGCCTGTGCGGGAAAGACCAAGGAGGAGCGCTGGGCGTACGTGGTGGCAGAGCTGAAACGGCTCTCGAACTCGACCCAGCGCGATTTGCGTTCCTTTCTGACGGGTGAGGAGCGTGCCGGGAGGGTCTCGAAGGTGAACGGGCTCTGGATCGTGAACGCAGTGTTCTGCGAGGCTACTCCGGAAGAGATCCTGAATGTGGCGAGTCGCCCGGAGGTCTGGTTTGTGGACTGCGACCGGGTCTTTGCCCCAAACGCTCTGGACAGGCACCCTTCCGGTGAAGAGCCGCCGAGGGTGAATGTTACGGAATGGCCCATGCGCAAAGTGGGCGCGGACTCGGTCTGGAGGCTTCTCGGCATCACCGGGAACAACGTGGTAGTGGGCCACATTGATACGGGCTGCAATTACAACCACCTCGACCTCGCCGGCCACCTGTGGAGCTCCTCGGCCTATCCCCACCACGGCTGGAACTTCGAGTTGAACAACGACGATCCCGTTGACGTTCAAGGGCACGGAACATTTCTTGCCGGGAACGTAGCTTCAAACGGATCAGCCGGGGATACATGCGGCATGGCTCCGAGGTCACGGATCATGATCTGCCGAGCGAGGGCCACGGCGGATACCATTGCGGAAAACCAGATATGGTCGGCAATGCAGTTCTGCCTCGCTCCTCCCCTGGACTCCACGAACCACGCTCACCTGATCATGACCTCCCTGGGTTGGCTGCCTGCGTGGAATCCGGGCAGGGCGCTGTGGCGGCAGAACGTTGCTAATGTGGCGACCGCTGGACTGGCCTTCATCGCTTCTGCAGGAAGCGAAGGGCCGGGGGCGATGACCATTCGCACTCCGGGAGATGTGCCGGGGCCCTGGCATCATCCTGCCGAGCAGAACGGCGGCCGGAGCGGTGCAATCACGATCGGATGCACCGACGTGAGCGATGCCATCGCCAG
Source organism: uncultured bacterium (assembly GCA_964353855.1). Classification (GTDB taxonomy): domain Bacteria; phylum Edwardsbacteria; class CAYGWX01; order CAYGWX01; family CAYGWX01; genus CAYGWX01. Next base: position 2,138 of record CAYGWX010000060.1, on the reverse strand, counting down.
CTTCAGTTCTCAGGGCCCAGTCACATGGGATACGGTAAGTCCGTATCGGGATTACTCCTATCCTCCCGGTCTTCTCAAGCCGGACCTCTGTGCGCCCGGGGTGAATGTCGCCTCCTGCTCATATAACAATAATTCCGGTTACCTATCGGGCTGGTCCGGGACTTCTATGTCCACGGCGTACGTGGGCGGCGTGGTGGCCTTGATGCTGGAAAAGAACCCATCACTCCTGCCCTGGCAGGTGGATAGCATCCTCCAGATGACCGTGCGTCCCCTGGGGACCCAGCCCAAGAACAACACCTTCGGCACCGGACGGGTCAGCGCCTACCAAGCGGTGCTCAATACTCCTTTGCCCTATGCCCAGTTCCGTTTCACGGTCGCAGGGGCCGACACGATTCCTCCGAGCAGCACAAAGGTGGATTCGGTCACGGTTACCTCAATGAATAACTTCAACTCACCAGTGACCATGACTTTGGACTCCATCCGGCCCAATACGGGTACGATTACCGTTGCTTTCAATCCCAACCCGGTGACCCCTCCGCCGAACGGAAGTATCCGGACCGGGATGCAGATAACCACATCGGCGACTCCCGAGGGGAACTATGTGCTCTTTTACCACGGGACCGGGGACACCGTGACCCGGCGGGGTCAGATGACCATCTTGGTGATTAGACCTACGTTCCTACTGACCTCCACTCCCAGATTCCGCTCCGTGGTTTTGCGTGATTCCACGACTTATGCCGACACCCTGATCTCCATTTTAGGTTTTAACTCCCCCTGCACGCTCTCTGCTTCCGTCATTCCGCCTACTCCTTGGATTACGATTAGCTTTTTACCAGACAGTATCCTGATCCCGACTGATGGCCGTTTAATGCGGGTGCGGGCAGGTTATGCCCCAATAGGTCAATATCTTATTACCGTCACAGCACGATCTGGAAGCATCGTCAGGACCTTGGATGATACTCTTGTGGTGAGATATCCGATGGTCCAGGGTCCGGACTCGTACGGCTACTACGCATACGACAACACCGACCCTTTTGGGAACGCACCCGTTTACCAATGGATTGAGCTCAACCCCAGCCGGGGTGGAAACGGCGTGAGCATCGGCCCGGGAGGAGATGATGTGACCTTCCAGCATGCCCTGACCGGGATCGCCGTGAGACACTATGGGTTGCATTTCGACTATGTCTCGATTTGCTCCAACGGCTGGCTGGCTATGGGGTCAACGACATCGGCGGTATACACGAACTACGCCCTGCCCTCGAACAGCTTCGTTCCCAACGGGGTAGCGATCTTCTGGGATGACCTGGATTTGACTGGTCCGGCAACGTGGTGGTATCGTCGGGATGCGAACCAGTGGTTCATCGCCCAGTGGGACAGTGTGCCGCGGGTGGGGACCACCAGTTACAATTCGTTTGAGATTATCGTGTTGGACACCAGCCTGACATCGTTGCGTGCGCCGACGCGGGATTCGGATATCATCCTGCAGTGGAAGCGAGCCCCGGATATCTCATCTATGTCCGTGGGCCAGCAGAACTCTGCCATGAACGTCGGCTTGAACTGTCTATACAACGGAATCTACGATCCGATGATGGCCCCGATCGTTCCTGGGCGGGCCTTGAAGTACACCACGGAGCCACCGCGCCAACAAGGAATTGAGTTTGGAATCGGCTCGGGCCCATCCCTGCCACAGCGTTTCGCCTTGGGCCCTGCAGTGCCCAATCCGACTAAGAGTTCGATCGGGATCTCATACGACCTGCCCTATGAGGTTTTGGTGACCCTTAAGGTCTACAACCTCTCCGGCCAGCTTGTCCGATCCTTGGTGTCAGGCAAGGAGCAGGCCGGTTTCAAACACGCGGCCTGGGACGGTCGGAGCGAGGATGGCTCTCGTGTGGCCTCCGGGGTGTATTTTTACCGACTGGAGGCGGGCTCGTTTAAAGCCACAAGAAAGATCGTCGTGATCAGATAGGGTTCTTCTTCTAAACTCTAAAAGAAAGGGCGGTTTTGGATCGCCCTTTCTTTATCCTTTCTCCCTCTCCTGAAGACTCAGGAGAGGGCCGGGGTGAGGTTGAATCATCTAAAATTCTTGGGAATTGTAAAACATCTGGTAGCTATGGTAGACTGGTATCCAGATGGGAGTT
>CAYGWX010000059.1:0-15472 GCA_964353855.1 uncultured bacterium | reverse complement strand
TTCCGGGGGCTTTTTCATCCAGGACACGTAACTATGCTTTGTCGGCCCTATTTACGCAAAAAAGTGGAAAAGAGGCTGTTATCCGGGGTAGGTTTGGAAGGCCTTTCCCGGCCGGTTTTTTTCTCCACCTGGGCAGTGCTTGTGCTTGACTTGGCGCATCGGTCTGGATTATAATTTAAATTGCAAGGAGTTGGATAGAGCTCCCCTCGGGGGGGCCTGGCATTATTTCTTGGAAGGAGGCCTCTGATGGTTCGCAAAACCAAGCCTGGGAGTGGACGGTTGCACGGGGGAATGACCCTGGCCGTACTGTTCCTTTTCTCAGCCGGGCCTTCGTTCGCCGGCTGGTTCTGGCAGAACCCCCTGCCTCAGGGGAATCCCCTCGGCTCCGTAAGCTTCGTTGATGCCAATACCGGGTATGCCGTCGGGGGGTCTGGGACCATCCTGAAGACCACCGATGGCGGGGCAGCCTGGGTGCGCTTGACCACGGGCACGACCAACTACCTGAGATCGGTTCATTTTCCTGTGAATGCCCTGACCGGATTTGCCGTGGGGGATTCGGGCCGCATCCTGAAGACGGCGGATGGCGGGTCCACCTGGACGAGCCAGGCGTCGGGGACGTTCAAGCAGCTTTTCGGGGTGTATTTCCCGGTGAATGCCGCGACCGGTTACGTTGTGGGCATCGACGGCACGATTTTGAAGACCACGGACGGCGGGTCTACCTGGCTGGACATTTCCCTGGGCGGTCCGTTTTGGCATTGTGCAGTCCACTTCCCCCGGGATGCCACCACGGGATACCTCGTGGGGACTGCCGGCACCATCCTGAAGACCACCAATGGCGGGGTCACCTGGCTCAACTACCCTTCCGGCATGGCCTTGCACCACGCCATCCAGTTCCCTGTGGATGTCACGACCGGGTACGTTGTGGGGGGCGGCGGCACCATCCTGAAGAGCACCAATGGCGGAACCAATTGGAGCCGTCAGCCTTCGGGCACGACCTGGGACCTGCACGGGGTCTGTTTCCCGGTGGATGCAAATACCGGCTACGCCGTGGGTTTCCTGGGCACCATCGTGAAGACCACGGATGGCGGGTCCACCTGGGCGAGCCAGGCTTCGGGAGTGGGGGATTACCTGTTGGGGGTCCATTTCCCAGCGGATGACCGGACCGGCTATGCCGTGGGGGAAGGCGGATGCCTGGTTAAGACCACGGACGGCGGGGCCGCCTGGACCTGTCTGACAACCGGTATTAAGAATGACCTTGAAGCATTGCATTTCGCGGGGTCTGCCGATACAGGCTACGTGGTCGGGGCTTCCGGCACTATCCTCAAGACCACGGATGGCGGGGTCGCCTGGGCGGGCCAGACCTCCGGTACCATCGATCCCCTTCACTCCGTCCATTTTCCTGTGAATGCCGCAACCGGCTATACGGTCGGGGCTTCCGGGACCATCCTCAAGACCACCGATGGCGGGGCCGCCTGGGCGGGCCAGATCTCGGGGACCCCGAACGGCCTTTTGTCCGTCTGCTTTCCGTCGGATGCCCAGATTGGTTACACCGTAGGCGAGGTTGGTACTATCCTGAAGACCACAGACGGGGGAGCCGCCTGGGCCGCAGAATACTCTGGGACTGCAGAACAGCTCTATTCCGTGCATTTCCCCATCAGCCCTTCCACCGGTTATGCGGTTGGGAGTTCCGGCATGATCCTGAAGACCACGGATGGGGGGGCCGCCTGGACGAGCCAGGCCTCGGGCATTGCGAATATCCTTTTCTCGGTCTGTTTCCCAACGGATGCCCAGACCGGTTACGCCGTGGGCGAGGTCGGCACCATTCTGAAGACCACGGATGGCGGGGCCGCCTGGACGAGCCAGGCCTCGGGAACCATGAGCTGGCTCTGGTCGGTGCATTTCCTTCCGGATGCCCAGAACGGCTATGCCGTGGGAAGCGCGGGCACCTTTTTGAAGACTACGGATGGGGGGGCCTCCTGGGTGAGCTTTCCCTCGGGCACGACGTATGGGCTTTTCGACGTCCGCTTTCCGGGGAATGTTCAGACCGGCTACATCGCCGGTGGAAGCGGCACCATCCTCAAGACCACGGACGGCGGCTTGGTCTGGGTGGAGGAGAAGCGCTCAGAGGGGAGAGGCCGTGGATTGGAGGGTAGATTTACTGCGGCTCCAAATCCTTTTTCCAGGGAGCTGCGCGTGACCTGTCAGCTTCCATCCCCCGGCCCGGTCCGGCTTTCGGTCTTCAATATCTCAGGGCAGGTGGTGAAGGTTCTGGCTTCAGAGTCCAAGCCTGCCGGGGTTTTTCAGGCCGTTTGGGATGGAAGCGATGAATCTTTCCGGCGTCTTCCCTCCGGCGTCTATCTCATCCGCCTGGAGGCCCGATCCTACCGCGCTCTAAGGCAGGTCGTTCTGGCGAGATAAGTTATTATTTAACAAGTCGTTGAGTAATTAAGAGGCGAATGATGATTGCCTCTTTTTATTTTTCACGAATAGGCACCAGAAGCCTTCTGGGGCCGTTCTTTCAGACAGCTTCCTTTCCCTTACCCTTGACTTTTCAAGGGCTTTCGCATATACTTTTACCCATGCACGCGATTTTTGGCCTCATCCGATCGGTCCGGCCCCGGCAGTGGAGCAAAAACCTCATCCTCTTTGCCGGGCTCATCTTTTCACAGTCCCTTCTCGATGCTCGCCTGGCTCTTACCGCGGTCCTGGGTTTCCTGCTCTTTTGCCTCGCGTCGGGAGCAATTTACCTACTGAACGATGTTATAGATCTGGAGCAGGACCGCAGGCACCCGTTCAAGATGCACCGGGCCATCGCCTCGGGCCAGGTAGGTGCGGGTTCGGCAGTCGGGGTCGCTGTGGCGATGGCCCTGGCAGCGATTGGCCTGGGACTCTGGCTGGACCGGGGATTCGGCTATGTCCTCCTTGGTTACATCGCCCTGATGATCCTTTACTCGGCCTGGCTCAAGCGGGTGGTCATCCTGGATGTCCTGACCATCGCCATCGGGTTCGTGCTCCGGGCCGTGGCCGGAGGGGTGGTCATCCATGTGGAGATCTCCTCCTGGCTCCTCATCTGTACCGTGCTCCTGGCCCTGTTTCTGGGCCTGGGCAAGCGCCGGCACGAATTGGTGCTTTTGGAGAACTCTGCCGGGGATCACCGCCAGATCCTGAAGGAATACAGCCCCTATCTACTGGACCAGATGATCGCCGTGGTCACAGCCTCCATGGTCGTGGCCTATGCCCTGTACACGATGTCCGCGGAGACTGCGGCCAAGTTCGGCACCAAGAACCTGGAATTTACGATTCCCTTTGTCCTCTATGGCATCTTTCGCTATCTCTATCTCATCCATCAGAAGAAGGCCGGGGGCAGCCCGGAGCGTGTCCTGCTTTCAGACCAGCCTCTGTTCTTCGATATCCTCCTCTGGGCGGCAGCCGTAGGCATCATCCTTTATCTGAAATAACGAAAAAGTGACCAGAGCAAAGGTTGCCGTCCTCAAGACCCGTCCGGAAACGGTGATCGAGGATTACGCCCGCCTGATGAGGCTCGCCGAGTTCGAGAGGTTTCTGCCCAAGGGCGTGCCCACCATCCTGAAGGTCAACCTCTCCTGGCAGAAGTACTATCCGGCCTGCTCCACGGTTCCCTGGCAGTTGGAGGGCGTGGCCAGGACCCTGGTGGAGTCCGGTTACAAAGACCTGATCGCCGGACACAACGGCACGGTGGTGGTGGATTCCCATCAGGGGGAGAGGAATAACCGCCAGCGCCCGGTTCAGGACCGCTACGGCATGAAGACCCTGCACGTCACGGACCCGGATACGGAGTGGATGCGTTACGAGCCCAGGGCGAAGATGCTGGTTCTGAACCAAGTCTATCCCAAGGGGATCTTCATCCCCAGGCTCTTCCCGGGCAAGAACGTCGTGCACCTGCCCACGGTGAAAACCCATGTTTTCACGACCATCACCGGGGCCATGAAGAACGCCTTCGGCGGACTCCTGAACTATCAGCGGCACTGGACGCATTCCGTGATCCACCAGACCCTGGTGGACCTCCTCTCCATCCAGAGGGAGATCCACCCCGGTCTCTTCGCGGTCATGGACGGTACCATCGCAGGGGACGGCCCCGGCCCGCGCGCCATGCGGGTCTATGTGAAGAACTTCATCCTGGCCAGCGGCGACCCGGTGGCCATCGACGCCATCTCGGCCAAGATGCAAGGCTTCGACCCCCTGAAGCTGGAGTTCATCCGCCTGGCGCACGAACGCGGCCTGGGCGTGGGCGACCCCCGTGAGATTGAGGTCGTGGGTGAAGACATCTCGAAGGTCGACTTCCGCTTCCAGGAGGGCGAGACCCTCGCCAGCCGGGGCCAGAAGATGATCTACCACGGCATCCTCAAACCCTTCGAGCATATATTGCTCCGCAGTCCCATCGTGCCCTGGTCCTACTTCGCCTCCAACGTGTACTACAACCTTCTGTGGTATCCCCTCGTCGGCCGCCGCCGAACCAATGCTATGCTCAAGACTGAATGGGGCAAACTCTTTCTTTCCTACCCTCTGGACTCCAATCAGGCAACCCGCGAGGCCCCGTTGGGCTCTAAAACGGCAGAGGAGCCCTTGACTTTGCCCCTGCGATAGGATATAATATATAATGCATTTTTTGTGGAGGATTAAGCCGTGACGAAGAAAATCGCATCCTTGAGCCTTTTGTTTTGTCTGTTTGCCGGCCTGGGGTTGGCTCAGGTGCAGCCCCCCAAGGCTTTGGACAACCCCTCGACGGCCTATACGCCGCTGTTGAAGAAGGGCCTGTTCGACCCCTCCAGGTTCTCCATGGCCCATAGCTATTCCGTCCTGTTCGCCTCGAATGGAAAGAAGAGCACGGTCCAAAACCTGTACGTGAACAGCACGCAGTATGACCTCACCAAGAACCTCTCCGTTCGCCTGGATCTGGGCTACCGCTTCAATCCCCTGGCGAACGCCAAATCCAATGACAAGGCCATCCTGCCTAATACCGAGTTGCGGTTTACGCCCAACGAGCATTTTCTGATCGAGATGAGCTACCGCACCCTGGACCCCTATTTCTACGGCTCTTCCCGTTCGCCTTGGGATCGTTGAGTCGCAGTTTCTTTAAGAGCCCCCCTGCTCCCTTTGAGCGGGGGTTCTTCATTTCTGGAACAAAGACCTTGTGGAGTCCCCGCGGGGGTTCCTAAAAAACCTCAGGTCTTTTCCGTTGTCCCGGCTTCGGTCTACGGGATGCCGCCATTCGTGGGGCTTGACTTAACCCGTGAAATGTGTTAAAGTTAACATATAATCGTTGGGAGCATTATTATGGATAAAGTGTTCGTCAAAGACTTGGAGATCGGCCAGTCCGTCCTGTCCTACTTCGCGGTGCGGAAGAAGGAGTTACGCGAGCACGAGGGTAAGCCCTACCTGGTGATGGAGCTGGGGGACCGCACGGGCCGGATCGAATCCGTTCTCTGGAACGAGGCCCAGACGGCCTCCAAGATGTTCGACCGCGGGCAGGTGGTGAAGGTCAAGGGCCTGATCGGCCAGTACCGCGAGCGCCCCCAGATAACGATCGAGAAGATCCGCCAGGGCCGACCCGAGGAATTCGAGCGAGCCTGGTTTCTGGCGGCATCGGAGCGGGATCGGGAGGAGCTTCTGGAGATCCTTCACGACACCCGCGACCGGATCGCCAACCCCCACCTCCAGCAGGTCCTCAAGGGCTTCTTCGGAGACGAGGAGTTCCTCCGCCGGTTCCTGGAGACCCCGGGAGCCAAGCTCTGGCACCATCCTTATCTGGGAGGGCTCCTGGAGCACACCATCTCGGTCTTGAAGCTCTGCCAGGCCGCGGCCGCCCTCTATCCGCTTGCCGATCAGGACCTGCTCTTCACCGCGGCCCTCATCCACGACGTGGGCAAGACCGTGGAGTTCGAATGGGGGACTTACATCGACTACTCCGACCCGGGCCGCCTCCTGGGTCATATCGTCCTGGGCGACCGCATGGTTACGGAAAAAGCCAGCCGGATCGAGGGGTTTCCCGAAGAGCTCGCGATGCGCTTGAGGCACACGATCCTTTCTCACCACGGGACCCTGGAGCAGGGTTCGCCGGTACTGCCCCAGACCCTGGAGGCCTTGATCCTCTATCAGGCCGATCAGATGGATGCCCAGAGCAGCGCGTTTTCGCGGATCATCCAGGACGAGAGGTCCAAGGGGAAACGGTGGAGCGACTGGGTCAATCTGGCGGAACGCTTTCTCTACCTTGGGCTTGAGGGAAAGGAGTAGGCCCTTTTAGAAGACAGGGGCGGGGAACACCTCCCGGCCATTTTTTCCTGAAAACCATTTTACCACGAGTTGCCTATCCTCGCTTGTTCGCAATGGGTTGGTCTGCAAGGCGTTGTGGGAGAAGAACTAAAAGAAGCCTCTTGAAGTTTTGGCTGAAATATGATAGGATATTTAAGTTTCATCATTTCTTTCTTTGTCACTTAGGAATTAATAATGCAGATCAATGCCTTGAGGAGACTCTTCTCCGGGTTTCTGTCCAACGATGTGGCCGTCGACCTGGGAACCGCCTCCACCCTGGTCTATGTGAAGGGCCGGGGGATCGTTCTGAACGAGCCCTCGGTCGTCGCTCTGGAGACCAAGAACCGCAGGGTCCTGGCCGTGGGCTACGAGGCCAAGAAGATGCGCGGCCGGACCCCGGACGAGATCGTCGCCATCCGGCCGATGAAGGACGGCGTCATCGCGGACTTCGAGGTCTGCGAGGAGATGCTCCGGGCCTTCATCGCCAGGGCCCAGCGTCGCCGCCTGTTCGTCCGCCCGCGGGTCATCGTCTGCGTCCCCTCGGGGATCACCGAGGTGGAGAAACGCGCGGTCCGGGACTCCGCGGAGCACGCCGGGGCGCGCGAGGTCTACCTGGTAGCCGAGCCCATCGCCGCGGCCATCGGGGTCGGCCTGCCCGTGGCCGAGCCTTCCGGGAACATGATCATCGACATCGGAGGGGGCACGACCGAGATCGCGGTCATCGCCCTGTCGGGCATCGTCTCCAATAACTCCATCCGCATCGCCGGGGACGAGATGGACGAGGCGATCATCGAGTACCTGCGCAAGATGTACAGCCTCCTCATCGGCGAGCAGACCGCGGAGCAGATCAAGATCACGATCGGCTCGGCCTTCCCGCTGGCCGAGGAGCGGGAGATGGAGGTCAAGGGCCGGGACCTGGTCTCCGGGATTCCCCGGGCGGTGAAGGTCAAGTCCTCCGAGATCCGCGAGGCCCTGCGCGAGCCGGTGGGCCTGATCGTGGGCGCGGTCAAGCGGGCCCTGGAGAAGACCCCGCCGGAGCTGGCCTCGGACATCGTGGACAAAGGGATCTTCATGACCGGCGGGGGCTCCCTGCTGCGGGGCCTGAACAGCCTGCTCCAGGAGGAGACCAACCTGCCGGTGAACGTGGTCGAGAATCCCATCGAATGCGTGGTCCTGGGGAGCGGCAAGATCCTCGAGGACCCCGAGGAGTACGAACCGGTGATCATGTCCAGCGGCCGGAACTAAAGGAGCGGGATGTGTTCCGCTGGCTGTCGGCGCTCTGGAGAAGGTCGGACCTCTCCAGCGTCCTTTTAGCGGCTCTCCTGTCCGTCGGGCTGATGGTCCTCCCGGAGGGGGCCAAACTGAAGCTGGCACAGAAGGGGGTGCCGGTTTTGTTTTTCCCCTTCAACCGCGGCGTCGCCTTTTTCGCGGAGCAGGTCCGGCTGGGGCGGGAGAACCGCGAATTGAGGGAAGCCGTGGCGCGCTCCTCGACCCGGTTCGGACAGCTCCGGGATCAGGAAGTCGAGAACGCCTTCTGGCGAAGGGCCTACGCCCTCCAGGTGCGGGGGCGATTCCGCTTCGTGGCCTGCGAGATCATCGCCAAGGCCGCCGGGATGGCGGTGAGCACCCTGGTCCTGAACAAGGGGTCCGGCGACGGCATCCGGAAGAACCAGCCGGTGATCGCACCCGAAGGTCTGATCGGCAAGGTCGCGAGCGTGGGGCCCTCCAGCTGTTTCGTGCGCACGATCCTCGACACCACCCTCCACGTCGGGGCGATGGTCGGGAGGACCCGCCGGGCAGGGATCCTGGAATGGGACCGGGGGACGGACCAGTGCCTCCTGACGAAGATCCCGGTGACCGAGGATGTGAAGGAGGGCGACGAGGTCCTGACCTCGGGGCTGGGCGGCGTTTTCCCTCCCGGGGTCCCGATCGGGCGGGTCGATCAGGTGGGGAAGGAGCCCAAAGGGTTCTTCCTGGATGTGGTGGTTTCACCCTATGCCCACCTGGGCCGGCTCTCCGCGGCCTTGGTCATCGTGGGCGAGGACACCACCGCCGTCTCCTCCCCGGACTCCCTGACGGTTTCCGTCGTCCGGTTTCGTAAGGATTCTCTGGCGGTCTCCCCCCGCCCCAGGATGTATGGGATCGGGGACACGCTGGCCGGGAAGAGGAGCAGGCCTCCCAGGCGTCCCGGGAATGAGGATTCGCTTGCCCCGGGGGCAGAACAAGCTCCCTCTTCCGATCCGGGGGGCACTCCCAAACCGGAAGGACAGACCCGGTGAGGTTTCTAAAGCTCCTGGTCGTGATGCTTCCCTGTGTTTTCCTCCAGGCCTCCTTCTTCGAACTGATGGGCATCGCGGGCGTCCGACCGGATGCCCTGCTCTCCGTGGTCGTATTCAACGCCCTGGTCGAAGGCCCGCGCTATGCGATCTTCACGGGGTTCCTCTCCGGCCTCCTCCTCGATCTCTACGATCCCCAGCATCTCGGGCTCAATGCCCTGGGCTACGCGGTCGTGGCCTGGCTTCTGGGCTACGCCCGGGGCAGCGTCTACCGCGAGCAGTTTCTCATGACCGCGCTGCTGGTGGGTTTGGGCGGGATCGGGATGGAGCTGGCCCGTTCCCTGTTCCTGATCTGGGGTGATCCCAATGCCATCGGCCTCCGGCTTCTGCGTTACGGGCTTCCCTCCGCGCTTTACAGCGGGCTCCTTTCCCTGCTGCTGTTCGTCCTCCTGAACCGCTTCATCGGCCAGAAGGCCAAGCGATGAGACGGTCCGCGGTCCAGACTCCGGCGGACCGCCGCATTCGGGGGAGCGCAGCGGCCCTGGTCTTCTCGGTGCTGTTCCTCCTGCTCCTGGCGCGCCTGGCCCAGATGCAGGTCCTGGATCACCGGCGCTATGCCGCCCTCGCCGAGCAGAACCGCCTCCGCGCCGTGCCCCTGCGCGCGGCCCGGGGCCGGATCTACGACCGCAACGGGACCCTGCTGGTGGATTCCCGCGCCGCCTTCGACATCGAGGTCTATCCCCAGCAGATCAAAGCCGGGGATTCCACCTACGCCCTCCTGGCCGGGCTGCTGAAGCTGGACCCCGACGCCCTGGCCAGGAAGGTCCAGAAGCAGAAGCGCTGGGCGCCCACCGAGTCCTTCGTCGTGGTCCACGACGCGGACATGGAAACCATCTCCAGGATCGAGGAGCACAACAGCGATCTCCCCGGGGTGAAGGTCGGCTTCGAGCCCATCCGCCAGTACCGTTACGGGGAGATGGGGGCTCATCTCCTGGGCTACGTGGGAGAGGTGAGCGAGCCGGAGCTGGAGAGGCTCAAGGACCAGGGCTACCGCCGGGGAAGTTTCGTGGGCCGGACCGGCCTGGAGGAAGCCTACGAAACCCTGCTGCGGGGCGAGGACGGGAAGATCCTGAAGGAGGTGGACTCCCGGGGCCGGGAGATCGGTGATTTCGAGGGCATCCCGCCGATTCCCCCCATGAACGGCAACGACCTCCATCTCGGCATCGACCTCCGCCTCCAGCAGAAGGCCGAGGAGCTCCTCGGCCCGGCCCGGAACGGCGCGGTCTGCGCCCTGGACCCCCGGACCGGCGAGATCCTGGCCCTGGTGTCGCATCCCGGTTTCGACCCCAACCTTTTCGCGGCCGGGATCAAGCAGGAGGATTGGGACCGTCTGCGCGACGACCCCCGCTTTCCGCTCTGGAACCGGGCCGTGAAAAGCGGCTACCCCGCGGGCTCGACCTTCAAGTCGATCACCGCCATCTCCGGCCTGGAGAACGGCGTGATCACCCCCCTCTCCCTGCTTCCGCCGTGCCTGGGCGCGTTCCACTACGGCAATCGCTATTTCAAGTGCGGCGGGCATCACGGCTCCCTGCCCCTGGAGCAGGCCATCATCGTGTCCTGCGACATCTACTTCTACCAGCTCGGGATCAGGCTCGGGCTCGACCGCCTCTCCAAAACAGCCCTGGGGCTGGGCCTGGGAAAGAGGACCGGCGTGGACCTGCCCGAGGAATCCGGCGGGCTGATCCCCACCCCGGATTACTACGACCGCAAGCTGGGGCCGGGGAAGTGGGGACAGGGGACGGCGCTCAACATGGCCATCGGCCAGGGCGAGGTCCTGGTGACCCCGCTCCAGATGGCGGTGTTCTACGGAGCGGTGGGAAACGACGGACGCTGGGAACGGCCGCACCTGGTCCGCAAGGCCGTCGCCCCGGACGGAATGGAGCTGCCTGCCCAGAGGCTTACCGGGGACTCCGCCCGGAGAGACACGTCCCGGATGCTTCCCGTATCCTCATCCCACATCGCCCTGCTCCAAAAAGCCTGGTGGGGGGTGGTGAACTCGGGCTACGGGACGGCGAGCGTGGCCAGGGTGGCCGGGCTGGACATCGGAGGCAAGACCGGCACGGCCCAGAACCCGCACGGGGAAGACCATTCCTGGTTCGTGGCCATCGCCCCGGTGGACAGCCCCCGCATCGCCGTGGCCGTGGTGGCCGAGAACGCCGGCTGGGGGGCTTCGGTCGCCGCCCCGATCGCCGGCCAATTGATCGGCTATTATTTGAATCCCCAGCCTGCCGTTGTCGCCCAAGGCGCGGATACTGCTCGGAGATAGGTCCTTGACCTTTCGCTTCTCACGTCTCACGTTTCACCTCTCACCTCTATTATGATCAACCGCGCGTTCTCCCGTGACCTCGAAGTCTGGGTCCTGGTCGCGACCCTGGCCCTTTCGCTGGTGGGCGTCTCGATGATCTATTCCGCGACCCAGTCCCGGGCCGCCCTGCTGGGCGGGCTCTATATCCGGCAGATGATCTGGGTGGCCCTGGGGCTCATCGCCCTGGCCGTGGCCGCGGCGGTCCCCTATCGCTATCTCGAGGCCTTCGCCTATCCCCTGTATGCGGTCTCGCTCATCCTGCTGGTCGGCGTGCTCTTCGTCCCGGGCTCCACGCGGGCCCATCGCTGGTTCCGCTTCGGCTCGATCCTGTTCCAGCCCTCGGAGTTCGCCAAGATCGCCACGGCCTTCGCCCTGGCCAAATTCCTTTCCACCCGCAAGGTCCCGTTCCGCTCCCTGCTGGACATGGCCATCCCGATCGGGATCGTGGCCCTGCCCCTGGGCCTGGTCCTGATCGAGCCGGACCTGGGGACCTCCCTGGCCTTTCTGGTCATGCTCTTCGCGGTCCTGTTCTGGGACGGGCTTTCCCCGCTCTACCTTTTCTTCCTGGTCGCGCCGCTGTTGTCGGTGGCCTTCGCCCTGGCGAATTCCCTGGTCCTCTGGGCCGGGCTGGCCGTCCTCCTCGTCTTTTTGTTCTACTACTATCGCGTCCCCACCCGGGACATCATCACCGTTTCTTCCGTGACCACTGTGGTAGGCCTCCTTTCCTCCGTGGCCTGGGGCGCGATGCAGGGGTATCAGAAGAAACGGCTCCTGGTATTCCTGAACCCGGAGGCGGATCCCCGGGGGGCGGGCTGGCACATCCTTCAGTCCAAGGTGGCCATCGGCTCGGGAGGCCTCCTCGGCAAGGGCTTCCTGCAGGGGACCCAGAAGCGCCTGGCCTTCCTGCCGGAACAGCACACCGACTTCATCTTCTCCACGATCGGGGAGGAGCTGGGCTTCCTGCGCGCCGCGCTTCTCCTCGTCCTGTTCTTCATCCTGATCTACCGCGGGGTGGTGGTGGCCCGCGAGGCCCGCAACCGCTTCGCCAGCCTGGTGGCGATGGGCTTGGTCGCGGTCATCGGATTCCACGTCTTCCTGAACGTGGGCATGACCCTGGGGATCCTGCCGGTCACCGGGATCCCCCTGCCGTTCCTCTCCTACGGGGGGTCGCCGCTTCTGGCGATGATGCTGATGGTCGGCATCCTGGTGAACATCGGCCTGCGGCGGTACGAATATTGACGGTTCCCATGGAGCAGGCGGGGCCTTGGATCCCCGCCTTTTTTTATGTCCGGTAAGGGCGCACAGGTTGTGGGATTTAGGGTGTTCAAACCGCTATCCGCCTACCGCAATGGGAAGGTCCGTCATCCTGAGCTTGACTCCGGATCTCTCTTTCTCGTCATCCTGCCTGCCCTCGGCCTTTCGGGGAACTTGTTTCAGGATCTCGTCGTTAGTTGTTCCGTTTCCAGCGAGCGAAGCGATCAACCGTCTCCACCGTCTCCCCCGCAGCGCAGCGATCCAGCGCCTTCGGCCCTTGACTTCCCCCGGCCCTTTGCGCTAAACTGAACAGGCTCCTTTAACGCTTTCTCAATGATTCTCTTCAAGGGGGTTCCATGAAGGGCAGGCAAGCTGTCATTTCTGTCAGGAGAATCGAGCAAGCGATCCTCCTCATCCGGGGCCAGAAGGTGATGTTAAGTCCCGATTTAGCTGCGCTTTATCAGGTTGAGCCCAGGGTCCTGGTTCAGGCTGTGAAGCGGAACATCGAGCGCTTCCCGCCTGACTTCATGTTTCAGCTGTCCAAAGAGGAGTTCGCAAACTTGAAATCACAAATTGTGATTTCAAGTTGGGGCGGTCTCAGGCGGGCTCGTCCCTATGCCTTCACCGAGCAGGGAGTGGCCATGCTCTCCAGCATACTCCGAAGCCCCCGCGCGGTTCAGGTGAATATCGAGATCATGAGGGCGTTCGTCCGGTTGCGCCGGATCCTCACGGCAAACAAAGATCTGGCCCGCAGGCTGGACGACCTGGAGAGGAAGTACGATTCCAAGTTCCGGGTGGTGTTCGACGCGATCCGCAGGTTGATGGACCATCCGGGGTCGAGGCGCAGGCGGGTCATCGGCTTCCGGGTGGGGAAGGGGTAGGAATGTCGTTTCGGTTCTAACGCGGCGAAGCGTTCCAGCGGTTGTTCAGGGTTTGGTTTGGGGTTTTCCTTTACGATTCAACCGTTTCCACCGTCTCCCCCGCAGCGCAGCGATCCACCACCCCTCAGGACTTGACTTCTTCCCGGGATTGCCGTATGATTATTACAGCGTAACTTAACCATAGGAGGTATCCATGCTCGCACCTTTGCTCCTGCTTTCGCTCCTCGGCTGGCAGGCCGACCTCTCGCCGGGGATGGCGACGCTCCAGGGCCAGCCGGATTACCCGGCGGCCGTGGCGCACCTGAACGGTCAGACGGTCCTGACCGCCAACCCCAGGGAAGAGGGCTGGGCCTCGGCCTGGATGTATCAGGAGAAGATCGGGAAGGTTCCGGCCGGGACCGAACTGGCCCTGACGCTCAAGGGCAACGGCCGTTCCCTGCGCCTGCGCTACTTCTATCTCGGGCCGGACCCCGGGCTGTATTACTCCGCCACGGAGTACGTGAAGACGGACGGCCAGTGGCAGACCGTGAGGCTGCCGCTCTCCCAGGCCGGGCCGTTTTACTCCAGCAACTTCCCCTGGGCCATGGTCCCGGACAAGCGGGTGGAGTTCTTCCTGTTCGTGGAGAACGGGGAGCCCGGGCCGTTCCAGGTGACCCTGTCCCGGGTGGCCTTGGAGAAAGGAGGGCAGGCGAAATGAAACGGCTTCCATGCATCCTGATCCTTCTGATTGCCGCGGCTTGCTTGGCCAACCCGCCCTTCGCCCCCAACGTAAAGGTGAGCGATGACGCCGGGGGCCAGGTGATCAACCAGGGCGAGAGCGACTTCACGGTCTGGAACGGGCAGGCCATCTACTCCTGCTGCAACCTCGCCGAGCGCTCCACGATCGCGATGATCCCCTACGCCTGGTCCACCAACGGGGGGACGTCGTTTATGCCCAACATCCCCTTCCAGGACCCCACCCCGGGCAACCCCTGGCACAGCGACCCGGTCATCGGGGTGGACGACTCCGGGCACGTGCACATGCTGGTGCAGTACTCCACGGTGTCCATCTATCACTACTTCTCGACGAACGGCGGGCTTTCCTGGCAGGACACCACCCGGGTGACCCCGTCGTCCGGGTGCGACAAGCCCTGGATGGTGATCTACCGCAACGAGATCTACATCGTCTGGCAGCAGGTCTCCGGAAGCACGGGCCTGTGGCAGGCCAAGTCCACGGACTACGGCCGCAGCTTCACCACCGGGCGGATATGGACCCGCACCGGGGTCTCGGCCCTGGACATGGACGAGGCCCATAATCTCCACCTGGGCCTGGTGGACAACTGGCCCAGCGGCAACGTCTACTACCGCAAGTCCACGGACCGCGGGGTGACCTGGTCCACCGAGGTCCTGCTCTCCAACAGCTCCTACAGCACGGGCTACGGGGACCGGGCCCCGATCAACTCCATCGCGGCCCACGGCCAGAACGTGTTCCTGACCTGGGTGGACTCCCGCACCGGGACCTGGGACGTGGTGGGCTGCCGCTCCACGAACGGCGGGGCCACCTGGTCCTCGCGGTTCACGGTGAACGACGACACGGTCGGCGGACAGTGCAAGGGCTGGGCGGAGTTCGATCCCTTCGGCGGCCTGCACGTGATGTACTACACCACGCCCAACTGGCCCACGAACTCCTCCAGCCGATGGTCCATCCGCTACCGCTATTCCCCGAACGGGGGAGCGACGTTCAACCCTTCGCTCAGGATCTCGGACACGACCTTCGCCAGCCCGGTGGATTTCATGGGCGAGTACCACATCATCCTGGCGGACAGCCAGTACGTCTACGCCCAGTGGACGGACGGGAGGGCGGTCACGAACAACGACCTGTATTTCTCCAAAGCCCCGCTGTCCTCGGTGGGCGTGGCCCAGGGGAACGACCGCCTCCGTAATCCAGTCATGGCGAAGGGGCTGCTGGCCCCGACGGTCTGGGCCGGGCCGGTGGTGCTGAAGCTCTCTCCCCGGGAGCAGCCGGTGAGCCTGGCCATCTACGATGTGGCCGGACGCAGGGTCCGGGGACTCTACGAGGGCAAGGTCGCGGGGGAAACCGAGGTGCGCCTGCGGAGCAGCGAGTTCCATAACGGCCTCTACTTCCTGGTCTGGAGGTCAGGAGAGGAGCAGGAGGTCAAGAAGGTCGTCAACTTCCCGCGATGATTTAACCTCAACGATTACAACTTGAGAGGCCCTGTCGCAAGCCAGGGCCTCTCTCTTTTCGTGCCTTGAGCGGGACGTAACCGGGTGAGAAGCCCAGGGTATTTTGGCGTGGACTATACCTCTAACTTCTGCCATTTCTGGCCTTTTTCCCCTTTCCTAAAGAGGTAAGAGAGGGGTGGGGGGTGAGGTTGAAATATCTTAAAATTATCTCTTTTAAATTCCTT
>CAYGWX010000058.1:0-15503 GCA_964353855.1 uncultured bacterium | reverse complement strand
AAATACTCAACTTCCACAACCCTGTTTTAGTCCAGTTTAACGGGGGCCAGTCCGGGTTCAACTCTGTATTTCGGGATGTCCCCATCATTGTCCACAGTGGCACCTAAAGAGCTCCGGTAAGCCTCCTGCCCTCTCTCGCCACGTATCTTCGCCCTAACCCTTGGGCTGTTGTTGACGCTGCGGAGGTTGAGGTTGAATCGAACCCTCGTGTAGAGCGAAAGCAATCCTGAGCGAGGAACCCACTGAAGTGGATAGATCGCGATGGTGACGATACGGTTACCATCGAAGTAACCCTGGTGCACAACCTCTGCAAGCTTTCCGGGATAAGGTTTATTTGAATTGTAGATGGAGGTGTCGGGGTCCACCCACTGAGCTGGTGCGTGACCGATTAGAGTGGGAACCGGAGTCTGTGCCGGAAGAATCCGGTAAGTCCCGGAAACGGATCGGCTCTCCCTGACCGGGATGACCAGGGAATCCACTTCCGTGTTGGGAGGGCAAATCAGCCGGATGTACTTCACGGGCATCTGAGGCTTTCTAATCTCGCCGAGGAAGGAACCTCCTTTCAAGGAAACCAGGTTATAGCCATCTCGGACGGCAAAGGTGAGATCGTTGGTGGTTAGATTTACCACGTAGCTGACCTGAGCAAAAGCGGCTTGGGCTGCCATCAGTAAACCAACCCAAAGGACAACCATAATCCCGTAATTTACCCTACGAACCCGTTTCATCGGTGCCTCCTTGATTTGCTACTGGGTGGAATGAAAAGCGGCGAAACAAGACCCATCCCGATTCGGGGATAGGCCCTCGCCGCTCACTACCACTGCTGTATGTGAACCATAGGCCCCTCTTGATTATCATTGAACGGCAACCATGCCTAAAGCCTGGGAGGCAGGTTGTGTTGGAAAGACAGCCATACTCACGCAAAAACGCCGCCCACATCGACATCCTTCATTTCTTCTCCCTGGCCACCGGCAGGGCCACGATGAACGTCGCCCCGAAGCCCGGCTCGCTCTCCACCCAGATCGAACCCCCGAGGGAGAGCACCCTGGCCCGGGCCACGGCGAGCCCCAAGCCGTGCCCCTCGGGCTTGGTCGTGTATTCGCGCAGAAAGATCCTCTCCTGATGCTCCCGGGGTATCCCGGGGCCGGTGTCCTCCACCCGGACCTCCACCCGCTCCGGCAGGCCGTCCTGGGCACAGTAGTCCGCGGTCATCGAGAACCGGCCCCCATGGGGCATGACCTCCAGGGCGTTGTTGACGATGTTCGTCAAGGCCTGGTGGATATCCGTGGCGTTGCCCCGCACCAGAGGCAGGGCCCCGTGGACTTCGCAGATGTGCCTCACCTTCTGATCCTCGAAGTTGCCCTTCTTTTCGAGCATGATCCGCTCCAGGATCGGACGCAGCTCCAATGGCTCCCGGCAAGAGGCCGGGGGTTCCTCCGGGCCTCGGAGGAGCTTCCCGGTCGCATCTTTCGTGTCCTGAATATTCGTCGAGATCATCCTCTTGACCTTTTCCCTTTCCTCTCCGGGTGGCAGACGCTCCAAATAGAAGAGACCGGACTCCACAGCCTGCTGATAATTGTTGATATCGTGGGCCGTTTCCCCGTGAAGCCGGCGAAGCGAAAAATAACGCTCCTCCCACTCCCCCATGGGGAGTGGGGCGCTTGGCGTGTTCAAATCATCCATTCAAACGCGATCGGTTTCTTTCCTTTACCTTCCTCCGCTCAAAACCATTCCCACCGAAGGCTTAAAGGCAGGGAAGAACCCCGGGGCCGCGGGCTGGGGGAAGGTTTTTTTGATCCGGGAGATGTTCCCCTGAGGGATGTAGACCCAATGGGCGGCAGGGGTGTGCGCCAACACATCCAGGACGACGAGGTTATCATCCGACGAGACAAATTCCCCCTCCTCGACATCCCCGGCAGGCTCCTTCAGAGACACCTTTAGAAAATTCCCAACCTGAAAACCGTACACGAGTTATCCCTTTGCTTGATCTGTTAATAGAATTGAATAATTCCGGGCAGGGGGAGGCCCGGGTCCTCTCCCCCTGCCATGAGTTCTTTAATTAAGGTCCCGGGCCAGTTATCGGAGGTGGAACCGGGGGCGGAAGAATGATATCAGCCAAGGCTCCGGTCGAAAGCGCTGAACCGATCAGAGTCAATACGAACACGAGGGGGAGCAGGAACTTTTTCACTTCTTTTACCTCCGTTAATATTGTTAAGCTTGTGCCAAAAACAACAAACCTTCTGAGTTTCCTAATATGCAACCCATAAGCCTAAATTAAAGCCTCAAGGATATAAATGTGAGAACGAAATTCATAACTGAAGTTTTAAAAACAGGTTGCTATGTTCAAAGATTTAAATTATTCAAGTAGCTTAGAGAGATATATGTGTTGAAAATGCTCATATATTGTCCCTTTAGGGACAAATAACATTGTTTACTAAATTATATAAATCTATTAATTGCATCATTTTATATATAAAATAAAAATTGTCCCTTTAGGGACATTATATCAAATAATTGTACCAGATCCGAATATCACATAACTTAAATAATAATAATAAGTTGAATAATTAAACGATAAATCAGGGTTCTTTAGGCTTCTTCGGCCTTCCTTTCCCACGAGTGCTTTTCATTCCAAACCTGGCCATGAGTCCTGTTAATTCTTTTCGAGTCATCCCGAGGCTCCGGGAAGCCCCGAGCACATTTCCCCCGTTTGCTTCCAGGGTCTGCTGGACATAAAACCGCTTCTGGGTTTCAATAAGCTCCCTGAAGGGCACCCGCGACCCGTCCAAAGGGACCCGGATTTCAAGGTCCGAAAGCTCGAGGAAGGGCCCCTGACAGAGGATGACAGCCCGCTCCACAGCGTACCGGAGCTCGCGGACATTGCCTTCCCAAGGATACCTGAGCATGGCCTCCACGGCCTCCCGGCGGAACCCTCGCACGGGCTTCCCCATCTTGGCCGCATAGAGTTTACGGAAGTGCTCGGCGAGGAGGAAGATATCTCCGGCCCGCTCCCGGAGGGGCGGAACCCTCAGCGAAAACACCTTCAAGCGGTAAAACAGGTCGCGGCGGAAACGCTTTAGAACGACCTCGCCTTCCAGGTTCTTGTTCGTGGCGCAGATCACCCGCACGTCCACCTTCCGGGGCTTGGTCTCCCCGATGCGGCGGATCTTCCCCTCCTGAAGGAACCTGAGGAGCTTGGCCTGCACGCCTTGCGAAGCCGAGGAAATCTCGTCCAGGAACACCGTGCCCCCGTGGGCCTCCTCAAACAAGCCAAGGCTGTCTTCGGTGGCCCCGGTGAAAGAACCCTTCCTGTGTCCGAAGAGCTCGGACTCGAGAAGCGTTTCAGGCAAGGCCCCGCAGTCTACTTCCACAAAGGATTTGTCCTTCCGATTGCTCAGGTCGTGAACGGCTCTGGCCAATAGCTCCTTGCCGGTCCCCGACTCCCCCTCGATCAAAACCGTGGAATCGGTCTCCGCGACCTGCCTGGCCCTGGCGAAGAGGGCGAGCATGGTTTGGGAGGTCCCGATCATTCCGGAGAGGCCGCTTTGAGCAAGCGCCTCGTTCCGCAGGGCCTCGGCCCCCTCCTTTATCTCGCGGTATTCCCTGGCCTTCTCGATGGCGGCTGAGGCCACGCTGGCCACAACCTTCAAGAAGGGACGGTCCCGCTCTGAAAAAAGGCTCCCACCCAGACGGCTGTCGAGGTAAATGGCTCCGATCACTTCATCCCCAAGCTTCAGGGGGGCACACATCAAGCTCTGGATGCGGTTCAGGACCACGCTCTGGCGCCGGGCAAAACGCTCGTCAGAGAGCGCGGAATTGGAGAAAAGGACCTCCTCCCGGTTCATCGCCGAGAGGGCGGAGGTCTTGGAAAGGTCCCGGGCATCGGTCAGAGTGGCTTGGTCCTTCTCCAAAGAGGGGGGATAGGCTTTAGCCACCTTGAGGTCGTCGGCCAACGTGTCCCTCAGGAAGAGGATGCCACGCTCAGCAGCGAACAGGGTCACCAGCAGCTCCAAGACCCGAGCGTAGACCTCCTCTTCGGAAGTCAGGGTGTCGAGCAGCTCGCTCACCCTGGAAAGAGCTTCCACCAGGCCGTTTCTCTCCGTCCCTTTCCCCGGGACTTGAATCAATGCCGCCAACAGGCGATGCTCAAGAACCCGCGCCCGCTCAAGGTCGCGTCGGGCACCCAGCCTCTCGAAGGTCTCGCAGGCCTCGGAAAGGAACCGCACCGTTTCAACGAGAGAAGTCTCCGGGCCAAGCTCCAAACTCACCCGGGCCACTTCCAGAAGGGTCCAGGCTGTCTCATAAACGTCTTGAAGAGAACGGAACCGCTCGGCTGAGTGGATCAGGGCCTTCCGAGAATCCTGAAGCACCCCTTTTCTTTGGAGGACTTGCCCCCAGGATCTTTCACAGAATGCTAAGACCTCCCCGTCTCCGAGCTCCTTTGCCCGGGCCAGGGTTTGGGAGGCGAGCCCTTCAGCCTCAGCCAATTTCCCCATCCCGAGAAGGGCCAGGGCCTTATGGGCTGAGAGAATGAGGGATTTGTTTTTTGACTCTCCGGAAAGCGACAGGGCGTGGTCAAAGTGTTTCAAAGCCTCCTCAAAAGAACTCCGATCCAGGCAAAGGGAACCTAAATCCGATAAAGGAGTTACGCAATCCGACGTGCGACCAAGACGCTGCCGGTTCTGTAGGCTCTCCCGAAACAGCTCTTCGGCTTTATCCAAATCCCCCCACCGGGAATGAATCAGGCCCAGGGTGTGCTGAAGGCTTGCAGTTTGGAACTCATCCCCCAAGGCCTTCATCTGCTGGAGGGATTTCTCGCCCAGGGACAGGGCCCGCTGCAACTCCCCTTCATGAAGATACACCCAGGACAGGCTGGACTGCATGACGGAAGCGCCCAAGCGGTCGTTGGCTTTGCGATACAGAACCAAGGCCTGCTCAAAGTGCTTTGAAGCCTGGGCCCAATCCCTCAACTTATCTTCCACGCCTCCCAGGGAAGATAGAATTGACGTCTGATCCGTGGCCCTCCCGTAAGCCTTTGCCTCTTTCTCCCCTCGAAGCAGGATTTCACGGGCCTCCTTGAGGCGTCCTGCTTGCTGTAAAGCCGCGCCGAGGGAGCAGAGGATGGCAGGCCGTTTTTTGGGGTCCGAAGCAGACACCAGGGTCTTCTCCAGCATTTCGATAGCCTCACCCAGGCGACCCATGGTCTGCAGGACTTGGGCGATGCTTACATGAACGGCGGCCAGGTTATCCTGTGGATCCCCAAACTTCCTCAGAAGCTCCTCGGCCCGGGTGTAGCAATCGAGGGCTTCCTTCGAATGGCCCAAACGGAGGACCGCATAACCAAGGTCAGCCAGGATTCCCCCCTTATCCGGGCAATCCCCAATCAAATCCAGAGCTTCTTGATACAAAGTCCGGGCCTGATCGTACTCGCCCTTGAACATGAACGCAGAAGCTTTGCGGCGAAGGACCATGGCCTTCTCCTCCCCCTCATTCCCTTCCAGAAGAACTTCCGCCCGTTCGTAAAGGGCGAGGGCTTTCTCATATTCGCCCCTCTGGTCATAGAGCTTTCCGGTGCGGAGGCAAAGTTCCCTCACGAGAGAAGCCTTTCCCAGGGACGAGGCCAGAGAGAGGGCCTGCTCGAAATGGGCCGCGGCCCGGCCGGCTCCGACCAAAGGGAGGGCTTCCGCTTCCTCCCCGGCCGACAGGGAATAGCGCAAACCGCGTTCCAGGTCCCCGGAACGGCTGAAGTGCCGGGCCAACACCTCCGTCCCTGCCGGATGGGATTCGAACCACTCCCCGAGCCTCCGGTGGAGCGTCCGGCGCTCCTCCTCGGAAAGGTCCTGGTAGACCATGGACTGGTAGGCGGGAATCCGGAACGCATAGGCGCTTCCCCCGGGAGAAATGACGGTCCAGCTCTGCACCCGGAGCTCGCGCCAGGACTCCTCGAACCCTTCCCCGAACAGACCTTCCAGGACGTCCACTCCGAATCTCGGACCCACCGTCGAAGCGATTTGGAGCAGGCCTCTGGCTCCCCGGGAAAGCCGGCTCAGGCGCGCCAGAAAGGCCGCGCGCCCCTCCTTTCCGGCCCAGGCGTCGGGCAGGCGCGCGAAATCCACCTGCCACTCGCTTCCGAGCGGAGAGAGGATCCCTTCGTCGCAGAGAAAACGGAGAATCTCCTCGATCCAACGGGGATTCCCCCGGGTCTGCTCGCAGACCCACTGGGAGAGACGTCCGAGCTCCGGAAAGAGGGAGAGGATGGAGGAGACCAGTTCTTGAGTCTCCTCCGGCTCCAGCCCCTTCAGGACAACCCGATGATGGGGGAGCTCTTCCTCGTCTAAAACGGAAAATCCGGCCTCGCTCTTCGAGGAGAACACCCAGAGGACGCCGAGGTCCTGATAATCCACCAGGCTGGAGCGGAAGAGCTCCCGGCTTTCACTGCCCCACTCGTCCCAGTCGTCCACCAGGACCACCCCGATTTTGCCGGAGTCCTTTAACCCCGAGGCCCATTGCGACAGGGAGGGGACGTCGCCTTCGGCATTGATCCAGCGTACCGGAAGATGCCGGAGCTGGCAGGCGAACTTGAACTCGAGAAGGAGGCGCGTCTTGCCGATTCCCTCTGGCCCGGACAGAAAGACGAGGGCCCCTTGCTTGGTTTCCCGGACCTGGGTCAGGATGTCCCCGAGCCGTGCCAATTCGTTCTCCCGACCCACGAACCGCCCCGGTTTCGGCCTCGCAGAATAGGAAGCCGTCAGGGGATCGCTTTCCAGGCCCGCGGCCTCGGCCAACGCCTTGTACGCCTCCCGGGCCGAGGGATAGCGCTCATCGGGGTTCCTGGCCAGGAGCTTCAAAAAGAACTCGTTCACAGCGGGCGGGATTTTCTGGTTCAGAGAAGAGGGAGGGGGAGGCGTCCCGGCCAGCGACTTCTGAATCTCGGCCAACGGGCTTTTGTCCTCAAAGGGCCTCCGACCACAGGCCAGCTCATACAGGACCGAGCCCAGGGAATAAAGGTCGGCCCGGCCATCCACCTCGCTCCCCTTCAAGGCCTCGGGGGCGATATACCCCAGGGTTCCCGTGGCCTCGAGGGCGAGCTTGGATTGGGGCTCGGCGAACCCGAAGTCCATGACCACGAGCCCGGATTTTTCCGGGGCAACCATCAGGTTGGAAGGTTTGATGTCGTTGTGAACATAGCCCTCGGAATGGATGAAGCCCAGGGCGTCCAGGGCCTGAAGGGCGTAGCGCGCCAGCTCCGGCCCCCACCCCGCAACCGACCGGTCCAGACTCTTTCCCTCCAGAAGCTCCAGGGAAAGGTAAGCCCGGCCGTCTTCGGTCAGGCCGTAGTCGTACGTGCGGATGATGCGGGGATGTTGCAGGGAAGCCAGGACCTTGAACTCCCGGCGCAGGCGGGCGGCCTCCTCAGGGGGAAGGGAGGTCAGGGAAAGCTTTAAGGCCACGTCCCGGTCATGGGACGTGTCCCGGGCGCGAAAGACCTCGGAAGAGGCCCCCTCGCCCAATCGCTCTCCAAGCTCGTATCGTCCGGCTAAAGTCATGAAGTTTTTTGGGTTTCTTCTTTGCGGATGCTTACGTCAGAAGTATAACGGAAAACTTGAAAGACTGTCAAGGACTTGAAAAGGGAATCGATTCACCCCTTGCCTCGACGAAGCCCATGTTGAGAACGGGCCCTCGGATACGATTGGACTCAGTCATCAGAAACGTTTTCGAGAGATCCCCTTCAGAGGGGGTAGATATGACCATCAATAGACCCCCTTTTTCCGCTCCCCTTGTTTTAGGAATTAATTTCCCCAGTTTGCCCCCCGATGAATACTGGCCTAAACCACGCATCACCTGTTGTTTATAAATTTAAATAAACTTGGCACACGGCTTGCACCCTTCTTTAAGTGACAAAGGGTAGGATAAAGAGGTTATCCCTTGTTTTGCTGGAAAGGAGCAGCCCATGTTTTCGTTAACCCATTTCCTGATCAGCGCGCTGGTGGCGACGGTCCTGGGAGGCCTGACCTACCGGTTTTGGAAGAAGCACGTCCGCCACCCCCGGG
This sequence comes from uncultured bacterium, assembly GCA_964353855.1. GTDB lineage: Bacteria > Edwardsbacteria > CAYGWX01 > CAYGWX01 > CAYGWX01 > CAYGWX01. The sequence continues at coordinate 7,455 of CAYGWX010000058.1, read as the reverse complement.
TCGCGGCGGCCGACCCCAAGATCGCGGAAAGCTTTTTCAACCTGGGCGAGAGGCACAAGGCCCGCGGTAACTTCAAGGAAGCCGAGGAGAACTATAAACAGGCGTTGGCCCTCAAACCCGAATGGCCAGAGGCCTTCAGTCACTTGGGCTATACCCTTTTCCATCTGGGGAAATATGAGGAAGCGATCCTGGCCTACCAGGAAGCGGTGCGTCTGCGGATGGACGAACCCGAGGACTACTACTCACTGGGATTGGCCCTGGAGCAGCTGGGGCGGCTCACCGAGGCCAAGCTGGAGTTCTACGAAGTCCTGCGCCTCCAGCCGAACGATCCCGAAGCCCACTACCATCTGGGGTGCGTCCTGGCCAAGACAGGCTTTCCGGAAAAGGCCATGAAGGAATTCGAGGAAGTGCTCCGGCTCAAACCGGACTGCGCCGGCGCCCATTACCACCTCGGGCTGATTCACTGGGACTGCGGGAGCGTGGCGGCAGCCGAACGGGACTTCCACGAGGCCTTACGGCTTAATCCGGATTTTGCCCTGGGACTGGAGAAACTGGCCGCGTTTCTGGACCATCAAGGGCGGTCGGAAGAGGCCTATCCCTACTGGGCACGGTCATGGCTTACGGAGACCGATCCCGGGGTGATCCGGGGAATCAAGCAACGGCTCAGCGAATACGCCATGGCGTAGGCTTGGGCGCCATCCTTCGGGTAAGATTTTCGGCGCGAAACACCGCGCCCTGTTTTTTTAACCTCCCTGGTGGTTGATCTTTTCCCATCCCTTAGGAATATAGGCACTGGTTCATGAATCCGGGGGACCGTTCCTGTTATCATTCGGACACCCATGAGATCAAATGGGGGAAATAGGGCTTAATTTAAACAGGGCTAAGGGAAGAGCCCTGTTTAAATTTGTAAAACACGACAACCCGCTGAGACGGTTCCGATAACTCTTACTTATCCTTTCTCTCCCCCTTCAAGGGGCTTTAAAATGATTCCACTATTGAGGACGCCGGGCTTCTGAAGTGCCAAGCTCGCGACCGATCAAGTTGGCGGGGTCTCCTTTTGGTCGGGGAGATGGTCAGGAAGCGTCTTGGAGGGCCCGGCCGGCTGTCTTGAGACTCAGGGTGAGTAGAAGATGACGAACATCCCCCTCCGGTCAAGCCCTGAAAAGCCTCCCTTCCGCCCCCGCCCAGGGGAGGGAGAGGGGCGTCTTAAAATAAAGGCTTGACTTTTCCGGCCATAAGCTTTAAGATTATCAGGGAAAAGGGTCAGGGAAAAGGATTCACACCGACGGTTTAAAAAAAACAAAGATGGACTCTGAGAAGAGAAAGAACAGGCCGATTCCGAAAGGCAGGGCCAGGAAGCAGGACAACGCTTCCCGGGAGGCCCGGGCGACAGACCGTCCGGAGACGGACCAGCCGTCGGTCGGCCTGCGCCCCGACCTCGAATCCCTGCGCCGGGAGACGCAGGAACGGGAGAGGATCGAGGCCGCGCTCAGACAGTCGGAGCGGGAGTACCGCCATCTGGTTGAGAGCGCCCACGACGCGATCTTGATTTTCCGCCCGGAGGACGAGGTGGTCCTGGAGGTCAATCAGAAGGCCTGCGAGCTGTACGGGTTCGGACGCTCGGAGTTCATCGGGATGTCCCTGGAGAAGATCACCCATGATGTCCCCCGGGGGAAGGTACAAATCCAGGCAACCCTGGACCAAGGATTTTACCATCATTTCGAATCCGTGCACTATCGGAAAGACGGGAGCGAGATGTTTGTGGAGATCAACGGCTCAAGGGTCAAATACCAGGGCCGGTGGGCCATCCAGAGCATCAATCGCGACATCACCGAACGAAAGCGGACCGAGGAGGCGCTGAGGGAGGCCAAAGAGACCTTCGAGACGCTCCTCAAGGCCACCCCCGAGGCGGTGACGGTCACGGACCTGGAAGGAAACATCACCTATGCCTCACCGCAAAGCGCAGCGTTGCACGGGTACGCAAGCCCGGAGGAGATGGTCGGAAGAAAGAGCTTCCAGCTGATCCCCCCCGAGGAACACGGGAAAGCGAGGGAGGGAATCCAGAAGCTCCTCAGGGGCGAAAGTCTGGTCAAAGAAATTTTCACGGGCATCAAGAAGGATGGAAGCCGCCACACCATTGAGATCAACACCGCCGTGTTGCGGGACGCGCAGGGGACTCCCAAGGCTTTCATAACCAGCGGCTTGGACATCACCGAGCGCAAGCGGGCCGAAGAGGCGCTGCGGCGGAAGGAAGAAGATTACAGGACGCTGGCGGAAAACTCGCCGGACCTGATCGCCCGGTTCGACAGGCAGCTGCGGCACACCTACGTCAACCCTGCGGCCGCGAGGGCGGGCCGGTTTTCGGCCAGCGAGTACATCGGCAAAACCATCCCCGAATCGGGAGTCCCCGAACCCACGGCCGGGAGGTGGGAACAGTATATTCGGCAAGTCCTGGAGACCGGTCAACCCCTGGAAGTAGTGGACGCCTTCCCCACGCCGGACGGCCTGCGATACTTTAACACCCGGTTCATCCCCGAGCTGGCTCCCGAGGGCAGCGTCCAATCGGTGATGACGATCGCCCGCGACATCACCGAGCGCAAGCGGATGGAGGAGGCGCTGCAATTTACTCGGGTTTCGCTCGACACTTCAACCGACGAGGTGGTTTGTGTAGATCGGGAGGCACGCTACATTGATGTCAACCATGCTTTCTGTCGCTGCACGGGCTATACGCGGGAAGAACTGCTCTCGATGACCGTTCACGACATAGACCCGGATTATCAGGCCGAGATGTGGTCCGAATTCTGGGAAAGGCTGAAGCGCGCCGGTTCTTTAACGTTTGAATCCCGTCACCGAACCAAGGACGGGAGAGTTTTCCCCGTCGAGATCGTGGCGACGTTCTTTGAATACGAGGGTAAAGAATATCATAGCGCTTTTGCACGGGACATCACGGAACGCAAGCGGATTGAGAAGGCGCTGCAGGAGAGCGAGGAGCATTTCCGCGCCCTCACGGAGAACTCCTTAGATGTTGTTATCGTGGTGGATAAAAAGGGAATCATTACTTATGTGAGTCCCTCGATCGAGCGCGTAATGGGATATAAACCCGAGGAGTTGATCGGCGAAAGCGGTTTTAACTTCATTGCGTTGGCCGATCTTCCGAAAGCCGTTATTGATTTCGGCAAGGCGGTACTTATAACCGACAGCATTGTTCCCAATGCTTTCCGCGTCCGGCATAAAGACGGATCGGAGCGCATTCTGGAAGGGGTGGGAAGGAGCCTGTTCGATAATCCAGCCGTTGCAGGCTTCGTTATGAATGTCCGGGACGTCACCGAGCGCAAGCGGGCCGTGGAGGCGCTCCAGGAGAGCGAGGAGAAGTACCGTCTGGTGGTGGAGCACGCCAGCGACGCGATCCTGGTGGCCCAGGACGGGATGATGAAGTTCGTCAATCCAAAGGTGCAGGAGATCACCGGTTTTTCGGAAGGGGAGCTGACTTCCAGGCCGTTCCCTGAGTTCATCCATCCCGAGGACCGCGCGATGGTGGTCGAGCGGCACCAGAAGCGGCTCCAGGGGAAACCCGTGCCCCCGGTGTATCCTTTCCGCATCGTCACGAAGGCCGGGGAGGACTGCTGGGTCGAAATCAGCGCCGTGGTCATCTCCTGGAAGGGGAAGCCGGCGACCCTGAACTTCCTGACCGACATCACCGAGCGCCGGAAGGCCGAGGAGGCGCTGCACACGAGCGAGGCTCAGCTTTCCAACGCGCTGAAAATGACCCGCGCCGGCCACTGGGAGTACGACGTCGGCAGCGACACGTTCACGTTCAACGACAACTTCTACCGGATATTCCGGACCACGGCCGAGAAGGTGGGTGGGTACAAGATGTCCTCGGCGGACTACGCACGAAGGTTCTGTCATCCCGACGACGCGGCCATGGTGGGCCAGGAAGTCCGGACGGCGATCGAAGCCACCGATCCAAATTTCGACCGCCAGCTCGAACACCGGATCCTCTACGCCGACGGGGAGGTCGGTCACATCACGGTGCGTTTCTTCATTGTCAAGGACGAGCAGGGGCGCACCGTAAGGACCTACGGCGTCAACCAGGACATCACCGAGCGCAAGCGGGCCGAGGAGGCGCTCCAAGAAAGCGAAGCTCACTACCGGCTCCTGGCTGAAAACGTGACGGATGTGATCTGGACCCTGGACCTGACCCTGCGCTTCACTTACTTCAGCCCCTCGGTCCGGCGCCAACGGGGATACAGCGTTGAGGAAGCCAAAGGGCTTTCCTTGAAAGAGACCTTGACCCCTGCTTCCTTCGAAAAGGCGATGCAGGCCTTCTCCGAGGAGATGGCCCTCGAGGGCTCCGGACGGAGCGATCCCAACCGATCTCGGACCCTGGAGCTGGAAAACCTCTGTAAAGACGGCTCGGCGATCTGGACCGAGGTGACCACGACCTTTCTGCGGGATCAAACCGGCCGGCCGGTGGGGATCCTGGGGGTGACCCGGGACATCTCCGGCCGCAGGAAAGCCGAGGAAGCACTCCGGGAGAGCGAGGCGATGAGCCGAGCGGTGCTCGACCATTCTCCGGTGGGCATCTCCATCCGGGATCAGGCCGGGGCCCTGCTCCAGGTCAACGAGGCCTGGAAGAAGATCTGGGCGATATCAGAGGCCGAGATCCAGGAGAACGAAAAGTGGAGCGCGGGGAGATCCTGGAAGGAACGCTGTCCCTATCTGGGGGAAAGCGGCCAGGACCTGGATCGGCTATTCACTCCCGAGGGCGGCGTTTCCATCCTCTTCCTCCCGGAGCTTGAGATCCCGGAGCCACGGCCCGGAGCCGCGCAATGGATCTCCATGTACCTGTACGCCCTGCGCAACCAAGAGGGCCGGGTGGAGAAGGTGGTCACCCTGACCCAGGACATCAGCGAGCGCCGGAAGGCCGAGGAGGCGCTGCGGAAGAGCGAGGCGAAATACCGGGAGCTCGTCGAGAACGCCAACAGCATCATCCTGCGGAGAGACTCGGAGGGCCGGATCACCTTCTTCAACGAATTCGCGCAGCGCTTCTTCGGCTTCCGCGAGGAGGAGATCCTGGGCCGGAACGTCGTCGGGACGATCGTCCCGGAAAAAGAGTCGTCGGGCAGGGACCTGGCCCAGATGATCCGGGACATCTCCCGGCACCCCGAACGGTACGCGACCAACGAGAACGAGAACATGCTCCGCAGCGGGGAGCGGGTCTGGGTCGCCTGGACCAACAAGCCGGTCCTCGATCCGGACGGGAAGCTCGCGGAAATCCTGTGCATCGGAAACAACATCACCGGGCGCAAACGGGCCGAGGAGAAGTTGGCCGAATCGGAGGTGAAGTATCGGACCCTGGTGGAGGGCATGAGCGAGGCCGTGATGCAGGTGGACAACGACGACCGGGTCCTGTTCGTCAACCCCCAGTTCTGCCAGATGATAGGCTACGGTGAAGACGAGCTCCTGGGCCGGGTGGGGTACGAGATCTACTTCGACCCCGAGGAGCAGGAGCTGATCCGCAGGAAGAACCGCCTGAGGCTGGAGAAAGCCTCCGACGCCTACGAGACCCGGATGCGGAAGAAGAACGGCGAGGAGGTCCTGGTCCGGATCAGCGGGTCCCCGGTGACCGATGCCCGGGGCAACGTGGCAGGGTCCATCGGGGTCATCACCGACATCACGGAGCGCAAGCTCCTGGAGGCCGAGTTCCTGCAGGCTCAGAAGATGGAGGCCTTGGGAAGGCTGGCCGGGGGGGTGGCCCATGATTTCAACAACCTCCTGACCAGCATCATGGGATACTCCGACCTCCTCGCCAAGAAGCTCGCGGAGGACGACCCCTCCGGCCCCCTGCGCCGCTATGCCGACAACATCCTTTCCTCGGCCAACCGGGCCGCGAACCTCACCCAGCAGCTCCTGTCCTTGAGCCGCCGGCACGCCTTCCAGATGCAGGTCCTGGACCTCAACGGGGTGGTCGCCGAGGTCGAGCGGATTCTCCGCGGGCTGATCGGAGAGGATATTGAGCTCACCATCCACCCCGAGGGCGCCCTGGGACGCGTGAAGGCCGACCCGGTGCAGATCGAGCAGGTCTTGATGAACCTGGTGATCAATGCCCGGGACGCCATGCCCGGCGGCGGAAAGCTCTCCATCGAGACCAAGAACGTCGTCCTGGACAAGTCCTATGCCCGGCGGCGGAGGGAGGTCGCCCCCGGTCCCTACGTGATGATTGCGGTGAGCGACACCGGGCACGGCATGGATGCGGAGGTCCAGTCCCACCTCTTCGAGCCTTTCTTCACCACCAAGGACAAGGGCAAGGGGACCGGCCTGGGCCTCTCCACGGCCTACAGTATCGTCAAGCAGACAGGCGGCCACATCGTTGTGGAAAGCGCTCCCGGAAAGGGCTCCGCCTTCAAAATCTACCTCCCCCGCACCGAGGAACCCCCCGCCCCCCTCCCTTCTTCCCAGCCCAACCCTGTCGAGGCCGAACTCCCCCGGGGCGTGGAAACAGTTTTGCTGGCCGAGGACGAGGAAGTCGTCCGCTCTCTGGCCCGCGAGATCCTGCGGAGCGCAGGCTACACGGTGCTGGAAGCCGGTGATGGCGAGGAGGCCCTGAAGGTGGCCGGCAGCCACCCGGGCCCCATCCACCTTCTGTTGACCGATGTCATCATGCCCCGCCTCGGGGGCCCCGAACTGGCCCGCCGTCTCCAGCCCCTGCGCCCCGATATGAAGGTCCTCTTCATGTCCGGTTATACCGATGGGGACATCTCCTCCTACGGAGGCTTGGGCTTAGAGCCGTCACTGCTCCAGAAGCCCTTCCAGCCCATAGCTCTCGCCCGCCGGGTCCGGGAGGTTCTGGAGGGGCCGTAAAAAGCGACCGGATTCCCAGGCCCCCAATCCCATTAGCCTCTTGACAACGCCATCCTGTTTCGGATAAAATTAAAACACCAGCAGACGAACGTCTCAAAAAAGCTTTTCAGGCGATTTCACCTACCTCCTTTAAGCTTAAAAATCCCAATTCATTTTTTAAAGTTTTCCCTTTAACTCGGAGAACCATGGCTCCCCCCGCCCGCAGCAAGACCGATCCCGAGGCGCCCTCCACGGGCGCTGCCGAGGCCAAACCGGAACCCAAAGCCACGGCCGCCGCCGAGACCAGAGCGGAACCCAAAGCCCCGGCCGGCGCCGAGGCCAGACCGGAACCCAGATCCCCGGTCCCCGCCGGTGGGATGGAGATCTCCGTCCTCAAGGCGAAGACCATCGCGGACCTGACCAGCGTGGCCAAGTCCCTGGGGATCCCGGGCTACTCCGGGCTCAAGAAACAGGACCTGATCTTCAAGATCCTGGAGGCCCAGACCAAGCAGAACGGGCTCCTGTTCGGGGAGGGGGTCCTGGATATCCTGCAGGAAGGCTACGGGTTCCTCCGCTCCCCGAACTACAACTACCTGCCCGGGCCGGACGACA
>CAYGWX010000057.1:0-15787 GCA_964353855.1 uncultured bacterium | reverse complement strand
CCGCCCACCCACCCTATAAGGAATAAAGAAGAGATAATTTAAGATGCTTCAACCTCACCCCTTCCCCTCTCCTGAGTCTTCAGGAGAGGGGAAAATACCTTCTAAGGACGAAGAGAAAGGCGAGATTGCTTCGCACCGCTCGCAATGACACCCATAGAGACGATCCATTTTTTCTCTGAGTATCCCTCAATATTCTTATTCGCTATTTCCGTATTTTATTCCAGCGTTGGAACACATCTAGGATAGTGCGCTCCACTTTCCTGGAGATCAGATCCATCAGCTTCCCGGCCTTGGCCGGGTCGAAGTCCGGGTAGCCCTGGTCCTTCTCGTATAAGATGATCGAGCCCGGGAAAGGCGTTGCCACGAGCCCGGGCTGGGAGAGGAAGGCCAGGTCCTTCCTGTAGAGCTCCCGGCGCACCTGTTCGGGATGGTCCACCTGGACGAGGGCGGTCTCATCAGTCCCGGCATGACCCCCGGCATGGCCGTAGACCGCACTCACCTCCTCCGGGCAATGCGTCCACCAGTCCAGGACCAGGTTATAAACCTTCTTCTCCCGGTAGAGGCGGGGAGAGAGGGCCTTCAGGGCCTCGGTGTTTCCCCCGTGCCCGTTCAGGAACACGATCCTCCTGAACCCGGCATCGGCCAGGCCGCAGGCGACCTCGAAGACATACTGGTCGAAAGTCTGGGACGTCACGGTGACCGACCCGGGGTAGGGGAGCAGGGACCGCGTGATCCCGTAGGGGATGGTGGGCGCGATCAGGGCGTTCACCTTCCCCGCGATCCGCTCGGCCAGGGAGACCGGGATGAAATTGTCCGTTCCCAGACCCGTGACCCCATGGGCCTCGAGCGTGCCCACGGGCAGGAGCACCGCGTCCGTGACCTTGGGCACGATCTTCTTGAACTCCTGCCAGTTCAGCTCCTCGAGCTTGCAGGTGCGCAGAGGTGTCATCTCTTCAGGGCTCCTTGTTATTGATCGAACGCGCGAAACGGACGGTTTCTCTTCTGGAACAGCTTCACCAGCACGAGCCCGGCCACGAACCCCCCGATGTGGGCAAAGAAGGCCACGCCCCCGGTCTGTCCCGCGCCCGGAAGGGATGCCAGGCCGCTGAAGAGCTGGACCACGAACCACAGGCCCAGGACCAGAAGCGCGGGCAGGCGGGTCGTCTGGATGTACCAGCCCAGGGGGATGATGGTCAGGACCGAGGCGCGGGGATACAGGATGAGATAGGCCCCCAGGACTCCGGCGATGGCCCCACTGGCCCCCACGGCGGGAATGGTCGAATGGGGGGAGATGAGGATCTGAGCCAGGCCCGCGACCACACCGGTCAGGAGGTAGAAGACGATGAAGCGGAACTTGCCCATCGCGTCCTCCACGTTGTCCCCGAAGATCCAGAGATACCACATGTTCCCGATGAGGTGCATCCAGCCCCCGTGCAGGAACATGGACGTGAACAGGGTCAGGAACGGAGGAACCAGAGGAGTGACCGTCTCCCCGTGCTGGTTCACGACCTCGGCCCCTCCCAGGACCTGGGCGAAAAAGGCCGGGGTCGCGCCCCAGGACCGGATGAAGGACTCCAGGTGCGGGCCCAGTGAGAACTCGTAGAGGAAGACCAATGCGTTCACCGCGATGAGCGTGACGCTGACGATGGGAAAACTTTTGGAAGGGACGTCGTCCTTGAGGGGTATCATGGATTTTAGATTTTGGATTTTAGATTTTGGTTTGCCAGAAATGACCGAGATATCATTCCACTCTTAAAAGCATTCCTTGTATCGTATTCTTCATCCCCCCATTCATTCCGCATTCCGCAATCCCCAATCTAAAATGAGATCGTCATTCCTCCGCCGATGTCCCCGGAGTAGGAGAACCCGCCCTCCTTGGGCTTGGTGATGTCCGGGGCGATGTAGCGCACCTCGAAGGCGATCCCGAAGCCCTCCATGGCCCGGAGACGTATCCCGGTCACGGTCTGGAACCCCAGGCTGGAGCGGTTGGTGTCCGCGATCGTGCGGTAGTAGTATCCCAGACCCCCGCCGAGGTAGGGGTCGAAGGTCCTGCGGCCGAAGGGATGGCCGATGAGGTCCGCGGTGACCGGAAGGATCACATTCCGCCTCCCCTGGCGGTCCGAGTAAGTGGCGTATTCCACATTCCCGTCCGCGGTCCAGTAGCGGTTGATGTCGTAGCGCAGGGAGACCCCGACCAGGAAGACATAGGAGTCGGAGTTATACGGCTTGTACAGGGAGCCCCGGAAGCTGAGGTGGGCCTGCCCGGCCCGGGCCGGAAGGACCAGGGCGAAGAAGGCTAACGGCATGAAGAGCAAGGACTTAAGTTTCATCTTCGATCGCTCCATTTCACGAGCCAATCCACCCTATAGCATATCACGCCCTGTCGTTTCTGTCAAGAAGGGGGAAGAGTTGCGGGAATTAAAGCAGGCCCTGGACGGAATAGCTCTGGATGGGCTCGGATTTCCCCTGCACCCGCACCGGAGGCTTGGGCACGGCATTGACCTTGTCCCGGACTTCGCGGTAGGTCTCCTCGGAGATGAGCACCTCCCCGGCCTTGGCCACGCCCTCCAGGCGCGAGGCCAGGTTCACCGCGTCCGAGATCACGGTGTAGTCCATGCGCTTCTCGCTCCCGATGTTCCCGGCGATGGCCAGGCCGGTGTTGATCCCGATCCCGATCTCGAAGGCGGCGAGGCTCAGGGGCTTCCCGAACCGCCCGCCCCCGGCGAGCCAGTGCTTCTTCAAGGTCAGCAGGGCCCGCCGCATCCCCAGGGCCGTGCGCACGGCGCGCAGGGGGTCGTCGGGATGGGCGATCGGAGCCCCGAAGATGGCCATCAGGCAGTCCCCGATGAACTTGTCCACCGTGCCCTCCTCCTTGAAGACCTCATCGGTCATCAGGGTGAAGTACTCGTTCAGCATGGCCACGGCTTCCTCCGGAGCCATCTTCTCCACCATCGGGGTGAAGCTGCGTATGTCCGCGAAGAGCACCGTGACCCTCCGCTCCTCCCCGCCCAGGCCGATCCGCCCCTCGCCGGAGACGATCTTCTCGACCAGGGGCTGGGAAAGGTAGCGCTGGAGGTTCGTGCGCAGACGCTCCTCCTTGAGGCTCTTTTCATAGAGCCGGGCGTTCTCGATCGAGAGGGCGGCCTGGTTGGCGAAGGCCTGGAGGAACTCCATGTGCCAGCGCGAGAAGGGCTCGCGGGAGGTGCGGCGGTCCACGTAGATCGCCCCGACCGGACGCATCTCCTTGTCCAGCATCGGGACGGCCAGGGCCGAGCGGATCTCGAACAGGAGCACGCTGACCTCGGCGGCGAAGCGGGGGTCCTGCTGGGCGTCCTCGGTCAGGATGCCCCGGCGCTCGGTCAAGGCCAGATTGGCGATGGTCTCGGAGGGCCCGGCCTCGCCTTTGCGCACGGAGCGGCCCATGTTCCGCGCGGCCTGGATCTCGCTTTCCCCCTTCTCGTTCACCAACAGCAGGAACCCCCTCTCTGCGCCCATCACCGCGAGGGCCTGGTCCATGATCAGGGGCAGGAGCCGTTTTAAATCCACGACCAGGCTCGTGATCTTGGAGACCTCGTACAGAGTCTGGGCCGCCTTGTTGGACTGCTCGGCCTCCCGGACGCGGTCCTCCAAGCCCTTCATCTCGGCCTCGGCCCGGGCCAGCTGCACGGCCAGGGCCTCCGGGGTCTCCTCCTGCTGGACCGTGGAGCGGATGGCCTGGAGGCTTTCGCGCAGCCCGGACAGGACCGCGGTGTGGGAGTCCGGGGCGTCCTCCCTGGGCCTGGGGAGCGGGATGGGCTTCTCGCTCTCGAAGTAGCGGAGGAGGGTGTTGCCCAGCCGGATTTCGTCGCCGTGGACGAGCCGCCGCTCCGCGACCTGCTCCCCGTTCACGAAGCTCCCGTAGGTCGAGCCCGCGTCCCGGAGGACGAAGTGACCGCCCCGCTTCTCCACGGTGGCGTGGCTGCGGGACACGAAGGTGTCGTGGAACACGAGGCCGCTGTCCGGCCTCCGTCCGATGGCGAGGGGGGACGGGCCCAGCTCGCGCCGGGCGCGCCCCCCCTTATCGTCTGAATACTCTAGCCAGGGCATATCAAGGATGATTCCGGGCCGAAGGCCTCCTAAATCCCCAAGGTCAATACACCAGGCTCAGGTTGTCGAAGAACGCCATGGCCCCGGTCGCCCCGGTGACCCCCAGGCGGATACCGCCCACCGGAAACGTCGCATCGGGGAACTGGATGAGTCTCGTTCCATCGACCCACAGCTCGATCACCTGACCGCTGTAGCTGACCTTCACCGGGTGCCAGGCGTCGCGGGTAAAACCCGGCACGTCATGGGAGGCCAGGAGCTGGGGCGAATTGCTCACGACCCTGTACAGACGGATTTTCCTGATCCCTTGCGGGGGAGGGGGCCCGCTGTCCACAAGCACCGCGAGATAGTGGTTGGGGCCGGGCTGGGTGTGGAAGAACACCTCCACCATGGCTTCGGGAGGCGGGCTCGCCCCGGGAATAAAGATCGACAAATTCAGGGAGAACGTGTTGCACTTCCGCTCCAGCGCCGGGGCCGTGAAGGCGCCCTGGCCATCCTGATCCACACCCAAATAGGCTTTGGCCCCTGCGACCGTGTCGGTCACCTGCCAGATCCCCCGGGCCGGGTTCCAGCCCTGAGCCTGTCTTCCGACGGTATCGTTGTTGAAGTTCCACCACACACAGCGGAACAGGGTGAAGTTCAAGGGGGTCCGTTGGTTCGCGGCCACGGGGATGGTATCCCGGACCACCGGAAGGATATAGGTCGAATCCTCGCGGGGCGGAAGGGCGGACCGGACCACGACCCGATAGATGTCCGGGAGCAGGCCCGGGATCCGGTAAAAGCCCACGACGTTAGATTTTGCCGAATCGGCGAAGCCCGGCCGCGACGCCACAACCATCGCGTTTTCGATGACCGTGGTATCCATCTTCAGGACGTAGCCCTCGATCCAACCCTTGGTCGGGCCTCCGCCGTTGAAGACCAGCTGGGCGTTGAGGGTCGTGGTCTGACCCGCGGTGATGGTGACATCGTTTCGAACGGTGTCGTAGGACGTTGCGGTGATGATCGCCTGATAGGATCCGGGAGTGACCCCCACGAGCTGGTAATTTCCAGCATTATCCGTGGCGGCGTCCGAAGGTGCGGAGGCCGGGCTGGTCGTCACCCTGGCCCCGGGGATCGGGGCGCCTCCGGCATCGATAACTTGCCCCTTGAGGATGCCCCGGTCGGGATTGCCCGGGTCATAGGGGTTGGTGCGGTTGGGCTTGGCGCAGGACAGCAGGAGGACCAGAATCGAGATCCCGGTCAGGCTAAGAAGAAGGTGTTTTCTCATGGCTCACCTCTTAGAGGTCTCGATAAAGGGTGAAGGCCGCACCGGATGGGGAAAGGGCGACCCCCCAGGTCTTGGGGGTCGTCCGCCAAGCCTGTCTGGGCTCAGGGGGCTTTGAGAAGAAAGCGTCCACCACGTTGGCCAGCCAGACCGTGCCGAGGATGTAGGAAGCGGTGTTCCGGTCGTTGGCCGCCTTGTCGTATTTCTTGAACAGGCCATCGAAATCGGACCCCGTTTTGGCGTTCAGGTAATTATCCTGAGCATTTTGGTAAACCGTCTGCGTCCGGCCAGCGTTGGACAGGGCGAGGATCGTGGCCCCGAGGAAGATGAATCCGGGGACCTTGCGGTGGGCCGCGAACTGGCCCCAGCTCGGGACGATGAGCGAGCGGAACGCGAAACCCATCCGGGAGGGCGGCTTGGCTCCGGGCGGCGGGGGCGGAGGCTTTAAAGCCGTCTTGACCTCCTCGAACACGGCGATGATCTTGGGCGAGACGTAGGCCGGGTCCAGGGTGAGGGTCGGGGACAGCTTGAGGGCCTGCCGGAAGGACTCCTTGGCCGCGACTGTGTTCCCCAGGGCCACCTGGTCGAACCCGGCGTACTTGCAGGCCTCGATCTGCTCCTCCCGGGTGAGCTTCCCGCCGGGGGCCAGGGCCTTCTGAAGGGCCTCCAGGGAGCGCTGGTAGTCCCCGGCCTTGTAGAGCTCCACCCCTTTGGTCACCAGCGTGCCCGGGGCCTCCTGGCCCCAGGCCAGGACAGCGCTCAGGGCGAGCAGGACCGTCAGAATCAAGAATCCCTTCTCTTTCATAAAATCCCTCCCTTTTCTCGTAGAAAAATCAGCCCTTGGGCTTCAGGGTCACGTTCCTCGTCACGGTTCCGTTATCCGGGAAATCGATCGTCTCGGTATAATCCTCGCAGGCCGGGTTGACCAGCTTCACGAAGTGCTTCCCGGAGGTCACCTGGATCGGCCCGGTCGGAGTCGTGGCCTTGAGGTCCCCGTCGATATACACATCGGCCCAGGGATTCACCGTGATCTTCAAGGAGGCCATGCCCACGGGCTCGAGGGCCACCTCCCGGCTCACGGTCTCACCGGGCTTGAACTCGATCTTCTGCGCCCAGGCCTTGAACGCGGGGTTCACCAGCTTGACGAGGTGCTTCCCCGGGCTGACTTGGATGGGCCGTCCGATCGGTGTCGTCTCGATGTACTCGTCGTCCAAATATACCTTGGCCCAGGGGTTCACCGTGATCCGGAGAAATGCCGGCCCGGAAACTGGCGGTGGGGGTGTCGGGGGCTGGACCTCCACCACTGCGACCAGGGTCGCCTCGGCCACAGCCTGGGCGTCCGGCGCAACCTTCCGGGATAGCCTGACGGGCTGGTATCCATCCAGGACGAGCCCGATGGTGTGCGTCCCCGCGGGAAGGTCCCGGAAGGAATAGGGTGTCTTGAAAGACGTTTGACGACCGTCCAGGGTCAGATGCGCCCCGGGCGGTATGGAACGAACCAGGAGGGTTCCCTTGCCCTTCTCCTGAGCCTGGGTCAGGGTCATTTCTTCTTTCATGGACCCCGCCTTGCTCACCTCAACGGTCTTCTCGACTTCCTCGTACCCCTGCTTTTTGAACAGCAGTCGGTGAGTCCCCAGAGCCACGCTCTCCGCCCGGCACGGGGTTTCGCCGACCCTCTGGTCGTCCAGGAAAGCCTCCGCCCCGGCCGGAGTGCTCGCCAATTCCAGGGAAGCGAAGGTCACGGGAGGAGGTGACGGCGGAGGGGGAGGTTGGCCGGTCTTTCTTCCCAGCCACTCCGGAAGGCCCCACCAGCCGGCCACGGCCAGGACACCAAGGACGACGAAGGCTGCGGCCCATACCCAGGCCCGCGTGCCGCGCTTGGGCCTGGCCTCAGCCTTTAGGGCCTTCTTGGCCGGAGGAGGAGCCTGGACTTTGAATATCCCGGACTCCTCCCTTTCCTTCCTGAGCTTGGCGAGGTTCCTTCCGGCCTCGGAGTGGTCCGGGTCCAGGTGGATGACCCGGGTGAACTCCTCGATCGCGTCGTCGATCTTGCCCAGGCCCAGGTTCATGTAGTACACGCCCTTCTCGAAGTGCGCCTTCACCTGGCGCTGGCGCACCTTCTCCCCGTAGGTCCTGGGGTCCTCCAGGAAATGGGCAAGATGGCTCCGGGACGGGGCCATCTTCGCCCCCTCCCGAAAAATCTCCAGGTCCCTCCGCATGTCCGCCGCACTTTGGTACCTGCGGTCCGGATCCTTGGCCAGGGCCCGCTCCGCGATCCGCCAGAGCTCCGGGGTCACCAGGGGATTCAGTTCCCCCAGCGGCCTGGGCTCCCCGGTCAGGATCCTGGTGATGACCGCGGAGTACGTCTCCCCCATAAAGGGCTTCTCCCCGCAAAGGAGCTCGTAGAGCACCACGCCCAGCGAGAAGAGGTCCGACCGGCAATCCACCTTCCGGCCCGCGGCCTGCTCCGGGGACATGTAGGCCGGGGTCCCGACCAAAGCGCCCGTCACGGTGAGCGTGGACACGTCCGCGGCCTGTGCCAGCCCGAAGTCAGCGATCTTGACCCCGCCCTCTTTGGAGAGGAGGATATTGGCGGGCTTGATGTCGCGGTGGGTAATGCCCCGGGCATGGGCGTGCTCCAGGCCCTTCAGGACCTCCTCGGCAATGAACAAGGCCATCTCGATGGGCACGAGCCCGGCCTTGGTCAGGAGGTCCTTGAGGCTCTCCCCCGGCACATACTCCATGGCCAGGAAGTACTCCTCGCCCTCCTGCCCGTACTCGATGATGTCCACAATGTTCTCGTGCTTCAGGGTGGCCGCGGCCTTGGCCTCACGCTCGAAGCGCTCGATGAAGCTCTTGTCGTGGACCAGGTGGCTGTGTAACTCCTTCACGGCCACGACCCGGTCCAGGGAGGTCTGCACCGCTTTATACACGGTGGCCATCCCGCCCCGGGCGATGGGCTCCTGGATCAGGAAATTACGGATTTGTTTCGCCATGCTCCTTGGGCATCCAAACGCACCTCAAAAGGTTACCACAATTTAGACCTAAAATCAATCCCTAAAGTTTGGTCCGGGAAAGGGGGGAATAAAAAAACCTCCTCCTTGTGGGGGAAGGTTGAGTGGGGAATGTCAATCCGTGTCCGGTCCGGAAACCCCCATTGAAAACCGTCCGAGCCGGTGTTCAGGACAGCCCGACCCACTTCCGAATCGCCCACTCGGCCAGAAGCAGGACCAAAAGGAGAAGGAAGAGGAAAGGGTGGTCCCAGAGGTCCAGTTCCCTGGCTGTCTTCCTGGGCTTGGCGGTGAGCGTGAGGTCATGGGACAGGGCCGGGGTGCTGGATTCGTCGTAGTATCTTCCGCCGGTAGCCTTGGCCAGGGCCTTGAGCAGGTCCGGGTTGAGGCCCACCTGGTCGTACTCCAGGTTCATGGCCTCCACACCGAACTCGCCCTTGTCCTCTCCGAACCTCTGGGTGCCGAGGCTGCCCACGGCCTGGAAGAGATAATTCCCCGGAGGCAGGGGCTGGGCGGTGCCCTCATAACGGCCATTCCCCTGGCTCAAAAGGTGTAACTTCTGGACCTCCTTTTTGGTTTCCGCTTCGCTCACGGTGACGCTGATATCCGCGCCGTCCAGGGGACGGTTGTCCTCCCCGTAGGCCTGGCCGGCGAAGATCACGCTCTCGCCGGAGCGGACCAGTTTCTCCAGGGGCTCCACCTTGAGCCGCTTGCCTTCCTCCCTTGCGCCCAGCCAACGCACGGCATGGGAGAGGAATTTAGTATAAACTTCGCCCCCTTTACCCGCGCCCTCCACCGTGAAGCCCCAACGCCAGAGGGGATAGCCGGAGATGAGAAGCACCTTGCCCTTGCCATAACGCTGGCAGGAAACGATAGGCAGGGAGCCCTGAGGGATCTTGACCTTGGGATAAGCCATAAGGACCGTGGCGCCGGAAGATATCCCTGCGGCCCGGTTCGCACCCAGGAGGGGGGGGAGGTCCTTCCACAGCTCGGCGTTTTGCCTGGGGTCCGGGGAGAGCGTCGTGATGGGATGGTTTTCGCCTTCGTGCGTGAGGGTCACTTCCAGAGGGTCCTCGAGGTTCGTGCCCCCCGGACGGACGGGAAGCATCTGGGCTATTGGAAGGGAAGCGCAGTCCTTGAGGGTTTCGTCCCCCAGGACAAAGAAACCGGCCCCTTTAACATCCACCAGATCCTTGAGGGCCTTCTGCAGGGCGTCGGTCAGAAGGTCCCTGGGTAGGTCGCAGAGGATGGCGAGGTCACAGGTCGGCAGGTCCTGAAGCACCTGGCCAAAGCTTATGGGGGAAGCCGCGTCCTTGACGACCTGGGTCCACCTGCCGCTTCCGGGAGAGACGTAGGTCATGACCGCAAGTCCGGTGTCCTGCTCCAGGGCGGACTTCAGGAAGCGGAGCTCGAACCCCGGGGAGGCGAAGAGCGCGACGCGGAGCCTGCTTCTCAAAACATTCACGGCGAAGCCCCTGACGTTGTTCTCCTTGAGGGTTTCGCCTTCCCCCGCAGGGACGGAAGCCGTGAACCGGTGCACGCCCTCTTTACGGGGAGGGATCGTGAGGTTGATCCTGGCCTCGGCCCCGGAGGGGGGAAGGGAAAGGCTCTGCCCGGAGAGAGTCGTCTTTCCCTCCCGAATCGTGATCGGGGTCTGGGCCTGAGCGCAGCCCCGGTTCCGGACGATGACCTCCACCGGGATGGCCTCGCCGGCGTAAGCGATCTCGTTGGCCGAGACCCGCACGATGGCGATATCTCTTGGCCTGGTCGTGTCGCCGAGGCCGACGGCATAGACCGGGACGCCCAGTTTCTGGGCCTCCCGCAAGGGGTCCTTGCCGTAGTTGTTCTGGCCGTCGGAGAGAAGCAGGACGCCGGAGGGGGCGGCTTCGGGCGAGAGGGATGACAGCTTGGAAAAGGCGGCCCCGAGGTCGGTCCGCTGGCCTTGCGGTTTACGCTCCTGCGCCCAACCGCTTTTTGGGACGGCCCTCAAGCTGTCCGAGAACTCGTAGGGAACCACGTCGAACTTCCTGGCCAGCTCGTCCGACAGGGAGGAAAGGAATTGGGGAGGATAGGACCTGGCTTTCGCCTCCGGGTTCGCGGAGGGGGTGCCCATGCTCTGGGAGGCGTCCAGGATCACGGCGAGAACGGGTTTGTTCCGGGACGTCCTGACCAGGCTCAGGATGGGCTCGAGAAGGAGGAACCCGATGGTGGCGAAGGCCAGGCCCCTCAAAATGATCAGGACGGCTTTCGTCACGGGCTTCAGGGCGTAGGGCGAACGGCGGAAAAGCCACACGCTCAAGGCCAGCCCTGTGAAGAGAAAGGCCAGGACGACAAGCCAGCCAGCAGGGGAGAGGGAAAGGTGGAAGGTCATTCGATTAAAAGGTAAACGAGAGGGCTCACATCATCATTCTATCATATCCCAAGGCTGGAATGCAATCTTGACACCGCTTCTAAAACGAAGGGCCGTCCCCTCCATCCAGGCAGGAGACGGCCCGACAAAACAGGCGGCTAAGGCTTTTGCGGGGGCGAGAGAAACTTGAAATCCAGAGGTGTCATGGACGCCGGAAGGTCCTGGTTGTATTCCCGCCACCACCAGTCCGGGAGGCGGGGGGCGAGAAGCCTCCAGGCCGATACGATGCGCTCCAGGAAAGCCTGGGGCAGGTTCTGGTGGACCGGGCAATAGTCCGCGGCGTAGAAGGCCATCTCCTCTTCGGGCTTGTCCGGATGGAATATGGGAAAGACCGGGAACGAGCGGCAGTCCATCGGCCGCACCCCGTGGATGGTGCAGTTATGGAAGCCGTCCTTCATCTCGTCGAAGGGACAATGGCGCGGCACGAGGCCCTGGGTCGTGATCGAAACCATCGCGTTCACCGGCCCCTCGTGGGCCTTGACCGGAGGAAACGCATCGGGCCCCAATCCCAGCTTGCCCGCGATGTACTCCTCCTCCAGGGGCAGGAAGTAAGCGTTCTCCTTTTCCTCGCACAGCCCCCGGCACACCGTCCAGCAGGGCAGCTCGGCGTCCGCGGTCAGGGCATAGGCCTGGTCATAGACCGGAAACAATTTCGCTTTATCCGCTTCCAGCATGGAATCACTCCGCCACGATTCGGGCGTAGTTTAAATTTTTGTCCGCCGGCCCGTCCAGGATGCCGCCGAAGCCGTCCATCTCCTTGAGGTATTCATAGGCCTCGCGGGTAATGAGCTCGCCCGGGGCGATGACCGGCAGTCCCGGGGGGTAGATCGCGAACAGCTCGGTGGACACCTTGCCGACGGCCTCTTTGAACGGCACCGTGGCCTGCCGGGCGAAGAAGGCCTCGCGGGGGGACATCGCCAGATGGATCTCCAGCTCGGGGTAGCCCGGCTTCTTGAACAACGGCATCGCCTTGCGGTGCTTGCGAACGAGTTTCTCTAAAGCTACGAGCAGGCGGTCGATGTCCTTCCGGGTGTCCGCGAAGGTGATGATAAACAGCACCCGATCTAGGTCCGCCATTTCGGGCTGGATATCATACTCGCGGTTCAGGATGTTCAGGGCCTCATAACCGGTGAGCCCCAGCTCCGAGACCTTCACGGTGAGCTTGGTCACGTCCAGCGCGAACGGCGCCACGTCCCGGGCCGTAAAGGAGTACAGCCCCCCCATCGCATTGATCGCTTTCCGCGCATTCTCGGCCAGATTCAACGCCCGGTCCAGCAGCTTCGTTCCCTGCGTAGCCATCTGCATCCTCGCCGCGTCCAGCGAGGCCATCAGGATGTAAGACGGGCTGGTCGTGCCCAGGAGGCGCAGCACGCTCTCCAGGTCGCGGAGGTCGGTCCGCTCCTTCTGGACATGCAGCAGCGAGGCCTGGGTCATGCCGGCGATGATCTTGTGGGTGCTCTGCACGGCCATGTCCGCGCCCGCGGCCATGGCGGATTGGGGCAGCCCGGGATGAAAATGCAGGTGCGGACCGTGAGCCTCGTCCACCAGAAGGAGCTTGCCCTTCTCGTGCAGGATCAGCGCCATCTCGGCCAGGTTTGCGCACACCCCGTGATAATTGGGCGAGACGATGAGCAGGCCCTTGACCCCGGGATGCTCCTGGAGGGCCTTCCGCACGCTTTGCGGGGTGAGGTTCTTGATCACCGGCAGGTCCTCGTCGAGCTCGGGCAGGATGTAGACGGGCTTTACCCCGGTGAGGATCAGCGCCGCGAGGATGGAGCGGTGAGCGTGGCGGCACACCAGGACGGAATCCCCGGGGTTCGCGGGGGTCATCAGCATCGCATGGTTCCCGCCCGAGGTCCCGTTCAACAGAAAGAAGGACCGGTCCGCGCCGTAGGCCTTTGCCGCCAGTTCCTGGGCCTCGCGGATCACGCCCACGGGATGGAAGAGGCAGTCCACCTCCTCCAGCACGGTGAGGTCCATCTTGAAGAGGTTTTCGCCGACGAAACCCTTGAATCGGGAAGCGATGCCCCGGCCCTGTTTGTGGCCCGGGGTGTGGAAGGGGACTTTGTCCTTCCGGGCGTAAGCGATCAGGGCCTCCAGCAGGGGAGCCCGGGCTTGGTCGCTCCCCTTGACCTTTTGACCCTTCGACCGGCGGGCCGGCCTTCCGGCCATCAGGCTTCCAGGAACATCGGCTTGTCATCCCGGATGATCACGCCCTCCTCCGCGAGCGCCTTCCGCAGGTGCTTGGGCAGCGAGAAGATGCCCTGGTGGGTGATCCCGTCGTAGTAGCGCGCGTTGTCCAGGCTTCTTTCCTTCAACATCCGATCCACGTCCTGGGGCGTGAGCGCCAGCGGGTCGTTCTTCTTGGAGGCCAGGCAGAACCCCCAGGGCAGGTCGAACGACGGCACGATGGCCTGATAGGACCGCACCACGGGGAACGACGTGGCCAGCGTTTTGGCGATCGAGGAAAGCAGGATCGTGTCCCCGGCCCGGGTGGTGCCGGCCTGGAGCGACATCGTCCCCTCCGGCGAGAGATGGTCGGAGACGATCTTGTAGAACTCCCGGGTGTACAGGAGATAGGCCGGCCCCCCCTCCAGGGGCTCGGTCAGGTCCACGATGATGACGTCATAGGTCTCGCGGCTTTGGGTCAGGACCTTGCGGGCGTCGTCGTGGATGAGCCGGGTGCGCGGATCCTCGAAGGCTCCCTGGGAATACTCCGGCAGCCACTTTCGGCATTCCCGGACCAGGTCCCCGTCGATGTCCACCATGGTCGCCTGCCGGACCGAGGGGTGCTTGAGGACGTCCCGCAGGGTCGCCCCCTCACCCCCCCCAACGATGAAGACCTTTTCCGGCTTGGGGTGGAGGAGCATGGGGGGATGGACCAGGGCTTCGTGGTAGATGAACTCGTCGGCCTGGGAGGACTGGATCTTCCCGTCCAGGAACAGGGCCTTGCCGTAGCACCGGGTGACCACGAAGTCCATCTTCTGGTAGGGGGTCGTGGCGCTGGCCAGGATCTCCGTGATGCCGTGCATGTGGCCTTCCACCGGGGTGAAGTACTCGATGTACCATTGGTTCTGGGTCTGCTCATGCATCGCTCACATCCTCAATAAAAGGGCCGATAAAGAGAAGGGACTCCGAGATCCTCGGAGTCCGCTTCACGACGGTCCGGATTTAACGTCCCCTCACCGGATCTGGCACTTGGGGATGCCCAGGAGCCCGCGCTGGACGGCGACGCTGGTCACGTGCTTGCTCTTGAGCTTCTCGGCGATGTAGTTCATCGCGGTTTTGTAGTCGATGGTCTCCCCGCAGGAGAAAAGGTCGACGGCGGCATAGCCGAACTCCGGCCAGGTGTGGACCGAGAAATGGGACTCGCAGATGACCACCACGCCGGATACGCCGTGGGGATTGAACTGGTGGAAGACCGATTGCACGATGTGAGCCTTGGATCGGCGTGCGGCCTCCATGAGGGTGGTCTCGATCGATTTGCGGCTGTTTAAAACTTTCTTATCACAATTGAAGTACTCCAGCAGGATGTGATAACCTAAAGCTTTCAACCTCCGTTCCTCCCTTCATTCGATTCCGGTTTTCTCGCCAAAGAGAAAACCGAAACCCAGTGACCAGTTAATTCCCCGTTTGGGGGGAGACAAATGTGGACGCTCTGTCCATGGCTTCAAATTACATTAATGATATACAATTTTAAAGGAAAAGTAAAGTAAAAAATTGGATTTTATGAAAATATTTTCAATTAGGGGTGTAAAAAAAATAAAGACCCACAACATATAGGGTCTTTTTTGGACGCAATTTTCGTGCCAGAAATCAGGAATGATGCGCTTTTGAGGGCTCTATATGTTCCCCTTCATATCCCCTGAATAAGAAGTAAAAACTTGTGGCTGCCAAAAAATAGATCAGGGCGGTCAAATAATAAGGAATGGAGTATCCGGCAAGAAATACTCGCCCGATGGAGATCCCCGGGTTCTGCATGAGGTGTCCGGAGAGCGCGGTGGTCCCGGCCCAGGAAAGGTTCCAGGACATGTTCATGATGCTGGCTGCCGTGGCCCGTTTGTTCTCGGGAATCATCTCCATGCTCATCGCCGAGCCCAGCGGCCCGGACATGTTCATCAGGCAGGCCCGCAGCCAGAAGGCCAGGACGGCGAACGCCAGGTAGCGTTCCAGCCCCCCCAGGAGGATGAGGAATGGCAGGGAGAATATCTGCGCATACACGATGGTCTTGAGCTTGCCGAAACGTTTCGCTGCGATCGGGCCGAGGAGCACCGCGGCGGCGGTGATGATCTGCGACCCGGAGAAGTACAGCCCGATCTGGGTGCTGGTGGCCCCGAAGCGCTTGGCGAAATAGAGGTTGAAGAACGGGATGACCAGCCCGGCCCCGGCCCCGATCAGGAAGTTGTTCAGGGAGAATTTGCCGATGATGACGAGGTCCTCTTTCTCGCGCCAGGAGGCTTTGGGCTTTTCTCCCCTCGTTTCAGCTTTCCCCTCGCGAACCAGGAACAGGGGGATGAGCGAGGCGAAGGAAAAGAGGGCCGAGGTCACCAGGGTCATGCGGTAGGACTGGAGCTGGGAGAGGTCGGTCTGGAAATAGCGGAAGACGTCGGGAAGCTTCCCTCCCAGGGCGTTCCCGATGACCCCGGCGATGAGCAGCGCCGAGAAGTTCACGCTGAAAAGATGCGTCCGCTCCTCGGGCGTGGAGTTCTCCATCAGGAAGGGGGCGGACGTGACCGCCGCAAAGGCGGCGGCGAATCCCGACAGCGCCGAGGCCGTGAGCAGCAGGTGCTCCTTGAGCGTGGTGGCCCGGATCAGGACGAAGGCGCTGACCAGGAATCCCGACAGCAGGAGCGACTTCTTGCGCCCGATCCGGTCGCAGGCCAGCCCGGCCGGCAGGGCCAGGAGCGACATCGCCAGCGCGCCCACCGAGAGCAGGTTCCCGATGAACCCCTCCCGGAACCCGGCCTCGACGAGGTAGAGGTTGAAGATGACGCCGAACGCCGAGAAGCTCATCCCGAC
>CAYGWX010000056.1:0-16084 GCA_964353855.1 uncultured bacterium | reverse complement strand
TGGCCGCGCTGTAGGCCAGGGCCCCGAACTGGCAGACCCGCATGCAGTTCCGGCAGCCCGAACACAGGTCCTGCTTTATCTCAGCCACGTACTCTGCCCGGAACATCATCGGGAGGTTGTGCGTAACGCTCGTCTTCAGGGCCATGCAATCCGAACGGTCGCAGTTGCAGATCCCACCGATGAACGGGGTTTGAAAGACCCAGACCGTGTGGCAGAGGCCTTCTTTCTCGTACTCCTTCATCGCCGCCAGGGCCTCGGCCTTGGCCACCATCTCCGCCCCCCAAGAATGCGGCCCGGACGTAAAGCTTTTATCAATGTCCTGGAGGATTTCGCCGAATTTTCCTCCGTTCGGCCCCATGCTCACCCCGTAGCAGTAACGCTTCTCCTTTCCCAGGGTCTGATACCGGCAGATGCAGGCCACCCGGATGATGGAGTTGACGAAACCCAGGATTTGTTCGATCTCCTCGATCGGGACCACCTGGCCGAAGTGGACCTTCTGAAATTTCCGGGTGATTCTCCGGGTCATCGAACGACGGACGAACCCCGGAGCCTTGTCCAGGGACGTAAGCCTCTTGTCGATCTCCCCCGGCGTGGGGATCTCCTTAAAGAAATCCTTGATGAACTTCGTCCGGCGCGCGTCCGAGAGCAGGTCCTCGGAATAGTTTTTGGCCTCGAGGTACCACTTCTTTCCCTCACCGTGCTTCATGCAGAACTCACACACAGGGCCTCCATGGATTGGTCAAATTACTCTATTCCGGCAGCAGTTTTCCCGGGTTCAATATCCCCTTAGGGTCCATCGCCTTCTTGATCTTCCGCATCACCTCCAGTTCCACGGTTGAACAAGCAAGCGGTAAATAACTTTTCTGGGTCCACCCGATCCCGTGCTCTCCGGATATCGTCCCCCCCAGCCGAACGACCTCTTCGAAGATCTCCCGGATGGCCAGGGGCAGTTTTTCATCCCACTTCACGTCCGACATTCCGGCCTTCAGGATGTTCACGTGAATGTTTCCGTCCCCGGCGTGCCCATAACAGATTGTGGTGATCCCATGCTTTTGTGAGATGGCCTTCACCTTTCGCATCAGTTCCGGGAGCTGGGCCCGAGGCACGACCGTATCCTCTTCCTTGTAGATCGAGATTCCCTTAACGGCATCCCCGATAGAGCGCCGCATTTCCCACATCTCCTCTTGCCGCGCCCGGGAGTCTGCCACGAACACGTCCACAGCCCCGCCCTTCAGGCAGATTTCTCCGACTTTTTCTATTTCCTTATCAAGGACTCCTTCATTATTCCCGTCCACTTCGATGAGGAGCAGGGCCTCGTAGTTCCCGTAGGGGAACTTCCTTTCCAATTTATCCTCGGTTGCCTTGATGGCGGAACACTCCATGAACTCTGCGGCGCAGGGCACGATTCGTGCCCTGAAGATGGCCGTGAGGGACTGGCAGGCCTCTTCCAGGGTGTTAAACGGGGTGACCAGGGTCCTGCGAAAGGACGGTAAGGGGATGAGCTTGAGGATGATCTTCGTGATCACGGCCAGGGTGCCCTCCGAGCCGACCAGGAGCTGGGTCAAGCTGTACCCCGAGACGTTCTTCAGGAGCTTTCCTCCGGGTCGGATGACGCTTCCGTTCGCGAGCACGGCCTCCAGGCCGTACACGTAATCCTTGGTCGTGCCGTATTTCAAGGCCCTGGGCCCGCCGGCGCACTCGGCGACATTACCCCCTAAGGTGCAGGTCCCCTTGCTGGCCGGGTCTGGGGGGTAGAACAATCCGACCTTTTCCACTTCCTCCTGGAAGGTCTGGGTGATCACTCCGGGCTCGACCACGGCCATGAGGTTGTCGAGGTCGATCTCCAGGATTCGGTTCATCCGCTCGAAGGATATAAGGACACCCCCGAAGACCGGCAGCGCCCCTCCCGAGAGTCCGGTCCCTCCTCCCCGCGGGGTCACCGGAATGTTCTTCTCAAAGCACAGCGCGAGAATCCGTGAAACTTCCTCCGTGGACGAGGGCTTTACCCCCACCTCCGGAAGGTAAAGGAAGTCCTCGGTTTCATCCTGCCCATACGGCTCCAGGTCCGCTGGGTTCGTGACCACATGGGCTTCTCCCGCGATCCCCCTCAGGGCCGCGAGGACCTCCGCATCCACCCGCCCGAACCGACTCTCCCTTAAAGTCTCTCTTCTAACCTTAACCGCCATAACCTCGGTTGACTCTGAAGCTGCGCCTTTTCTGTTCTTTCAAACTACAATTGATATTTTGCAATTCTCAATTTGCAATGAGCTTATCTTCCCTTAAACTCCGCCTTCCTCTTTCCCAAGAACGCGCTGGTCCCTTCCTTCATGTCCTCGGTCGTGAAGGCCGCCCCGAATTGATCCGCCTCATAGAGGTTTCCGCTTACCGGATCCACCCGGTTCCCGAAGTTGATCGCCTGCTTGGCCAGCTTCACCGCTATTGGTGCCTTGGAGGCGATCTTCTTGGCCATCTCCTTGGCCTGGGCCAGAAGGTCAGCAGTCGGGACGACCTTGTCCGCAAGGCCTATCCTCAGGGCTTCCTGAGCGTCCACCATGTCCCCGGTGAAGATGAGCTCCTTGGCCTTGCCCATCCCGACCAAGCGGGGAAGCCTCTGGGTTCCGCCATATCCGGGGATGAGGCCCAGATTTACTTCCGGCTGTCCGAAGCGGGCTTTATCCGAAGCGATGCGGATATCGCAGGCCATGGCCAGCTCACAGCCCCCGCCCAGGGCGAAGCCGTTGACGGCCGCGATCACCGGCTTGGGGCACCACTCGATCTGGAACATTAGGTGCTGGCCCTTCCGCGCGGTCTTGATCGCACCCAAGCAATCCAGCTTGGACAGTTCCCCGATGTCCGCCCCGGCCACGAAGGCCTTCTCCCCAGCCCCGGTCAGGATGACGGCCTTGACCCCTTCGTCTTTTCCCAGGTCTTCGAACGCCTGCCCCAGTTCCGTGATCACGGCGTCGTTCAGGGCGTTCATCACCTGCGGACGGTTTACGGTCACGACCGCGATCTCTCCGTCCCGCTCTACGATCAAATTTTCGTAACCCATCATTCCTCCTATAGGATTTTTATCTCAGTTTCCGGATTTCAGGAATCCGCCAAAGCGCTAAGGCGAACAGCCCACAAATCACGGCTCCGATCCTCACCGCCCAGGGAGCTCCTAATACTTGGGCCACGCTCCCGGCCTGCAGGCTTCCCAGGGGAAACATCCCCATGAACACCAGTACGTACACGCTCATGATCCGGCCCCTCAGGAAATCCGGCACCGCGGTCTGGATCAGGCTGTTCGTGGTCACGTTCTGGGTGATCATTGCGAACCCGGCGACGAACAGGAGCGCCAGCGAAAGCCAGAGCCAGTGCGAAAACGAGAACAGGAAGATGAACACCGCGAACAACCCGCTCCCAAAAAGGATGTACGCCCCCTGTCTGACTCGTGCACCCCGGGTGGCGACTGTGAGCCCTCCGACGATTGCTCCGGCCCCGGCTGCAGCCAACAGCACTCCGTACGTAGAGGGGCCGCCCTTCAAAATCTGCTTGGCGAAGACCGGCATGAGCATCACATAAGGCATCCCGAAGACCGAGGATACCCCGATGTTCGCAATGATGGCCAGGAGCACCTTATGGGCCCATAGGTACCGCAGTCCCTCTAACAGATTCTTGAGGGGCGATCCTCCCTCCCGGTGCTCGGGCTGGAACGTGTTCCGGATCAGGGCCAGCCCGATGATCACCGCGATGAAGGAGAGCCCGTTCAGCCAGAAGCACCCGGCCACTCCCAGGGCCGCGATCAGGAGTCCGGCTATGGCGGGACCCACCATCCGGGCGGTGTTGAACATCGCGGAGTTCAGCCCGATGGCATTGGTCAGGTCCTCTTTCCCGACCATCTCCACTATGAAGGCCTGCCGGGAAGGGGTGTCGAAGGAGTTCACCGTCCCTAACAGGAAGGCCAGCATCACGATGTGCCAGACTTGCACCACCTTGAACGAGGTCAGCGCGGCCAGGATGAAGGCCAGGGTCATCGCGCTGCTCTGGGTGAAGAGGATGAGGTTACGCTTGTTCACCCGGTCGGCCACCACCCCGCCCCAGAGGGTGAACAGCAGGATGGGCAGCGATCCGGCCATGCTCACGAACCCTAACTTGAACGGCGAATTGGTGAGCGACAGGACAAGCCACCCCTGGCCCACGGTCTGCATCCAGGTCCCGATGAGCGAGACGATCTGTCCGGACCAGAACAGCCGGTAATTGCGATGCTTTAATGCGGCAAAGGTTCGTGGGAGCTGGACCTCGATCCCGAAGAGTTCGAAGCTTGGCCCCAGCCCCACTGTCGCCGTATCGTTGCTACCCGACGTCTCCCTCCTCTCAATTGACCACTTTTCTTACCGTCTAACCTTTTTTATAACCCGAGCTCATTGGATATGCCTTTCATGGCTTCGATGACAAACGCTACATGATCTTCGAACGGCAATCCCAGTTCTTCGAGACCCTTCTGGATGTCCTCCCGGTTCACGCTCCGGGCGAAGGCCTTGTCCTTGAGCTTCTTGCGTACCGATTTGGCTTCGACTTCTGCGATGGTCTTGCTTGGCTTCACCAGCGCGCAGGCCGTGAGGAACCCGGTCAATTCGTCCACCGCGAACAGGACCTTGGCTATCTGGGTATCCCGAGGGACCCCGGTATAGCTGGCGTGGCCTAAAATGGCTGTGATGATATCCTCTGAGACGCCCTTCTGTCTCAGGATCTCGGCCCCCTTGGTCGCATGGTCCGGTGCCTGGGGGTAGAGCTCGTAGTCGAAGTCGTGCAGCAGGCCTACGACCGACCACTTCTCCTCGTCCTCCCCGTACTTTTTGGCATAGGCTTTCATCGCGGCCTCCACGGCCAGCGCGTGCTTTCTCAGGCTCTCGTTTTTAGTATATTCGCACAGCAGGTTCCAGGCTTCGTCACGCGTCATCTCATCCTCCCAGTTCCTCGTCATCCTGAACTTGTTTCAGGATCTCGTCGTTTCCTTGGTCTCGTCATCCCGAACTCGTTTCGGGATCTCGTCTTTTCCTTGGTCTCGTCATCCTGAACTTGTTTCAGGATCTCGTCGTTTCCTTGGTCTCGTCATTCCGAACTTGATTCGGAATCTCGTTTTTACTCTTTAATTCTACCTTAAATAGAACCCTAAATTCAAGTTACAGCCCTTGTCACGTAATTGGAAAGACGCCCTATTGGAGCGTCTTCTCTCTTCCTCGTCATTCCGTACTTGATCCGGAATCTCGTCGTTAAGAAGTCGCCATTCCCGCGCAGGCTGGAATCCAGTGTCTCTACTTCTTATCTTCGCCGTTTCCAGCGATTCCAGCGTAGCGAAGCGGTCAACCATTTCTACCGTAGCACAGCGATCCAGCGTTCTTTAGGAAGGTGGCGGTCTTGGTGGCTTCATATAAAAAGCGCCTAAACCCACCCCGAGGGGTAATGCCTCGTTTTGTAATCTGTGAGGTATTATAGTGTAAACCCCTGTAAAGTAAAGGGAGGTCAAAAATTTATGTTGGGTTAGTCCGGGGCTTGGCTTCAAAGTCCTTTTCCCTTCTTTCATTACAACCCATTACAATGCCTTACGATTCATTACATGTTTTTTTTCAGGCCTGGAGAATCCCTATGGGAGTGGTAAGGAGGGGCTCTCGGAGAGCTACTGCAAGGCTCGTGCAAACCGAATTGGTTCTGACTTGGTTCTGGCTTGGTTCTGGCTTGGTTCTGGCTTGGTCCTGGCTTGGTGACACTTCCAAAACGCTTCTACCCTCCCCCTTTGGGGGAGGGTAGCTTATAGGGCTGTAGGGCTGAAATGGGGTCTGGGAGGGGTAAATGCTTGTCTCCCCCCTCTCAAACCCTCTACGGGGCCTTTACGGCGTTTACAGAGGGGCTAGGCGGGGAGGCTGACACCTCTATCAGTAACCTCTCTGTGGCCAGGGCCAATCCCGTGAGTAGCCAGACCATCATGATGACCTCCGAGTCCCCGAAGTTCCACTCGAACATCCCATTTACTAAGAAGCCGGTATAGGCAGCCAGGACTCCCAGGACGGCGCCCTTCATAAACCGTTCATTACCAGGAACTTTCCGATACGATCTCACCTGACACCTGAGCATGACGAAGATCCAGTACAGAAAGGCTAACAGCCCTAAGGCCCCCATCGTAGCCGCGACCTGAACGAAGTTGTTGTGCAGGTGTCCCACGACCTCCCTAGCCTCGGGCATTTTATACTTTTGGTACGACTCTTTCATGTCAATCGGCCCCAGGCCCAGAACCGGCCTGTCATGGAGCATCCTCCAACCCGCCTGCCACATCAGCACTCTCTCATGGTTCGTGGGATCCCTGGGGTCCACGATGCTTGTGGCCCTGCCCTTCAGCCCTTGCGGTGCAAACGGGATGAGGATCGCAAGCAGGAGGAACAGGAGGAGCACCTTCCGGTGCCTCAGAATGGCCATTAAGAGGAGCCCGGCAAGAAGCCCCATCCAGGCGCTCCGTGTATAGGTTACTGCTAAACAAGCGCTTACGAGCACGACGACCGCCCCGAGCGCAGCCAGCTCCCGGCGTCTCTTTAAATTCAGGAGCAGGGCAATGGCCACCAGGTCCGCCATCATCAAAACCCCGCCCGTGGTCATGTAGATGCTGAACGTGGCATTGGCCCTTTCCTCCAGCCCTCCCAGATACACGATGATCCCGTAGAGCGACACCAGCCCCGTGACCCCTAAAAGCAACCATACGATCTCCTTGAGCCTCTTTTCGCCCTGCACCTGGTTCACAGTCAGGTACACGATGGGTATCAGGAGCAGCTTCTTCAGGCCCAGCCTCACTCCTTCCATCGGCTTGATTGAGAACGCTGTGGAAAGGATCATGACCGTGGCTAAGATCAGGAACGCCCAGTCCAAGGGGGTACGCCGGACCTCCCACTTCCTCTCCAGGAGCATTTTCAGACCCCAGGCCAAGAGCGCAATCATCAGGCAGGCCTGCTCCGCGGCAATGGAGATGACCGAGGCCGCCACGAACCCGATGAACCCGGTCTGGGCGATGATCCCGGTGATGCGGACCGCCTTCTCCCGGCTCATCGCTTGAGCGCTTCCTTCACGGCTGAGAAGACCTCATCCACGGTGATCCTGTCCATGCAATCGCAGTATTGGCATTTGGTCTCAAGACATTTCTTGCACTCCGGGACCTTGGGCAGGATGGCCTTATGCCCCTTCCCCCAAGGCCCCCACCGCCTCGGACTGCACGCCCTTATCGGAGGGAACATGGCCACCACCCTGGTTCCGACCGCAGCGGCAAGGTGCATCGGCCCTGTGCTGTTGGAAACGAAGACTGACTCCTTCTCTAAGATGGCCGTCAACTGCTTCAGGCTCGTCTCACCA
The DNA here is from genome assembly GCA_964353855.1 of uncultured bacterium. Lineage (GTDB taxonomy): Bacteria > Edwardsbacteria > CAYGWX01 > CAYGWX01 > CAYGWX01 > CAYGWX01. The sequence goes on along the minus strand of CAYGWX010000056.1, from coordinate 8,707 downwards.
ATAATAATGACAGGCGATTGACTCATCTTCGAGGCTACGGCTTCGGCCAGCTTCCTCTCCCCCTTTACCCCAGTTACCACCACCTTTGCTCCCAGCTCCCTCTGAATCCTCTCCCCTAACTCTCCGAACCGCTCCGGCCTCCAGTCCCTCGCCGTCCCCCCGCTTCCGGGATGGATGCCGACCAATCTCTCCCCTTCCTTGATTCCGGCCTTCAAAAGCCTCTGTTTGGCCCAGTCCATCTCTTCCTGCGAAAGGAAGACCTTTGGCTCCGGGTCTTTCAACTCTGCCCCCAGCGCCTCTGCGAGGGACAGGTTATATTCCAGTTCATGCCTCTCTGCCGTTTTCCTGTGTTCGTACACCCGCTTGGTGAACAGGAAGCCGTATCCCCGGTAACCCGTTCCCACCCTCACCGGGATCCCAGCCCTGGAAAGCACCCAGGCCAGCCTGAGAGTTGGGTGGAGCAATACTGAGGTATCAAACCTTTTCGCCTTGAGCTTTCTTGCCAGCTGGCTCGCTTTCTCGCCCTCATCCACCAGGATCTCATTTAGAAAGGGGTTTCCCTCAACCACTTCTTTCGTCGCCGGGCTCACGAGCATAGCCAGGTAAGCCCGAGGGTACTTCTTCCTCAGGGCTTCGACCACAGGGGTAGACAAGAGCACATCCCCGATCCGGTCCGTGCGCACGACAAGGATGCGGGAGGGCGTCTTCGCCATAGGCTAAGCCTGGCCCTCCTGCTTTAAGGTTAACGCCTTCCTCTTCCAAGCCAGCCCCTTGAAGATCATTTTCTCCGGGAATCCTTTTCTGAACTCGCGGCGCTTGAAATCCGGCTCCCTCCCCCATTTCTCGATGAACCGCTTGCGGTTCGCTTCCTCGGTCTCAAGCATCTCCGGCACCGCCCGGACGGTTCTGCTGCCGTAATGATGGATCAGGGTCGCCCCGGACAACCCGGCCCTAAATCCCCCTTTCAAGGCCCTCAGCACGAAGTCCGAGTCCTCGTATTTCCCCTTGTCGAACCGCTCGTCGAATTCGCCGATGGCGGTAAAGACCTCTCGCCGGACCAGGAAGCAGCAGGCGTTGAAGCCCTTGAAGGCTCGCTGGCGGTGCCTGCGGACGAAGCCTGAGGCCAGGGTATCCAGGTCGTAGTCCAACTCCCCTTCCAGGTGGACCGGTCCCACGATGTCCAACCTGTGTTGTCCTGCGGTGGATAGCAGCCCCTCCAGCCAGCCTGAGGTCAGCACGATGTCATTGTTCAAAAACCCGATCCAGCCCCCCTGGGAGGCCCGCAACCCCTGGTTCCAGGCCTGCGCGCACCCTCGATTGCTTTCATTGCTGATCACCTGGATCTCTGGAAAGGCCTTGAGGACTTCCCGGCTTTCATCCGTGGACCCGTTATCCACGAGGATGGCCTCCCACAACTCCGGGGTTGAGTGCCTCTTCAGGCTCCGCAGGCACTGCTCGGTGTACCGCCATTGGTCATGGAACGGGATGACGAGCGAGATCATCCCTTCCATATCTGCCGCACCGCAGCTATCACCTGGACCGAGGAAAGCTTCCTCATGCACTGCTGATACCGCCCGTCTTCCGGCTTGAACGGGCAGGTCGTCTGATTGCATACCAGGCACGGAACCTCGGCCACCACGGCCAGGTGTCTCCCCCCAGGCGGGGTGGCATTGGCCGCGTCCGTTGGCCCAAAGATCGTCACCGTGGGCACATCGAACGCCACGGCCAGGTATTTGGGTCCGGAGTCGTTCCCGATCCACAGCGACAGCTTGGACGACACGGCAGCGAGCTGGCCCAAGGTGCTCCCGCAACAAACCGCAGGCCGTTTGCCCATCAGGCTTGCGATCGTCTCCAGGTCGCTTTCCTCCTTCTTCCCCCCCAGGAGCAGGACCTTTGCACCGAACTCCCGGCCCAGGGCATCTCCCGCTTCGGCAAATCCCCTAAGCCCCCATCGCTTGCTCTCCCATCCCCCTCCGGGGAACATGCCAACCACGGGCGCATCCCCTGCGAGTCCTGACCGGGTCCAGAATCCATCGGCAAATGCTTTCTCAGGCCCGCTCGTAAAGATCCTTATGGCGTTGTCTGTGATTGGGACCCCCAGCGCCCGGAGGGCATCCAGATTGAATTCCACGACGTACTGCGGGTTCTTGGGAGGGATTTTGACGTTGTAAGCCCATTTCCGGAAGTGATAGGCGAAACCGACACGTTTCTTGGCACCCAAGAGATAGGTCAACCAGGCGCTCCTTGGGTTTCCGAAGAGGTCGATCACCCAGTCGTACTTTCCACTTTTCAACCGGGCCAGGAACCGCCCCTCCTCTCCGATACGCAAAGCCCATGCTTTGGACTCCATGGCTTGCCTCGGATAGACGATGACCTCGCTCAGGGCCGGGTCGTTCTCCAGCAGTTCGGCCCCGTTCTCCTCGGTCAGGAAGGCGATCTGCGCCTTGGGAAAAGCCTGTCTTAGATTCCAGACCACTGGAGTGGATAGGATCACGTCCCCCAGGGCCCGCAGTTTGATGAGCAGGATGCTATAGGGACTCATCGGCTCGGGGGATCGAAGCAAGCATCGCTTGAGCCTTTCCCATAACTTCCTCTACGGTGATTTCACGGAGACAGGTCAGCGGTTCGCAGGCCACGAGCCCGCATCCTCTGCCCCGGCAGGCTACGTTCTTTTGGATGACCTCGTGTCCGTCTTCCCGCCGGTAGGGATGCCATTCCTCTACATCTTCCGGCCCGAACAGGGTCAGGGTAGGGGTTCCCAGGGCGCAGGCCAGGTGTTTGATCCCCGAATCATTCCCGATATAAAGCCGGGATGCCCAGAGCAGGGCTATGACCTTGCGCAAGGGGAAATCCTGAAGATGGAGGATACGTTCTTGGGGGCACTCCGCAAAAAAACGGGGCAGGAGGAGGCTATCGGTCTGTTGGGTCAGGAGGATGACCGGGGTCCCTCGCTCAGAAATCCGCTTACACATGTGCCCGAACCGATCCTCCGGCCAGCACTTTGAGGGATTGCTGGCACCGATGGCCACTGTCACTGGGGCCTTGGCTTTCACCCCGTTCTCCTCAAGGAACTGCCTGGCCCACTCTTTTTCCCCTCCCTCCAGGGCGATCTCCGGCCGGGAGGATAAAAGGACAGGGAGGTTCAAGACTCGGACGGCATCCAAATCGCGCTCGATGGCTGATTTTCTCACGGTTGCGTCTGGCACTCGGACCGACCCGAACCAAGGCCTACCGCTGTGGTCATGGATGACTCTCCTCCTGGCCCCGCTGAGATAGCCCAGGAAAGCGCTCCGTGGGCTGGCGTGGAAATTGACCAGACAGTCGAATCGCTCCCCCCTCAGGCCCAGTCCGATGGGGATCTCCCGGCCCCGCTTCCAGGCCACCCTGCGGTTCACGTCGGGGCTGTGCTCAAGAACCTGAAGAGCCGGAGGAGGCATGATCGCTGTCACCTGCGCTTGGGCATGGCTTTGCTTCAGGGCTTTGATTGCTGGCAGAGCCAGCACCGCGTCCCCGATTCCCCGGAGCTTGATGACCAAGACCTTCTTCATCCGTTCCCGGCGACCTCACGGAACAGTTTCTCAAGTGATTGAATCTGCCGATCCAAGGAAAAGCGATCGACGATTCGCTTTCTTGCCGCCCGACCCATCACATTCCTTTTGTCCCCGTCCGCAATCATCCCCAGGATAGCTTTGGAAAGCGCTACCGGATCTCCGGGGAGACACAGGCATCCGCTGACCCCATCTTCTACGATCTCTTCGGGCCCCCCGCTTCGGGTGGAAACCACGGGTTTGCCGCAGGCCATCGCGGTTGCAAGGCTCAACCCGAAGGCCTCGGAATGGGAGCTGGAGACGAATAGGTCAAAGGCCCCGTAAACGGAGCTTAGGTCAGCGAGATGACCGCAAAAAATCACCGAATCCTCGATCCCCAAAAGCCGAGCCAGGGACCGTAGGCTTTGACCGTAGGCTTCCTGGGAGGGCTCCGGCCCCCCGATGATCGCCAGCCTGGCCTGAGGGCTCTCCTTCACGACCTCGACCCAAGCTCGGAGGAGTACCTCGATCCCCTTCTCGGGCCTCAGGACAGCGATGGTTCCCACAAGGTGGACCCCCTCCTCTATCCGAAAGGTCCTCCGGAATTCCCGCCCGTCCAGGCCCGGCCTCCACCTCCCGACATCCACCCCGTTGGGGACCACGGCGATCTTCGCCTGGGGGATGCCAATGCCTAAAAGGCCCCGGCGACAGGCCTCGGAAACTGCGATGATTCGCTTGAAATGCCTGAGGTAATGCCTATAGACGAATGCGGTGCTCGATCTCCGCCCCTTGCGGATGATGATCTGCTTGAAGAGGATGGCGGGGATCCCGGCGTCCCTGGCAGCCATGACCCCAAGCTTACCTGCGGGAAATGAGTTGGCAAACGCCAGACGGATTTGGTTCTGGCGAAACCAGGAGGCCAAACGCTTCCTGCGCGGATTGAACTCCCAAAAGTACCGTTGCCGCAGGCGGCCCATGTCGAAGGAGACCGCTGGCAAATCAAGGGCTCGGACGGATGCGGTGAGCGGGCCTTCCCCATGGATGACGACGAAGGCCTCGAGTCGGTCCCGGTCCAGGGCTTGGAGGATCGAAAGAAGGTTGGCCTGGCCTCCCCCGGGGGCTGGGGAATGTTCCAAGAAAGCAATCTTCATTTGAGGGGGCATGCCCCCCGTTCCCAGAGCTTGGCATATTTCGTGAAGACATGGTAGGCAGAAAGGACCGCGGCGAGGAAGCCCGGGATGCCGTCCAGGAACCCGGCATGCAGGAGGTACATTTTCAAGAACATCCCCTTGGGGCGCGCTACGAGATCGAATAGACCGGCCCGTTTTCCCCTCCCGTAGAGCTCATCAGCAGCCAGGGTGGTATACCGGTTCATTTTCTCGATATAATGTTCCAACGTCGGATCCGTATCGTGCAGTAGGTCTCCCCTGAGGCGTCCTATCTTGCCTTGAAGGGTTACGCCCTCATGGACCAGCTGAGTGGTAAAACGCCCTGCTCCCTTCTTGAATAGCCTGAGGACGTAGCCCGGATACCAACCTGAGTGACGGATCGGGTGGCCGAGGAAGAAGGCTTGCCGGGGGACCTCATACCCCGCGAATCGTCCCCCATCGGCTTCGAGCCGTTTGCGGATCTCCTGCGACAACTCCGGGGTCACTCTCTCATCGGCGTCCACCCAAAGGATCCACTCCCCGGTCGCCTTGGTTAAAGCCAGATTCTTGGTTTCCCCAAATCCTTTCCATTCGGTCTCGTACACCTGGGGGGTGAATCGTCTGGCGATCTCCCGGGTCTTGTCCCGGCTGCCCGAATCCAGGACAACGATTTCATCGACCCACGTCAGGCTCTCAAGACATGATGGGAGGTTCCCTTCTTCGTTCAAAGTGATGACGATGGCCGATATCTTGGGCATCCTACCTTCCGGTCATCCTTCGATACCGGTGGTAATACCCGAAAATCTTGTGCATAAAGCCGGCCCGCGTGAGGCCGGGGAAGATCCCGATCCGGCGAATCTCGAAAGGATCCTGGCGGTAATTCCGGGGTCCGATGTCTGAGGTTACCAGGAAGCGATGCCCGCGTTTGGTGAGCTCTCCCACAAGAGACTCCACATGCGTTTCGGTGATAGTAACCTCTAACTGCGATGGGAGGTGCAGGATGGTCATGGCGTATGGGCTTTTGGGGAAGGGTTTTGGAGGTGCCATATTTTGGCATACAGGAGGAGTCGGTATAAGGCCGAGTAGGCCGAGATGAGGAAGCCATGACGGCCATCCAAAAACCCACCCCGCGCCCAATAAACCTTGAGAAACTCCCCAAGAGGGCTTCCGGCAAGCTTAAAAAATCCTACCGGCTTGGTCATTAATGCAAAACGACGCTCGGCATCCAGGGTAGTGTAGCGGTTCATCTTACGGAGGTAATCGGTCAAAGACTCAACTGTATAATGCTCTAAGCAAGACGAAAGCTTTCCTAAGGGGCTGTTAACGCGTATTCCTTCGTGAACGGGGGCATCCTCCAACTCGGCGTGTTTGCGATCAAAGAGCCGAAGCTGATAATCGGGTGTCCAGCCCGAATGCCTAACCTCTTTGCCGAAAAAGAAGGGCCTGCGGCGCACCCAAAAGCCATTGGCCTCGGGAGTTGTCAGAAAAAGCCGTCGGATCTCGTGTTCAAGCTCAAGATTTACCACTTCGTCGGCATCCACCATCAGGATCCAATCGTTCTTGGCTTGAGAGATTGCGAAGGTTCGCTGCCTGGAGAAACCCTCCCAAGGGTGAAGGAGGACCCTAACCCCGAACTCTCGAGCGATCTCTGATGTCCTATCCCGGCTTCCGCCGTCAATAAGAAGGATCTCGTCTGCCCAGCTCAGGCGTTGCAAGGACTTCGCGATCCGGTCCCCTTCGTCCTGCGCAATCATCACCGCAGAAAGGGGAATCAACTTTTTCCCCTCAGGAAGAACATCCCAAGGATAAATACCCCGGCCAGGAGGCGATACCAGACGAAAAGGGTCAGAGTATGCTTTTGCAGATAACGCAGAAGAAACCAAACGGCGAAGTAGCCCACCAGGGCTGCGGAAAGAACGCCTAGGACAAAGGCCAGGGCCTCGCCCTGAGGAAAGCCGTGTACCAGATGCCTGACTTTGAAGACCCCGGCGCCCAAGATGATGGGTGTAGCCAGGAGAAAGGAAAACCGGGCCGCATCCTCCCGCTTAAACCTGGCCATCAATCCCGCGGTGATGGTAATCCCCGAGCGTGAAACGCCCGGAGCCAGGGCCAGGACCTGGGCCAGTCCAATGCCGATGGCCTCGAACCAAGTGATTTGCTCGATGCCCTTCGTCTTACGCGATGCCCGGTCTACGATCCAAAGGATGATCCCCATAACGATCAGCAGAACGGCGATTAGCCAGGGGGCGCGCAACTTTTGCTCGATGATATCTTCGAATAACACTCCGGCCAGGCCTCCGGGGATCGTTCCGAGGAGAATCATCCAGACCAAAGCCTGGTTGTGGTCCCGGGCAAGATTCCAGCGCTTGAGGCTCTGGAAGAAAGATCCCAAGAGCTTTAACCAGTCGCGCCAGAGAAAGGCCACGATCCCAAGGAGCGTGCCGAGATGAAGAGCGGCATCAAAGGTCAATCCCGGGTCCTTAAACCTGAAGAGCCAGGGAACAAGCACGAGATGGGCAGAGCTGGAGATGGGCAAAAACTCGGTAAGCCCCTGTACTACGCCTAAGAGGATAGCCTGGAAAGGTGTCATGGGTTCGTTTATCGTCCTAAGAAAATGGCAAGCAGTCCAACCAACATGTCTGCCTTGAGGACAGCGCTGGCTGAGCGCAGGTTACGGGGACTCGGAGCAATGAGGAGCCAGACCATCAGGGCTAAAAGCACAAGGTCCACTCCGCAGAATACTACAAGAAAGTAGGGCCAGCGATATAGGCCGAACGTAAAAGGAAAGGGAGTCAAAGCGGCCAGCATTCCGAAGACCCCAGCCGCGCATATCAAGGCCGGGCGGAGACCGATGCGAATCGGGAGGGTCTTGGCCCCCTGGGCGGCGTCTGCTTCCATGTCCTCCACATCTTTCACGATCTCTCTCCCAAGATGAAACAGGAAGGCGAATAGGGCAGGAATAAGACCAGCTACAGCTGCATAGATCACGGAACTGCCATACACAAAAGCCAGGCCTCCCAGAAAACTAACCACAAGGTTTCCCACCAAGGTCACTTGTTTTAGCACTGCTGCATAAGCCCATAGGAGAATAACGGCTGAGGATACGACGATGAACTCGGGGATCCCCAGAAAGAAGGAAATACAAAGGGAGATGATGAAAAGGAGGATGGCCATGATAACTGCTTCCCTCGGTTTGAGTCGGGCGGAGGGGATGGGTCGAAAGGGTTTATTGATACGGTCAATCTTCCGATCGTAGAAATCATTCAAGGCGTTCCCTGCTCCGGTTACAAGCGCGGCAGACAGGCAGGCCGTAAAGACCCGGGCGAATACCCAGTTCCCCGAAACCAGGACTGTGGCTACGAGAACGGAGAGGAAGGTGATGAGAACATTAACTGGCCGGGTGAGTTGGATAAGCGAAAAGACCTTTCCAAACATAATAAATCTCTATTCTGCAATAAGATAAATAATAAACTCCCCGTTTCTCCCGGTAAAACAGGCGGAACTCCTCTGGAAGGTTTCCCATGGCTTTCCGACGGTGTTCCGACGGTGTTCCGACGGTGTTCTGATGGTATTCTCACGGTATTCCCGCGGTATTCTTGCGGTATTCTCGCGATGTTCCCGCGATGTTCCCGCGGTGTTCTGGGGGAATATTAGAGTTTTAATAGGTTCAAACATTAAGTTTTATTATAACATAAACAAAACAAAAATTAAAGACAACAAAAGGAATTATGTCTTCTTGAGGGTTATCCAAACACCTCGGTAATATCATAACTGATACATTTATAAGGGATTTGCATGGATTCGGAATAAAGAATGGAATAAATGAACTTATTGCCCTGTAATCAGTTATGAAGTGACGTCGTTTTTAAGAAGTTATTGGCACGAATTTTGCTTCATAGAGGGTTTGAGAAAGGAGTGAGATTTATGATGACTGCCACCCAAAGCCGTTTGCTCGGAGAAGTCCTGAAAGACATGGGCTGACCTGCCCCCATTCTATGTACCACCCAGAATGTTACTATTTTCATGCTGCGT
>CAYGWX010000055.1:0-16303 GCA_964353855.1 uncultured bacterium | reverse complement strand
TGGCTATTATACCACAACTTTCCTCAGGTCCAGTCCTAACGGGGGCCGAAACGATGTTCGATAACTGGTGTTCAGGAATCGTGCCGTTTCCACTGGTTCAACCTTCTCTACTATCTCACTAACTCAACCGCCTCCTCCGGAGATACGGTGTGTGTTTGATGGTCTCCCAAAATTCGGGCTTGGGTGGCCCATGAAGGGATCGCCCCTGAAATAATGTTTCCTTCATGTTTATTCTCTTAACCGCGGAAGGGGTCCATATTAGGGGTTCTGGGTATCGGAAATCGTGCGATTATTGATTTTTCATGCGCCTTTCCGGGATATTGGGGGATTGACAGCAACGATAATCTTGTGTTAACATTAAATATTGATGGTTTCTATAAATAAACTCGAAACATAAGTTACCAAATCATGCTCCACGACTACGCATACGTTGCCGCCTTCCTCCTTGTGGGTGTGATCTTCGTCTCAGTGGCCTTTTTTGCAAGTTGGCTCCTCAGACCCAAGAGGCCGCATCCGGTCAAGCTGGATACCTACGAATGCGGAGAGCCGGCTTTCGGACCGGCCTGGGTCCAGTACAATGTAAAATACTATATCTATGCTTTGGTTTTTGTGGTCTTCGACGTGGAGACGGTCTTCCTTTATCCCTGGGCCGTGGCCTACCGTCAGTTGGGCTTGTATGCATTCGTGGAGATGATGATCTTCATCGGTATCCTGGTTGTGGGCCTGGCCTATGCCTGGAGAAAAGGATTCCTGCGTTGGGTGTGATTCAGAGACTGCCTGACGTGACCTGCCGGGTTCCGGGCGGAGGCGTCTTTCTAACCACGGTGGAAAAGGTCCTTAATTGGTCGCGGGAGTCCTCCCTCTGGTATCTCACCTTTGGCCTGGCCTGTTGTGCCATCGAGATGATGGCCACAGCGGCCTCGCGCTGGGACATGGACCGTCTCGGGATGTTTTACCGGGGCACTCCCCGCCAGTGCGACCTGATGCTTGTCACGGGCACGGTCACGCACAAGATGGCCCCAGCGATCAAGCGGCTCTACGAACAAATGGCCGAACCCCGCTATGTCGTCGCGGTCGGGTCCTGCGCTACGGCCGGAGGGCCCTATCATTACAACTCCTATTCCGTGGTCCAGAGCGTGGACAAGATCATTCCGGTGGATGTCTATATTCCCGGCTGCCCACCCCGGCCTGAAGCTCTCCTGGAGGGCTGCATGAAACTCCGCGAGAAGATCAAAAAGCAACACCTCAAGGAGTGGGCTTCTGATGCCAGGATGCCCGAGGAACCCAAGGCCTAAAGTGACCAAGGAAGACATCCTCGCAAGTCTTAAGAATCAATTCGCCGGAAACTTTGAGGTGCAGGATAATCCGCCGGGAACCGAGACGACGATCGTACTTTCTCCGGGGAAAGCCCGCGAGATTGCTGAGTACCTACGGGATGATTCCCACCTGCGTTTCGAAGTCCCGCTTTGCGCCTCCGGGGTGGACTATCCTCAAGAAAACAAGATCGAGGTGGTCTATCACCTTTTCTCCCTGACCCACAGGCATTACATCACCCTTAAATATTACGCTAACCGGGCCGACCCCGTGGTCCCCTCCATGACCCCGGTCTGGGCCGGGTTCAACTGGCATGAAAGGGAGATCTTCGACCTTCTGGGGGTCAAGTTTGAAGGCCATCCGGACCTGCGCCGGATCCTTCTTCCCGAAGATTGGCCGGCGGTCTATCCCCTGCGCAAGGATTTCACCTACGAAACCTACATCCCGATGCCACCGAAGTAGGGTTCTCTCGTGGAGACCGCTGTCTTAGACCGCTTGCATACCGAAGAATTCCTCGTGAACATGGGGCCCCAGCATCCGGCCACCCACGGGGTGCTCCGTCTCATCCTGAAGATGGACGGGGAGCAAGTCATCTCGGTCACTCCGGACATCGGTTTCCTGCACCGCAATTTCGAGAAGATCTGCGAAAACCGTACCTACCCGCAAATCATGCCTTACACCGACCGACTGGATTACGTGGCCGCGATGACCAATAACTGGGCTTACTCACGAACGGTGGAAGCCCTGATGAAGGTGGAAGTGCCCAAGCGGGCGGAGTACCTGCGGGTCATCTTCGGAGAGCTGCAGCGCATCGCCAGTCATCTTGTCTTCTGGGGTTGCATGGGTGGGGATACCGGAGCGGTCTCCCCGTTTCTTTACGGCCTACGGGAGCGGGAGAGGATCCTGGACCTGTTTGAGATGACCTGCGGGGCCAGGTTGACCGTTAATTACTACCGCATCGGGGGGGTGAGCAAGGACCTTCCGGCAGGATTCCATGAAAAGGCCAAAGCCTTTGTAACCTATTTCAAACCCAAGCTCAAGGAGTATGCTGAGCTTCTCTCTGGAAACGTGATCTTTCAGAAACGGATGAAGGGGATCGGAAACCTATCTCAGAACGCGGCGCTGGCCCTTGCCGTGAGCGGGCCGGTGTTACGCGGCTCGGGGATCCGCTGGGACCTCCGCAAGGATGAACCGTATTCGGTCTATCCGGAGCTTCAATTCGAGGTGCCGGTGGGTGAGCGCGGCGACGCCTGGGACCGGTACCTGGTCCGGTTCAAGGAAATGGAGCAATCCCTTCAAATCGTTGAACAGGCCCTGGACCAGATCCCTCCGGGCGAAATTACGGCCAAGGTGCCCAAGGTCATCCGTCCGCCGAAGGGCGAGGTCTACGTCCGCACGGAATGTCCGAGAGGGGAACTGGGATTCTACATCGTCAGCGATGGATCCACCAAGCCCTACCGGATCAAATGCCGCTCTTCCTGCTTTGTTCACGTATCGGCCCTTCCGGAAATGCTCGACCACAAGGGCCATCTGATCGCCGACGCGGTCGTCACGCTCGGCTCCATTGATATCGTGCTGGGGGAAGTTGATCGCTAACCTCATCGGCAGAATCTACGCCTTTCTTCTGGGCCTCCTGATCCGCTGGGGGCTGCCCAGGCCCGTTTTCGACTTCGGTGCCATGATCGTAGCCGGATTCGTAGTGGCGATATTCATCGCCCTGGTGGTCCTATACCTCATCTGGATGGAGAGAAAAGTATCGGCGCACATCCAACAGCGATTCGGGCCGATGTGGACCGGATGGCATGGTTGGCTTCAGACCATCGCGGATGCCATCAAGCTCTTGATGAAAGAAGACCTGACCCCGACGAACGTGGACAAGGCCGTGTTTCTGACGGCCCCGTTCGTGGTCTTCGTGCCTTCGATCATGGCTTACTTAGTCATCCCATTCTCCGCCACCTGGATCGTCCGGGACCTGAACATCGGCATTCTTTATATCTTTGCCATCACTACCCTGGTGGTCATCGCCATCCTGATGGGAGGGTGGTCCTCGAACAACAAATACTCCCTCCTGGGCGGAATGCGCACGGCGGCCCAGATCATCAGCTATGAGGTGCCGCTGGTGCTTTCCATCCTGGGAGTGGTCATGCTCTCCGGCACGCTCTCCATGAACGGCATCGTGCAAGCCCAGGGAAAGTGGCCCTGGCAGTGGTATTGGCTGCCTCAAATTTTGGGCTTCCTGATTTATGTCACTGCCGCCACGGCTGAGGTTAATCGGACTCCTTTCGACCTTCCCGAGGGCGAATCCGAGCTGGTTGCCGGGTTCAACACCGAATACAGCGGGATGAAGTTTGCGATGTTTTTCCTGGCGGAATTCGCTAACATGTTCCTGGTGGCGGCCATTGCCACGACGCTCTTTCTGGGGGGCTGGCAGCCGTTCACGGGCCTGTTGGGGTTCATCTGCTTCATGATCAAGTCCATGGCCGTCGTCTGGCTTCTGATGGTCTTCCGCTGGACCTATCCTCGGCTGAGGGTGGACCAGCTGATGGACTTCGGGTGGAAGATCCTAGTGCCCTTGTCTTTCGTGAACCTTTTCGCAACCAGCCTCGTCATGGTTCTCCGGAAATAATCGAGCGATGTGGCCGTATATCTCTGGTATTATCAAAGGGTTCTGGACTTTGTTTGTGGGGATGAAGATCACCGTGCCCTATCTGGGGAGGCGCGCGATCACGATCCAGTATCCCAAACAGAAAATGGAGATGTTCGAGGCCTTCCGGGGACGACTGGCCCTGGCCCGGGATCGGGAGACCAACAAGGAGAAGTGTACGGGTTGCCAGCTTTGCGCCAAGGCCTGTCCCTCGGCCTGCATCACGGTCACCCAGAGGAAGGACGAGGAGGGCAAGCGTCGCTCGGAGGTCTTTGAGATCGGGATGAGCCTGTGCTGCTACTGTGGTTTGTGCGTGGAGGCCTGTCCGGAAGACGCCATCGTATGGGTGAGGGACTACGAATACTCCGTGTACGACCGCAAACAGCTCTTGGTGGATAAACCGACCCTGGAGGCCATCTGGCGAAACTCTCTTTTCCAGTTCAAGAAGGAGGAGTCCAATGAAAAGGTCGCCTGAACTGATCGGATGTCTGGCCTCTACTTTATTGATCCTTGGACTTTTGTCATCATGCACGCCCACCCCGCAAGGGGAGTCGGTGCTCTCAGGAAAGATCTCCGTGGTCTGCGATGAGAGCACTTATCCTCTGGTCAAGGCCGAGGCCGACACGTTCATGAAGTTGTATACCAAGGCCTTCATCACCGTTGAGCCCAAGAGCACCCGGGAGGCCATCGCGGCCCTATTCAATCAGGAAGCCCGATTGGCGGTCACAACCCGCGTATTCACTGCCCAAGAGGACTCCCTTGCCTTGGCCAATAAAATCAAGCCCGTATCCTACAAGTTTGCCATCGAGGCCGTGGCTTTTGTACTGAACCCGGCGAACCCAGACACGCAGATGACCGTGGAAAACCTGACCAGGGTCCTTTCCGGCGAGGCCAAGGACTGGAAGCAGGTGGGGAAGGGGAGGGGAGCGATCCTGGTGGTCATCCGGAATGAGAACTTCGGGGATTACGAATTCGTAAAGAAGGAGATCCTGGTTGAAAAGAATTACACGAAGGATGTCTATAAAGTCAATAACACCCAGCAGGTGCTGGAGACCGTAGCCAAGGAGAAAAGGGCGATCGGGATCGTGCCCATGGTCTGGCTTAATGATACGGTGAAGCCTCTGGCTTTGAAACGGACCGGAGAGGACAAATTCTCGAAGCCGGATATGGAGGGCATTCATTTCCGCACCTATCCGGTTCAAAGGTTCCTTTACTTCTACCACCGGGGGGAAGCCGAGAAGCTTGCTTCGGGATTCATCACCTATGTGACCTCGACCGAGGGACAAAAGGTGGCTTACAAAAACGGATATTACCCGGCCACGGTGGCGACCACGACCGGGGAGTGAGAGGAGGGCGGTGAACTCTAGGGCAACGAAGAGGAAGGGACTCCGAGGAATGCAGGAGGGCTCCAGGAAGGTTGCACGAGGGCCCTTCACCCTGCCTTCACCCTGTTTCCACCCTGTCTTCACCCTGTCTTCACCCTTCCAGGGAAGAGGGGCAAACTTCGGATGACCCCCCAGGCTCTGGCCTTCTACCTGATTGCTTTCGTGGTCGTGGCGGCGGCCCTCTTCGTGGTCACAGTGAGGAACATCTTTCATTCCGCCCTGTTTCTGATCCTGGCATTCTTCGCTCTGGCCGGCCTGTTCGTTCTCCTGGAGGCGGAGTTCGTTGGCGTAGCCCAGGTCCTGATCTACGTGGGGGCCATCACGATCCTCATCTTGTTCGGCATCATGCTCACGCATCGGCTCACGGATAAGGGCGTGCGGCAGGCCAGCGAAGGACGCTTCATCAGCCTGATCGTTGTCTTAATCCTGGGAGCACTGATCAACATCGTCCTTAGGGCTACGCGGTTTCCGGTCAGTTCAGAGGAGGTCACTCATCCCGCGATCCCTTATCTGGGCAAGCTCCTCATGACCCAGTACCTTTGGCCCTTCGAGGTCGTCTCGGTCCTCCTGTTGGTGGCTCTGGTCGGGGCAATCGTGATCGCAGCCAAAGACGAGGTCATCCGCAAAAAGGCGGGAGGATGATCACTCTTTACCACTACCTTACGGTGTCGTTGCTGCTCTTTGGGATCGGGCTCTACGGCATCCTGACCCGGAGAAACGCCATCGGAATATTGATGTCCATCGAACTCGTCATGAACTCCGCGAACCTGAATCTGGTGGCCTTCTCCAAGTTCATCACGCCCCAGGTCCTCTCCGGACAGGTCTTCGCCCTGTTCGTGATCGCGGTGGCTGCGGGCGAGGCCGTCATCGGCCTGGCCATCGTACTCTCCATCTATCGCACCCGGAATACACTGGACCCGGAAGCCATCAACCTGATGAAATGGTGAAATGCTGAGCTCCGCCTGGCTCATTCCCATCGTCCCGCTGGGGACGTTCGCCATCAATATCTTCTTTGGCAAGCGGCTTAAGGGGGCCTCGGCCTATATCTCCATTCTGGCGATCGGCTTCGGATTCCTTTACTCCTTGGGCATTCTTTTCCGAGTCTTCGGAGGGGAACGGCTGGATGCCTCGCTCCTCTGGGTCCCCCTGGCAGGGGAGATGCGCCTCGGGGTCGGCCTGCTGATTGACGAACTGGCCGCGGTGATGCTTTTCGTGGTGACCTCGGTGAGTTTAATGGTGCACATCTACTCCGTGGGCTACATGCAAGGGGATATCCGCTACAGCCGGTTCTACGCCTATCTCTCGCTCTTTTCGGCGGCGATGCTCGGGCTGGTCCTGGCTAACTCTTACGCGCTTCTGTTCGTGTGCTGGGAGTTGGTCGGGCTGACCTCTTATTTGCTGATCGGGTTCTGGTTCGAGAAGAAGGAGGCCGCCAATGCTGGCAAGAAAGCCTTCATCACCACAAAGCTCGGGGACATCGGGATGTTCATTGGCATCCTGGTTCTCCTTGCGAACGTGGGCTCCCTCGGCTTCAAGGAGGTCTTCCACTTCGCCGAGGCAGGGGAGATGAGCGTGGGACTCATTACGGTGGCCAGCCTTCTCCTCTTCTGCGGGGCCGTTGGCAAGTCAGCGCAATTTCCCCTCCACGTTTGGCTTCCCGACGCGATGGAAGGGCCAACACCGGTCTCGGCTTTGATCCATGCCGCCACGATGGTCGCCGCCGGGGTCTACCTTGTGGCTCGGTCGTTTCCGCTGTTCGCCCTTTCACCGGCGGCCCTCGAGGTCGTAGCCACGATCGGGATCATCACGGCGTTTCTGGCGGCCAGCATCGCGCTGGTGCAGAACGATATCAAGCGGATCTTAGCGTACTCCACAATCAGCCAGCTGGGCTTCATGATGACGGCCTTGGGGGTGGGAGGATATACTGCCGGGATCTTCCACTTGTTCACGCACGCCTTCTTCAAGGCCCTGTTGTTCCTGGGGGCCGGAAGCGTGATCCATACAGCCCACATCAACGACATCCGTCAGATGGGCGGGCTATTCAAGAAGATGCCGATCACGGGATGGACCTTCCTTCTGGCCTGCCTGTCGATTGCGGGAGTGCCCCCCTTGGCCGGTTTCTGGAGCAAGGACGAGATCTTTCTGGAGGCCTTACGAACCGGCCATACGGTCATTTTAGTGGTCGGACTCTTGACGGCGTGCATGACGGCGTTCTATATGTTCCGGCTGTTCTTCATCACCTTCACGGGAAAATACCGAGGGGACCATCCCATTCACGAATCCCCCTGGGTGATGACCCTCCCACTAGCCCTGCTCGGATTCATGGCAGTTTTCGCCGGGCTCCCCGGCTCGCCCCTCATGGGAAACGGGTTTCATCATTTCGTCCACTTCGAGGAGGGTGGGGGGGAGCCAAGCGGGATGGTCATGGCCCTTTCCATCCTGGGCGGGGTGGTCGGGATCTTCCTGGCCTGGCTCCTCTACTACCGGCAGACCTGGGACCCACGGAAGTTGATCAAGGCTGCGCCGGGGGCTTACCGGTTCCTGCTGAATAAATGGTACTTTGACGAAGTCTATCAGGCTGGGGTAGTGCATCCGGTCCTGGGCCTGTCCAGGGTTCTGGCCTGGATCGACCTGCGGGGCGTGGACGGAGGGGTGAACGGCGTGGCCTGGGTGGCTGTCCTGATCTCGAAAATCAAGCGCCTGTTCGACATTTATATCGTGGACGGCCTGGTGAACCTCTCCGGGGCTTTCTTCATGGCCTTAGGGCAGGTGGGCCGGAAGGTCCAGACCGGGCTCGTTCAGAACTATGCTCTGGTGCTTTTGTTCGGGGTGGTGATCCTGGTGCTGGCTAAATTGTTCTTAGGGGGATAATCTGACATGAATGCCATTCTTTCCTGGATTACGTTCATTCCGTTCCTTGGCGGGGTCCTTATCCTGTTCTATCCCAAGAAGGCCGAGCGGGCCATCAAATGGACCGCCCTGGTGGCCAGCGGGATAGCGCTGGTCGTTTCCCTGCTGGCCCTCCGGCAGTTCAACGCGGCCACGGCGGAGTTCCAGTTCGTAGAACTTCGCTCCTGGATTCCTTCTCTGGGGATCAACTATTTCGTGGGGGTAGACGGGCTCTCGATGACGATGGTCATACTGACCACGGTTATTGCATTTCTGGCCGTGATCACCTCGTTCAACATCACCCACCGCTGGAAAGAGTATTTCAGCCTGTACCTCCTCCTGGAAACCGCGATGACCGGGGTGTTCATCTCCCTGGACCTGTTCCTGTTCTATATGTTCTGGGAGGTTGTTTTGGTTCCAATGTATTTTCTGATCGGCATCTGGGGCGGTTCGCGCAGGGAATATGCGGCCATCAAGTTCTTCCTGTACACCCTGGCCGGCAGTGTGCTCATGCTCTTAGGCATCCTGGCCCTTTACTTTACTTCATCGCCGCATACCTTTAATATTCTTGAACTTACGAAGATGCATCCCAATGATCCAAGGTTCTATCTCTGGGGCGTAAATTGGGTGTTCCTGGCGTTCTATATCGGGTTTGCCATCAAGGTCCCAGCCTTCCCGTTCCATACTTGGTTGCCGGACGCCCACGTGGAAGCGCCAACCGCGATCAGCGTCATCCTGGCCGGGGTGCTGTTGAAGATGGGCCTTTACGGGATCCTCAGGGTCTCCTATCCGATCTTTCCCGAGGCGGCCCGCTGGTTTGCGCCTTACCTGGCTATCATCGCGACCATCAATATCGTCTACGGGGCTTTCGTTTCCATGGCCCAGACCGACTTCAAGAAGATGATCGCCTATTCCTCGGTGAACCACATGGGCTACTGCCTTCTGGGGCTTTCAGCCTTGACCCTGACCGGGTTCAACGGGGCAGTCTTCGAGATTTGGAACCACGGGATCATCACCGGCAGTTTATTTATGTTGGTGGGCGTCCTGTACGACCGTAGCCATACCCGCGGCCTGGACGACTTCGGAGGTCTGGGTTCCAAGGTTCCGGTTTATGCCGGGGTTCTGTCTGTGGCCTCGTTTGCATCCATGGGCCTGCCCGGATTGGCCGGGTTCGTTTCCGAGTTCATGTGCTTCCTGGGGGCGTTCAAGCCCAGCACGGTCCTGAATCCGATGTTCTTCCGGACTGTGACGATGGTCTCCACCCTGGGCATTGTCATCACCGCGGCCTTCATGCTCTGGATGATCCAGCGCGTCCTCCTGGGTAAGTTGAATCCCCGGTGGGAGTCCCTAACGGACATGAACGCACGCGAAATAATCATGCTGGCTCCAATGGTCGTCCTGATGGTCCTGTTCGGAGTTTGGCCCAAGCCCATGCTCGACCTCTTTAATGCGGCTACCGAAAACATCCTGCACCTGGTCGGGGGGTAGTCAAGCAAACCAAAACGTATGTTATTTCTTTTCATGTCACAAAATCCTAACCTGCAAACTCGGGTGGTCAGCGAAAAGAAGCCCTGCATCCAGGGGTTACGGCGAAAATCCGTGATCGTCCTTCGAGAGGGTGAGGGCCGAAAAAGCTCTGATATCCGGAAAGGGTTTCCGCCTACTTCACGCCTACTTCACGCCTACTTCACGCCATCCCCCCGTCCTGAGCGGGCAGAAAAAGGCGGTTTTGTGCGGGACGATCCAGGAGCTCGCTCCATTCGGCAAAAAGGGGTTTCGGATGACGGTTAACTTTTCACTCATCGCGCCTGAGCTAGCGGTTTTGCTAACTGCGATTGTAGTCCTGCTTCTGGACCTGACGACCCGGAGGAAGGCTGTGACCGCCTGGCTTTCCGTCTTGGGCTTAGCTATAGCCTGCGTTCTTTCCCTCCGACTTCAGGGAATCAACACGACCCTGTTCTCCGGCATGTACTCCGTGGACGGATTCGCCCTGTTTTTCAAAATCCTGGCCTGCGTCACGACCGGGATCGTCATCCTGTCCTCCATCGAGTTCAGGAGACTTCCCAGTCTTTACGCCGGAGAATATTATTCCCTGCTGCTGTTCGCCTGCTTTGGGATCATGGCACTCTCGGCGAGCACGGACCTTCTGTCCATCTACATCTCCCTGGAGCTTCTGGCGCTCTCCTGCTACGCCCTGGTCGGGATCACCAAGACCGACCCCAAGTCCGGCGAGGCAGCAATGAAGTATTTCCTACTGGGGGCTGTAGCCTCGGGCACACTGCTTTTCGGAATGAGCTATCTCTACGGCCTGACCGGGAGCACGAATCTTGCGGTCATCAGCCAGAGCTTAGGATTTGCGGGACGGCCTCCTTTGGCCCTTCTGGCCATGCTTTTCGTTCTGGTCGGGTTCGGGTTCAAGATCGCGATGGTGCCTTTCCATATGTGGTGCCCGGACACCTATGAGGGGGCGCCGACCCCGATCACGGGGTTCCTTTCCGTGGGGCCCAAGGCCGCGGGGTTCGCGGTCCTGATCCGCGTCTACCTCACCGCCTTCGTATCCCTCCGAATGGACTGGGTCATGGTTGTGGCAGTGCTTTCCGCCCTGACCATGACCGTGGGCAACCTCGTGGCCCTGAGCCAGACCAACATCAAGCGGATGCTGGCCTATTCCTCGATTGCTCAGGCCGGATATATCCTCATCGGGTTCGTGGTTTCCTCGGGAATCGGACTATCCGGGGTGCTGCTCTATCTTCTGGCTTATTTGTTCATGAATATCGGCGCCTTTGTGGTGGTGATCATCGTGTCCAATACCTTGGACTCCGACGAGATCAAGGACTATGCCGGACTTTCCCATCGGGCTCCGGGCGTGGCCTTGGCTATGCTCCTTTTCCTCTGGTCCCTTGCCGGGCTGCCTCCGACCGGAGGATTCATAGGTAAATTCATGGTGTTCGCAGGTGCCATTCAATCCGGCTACCTCTGGTTGGCAGTTGTCGGAGTTTTGAACAGTCTTGTCTCAATATTTTACTATTTCAATGTGGTCCGCCAGATGTACATCGTTAAAACCGAGTTCTCCTTTCCGGCTCAGCGCTATACCGTACTCAGCTCGATCATGCTGGTGTGCCTTGTCTTTACCCTCGTCATCGGTTTGTATCCTGAACCATTCATTAGGGTTGCGAAGACGGCGGCCCAGCTCTGGGCGAGTTTTTAACCTCCCAACTTCTTATGCTACCTTAAAAGTTTTAAAGAGACCAAGTAAGCGTTTACATTTGGAACAGATTATGCATCTTTCAAGGTGTAGAAACTAAGAGGATTCCATGATCAAACCCAAAGGATTCGTCTTTTTCGCAGTTATACTATTGGTGGTTGCCTCGGCAGGATGGGGGCAGTCCGCAAAGGATATGATCAAACAGGGACAGGCTGACCTGAAATCCGCCCGCTGGGACCCTGCCATAAACAACTTTAAGGAGGCTCTGAAGTTAGATGGGAGCCTCTTAGATGCTCAGACGGGTTTGGCCCAGGCTTTCCTGGGAAAGGGAACCCTCGATCCTTCCCTACGCCCGGTGGTGGAAGGTATTAAAAAGAACACTGGGGAAAGCTTGGCAAAATTGGGCAAGGCCTATGGCGAGGCCGGTTTCTGGGAGGAGGCCAGCTTGTCCCTTGCTGAGGCCCAGAGAAGGAAATACGAGCCCGTACAGACCGGCCTGGATTTGGCCCAGACCTTCCTGGAACGGGGTTCGATTGAGGACGCGAAGGCCCAGTATGAAAGCGTTTTGAAACTGGACCCCAATAATTTCATGGCCCAGGTGGGATTGGCCAACTGTTTACGGGAAACAGGTCAGTATGACCAGGCGATTCAAAAATACGACGCCCTCCTCAAAAACAACCCCGACTTCGCGCCAGCCCATTTGGGGAAAGGGAAGTGCTTTGATCGGCAAAGGAAGTATAATGAGGCCTATGAAGAATTCAAACGAGCTGTTAAAGCCGATCCCCAATACCCGGAAGCCCACCTCGAATTGGCCAACGCTTTTATCAATTACTTCCAGGATAAACAAGGACGACCCCTGAAATCCACAGAGGCCATTGCGGAAATGGAAGCCTACACGAGGCTGCGTCCAAAAGATGGAACTGGTTTTTATCAATTGGCCAAAGTATACCAGATGCGTGGAGATTCCGTCTCCAAAGCGAAGGGAGCTGAGGCCGCCCGTCGGGCCACGTCCCTGGTTCCGGGAAACGACACCATTTGGGACCTCCTTGGGACACTTCTCCTGGACATCCGCGACTTCACAGGGGCGCTTGCCGCCCTTGAAAAGGCGGTCGCCCTCAACCCGACGGCCGACAAATGGGACAAGATCGGGCGCTGTTTTCAGGCCCAGTCCGACGCCGTCGTGAAAACGGATTCGGTGAAAGCGTCTTTCCTAGAAGGAAAAGCCCGAGAGGCCCTGACCAAGGCCGTAACCTTGGATTCCAAGAACGCCGACGCATGGTTTCACCTGGGAATGGCTGACTACGGCCTCAAGAAACACGACGAGGCCGAGGCCGCCTTCAGCGAAGTCATCAAACTCGAGCCGAACAAGGTCCGGGGATTCTACTGGCGGGCCTTTGCTCGGGCTTACGGAAAGAAGGAATACGAAAAAGCGGCAGAGGACTTGGAGACCGGCATCAAGGTCAAGCCGGATTTCGTCCAATCCTACATCGCCCTGGCCCGACTCTACCTCTATATGGGAGACATCAAGAACAAGGACAAGAGCCTTTATCAGAAAGCCCGGGCCACCGTAGAGGCCGGTCAGAAAGCCGATCCAAAGAACCAAGAATGGGACAAGATCCTAAAAGATATCAAAGACCGTGGTGTGCGATGAACCGTAAGCCCCGGACCGTTTTTAACTTTTTTCGTTAGGAGGTAACGCCCCATGACCCAATTTTTCTCCACGCTTCCCATGGCCGTGAAGGTCCTGGTCATGTACGTTGTGCCGATCGCCTTGGCCCTCGGCCTGGGGATCGCCATGGCCTTCACCAAGCGTCTGGCCCTGGTCACCCTATTCCTTTACCTGGTCGGGTTGATCATCTCCGCGATGATTTTCTTCACCCTCCCGGATTTCATCCGCGCCGGGGGCCCCTTGGTCATCGCCCTCATCCTGCTTCTGATCCTGCTGGTGACATACACCATCGAGCGGCTCTTCACCCTAAAGCGGTCCCGCGGCCGTGCCTCCGTGCAGTCCTTTATGAGGGAGTTCCGCGAGCAGCTCCGCAGCGGCGACCTGATGGGCGCGATCTCGACCTGCAACAACCAGGGCGGGGCCACGGCCAACATCCTGCGCGCCGGCCTGGAGCGTTTTATGCAGACGGCCCAAGAGAGGCTCACCATGGACAAGCGCATCGCTGAGACCCAGCGGGCTATCGAGGAGGCCAACATGCTGGAGGCGCCTCTCCTCGAGCGGAACCTCGTCGTTCTCACGACCATCGCCTCCGTCGCCACAATGGTGGGCCTCTTAGGGACGACCATCGGGATGATCCGGTCCTTCCAGGCCATGGCTCATGCCGGAGCGCCGGATGCCGTGCAGCTGGCCGTGGGGATCTCCGAGGCTTTGATCAACACCGCCGGCGGCCTTTTGAACGGCATCGGGGGGATCGTGGCCAACAACTACTTCCAGAACAAAGTGGACCAAATGAACTACCAGACCGACGAAGCCAGCTACGAGATGGTCCAAATGCTCACCAGCCTGAAGCAGTAGGAGAGAAAGTCCTACATAAGGAGCTTAGACATGGCAGGCCATAAAAAGCGCAGGTTGGGTATCCGGCTGGACATGACCCCAATGGTGGACATCGCCTTTCTCCTGGTCATCTTCTTCATGTGCACCTACAACGCCCGGGAGCCGGAGAAGATCGTGGTTGACTTGCCCCACTCCCGGTCACCCTTCAAGGTCCCTGTGGAGAAGGTGCTCATGATCAAGATCAGCCGGGCCGACACCATCTACCTGAAGTTAGGTGCCTACTCCAAGACCAAAGGGATCCCCACGACCAAGGAAGACAGCATCGGAGCGGCCATCGAAACACCGATTCCCCTGGGACAGCTGGACCAATGGCTGATCTGGGCCCGCTCCAAAAGCCCGCAGATGGCGGTGGTGGTCAAGGCCGACTCGGCGATTTACTCCGGTCGGATGCTGGAAGTGATGCATGTGTTGCAGAGGACGAACAACACCCGGTTCAGCCTGGTGACCAATGTCGAGGCCACCAGACGGGCAAAGGAGGGTGAATAAATGGGTGCACTCGATGGCGGCGGTGGAGGAACAAAAGCACCTCGAAAGAAAATCCCCGGCATGAGGGTTCGTGTCAAGCGGCGGATCGGCATTCGTCTGGACATGACCCCGATGGTGGACATCGGTTTTCTCCTTTTGATCTTCTTCATGTGCACAACTGTTTTTCGCCAGCCCCAGGCCATGGAGATCACGCTTCCTGAGGCCAATGCGCCCAACGTTAAGGTGTCCCAGGACAACGTTCTCACGTTGAAGCTCATGAACGACGGAGACATGGTTTGGCACGTAGGAGAATATCCCGACCAGCCGGTCATTGTGGATAGCCTGGGTGAGGTTCTCAAAGATCAGCGAAAAGCCAACATCACCCGCCGTGTAGGGGAGGGGAAACTCAAACCGGAAGCCCTGACTGTACTCCAGCGATGGGAGGCACAACCCAACGACACCTCCCTGACCCGGCAGATCGAGGACGCCTCCAAACTGGTCATCCTCGTGGAGGTGGGCGACTCCTGTGTTTATCAACGAGTGGTGGACGCCATGGACGAAATCCAACAGGCCAAGATTCAGCGCTTCTCGATCACCTCGCTTGCGGAGGCTCTCAAAGCAGAAGAAGAGGCCAAGAAGGCTGCCGGGGGCAAAGGAAAGCCTGCGGGTGGAAGGGTCCGATAGATTTGGACTAAGGGAATAAATGCTTCCTCAGACAGGTATAAGATGTGGTGACGGAAAGGACGATAGAAACGCGAGCTGCGAAGCCTGAAAGGAGGAAATAACGATGACGGACACTCTTGCCTATGACGACACACAGTTTGCCCCGCTGGCCACGGCCCCGGTCAAAGAGGCTTCGATCCGCAACCTTAAGATCGCCCTGGGCATCTCGGTAGTGCTCTGCTTTTCAATCCTGGGGCTGTTCAAGTTCGGGGGGTTCCTGGCGGCGCATAAGCCCCAGAAGAAGATCAATATCACGATCGTGCCCTACGCCGAGTTGGGTCCTCCGCCCTCGCTGACCAATCAGCAGGTAGCCCCGAGCGTGGCTCTTGCTACGGCGGCCGCGCCGCCTTCGATGGGGGTTCCGGTCCCGGTTCCCACGGAAGAGGCGACGACCGAGGCCACGGCGACGCAGACCGAATTGGCTATGAGCACCACTTCCACTTCCAACGCCACGGGAGGGGATTCGGTCGTCATCACCCGGCCCGAAGACCTGGTCCCGAGGTTCAATGAGTTCGTGGCTTACGACACCCCGCCCGCCCCACTGGAAACCCCCCATCCGGAATATCCGGCAATCGCCAAACAGGCCGGGATCGAGGGGACCGTGATCGTGCAAATCCTTCTGGATCTCGATGGCGGCGTGATGCAGACCCGGGTGGCCCGTTCCTCCGGGAACCAGGCGTTAGACGAGGCGGCCGTGGATGGAGCGAAGAAGTTCAAGTTCACCCCGGCCAAGCAGCGCGATAAATCCGTCCGGGTGTGGGTTTCTATGCCCATCGTTTTCCGGTTGGAGAAATGACGGGTTAAAATTACTCCCAAGAGACCGAGAGGGGCCTGAGGTATTTTACCTCAGGCCCCTTTGTTTATTAGGGTAGGAAAACCACGAAAAAGCAGGCCTGTTCAATGACGCTACACGGAGTAATGAAATTAGGTTCCTCTGGGTTTAGCATGGGTAGAGGTCTAAGCCTCCGAATGTGAAACAGATTACGAGGGTAAAAATGACCCTCTGGTTATGCCTTTTCATCATAAGATGGGCCACCTTACAGGACTTACGAGAAATAGGATGGGTAAAGTCGTATTCTAGCCACCTAAATGAAACGTTTGTTTTAGTAAATTCA
>CAYGWX010000054.1:15496-16906 GCA_964353855.1 uncultured bacterium | reverse complement strand
CCGTATCCCTTGTGCCGGGCGAACCCGTAACCGGGATAGAGGACCTCGGCTTCCCGCATCAACCGGTCCCGGGTCACCTTGGCGATCACCGAAGCCGCGGCGATGGACAGGCTCTTCCGGTCCCCGCCCACCAGCGGGAAGGCCGGACAGGCAAAACTCGGAATCCGATCCCCATCCACCCAGATCTGGCTGGGGAGGACTCCGAGCGTCCGGACCGCCACCTTCATGGCTTCAAACGTGGCCTCCAGGATGTTGACCTCGTCGATCCGCTCCGGCGGGACGATACCGACCCCTACGGCTTGGGCGCAGGCCTGAATCGCGTCGTAAAGACGGTCACGCTGGGCTGGTGTTAGCCTCTTGGAATCGTCCAGGCCGGCCAGTCCCTCTATGTCGTCCCGATGAAGCACCACTGCCGCGGCTACGACCGGGCCGGCCAGGGGTCCTCTCCCGGCCTCGTCCACGCCGGCTACCGGGCCCGGGACCTTCTTCCAGAGGGCCTCCTCGAAAGCTGCCAGCTCAGGGAGCCTTCGGCTCCTCGGCAGGCTTGAGGTCCTCGGTGGCCTTGGCCGCGACCATGACTGCCTCGCGCTTCTCCGCGATCCGCGCACTCTTGCCCTTCCTCTCCCTCAGGTAGAAGAGTTTGGCCCTCCGCACCCGGCCCCGCTTGACCACGGTGATCTTGGAGAGCATCGGCGAGTAGAGCGGGAAAATCCGTTCCACGCCGACCCCGCCCGAGACCTTGCGCACCGTAAAGCTCGTCCCCATCCCGGAGCCGTTGCGTTGGATCACGATGCCCTGGAAAGCCTGAAGCCGTTTCTTCTCCCCTTCCACGACCTGCACCTGCACCTTGACCGTATCGCCCGGGGCAAAGCTGGGGAATTTCCTCTTCTCAGGCTTGACCAGGTCTTGAATGTTCATCCTTTGACACCCCCTTCCCGTTCCTTGCTTAATTCGCGTAACAGGGTTTCATCTTCCTCGGTCTTCTCCTGCGATTCCAGCAGCTCCGGCCTCCGCTCCAGCGTCCGGCGCAGGGCCTCCTTCCGCCGCCAGCGCCTGACCGCCTCGTGGTTTCCGGAGAGAAGGATCTCGGGCACGTTCCATTTTTCGAACTCCGGAGGCCGGGTATAATGCGGATGATCCAGCAGTCCGCTCTGAAAGGAATCCCCCAGCGCGGAATCCATGTCCGACAGCACGCCGGGCAGGAGACGCACCACGCTGTCCATCACCACCATCGCGGCCAGCTCCCCGCCGGAGAGGATGTAATCCCCGATGGACAGTTCCTCGTCAGCCAAATTCAGCCGAACCCGCTCGTCCACGTCCTTATACCGCCCGCACAGAAAGAGAAGGTGTTCTTTTTGCGCGAGTTCGTTGGCTGTCTTCTGGTCGAACCGCCTTCCCTGAGGCGAGAGC
>CAYGWX010000054.1:0-15396 GCA_964353855.1 uncultured bacterium | reverse complement strand
TTGCGCGAGTTCGTTGGCTGTCTTCTGGTCGAACCGCCTTCCCTGAGGCGAGAGCAGGATGACCTTGGGCTTGCTTCCCTGGGAGAGCGCCCGCACGGCCCGGAACCAGGGCTCGGGCTTCATCACCATCCCCGCCCCGCCCCCGTACTGGTAGTCGTCCGTGACCTGGTGCCGGTCCGTGGTGTAGTCGCGGAGGTTGGAGACCCGTATCTCGACCAGACCCCTCTCCTGCGCAATCCGCAGGATGCTCTCCTGGATGGGCCCGGAAAACATCTCCGGGAAGATGGTCAGGATGTCAATCCGCATCATCGGGGAACAGTCCCTCCGGGGGCCGGATCACCATCTGCCTTGCGGCCAGGTCGATCCGGGTCACGATCGCCTCCACCGCCGGGACCATCGTTTCCCTTCCTTGCGAATCTTCCACCACGTACACATCGTGGGGCGGAAGCCTCATGACCTCCTTGACCCGTCCCACGGACCTTTCCCGATCCGTGACCACCTCCAGGCCCACGATGTCGAAAACGTAATATTTACCCTGCGGCAAAGGAGCCGCCTCCCCGGCCTCCACCTCCAGGGTCGCCCCGGCCAGAGCCTCCGCAGCGCTCCGGTCATCCACCCCCGCGAATTTCAGGACCCAGTTCCCGCCCTGCTCACGGGCCGATTCCACCTCCAGGCACCGAGGCATCCCGGGTTCTTCCTTCTCCACCAGGAACACCCTCCTCAGGCTATGGAAGCGCTCCGGGAAATCCGTCAGGGACCTGACCTTCACCTCGCCCCGGATCCCGCTCGGCTGCAAGACCTGCCCGATGATGATCCGCTCCCCGGGCGACGGCTCTTCAGCCATTTACTTCTTCGCCGCCTTCTTCGCCTTCGGCTTGGCTTTGGCCTCTGGCTTCTTCGCCGGCTTGGCCTCCTCCCGCTTAACCGGAGCCTTGGCCTCCTTGGGCCTGGGCGGGGGCAGGATCTGCCCCAGCCATTTCCGGTACATACCTTGCTTCTTTAAAAGCTTCACCACTGTATTCGAAGGTTTGGCCCCCTTCCCCATCCAAGACAGGATGGCCTCCTCCTTGAGGACGATGCTCGGGGGATTGGACCGGGGGTTATAGTGCCCCACGACCTCGATGAACCTCCCGTCCCTCGGGTTCCTTGAATCCGTCACCACCAACCGATAGGTCGGCCGCTTGGTCGTTCCCTCTCTGCGCAAACGAATGACCACCATGAGTCTTCTGTCTCACCCCTCTCTGTTGGTTATTAATGTCCCGATGTTGGATCTACAAAAGGCGTCGTCCCCAAGTTATCGGATTCCGACCATCTTGGGAAGGCGGCCCTTGGTCATGTTTTGGACCATTTTCTTCATCATCTCGAAATCGCGAAGCAGTTTGTTCACCTGCGGGACCGTGGTCCCGCTGCCCCTGGCAATCCGCCGCCGCCGCGACCCGTCGATGAGGCGGGGATTGACGCGTTCCGCCTTGCTCATGGACTGGATGATGGCCTCGATGTGAACCAACTCACCCTCATCCACCTTCATCCCTTTGAGCTGTCCCATGCCCGGAAGCAATCCCAGGATCTCCTCCAGGGGTCCCATCTTCTTCAAACCCCGCAGCTGAACCAGGAAGTCCTCGAAGGAGAAGGTTTTCCTGCGAAGCTTTTCCTCCATCGTCTCGGCCTGCTTGACATCGAAGGCCTCCTGGGCCTTCTCCACCAGGGAGACGACGTCGCCCATACCCAGGATGCGCGAGGCCATCCGCTCTGGCCGAAACGGCTCCAGGGCTTCCAGCTTCTCGCCGACGCCCAGAAATTTAATGGGCTTGCCGGTGATCGCCCGGATGGAAAGCGCGGCCCCGCCCCGGGCATCCCCATCCATCTTGGTGAGAATCACCCCGTCCACGCTCAAGCGGGAATCGAACTCCTTGGCGAGGTTCACCGCATCCTGCCCGGTCATACCGTCGGCCACGAGCAGGGTTTCCGAAGGCCGGAGCGAGTCCTTGATCTCGACCAGCTCCTGCATCATCGGCTCGTCGATGTGCAGGCGTCCGGCCGTATCCACGATCACGAGGTCGTCCCCTCTCGCCGCCGCCTCTTCCATGCCGGCCCGGGCGATGGCTAAGGGATTGGCTCCCTCCTGGAAAAAGAACCCTGCCCCCGCCTGGCCGGCCAGGATCCTGAGCTGCTCCACGGCCGCCGGACGGTACACGTCCGCGGCCACAAGCACCGGCTTTCGTCCTTTCTTGTGAAGCAGCCTCGCCAGCTTCGCGCAGGCCGTTGTCTTCCCGGAACCCTGCAGTCCTACGACCATGACCACCGCGGGATTTCCGGAGAGCGCGATCTCAGGGGAGGAGCCTCCCAGGAGCTCTATGAGTTCATCGTACACGATCTTGGTAAAGACCTGCCCCGGGGTCAGGCTGGTCAGGACCTCCTGGCCCAAGGCCTTGGCCTGAACCCTGGCCACGACGTCCTTGGCCACTTTGTAATGGACATCCGCCTCCAGGAGCGCCCTGCGCACCTGGGCGCAGGCCTCCTCCACGTTCTTCTCGGAGAGCCTTCCGTATCCCCGGAGCTTATGAAACAAGGACTGGAACTTTTCGGACAGGGCGTCAAACATCTAAAGCTATCCCTCGTCCCAGCATTCCCCGGTGGGAAGCGAACCGACCTCGCCGAAGGTGCGGAGGGCAGTGATCTCGTCAGCCCGGTCTTCGGCCTTGAAGATCGCCGATCCGGCCACTAAGATCTCGGCCCCGGCTTGGACCGCATGATAGGCTGTGTGGCGCTGGATACCCCCGTCCACCTCGATCAGGAGGTCCCCGATAGATCGGGGGCGGTAGCGCTCGGTGAATTTCTTCATCTTGAGGAGCACGTCCGGGATGAACTCCTGGCCCCCGAACCCCGGGTGCACGGTCATGAACAGGACCATGTCCACCAGGGCCACGACCGGATCCAGGGCTTCCCCCGGGGTCTCCGGGTTGATGGCCACTCCCGCCTTCGCGCCCAGGGCCCGGATCTGTCGAAACACGTCCGGCTCGTGTCCGCACACCTCCACATGTACCGTGAGGTAGTCCGCGCCCGCCTCGCGAAACTGCTTGAGGTAGCGTTCGGGCTTGAGCATCATCAGATGCACGTCCAGAGGCAGATCGGTGAGCCGGTTCACGGCTTCCACCAGGATGGGACCGAAGGTCAGATTGGGCACGAAATGCCCGTCCATCACGTCCAGATGAAGCAGGTCGGCCCCTCCCTCCTCCACCGAACGGATCTCCTCGGCCAACTTCGTG
Source organism: uncultured bacterium (assembly GCA_964353855.1). GTDB lineage: Bacteria > Edwardsbacteria > CAYGWX01 > CAYGWX01 > CAYGWX01 > CAYGWX01. The sequence goes on along the minus strand of CAYGWX010000054.1, from coordinate 12,130 downwards.
TAGTCCGCGGACAGGATCGAGGGCGCAATCCGGATCACGGCTCCTCCCCCGGCCTGCCCTCGGACTTTCGGGGCCCCCTGCCCCCCCGGCCCCCGGACGTTCGTGGCTCGCCCCTGCCGAAAGAGCTCTCGCGTGCGAATAACATATTATCGTATAAAGACTTAAGCCTGATATCCACGGCCTTCCGGATTCTCTTCCCGGAGTTCCGTCTTGCGGTCCCGGAAGTCCGTCTTCCCGTCCCGGAGCTCCCTCCTCCGTTCCCGGAAGTCCGTCTCCCCGTTCCGGAACTCCGTCTCCCGCTCCCGGAGCTCCGTATCTCTCTCCCGGAAGCCCGTCTCCCGTTCCCGGAGCTCCGCTCCCGCTTAAGGGAACAGCTCCCGCTCCCGGAAGGCCTCGGCCACGCGCGACACGGCCAGCATGTAAGCCGCCACCCGCAGGCTCACCTTGTGTTTCTCGGCCATCGTCCATACATCGTTGAAGGCCTTGACCATCATGCCCTCTAACTTGTCGTTGACCTCCTTCTCGCTCCAGAAATACGCGTTTCGGGCCTGGACCCATTCGAAGTAGGACACGACGACGCCCCCGGCGTTGGTTAGAATGTCGGGGAGGACCGGGATCTTTCTTTTCTCCAGGGCCTCGTCGGCCTCCAGGGTCGTGGGGCCGTTCGCGGCCTCGGCCACGAACTTCGCCTTCACGAGGTGCGCGTTCTCTCCGGTGATCTGCCGCTCTAAGGCCGCGGGGATGAGCACGTCCACCGGCAGGGTCAGAAGCTCCTGGTTGGTGATCATCTCCTTGGCCGCGAACCCCTTGATCACCCGGTGCTTTCCCGCGTGGGCCATGAGCGCGGGCACGTCCAGGCCGGAAGGGTCGTACACCCCGCCGGTTACGTCCGAGGCCGCCACGATGCTGCAGCCCATTCGGAACAGGAGATCCGCGGTGACCGAGCCGACGTTCCCGAAGCCCTGCACCGCGATCCGGAGGCCCTTGAGGGACAGCTTGAGCTTCCCGGCCATCTCCCTTACCGCGAGGGACACGCCCCGTCCGGTGGCCTCCCGCCGCCCCATCGAGCCCCCGATGGAGAGCGACTTTCCGGTCACGGACCCGGGCTCGGAATAGCCCTTGAACACGCTGTAGGTGTCCATGATCCAGGCCATCTCCTTGGTCCCGGTGTACACGTCCGGGGCCGGGATGTCCAGGTTCGGACCCAGGAGGGGCATGATCGTGGCCGTGTATCGCCGGGTGAGTCTCTGCAGTTCGTTCTGGGACATCTGGGTCGGGTCGCAGACGATCCCGCCCTTGGCCCCGCCGTAGGGGATGGCGAGCACCGCACACTTCCAGGTCATCCAGGCGGCCAGGGCCGTGACCTCGTCCTCCGAGACGTCGGGATGGTAGCGTACCCCTCCCTTGCAGGGCCCACGCATGTCGTTGTACTGCACGCGGTAGCCCTCGAACATCTGGATCCGCCCGTCGTCCATCTCCACCGGGATATTGACTTTGAGGGTCCGCTTGGGATACTTCAGCATCTCCAGAATGTTGGCGTCCAGCTTCAGGGCCTTGGCCGCCATTTCCAACTGGGTCTGGGCAACTTTGAACAAGGAGGTCGTGGTCTTCTTCATCGTTTCTCTGTCACACCTAATTTCACCGTGTCTCCGACGGCCACCTGGAATCCAGGCTGCGGGGCCTGCATCAGGACCAACCCTGCGCCCAGGCTGTCCGAGGGAATTTTCACGACCTCACCTAAGACCAGGCCCTGGGTCGTAAGGAGCTCTTTGGCCTCCTCGAAAGTTTTCCCGGCCAGGTCCGGAATGGTCTGTTTGGGCTCTTTCGGGCCCAGGCTGATCACCAGCGAGACCGCGCTTCCCTGATCCACTACGGTCGTTGGTGGAGGATCCTGGGCTTCCACACAGTCTTTGGGCACGCTGTCGGAGTAGATCGTCCCCCGCGGGACGGACCGGAGCCCGGACTTCTCCAGGAGCGTCCGGGCCTGCGACGAGGGCAGCCCGACCAGGGACGGGACCGTGATCTTCTCTGTCCCCTTGCTCACCACCAGCTCGATGATTTGGTTCGGTCTCAGGAAGTGCTTGGGAGGCGGGCTCTGGCTTACCACGAACCCCTCGGGCCAAACCGCGTCGTAGCGCTGCTCCTTGACGGCGTAGGCGATCTCTTTCTCCTTCAGAACGGCCTGGGCCTGGGCCAGGCTCCTCCCGGTCACGTCCGGGACCTCCAGATTCGGGCTCCGGCCCACTCCGAGGGGAAGGACCACGAAATAGAACAGCCCGAAGCCCGTTCCGAAGGCCACGATCGCCCCCCCCAAGAGAAGTAGAAGAAATTGCAGGGGTCCTCTGCGCCTGGCCCGCTCGGCCACCGAAACTACTCCTCCTCGTAGGTCACCCAGAGATCCACCGTATCGCCCTTCTTGGCTTTACCGTTTGCTTCCGGGTTCTGCCGGATCACGATCCCGGGGTCCATGTCCTCGCTGGTGGCATAGCGAACATTCACCTTCAGTTCCAACTTTTCTAACGCTTCCCTGGCGCGCGAAAGGCCCATTCCGGTCACCTTGGGCATGACGACCTCAACGGCCCCGCCCGAGACCACGACGTCCACGTTCGAACCCCGCGGGACCGCCGTATTCTGGGTTGGGAACGTCGAGACTACGCAGTCCGTGGAAACGGAGTCTGAGGCCGTGGTCGTCACCCTCCCCATTTTAAGCCCCATCTTCTCCAATTGCGCCTGAGCCTCGGGCAGGGGAACTTTGATGAGGTACGGCACCAGAATCTGCTCCGGCCCCTTGGAGAGGATGATCTTGACCAGCGTGCCCTTCCTCACCCTCTCTCCCGGGACGCGATCCTGCTTGACCACACAGCCCTCCGGGATCGCCAGGTCGAAGACCGCGTCCTCCTGATAGACCCGGAGTCCCTTGGCCTCGAAGATCGCCTTGGCCAGCTCCGAGGTCTTCCCGGTGACGTCCGGGATCTCGGTGTTCGTGGTCAGGAACCAGAAAATGACCCCCACCACGACGGCTGTAGCCAGGGAGGCGATCACGGAAATGAGGATGATCTTGTTGCCGTGCTCGATGTACATCGTCCTCCTCCTCTGAATCAGTGCTTACGTTTCTTGAGACGGACGGCGAATCCGCCGTCCACCCCGTGTTTTTCGGGATGCGTCTTCATCCATCCTTCAGCCTCAACCAGGCCCTTGGGGACAAAAGACTCTGCCCTTTCTATCTCGTACTCCTCATGCCTTTCCAGAAAATGCCTCGCCGCCTCTTGGTTCTCCTCGGGCTCCAGGGTGCAGGTGCTGTAGACCAGGATCCCCCCCGGGGCCAAGAGCTCGCTCGCGGAATCCAGAAGTTCTCCCTGCAACCTGGCCAGAACGGAGATTTGATCCTTCCTGAGCTTCCAGCGCAGGTCCACCCGCCTTCTCAGGACTCCTGTGCCTGAGCATGGCGCATCCACAAGGATGCGGTCGGATTTCGCCTTTAGGGCTATCGTTCGCCCGTCCGTGGCAATTGGAACGATGCAATGGTGCCCCAGTCTTTGGGCGTTCTCTCTCACGGTGGCCAGCCTTCGGGGATGGAGGTCGCAGGCCAGTACGGTCCCCTTGTCTTCCATCATTTCCGCGAGGTGGGTCGCTTTCCCTCCCGGGGCGGCGCAAAGGTCAATGACCCGTTCCCCGGATTGGGGGTCGACCAGCTTTCCGACCAGGGTGGAGGCCTCGTCTTGGACCTGAAAGAGCCCTTCCCGGAAGCTTTCGCTGTGTGCCGGGGAGCCCCGCTCGAGGATCAAGCTCTCCTCGCACCAGGTCCCCTTTGTGACTTCAAGCCCCTCACCTTCAAGACCTTTCCGGAGGCCCTCTCGGGTCGTCCTCAGGAGGTTTGCCCTGAGAACGACCTTGGCCGGAAGGTTATTCCTCTGACATAGAGCTTTGGCTTTTTCGTATCCGAAGGAGGTGATCCAGCGCTTGACCAGCCATTCCGGATGAGACTCGGTAACGGCCAGAAAGCGGGCTGGTTCCTCTTCCTCCGAAGGCCACTGTAACTGTTTAAAACGTTTAATGATAGCACGAAGCACCGCATTTGTCAAGGTGCTCGTTCTGAGGCCCGTGGTTTTGGCCAGTTCCACCGTCTCGTTCACGACCGCATAGGCCGGCAGTTTCTGCGTAAAAAGAAGCTGGTAGGCCCCCAGCCGCAGCAGGTTTCGGGACCGGGGCTCTACCCGCTTCAGCCCTCCCTGAACGGTTTGCTCCAGGACATAATCCAGCTTTCCCTGCCACCGGACCGTCCCATTGACCAGCCCCACCAAAAGCCGCTTGTCGCGCTCGTCCCACGGACCCTCCAAGGCTTTTTCGAGGAGAATGTCCGCGTAGCTCTCCTCCTCTTCCACCCGGCAAAGAATCCGGAAAGCCTCTCTTCGCGGGTTCCTTTTACCCGCCCCCTTCAAGCCGTTCTCCCTGCCCGACCCGGTATCCGTTCAGAAATGCTCCTCCATCCATTTCCCGCTTTCCCCCGGGCTGGACGCGGGATAACAAAAGCGCTTCCCCCCCGGTGCCGATGACCGGTCCCTGTCCTTTCCGCGTTTCCTGGACCGTTCCCGGAGTGGAGTCCACCAGAACCCCCGGAAGCACCTGGGCTTTCAGGACTTTCAGGGGACTTCCTCTGAATAGGGTGACGGCTCCTGGTTCCGGCGCCAATCCCCGGATGAGATTCAGGATCTCCCTCGCAGTCTTGGCCCATTCTATCTGGCGTATCTCCGGGGAAAGCTTCGGCGCGTAGCTGGCCTGCGAGCCCTCCTGGGGATGCCGCACCGCCTTCCCCGACTCCAACAGTCTTACCGTCTCGACCAGGAGCAGGGCCCCGATCTCGGCCAGCCTCTCGGCGAGCTCCCCGGCGGTCTCCTCCCCGCCGATCCCGGTTTCCTCTTGCAGGAGGATGTCCCCCTCATCCATCCTTTCGTTCATGAACATCGAGGTGACCCCGGTCTGCTGTTCTCCCCGGATGACCGCCCAGTTTATGGGCGCCGCCCCGCGGTACTTCGGCAGGAGCGAAGCGTGCAGGTTCACGCACCCCATCCTCGGAAGATCCAGAAGGTCTTTCCTGAGGATATGGCCGTAGGCCACGACCACCAAGAGGTCGGGATCGAGGGATCGGAGCTTCTCGAAGAACCCTTCTTCCTTTGGGGAGGAGGGCTGCCAGACCTCGATCCCCAGCTCCCGGGCCAGGGACGCAATCGGCGGGGGCTCAAGCCTGAGTCCCCGCCCTTTGGGTTTGTCGGGCCGGGTCACGATAGCTGAGGGCCGGTACCCGGACTCATTCAAAGCTCTGAGGCTTGGCAGCGCGAATCTCGGCGTCCCCAGAAAGATGAGCCTCAAGTTTCTCCCTTTCGATGTCGCAGCGGTTTTGGTATTCCAGGCAGTCCCGGTCGCAGGGCTCCATGTGGATCGTGATGTGGGCCTTGGGAATCTTCTTTCGCAGCTCCTCCTCCAGGTGGTCCGTGACCGCGTGCGCTTCCTCCAAGTGCGTGTGCCGGCAGAGCACGAGGTGCAGGTCAGCCTCCCGGCTTGATCCCGACTTCCTCGAGCGCAGGTCATGGAATCCGCCAAACTGCCTGGTGTGTTCGACCAGAACGCCCTCGATAGCCGCCAGTTCGTCCTCCGGGACGCGCTCATCCATCAGGTCTCTGACCGACCGTTTGATGATGTCGTAGGCGGCGTGACCGATCACCACCGCTACGCCCAGAGCGATCAGAGGGTCCAGGATGTGAAGGCCGGTGATTCGAATGAGGAGGAGCCCGCCGAATACGCCCAGGGAGGTGAACACGTCCGTGGAGAGGTGGACCGCGTCCGCTTCCAGGGCCAGGGAGTCCGTCTTCTTGGCTACCCGGTAGAGCTGCCAGGAGACCAGGGTGTTCATCACCGCCGAGACGCCCATGATCAGGAGCCCCCAGTCCACCCGAACGACCTCGGCTCCGTGCAGGATCTTTTTTATCGCCTCGTACAGGATGATCACGATGGCCACGAAGATGAGCATCCCCTCGAAAGCCCCGGAGATGGCCTCGGCCTTGCCGTGTCCGAAGGGGTGTTGATGATCTGCGGGCTTGCTCGCCTCCCGCACCGCGAACAGGGCGATGATCGAGGCCACCAGGTCTATCCCCGAATGCACGGCCTCGCTGATCACCGAGACCGAGTTGATCCAGAACCCGATGATGAGCTTTCCCAGCACCAGGATGGCGTTGGAAGCCACGGACAGCCCGGCCGTGAATTTCTTTCTCTGCTCTAAGGTCACGTTTTTCTTTCTATTGAACGAAGCAAAATCCCGATCCCTTTGATCGGGACCTCCTTATTTCTTCGCCAGCTTCTTCTTGTATTCCTTCACCCTTCGGGCGATCCGCTTATCCCCGAGCCCAAGGATCTGCGCTGCCAGGATCCCGGCGTTTTTGGCCCCGGCTTTGCCGATGGCCATGCAGGCCACCGGCACCCCTCCCGGCATCTGGCTGATCGAGAACAGGGCGTCCAGCCCGGCCAGGGCCGAACCCGCGAGCGGGACGCCGATCACCGGCAGCGTGGTCAGGCTGGCCACCACTCCGGGCAGGTGCGCGGACATCCCGGCCCCTCCGATGATCACCTTGAGCCCTCGTCCCTCAGCGGTCTCGCCATACTCCCGCACCCGCTTGGGCTGGCGGTGCGCCGAGGCCACTACGAACTCATGGGGGATCTGGAACCCATCCAGGATTTTAACGACCTCGCTCATCGTCTCCCGGTCGGATTCGCTGCCTACGATGATCCCTACTACCGGCTTGGCTTTCATGATTCCTCCCTATATCGAAAGAAGAAGCGGGCAATCGCCCTCTGAGGAACCGTTCCGTAAAGGCGCACCAGAGGGCGGGGAATACCTTAATTTTACCTGATTTATCTATGTCTTTTCAAGGGTAAAGACGATAAGTCTCCTCCCGTTCCCAATGCATCTTGTAGACCACCATCACGTCTCCCCCGCCGGTGTTATTGGGATATTCGATCTTGTGGACCGGCTCCAGGACCGGGCTCTGGGGGAATTCCGGATACCACTCCGGGAAGATGATCAAGTAGTCCGGTCGCCGCTCCTTAAGGAACTGCCAGATGCCTCGACGGTATCCTCCCGGCTTAAGGGCGTATTCCTTGAGATACGGCAGGAGCTCCGGCGAGGTCAGCCCGACCGTGTCTAAGCACTTCAGGTTCGAAAAGTAGATGATCGCCCCCACGTCGTTCAGGGCGATCAGGCTTCCGGGAGGCAGGTTCTCCCTCGCCCACTTTCCCATGGCGACCTGCATCCGGTTGATGTTGTCCACGTTCATCACATACAGAGGCCTCCAGAAGGCTTGGCTTACCCCCCCCTGCCAGAGGGCCACTGCCAGGATCAGGGCGGTCCAGAAACTGATGCCGGGCCTGGGAAGGGCGAAATCCAGCTTGATCTTCCGCAACCAGCCCGCGATCTCGATGGCCCCAAGGGCTCCCAGGAGGGCGAAGATTGGCGCCAGGGGAACGATGTACCTCGCCATGTTGGAGAGGTTGGGGGTCACTCGCGCCGAGATCAAAAAGAACCCCGCGAACCAGATGCCCAAAAGCCTTCCCCGGTCCATCCACCTCTTCCGGAAGAAGCGGATCAGCCCAAAGGGCAGAAGCCAGACCAGCAGGCGGTTGTCCTTGACGAACCAAAAGGTGATAATCTCTCGGAGATATTCCCAGGACTGGATTCCGGTAACGATCCCCAACCCTTTTTTAGCATAGTAGGTCGCGGGCAGGGGACGTCCCGTGGTTTTTAACGAGAACAGGACATAGGGCAGGGAGACCAGAAAGTAGAGCAGGATCTCCAGACTCAAGGTTCCGACCAGCTTGGTCCATTCTTTTCGGTTTCCCCTTCCCCGCTGGATCCCTTCCACGACCTGATCCAGCAGGAAAAACGCGAACAAGAGATACCCTTCCGGGCGAGCCTGGGTCGCCAGCCCGAGCACAAACGCTGAGACGAGCGTGTAGTTCGGCTTGCCTTTCGATTCCTGGTAGAGGAAAATCCCCAGGAGCGAGAGGAAGGCGAACAGGGTGACTTCCATTCCCGAGAGAGTGCCCCAGGTCATCCGTCCGATGAGGATCGTCAGCAGGGAGGCCGCCAGGGCCGGGATGCGGCTGGCCTCGAGGCGCAGAGCGAATAAATAAATGAGGTAACAGGCCAGGATCTCAAACAGGACCCCGAGGATTTTGGAGGTGATCAGGAACTCATGGGTGAGCGGATAGAGAAGCGTCAGCAGCAGGACCCACAGCGGGCTTGTGGACCCCGGAGCCGGGACTCCCTGGTTGTAGGAGAACCCGTGCCCCATGGCCAGGTTCTCGGCGAACCGGAAGTGGATCCAGGCGTCGTCCAGGGGGGCGCCTAACTGTCCCCCTTCGGCCTGCCACTCGCCGAGCGTGAACCAGAGGCATGTGCCCAGGCAGGCCAGCGTGATGAGCAGCAGGGCTATCCAATGGGGTCTCAAGCCGGGCACGGCCTGGGGGTGTGGATCTGGAATGTTCTTGTTCATCTTAAGCATTCTATAAAAAAGCGGGCCTGAAAGTCAAGCGGAAATCCTGGGTTTTTGCTGTCGGGGTCATTGCGAGGGAGCGGAGCGACCGCGGCAATCTCGTTTTTCGGGTCGTCATTCCGGACGCCTGTCCTGGGCTTAACTCAGGATGATCCGGAATCCAGCGTCTTTACTCCTAATCTTCATCTTCGCCGTTCTCCCCTATCTTGTCTGCCTACTGCCTACTGCTTTCTGCCTGCTGGTTGTTTATAAAGGGCGGGGGATGGTGGTAGGGGCGCACGGTTGTGCGCCCTTTTTCAATGTGAGCCCCTGAGGGGCACCATGTTAATAGCCCAGGGATTTATCCCTGGGATAAAGATACCCCCTGCAAACGGTCTTCCCTCCCCGGCTGGGGAGGGATTAAGGGTGGGGTTCGTCGAAAGGGGCGGGCGGGAACAGCCAAACTTACTTCTTTCTCAGGGCGTTGATCTCCCTCCGGATCTCTTCGATCACCTCTGCGTTCATGATCGTCTTCTTGTTCCCGGCCTTGACCGAGTACACGAGGAACACGCGGCCCCCGAACCTTTGGGTGAATTTCTGGTGGGTCCTCTCCTGCATCTCCCGCCACTTGTAGTCCTCCATCCCGTGTTTGAAAGTCACGGGCTTGATCTGAAGGCCGACCTGTTTCCCGCCGACTTCGAGGTAAAAATCCACGTTGTACAGCCGGTCCCACTCGTCCGGGGCCTGCTGGATTTCCACGCCGAGGGCTTTTTGCAGCTGTCCGTAGATGGTTTGGATCTCCCCGAGGTACCCTTCGTAGGTCCGGTTCAGGACCAGGTTATAGGCGTATTCGATGCATTCCTCTTCGGCGACGGACTCCAGCTCTTTTTGCACGACCTCGGAGAGCTTGACGTACAGTTTCCGGCCCAGGTCGGTGAGGTATCCTTTCGTGATCCTGATCCCGGCCTTCTTCTTCTGGGTGGCGTGGCTGAAATAGTATTCCTCCCACTCCTTGAATGCCCTGGGGGAGCACGCCCGGATCAGCTCCGAGGTGGGGCCGACGCTGGCGGCTTTGTTCAGACCCCAGCGGTTCATGCCGTAGTTCAAAAGCGCCTCGCGCTTGAACTTCAAGTTCCTGCCCGCTTTCCCCGCCGCCCACTCCTGGGGCATCAGCCAGCCCTCCTTTCCTGCAGGAACTTGGATTTGTATTTATATTCCTGCTTCGTATCCACGTCCACCAATCCTTGTTTGACTAGGTGCGCGTTGAGGAAGGTCTTGTTCCACAGGTAGAGGTAGCAGAGCAGGTTGTCGTGCTCGTCGTGCTTTTGGGCGTCGAACTTCAAATACACCCTCTGCCCCTTAGTTTTCTCTTTCAGGAACTGGATCGCCCGGCCGTTGGCCTCAGGCCTTTCCTTCACGCCCAAAAGTCTTATCACGAGGCCGTTGTTCAGGACGAGGAGCTCCGGGGTCAGGACTTCCTTGACCGTGTAATAGGTCTCTCTCTGGGGGCTGTGAGTGTTGTCTATCTTGGACCCGAAGGTCAGTTTTTTGGGGTCTACCTTCTTGTCTACCTTGATCGGATCTTTGAAGATATAGGGCAGTTTCCGGATGGCCTCTTGGAAGTCAACTTTCAAGGAGTCCTGTTTGATGATTTCAAAGCCTTCCTCGTGGAGTCCTGATTTAGATTTATCAGGGCTCAGGCCGAGCTTGCTCTTGATCACGGGCAGGAAGTCCTTGTTGATCTCGTATCCAATGGAGTTTCTGTTCAGGTGTTTGGCCGCGAGCGTGGTTGTCCCGCTTCCGAGGAAGGGGTCCAGGACGGTGTCGCCCGTGAAGCTGAACATCTTGATCAGGCGCTTGGGAAGCTCCTCCGGGAACATGGCGAGGTGCCCGTCCTGTTTTTCGCCCGGGAAGTTCCAATGTCCCGCGAAGTAGGTGTTCCATTCCTCTTGGGTGAGCCTGGAGCGTTCCTTCTGCTCCGGGGTGGCTTTTGGCGATGTGCCGTATTTCTTGAAGATGAGGATGAACTCGTAGTCGAGTTTGAGGATGCCGTTCCGGGGATAGGGGAAGGAGCCCATGACCGTGGCCCCGCCGGTGGTGTGGCAGGTGGTGACTTTCTGCCAGATCACGGCCCCGAGGTAGTCGAAGCCGATGTGTTCGCAGAACTTGATGATCTCGGTGCGGATGGGGATGACCTTGTAGCGGCCGTAGTACACGGCTCGGGCGAACTGGTCTCCGATGTTGACGCAGAGCCGGCAGCCGGGGTGGAGGACCCGTCCGGCCTCGCTCCAGACGAGGTTGAGGTGGTTGATGTACTCCTCGTAGGTGTGGTTGAACCCGATCTGGTTTCCGTTTCCGTAGTCCTTGAGTTGCCAGTAGGGCGGGGAGGTGAGGATGAGGTGGACGGAGGAGGCCGGGACCTCCCGCATGGTGCGGGAGTCACCGAGGTAGATTTTGTGATTGATTTTCAATTTTTAAATTGGATCGCTCTTGTTGGGTCTTCCACAGTCGGAACTTTTAACTTATCGCTGAAAAACATCACTTCGGCTCCCCTGTAACGATCAGCAGCGCTATAGCTTAATTTATAAATTAGTTTCCTAAGGCCTTTATATAATTTTCGCACCTCTGGCATATTGTCATAAGAGACGATCCATCGTTGTTTAATGCGTTTCGTTGCTAGTTTGGCGATGGAGACATGATCTTCATGTTTGTAGTAGTTCTCGTAGAGTCCCGGCCCTTTTGTATAATAGGGGGGGTCAAGATAAACAAGAGACCTAAATGGTATTTCAGGTAAAACCTTAATTATGAAAGCCGCCGCATCTTGGTTATAGAGGGTTACACTGCTTTTGTATCTCGCTATTCTCTCTATTCTTTCTATAAGCGCGGATTTATTATATCTTGCCGAAAGCGTCCATTTACCCTCTTGATTTTTTCCGCCGATTACTCCACCTCGAATAATTCCTGAGCGATTAGTACGGTTTAAAAAGAAGGTGGAGAATCCAAGCTCAAGGTTGGTGTGCTGCACTGGGTTTTCTTGTATTGATTTTTGGTGAAACCAGTTTTCCATGGTAACAGGGGTGTCCTGAATCAGTCGACACAAATTTTGAGTATCTCGAAACACCGAACCCCAAAAAGCATAAACCGGTTTACTCAAGTCGTTAATATGAACGTGAGCTACAACATCATGGAATAGAAGACTCCAAGCTATACCTGCACCCCCAGCATAAGGTTCTACATAGTGTCCTCCGCACAAATCATTCCTATTGTACACAAGCTTAATGAAATTGGCCAGCCTGGTCTTACCCCCGGGGTACCGCAATGGTGAAGTTGTGTAACCCATTTTTGCAGTATCTCCTCACCAGTGTCTATGTATTATCATTCCCATATCTTTTCGATAACAAGCTGCATGTTATCCCATGTTAGTTTCAAATCGTTAGGTTTAGGCGAAATGTTTTTATTATGCACGTACGCATGAAGAGTATTTATTGAAAGCAAGTTATTAGGGTTTGAGATTGCTACTCTTAGTGGTTTGAGTTGGTCTTGAGTAAGGATATCGGACTGGCCCCCGTTAAACTGGACTAAAACAGGGTTGTGGAAGTTGAGGATTA